>CBDFNK010000017.1:0-113709 GCA_965250205.1 Hyphomicrobiaceae bacterium
GCTTGATGAGTTCGGCGTAACACCTAAGGTGATCGCTGGCACCTCGATTGGTGCCATCTTTGGCGCTGCCTACGCATCAGGTATCAGCGGCAGAGATCTTCGCAATCACACCACCGAGGTGTTGACCCGAAGGTATGATCTTGTGCGCGATGTGCTTTCAGCGCGCGCAATGTCAGCACAATCTGCGCTCAAACTGGTTGCGGGACGTGGTTCACTACTCTCTCCTGAGGCACTTCTTGACATCGTATTGCCTGCTGACGTGGCAGACACGTTTGAAGATCTCAAGATCCCACTGCACATCGTTGCCAGTGACTACTACGCACTTGAACCAAAAATTTTTACGACAGGACCACTTAAACCAGCCGTCGCTGCCAGTATGGCCCTACCGGTCATCTTTCACCCTGTAACCATTGACGGTCGCACGTTGATGGATGGTGGATTTGTCAATCCGTTGCCGTTTGACGTGTTGGATGGCATGGCCGATATCTTGATCGCAGTTGATGTCAGCGGCATTACCAAGCAGCCCAATGGCGGCAAACCACCAGCGATGATAGAAACACTATTTTCTCTGTCATTCTTTTTTGAACGCTCGCTTATTCGAGAAAAGCTGAAAGCAAGACAACCTGATATCTATGTTGAAGCGGGCACAGGCACATTTAATGTCCTGGACTTTCTCAAAGTTACCGAAATTCTTGAAAAGGCCGAACCCGCTAAAGCGCGTTTTAAAACCCAATTGGCACGCGCTCTGGAATCCAAAACCCTACCGATTGAAGACTAAGTATGGGCGACACTACTGGCTTCGACGGTCAGCAAAAAACGATTTGAGCAGGCGGGCTGCTCCAAGTTCACCAATGCCGCCATAAACCTCTGGGGCGTGGTGACAGGTGCTGTGACTGAAAACGCGGGCCCCGTTTTCAACGCCGCCGCTTTTGGCATCAAGCGCACCAAAGTACAGCCTGCGAATGCGGGCATTTGAAATGACAGCAGCGCACATCGGACAGGGTTCTAGAGTGACATAGAGATCGTGACCAGGCAGGCGTTGAGACTGGGCTTTCTGGCAACCTTGGCGGATGACGAGCATTTCAGCGTGTGCCGATGGATCTGAGGTTTCCAGTGTGCGGTTGCCATCAATTGCAACAACTTTACCGCTGGGGTCGACGAGCACCGCGCCAACCGGCACCTCGCCGCGTTCGGCTGCGGCACGTGCTGCGTCCAATGCGACGTCCATATAGCGTTGCTCGGTTTGTGATGCCATAACGGGCGCATCTTTCCAGTTGAGAACTGCTTATGTCACCACGCCCTAAAAATCCACCAACAAAAGGCAATCCGCAACGCGCCTCAAAGGCGCCTCGGTCGCGTGGGGGTAAGGCGCCTGGTGTAAAGCCGAAGCAACACGCAGCGGTCAAGTCCCATAGATCAAAACGATCCGTGACTGAAACCAAAGTCAAGGTCAAGTCGGGAGAAGCAACTGGCAGAGATAAGACACCGGCAAAGGGTGACCGTATCGCCAAGGTGATGGCGCGCGCCGGGCTGTGTTCCAGACGTGAAGCAGAGCGCTGGATTGAAGAGGGTCGGGTTCGCATTAATGGCAAGAGCCTCAAAACACCGGCATATGATGTGGCGCGGCGGGATCGCATCGAGGTGGATGGTCAACCGTTGCCGGCGCGCGAGCCGGTTCGGTTGTGGCGCTATCACAAACCCAGAGGATTGGTGACAACGCATCGTGATCCGCAAGGACGCAAAACTGTGTTTGATGCGTTGCCGGCAACGCTGCCGCGGGTGATCTCCATCGGCCGCCTCGATTATAATACCGAAGGTCTGCTGCTGTTGACCAATGATGGTGACCTGGCACGCTACCTGGAGTTACCAGCGACTGGTTGGGTGCGTCGTTATCGTGTACGTGCCCATGGTCGTGTCACCGAGGACCAGCTCAAAGCCTTGAGTGATGGTATTACCGTTGAGGGCATCAAATATGGTCCTATTGAAGCAACACTCGACGTCCAGCAAGGGGCCAACCAATGGCTGACACTGGGCTTGCGTGAAGGCAAGAACCGCGAGGTGCGCCGTGTTCTTGGTGCCTTGGGTCTTGAGGTCAATCGTCTGATCCGCATCTCATATGGTCCGTTTCAACTGCTTGATTTGAAGCCAGGGCAAACCGATCTCGTGCGCCGCAAAACGCTGGCAGAACAAATGGGGCCTAAGCTTGCCGAAGAGTTTCAGTTATCAGGCGAGGAAGACGTTGCCCCGACACTGCGCCGTGGACCTAGAAAGCGTCGTGCAGAACCAGAGGACATGGTGCGCTCGCCATCGAGATCACCACAACGAGACAAATCGACGAAAGGTCAGCGCCCAAAACCCAAGGCCCAACGCAGTTCGCATAAGGGGCGCGCCAAATGAGGGTGGTTGGCGGACGTTTGCGTGGCCGTGCGTTGGCGGCGCCGCACAGCGATAACATCCGACCGACTTCAGATCGGGTTCGTGAGTCCGTATTCAACATCTTAGAGCATGGGGCCAGTGACGTGAGCCTCAATGATGGGCGGGTAATCGACTTGTTTGCAGGAACAGGTGCGCTGGGCGTTGAAGCCTTGTCTCGAGGCGCGCGTTTTTGTCTTTTTATCGAGCAGGCTCTTGAAGCGCGTGCCCTTATCCGTGCCAATGTGGAAACGTTTGGGCTCACCGGCGTCAGCAAGATTTTTCGTCGCGATGCAACGGACTTAGGTCCCATCGGAACCCTGGCGCCATTTCACCTGGCGTTTTTAGATCCACCCTATGGCAAGGCGCTTGGTGAAGCGGGTCTCAAATCTATGCGTGATGGCGGTTGGCTGGCCCCAGCCGCTTGCGTTGTCTTGGAAGAACACCTGAAAAGCGAGATTGGTGCGGTAGATGGATATGAAGTGATCGATACGCGCAGTTATGGCGAGACGCAGGTGCGCATCTATCGTTTTGCGGGTCAGTAGGGCAAACGCCTTTCGCTAGCTGCGCCCAAACAAACGTTCAATATCCGTCAGTTTGAGTTCGACATAGGTCGGGCGGCCATGATTGCATTGGCCAGAATAGGGTGTCGCTTCCATATCGCGGAGAAGCGCATTCATTTCTTGTGGTGTCAGGCGGCGTCCGGCCCTGACACTGCCATGGCAGGCCATGCGTGAACACACCGCTTCCAGTTTGTCTTTCAAGGCAAAACTCTGGCCATTGCTGCGAATTTCATCGGCTAGGTCTTGCACAAGACCTTTGACATTGCAGTTCCCAAGGAGAGCGGGGACTTCGCGTACCGCAATTGCCCCTTGGCCAAAGGCCTCAACAACCAAACCAAGTTCCGCCAGCTCTTCTGCGCGTTCGCTAAGCGCTTGAGCGTCATCGTCATCAAGCTCGATCACCTCGGGAATGAGAAGCCCTTGGCGGGCAACGCCGCCGTTGCCAAGTGCGTTCTTCATGCGCTCATAGACGAGGCGTTCGTGTGCCGCATGTTGATCGACAATCACGACGGAGTGTTCTGTTTGGGCGACAATATAGGTTTCATGCAGTTGCGCGCGCGCGGCTCCGAGCGGGCATTGCACGGCGTCACTTTGCACAATGTCAACCGACGCATCTGCATTGCCGCTCGGCGTGTTGACGGCCTCAAATGGAGCCTGCAACTCCTCTGCAAGTCCACCCCGCGACATGCGTGGTGGATAGATGGGTCGATTTCCGTTGGCTGGTGTGTGTTGTCCTGTAATGGCTGCGCCAGCTGCGGATGACAATACGGAGCCTGCCAAAGTATCGATGGTTTTGACACCGCCAAAGGCGCTGGCCTGGTGACCGGCTTGGGCAAGGGCTGAACGCATTGCGGAGATTAGGAGGCCGCGAACACGGCCCGCATCACGAAAGCGCACTTCCACTTTCGCAGGGTGAACATTGACGTCAACATCTTGAGGTGTGACGTCGACAAACAGGGCTAACATCGGCGAACGCCCGCGTGGCAACAGATCGCCATAGGCAGCACGTACAGCACCAAACAATAATTTATCTTTTACAGGCCGACCATTGACGAACAAAAACTGCTGGCTGGCATCGGCGCGGTTGAGCGTTGGCAGGCCAATGAAACCGCGCACCTTGGCAGCTTCCGTGCCGGCGCTCACCGGAATGGCATCATCAAGAAAGTCCTTGCCCATAATCCGCCCGAGGCGAGCTAAGAGATCGGCGCCGCTGATGCCAGACTTTGGCAATGCAAGTGCCGTGCGCTGTCCGGTGGTCACCGAAAACGCAATATCTGGATGGGCCATAGCGATGCGCTTCATGATTTCGTTGATGGCTTGGTTTTCTGCTCGCTCTGATTTGACAAACTTCAGGCGCGCAGGTGTTGCAGAAAATAGGTCACGTACTTCAACCTTGGTGCCAACGTTGCTGGCGGCAGGTTTCAGCGCTTCTTTACGACCTCGGTCAACGACGATCTCAAAACCTTGCCCTGCCTTTTGACAGCTGACAATTGATAACTGCGCAACAGAGCCGATGGACGGTAGGGCTTCGCCACGAAAGCCAAGCGTTGAGATGGTTGAAAGGTCATCATCGGCGAGTTTGGATGTGGCATGGCGTTCAACGCTGAGCGCCAGGTCTTGTTTAGACATGCCCCGGCCATTGTCGGTGACGCGGATGAGCGATAATCCACCGTTGACCGTGACCACTTCGATGTCGCCTGCGCCAGCATCGATGGCGTTTTCGACCAGCTCTTTGACAACGCTTGCGGGGCGTTCAATGACTTCGCCTGCGGCAATGCGATTGACAGTTTGTGGTGGCAGTTGGCGGATGGCCATCGGCTGAGCTCCTGTATCAGGATCTCTCATAGCGCGTCTCGTGATTCGTCCCCAGGGGTTGGGGAGGGCGATCACGGCGTCATCCCCAGCTCAGCAGGATGCTCTCGAATAACAACAGGTTAGGATGCTGCCAGATTCTCCCTTGTCAGGGTTTTGGCGAGTTCAACGGCCGGTTGATCGAACGGGTCGATATCAAGAGCAAAGCCAGCCAGGATCGTCTCCAGCATAAAATGCATCAATAGGGCACCAATGTTTTGCTCGTCGAGTGTGGGAATATCAATGGTGCGTACCGGTCGGCCTGCTTGGAAAAGCGCTTCAACAATGGCAAGCGACTGGGCATGAACCACATCGCCGATCGTTTTTCCGGCCATGTAGTCTGCACCAACGCTTCGTGCCATGTCTGCATCAATGCGCGGGCCTGTCCCTTGGTTGGCAACACGAAGCACCGTGAACAGGAAATTGCGTGGACCGTCCATAAACAATTGAAGTTGGCTGTGTTGATCCCGTGGCCCAAGCGTTGCCAAGGGTGTTGTGCCTTTGCCCGCTTTGCCAAGGCTCTCAGCCCACAGTTGGACAAACCAATTTGAAAATCGTGCCAAGCGATCCGAATACGGCATCATCACCAGGTTTGAGATGGATTGGCTGTCAGCGGCTGCTAAGGCAACCGCAGCGCCCAAGGCTGGTGGACAGTGTTGGGGATCTACTGCAGACATCATTTGTTGCACGACATTGTCTGCACCGCGTCGAATGGCGTGCGCGTCGAGACCGCGTGCAAGCGCTGGCAAAAGGCCGACATTTGTGAGGCATGAAAAGCGCCCGCCAATGCCCGTGTGGTGATCCAACATCGGAATGCGATGCGCTTCAAAGAGTTCACGCAGGCTGTTGCGTTTGCCGTCCACACTTGGTTCAGAAAGGCCAAGGAACAGGGTTGGAATCGCAACTTCAAGTCCGGCTGCTTTGACGGCGCTGAGCGCTGTAATCGCCTGGGCCAACGTTTCGGTTGTGCCGCCTGATTTTGAGATGATGACGAAGCGTGTGGTGGCAAGATCGCCTTCGTCCAATGTGCCAAGTTGCGTCAGGGGATCGAGGTTATCGTAAAAGCGCGTGCGTGGGCGCGAGCGATCATAAACGTTGGCCCCACCCGGAATGTTCCAGCCAGAAACCTGGGCCAGTGTTTGCCCGCCAAGGCCTGATCCACCTGTGCCGAAAAACAGAATGCGTTGCGCGCCTTTGGAAAGCTTTTCAAGCGCGCGGGTGGCGTGATCAATGTCGTCTTTGTCTTGTGCAATTTTGAGCAGCGGTAAGGTATCATCATGATAGGCCGCTTTCAGCCGCTCTAACCCGGCTGCAACTTTGTCGAGCGCGCAGGAAAGATCAGCCTGGCTTAAACCTATACCCAAAATGGGGTCGGCCAAGCAGCCATGAATAGAGTGATGATACAGGGCGTCTGTATTCTGGGGCTCAGGGCGTGCGCCCATTGTGGCTTCCTTTGCGAGACGATCTTCAAGATTCGCTCAATCGAGCTTAGCTCTTATCGCCGGGCTTTTGGGGTTTGCCAACAATGGTGACAATTAAATTGTCAGTATCCAACAACCTTTTTGCGACCTGTTTTACGTCATCCATGGTGATGTCAGAAATCAACTTGTTGCGATTAGTGAGATATTCAGGTCCAAAGCCCTCTTCCAACAACCCCAACAGCTGACTAGCGATCTTACCGCCGGTATCAAATCTCAATGCATAAGAGCCCACGAGGTAACTCTTGGCGTTTTTAAATTCATCCATCGTCGGACCATCCTTGGCAATGGCCACTAACTCGGAGCGAATAACATCGAGGGATTGGTCAATGGCGTCATTGCGCGTGGCAACGCTTCCTGAATAGACGGATGTATGCCGGTAGGGGAGAATGTAACTATAGACCGAGTAAGCAAGACCACGCTTCTCGCGCACTTCTTCCATCAGGCGAGAGGCAAATCCACCGCCGCCAATAATGTGATTGAGAACAAAAGCCGACATAAAGTCCGGGTCTTTGCGCGCCATGGCACCAAGTCCAAAAACAGCAACAGACTGCGGTACATTCATTTCAACGACTTTGCGGATGCCACCCGTTACCGGTTTGACTTGGGGCACATCGCGCAAGTCAGCTTTTTCTGCAAGTTCGCCAAAGACTTGATCAAGCAGTTTGATGAGCGTGGCCTCGTCGATATCGCCAACAACGGCAACCTTGAGACTGCTACGAGCAAAAATACGATTGCGATAACCGGTGAGATCTTGGGCGCTGATTGATTTGATTGACGCGTCAGTGCCGTTGGACGGACGGCCATAAAGGTGTCCTTTAAAGGCCACCTCATACCACGTCTTAGCTGCAACACGTTCTGGATTGCGAGCAGCAAAGGCAAGGCTCGCCAGCAATTGTTTGCGCATGCGCTCAATGGCGTCTTTGTCAAAGCGCGGCTTGGTAATGGCCAGCCGCAGCAAGTCGGCAGCAGGGTCAAGATTTTTTGTCAGCGTTTTGAAGTTGCCGTAAAAGCCATCTTTGGTTTCTGAAAAGCTGAGGCGAACGGCAAGGCCTTCGATCTTTTCCTGGAAAGCATTTGAATCGAGATCGCCAGCGCCCTCATCCAACATCGAGGTGAGGAAGTTGGCGAGGCCTTCTTTGCCATCAGGGTCTTGAGAGCTGCCGCCCTCAAAAACAAATTTCAAGGATACGAGTGGCACGGAATGGTCTTCGACCAGCCAGGCTTCAATGCCGTTCTTTGTTTTAAGTTGTTTGACTTCCATGGCGTCGGCAATTCTCGGCTGAATGAGGAAAAGACTAGCTGCTAGACACACCATCACATAGGCAAACCGTGTGAGGGTGCCGGTTCGGCGGACGGTTTTGAGTGATTGCCCGCGCGATGACGGCAACTTAGATGCTGAATTCATGATCTGGTCTCCAAGTTGCACTTAGCCGCGACCGGCTGCTGGGGTTTGCGTGCTTTTTGCAGCAGCAGGCACCGGTGCTGGCACCAGTGTACCGGTGACCGAGCGGCGAATGTCCAAGTGCTTTTCGGCGACCTTTTTTAGATCTTCGACTGTGATCGTTTCAATCTTTTTGGGCCAGGCTTCAATATCTGCAATCGACCGGCCAACGGCCAATTCGTAGCCATAGCGTCGTGCCAATGTTGATTGGCTATCGCTGTCATAGACATATTGGGCGATTTCACCCGCTTTGGCTCGGTCGAGTTCTTCCTGGGTGACACCGTTTTTGCGCACCTCTTCGATCACGGCATCGAGACCGGATTCAACGGTTTTGAGGTCAACGCCATCGGCGGCGATGGCATAGAGCGCAATCTTGCCGCTATCAATCGCGGTGCTCCAATAGCCACCGTCAGCGGATGATGCGGTTTTGTCCTTCACAACCATCTTTTTGTACAAGCGGCTTGTCGGTCCATCTGCCAGGATTGTGGCCAGCAACGTCAGCGCCTCAGCCTCGCCAGGCGCGGCTGTTTCAGAACTCGGCGCGATATAGTCGCGGTGCAATGAGGCTTTGCCAGCACGCGGGTCTGCAATATCAACGCGTCGCGCAGAGCGATGCGGTGGATCTTGCGGACGGGTCCGTGTTGCAGCGATCTCGGGGTTGGCTGACAACTTGCCATAGGTTTGTTTCGCGAGCGCCAATGCTTCGGTGCCCGTCACATCACCGGCAACGACGAGGATCGCATTGTTGGGTGCATAGAAGTGTTTGTAGAAAGTCAGCGCATCCTTGCGTGACAGCTTCTCCATCTCATGCTCCCAACCGATGATTGGAATGCCATAAGGGTGGGAGTAATAAAGTGTTGCGTCCATTTGCTCTGACAAAATAGCTGATGGGCTATTTTCAATGCGGGAGCGGCGTTCTTCGAGAATTACGTTGCGCTCGGTGACAACATCGTTTTCTGAGAGTTGCAAGTTGACCATGCGGTCCGCTTCCATCTCCATCACCGTTTTCAAATGCTCCTTGGCAATGCGCTGGAAGTAGGCCGTCGCGTCGTGCCCTGTGAATGCATTGTCCTGGCCACCCAGTCGCGCCACGATTTTGGAAAATTCTCCCGATGGGATTTTTTGGGTCGACTTGAACATCAAGTGTTCGAGGAAGTGGGCGATGCCGGAAACGCCAGGCGTCTCATCGGCCGCACCGACACGATAAAACACCATGTGCGTGACAACGGGTGCACGCGTATTGGGGATCACCACGACCTGCATGCCATTGTCGAGTTTGTACTCCTCCACTTTGACGGCGGGTGTCGCGTTGGCGGTAAGTGTTGGTGTCAGAAGGGTCATGATCAACAAAAGGCTCTTGGTTAGAGAATAGCCGAATGGGTTGCCAAATGGTTTAAAAGTCACGGGCTTAGATCTCCGGCTTGGTGTGCTGGGTTTGGAGCAAACGGCGCATACCTGAAGGGGGACTGGAACTGGTGACAAGGTGGGGCTTCGGTCGCGGATGTCAAATGACAAGGTGTTCATATCTTCGTCAAAACATGGCTGAAAGTCCGTAACGGCTGGGCCGATCTAGAAGCCATCAGCCATATCTAGCCACGGCTTGATGTCCCAGAAGCCATTTGCGGCCCCGGATGTTGAAGGCAGCACCCACACATTAACATGTTTTAACGCTGAAGGGGTGACGAGACCGTAGTCGATTTTTTTGACATTAAGTGCTTCAAGGGCGGCTTTTTTGCCATTGAACGCGACGGCGCGTGGGCGCCAATTGGCAATCGTTTCTTCAAGTTTGTGACGTGAAAATGCGTCTTGCGGAATATTCTTATCCATTCCGGATACGTCTTTAACAAGGTCAGTTAACCCAATGCCATAGCTTGGCAGTGTCCTATCTTCTTCTGGTGTCAGGCGTTTGGGAGTGAGCCCAATATCATGAAGGGTTTTCCAAAATTTATTTCCCGGTCCGCTGTAGTAGTGCCCCCGTTCCGCGGAAGCATTTCCCGCTGCAGTGCCGCAGAAAATCACAGAAAGATTGTGTGTAAGTATATCTGGAAGCATCAGGCAATGGTCACACTTCTATTTCTTTGGATTGATTCTTCCCCGAACGGAAAATGGGGCTGATAAGAAGTCATGGGAAAGCAGGAACTGCCGTTGCGCTCAGCCTAGATCAACCTGCGAAAAGTTAGGTTCGACTTTGAGCAGATCAGTTGATCGCCAGTCATTGGATAGAGCCATCAGATAGAGGTTGAGCAAACAGCTTGGCTGGTACGAGAAAAGGCGCGATGCTCTAGCTAAAATGAGATTGCACTAATTCGCTTCGCCGCTGTTCCACTTCTGGATCGCCGTCATGACGGACTTGCGGCAGGGTCCAAGTGGACCACTGACGAACTCACTGCCGTCTACATATTCTTGATAATTCTTATCGCAGTATTCTTTTTGGGCTTTTTCGAGCGCCCCTCTGTCTTGCTTAGCAACCTGGTCGGGATCCTGGATGGTGAGCAATTCTGGATCGGCTGCCGCCACCGAGGTGCCAGGTGATGGCAGGCGGTCAACGCCGGGTGGCAGAACCAATGGCGCGCGCGGCTTAAGTTTCACATCATCTCGTGTTGTTTGTTTGGAATTGCTGCCAACACCGAGGGCATCAAAGATACCGCCTTGCAACTCAACATCGCCAACACCTAAACCGCAGCCTGAAACAGCAACGGCACCAGCGAGGACCATGGCAGTGGCAAATCTGCGAGTGCGGCGGTGCATTTTTAGACGTCTCCCGACATTGGCAACGTGGTGCGATCAAGTGGCTTCCTGACCTAAATCGCAAGCAACTGGCACGGATAGGCGGATGGGCACGAACCAATATCCCCATTTCGCTCCGTTTATAGGCACCTAGATACAGGCACCTAGATCAAACTGCATTAAATCTATTCCGATTTAATGCAGATAATTTGATCTACTTCAAAGAGTTAGAGCATCTTATCTGCGTATTACCAAACGCAGGATGCTCTAGGCCCCGTTTACGGCGTCATTACGACTCGCAAGAAGTGAATCATAAAGCAGACCAGTGACCCCAGCAACTATAGCCACATCTGCGAGGTTAAACACATACCAATAGTAGCCAAATGCATGCGCTGAGAAGAAGTCCGCGACACCGCCCAGCCAGACCCGATCAATCGCATTGGCGATCGCGCCTCCAACGATAAGCCCCAGAGATATAATCATAATTTTGCTGTGCTGCCCACGGACCGTCCAAATCCACAGGCCGAGGGCGGCCAAAACAGCAAATCCTGCGAGCGTCAGCTGCCAGGCCTGGCTTTTGCCATCGAGCATGGAATAGCTGATGCCGGTATTCTTGACATAGACGATATCGAGAAACGGCAGCAGGACATGGCGCTCGCCTTCTTTGATACCCCAGCCAAACAGCATCCATAGCTTGTGGGCTTGGTCGCTGACCAACGTCAGCAGGGCGGCCCAGAGTGCGGGTTTGGCGTGGTCTGCCCACAGCCAACCGGTCGGTGTTTGGCCAGTTGGTGTCCCGGATGTCACGGGTGAGGGTGTCTCGGTCATGTATCACCTTTTGGATCGCCTTGCAGGGCGTCAAACTCGGCAACGGCTGCTGCATCGCGCGCGGAGAGATCTGGATAGCGCGGGTCTGACCCCACATCATGCGTGAACCGCCAGGAACGTGCGCATTTTTTGCCCTCAGCGCGGGTTGGTATAACCCCGACGCCAGCGACCTCTGTCAAAGTGAATGCACCAACAGGTGCACTTTTGTTGATGACCTTGATGTCAGAGGTGATGCAGATGTCGGCTAAGTCTTGGTTGTCGAGTGTACCAAGTGTTTTGAAAACGTTTTTATCTTCGATGTAAATTTCAGGTGCCGCTTCCAAACTAGAGCCAATACGTTTTTCAGCGCGCTCGATTTCAAGCGCACCGGTGACGACGCGGCGGACAGAGCGGATGGTTTCCCATTTTTCTGAGAGCGCATCATCGCGCCAGTCTGACGGGATCGTTGGAAACGGCTGAAGATGCACAGAGCCATCGTTGTCGGGCCCGTTGCCACTTGGATTGCGGGCCAGCCAGGCTTCTTCAGCGGTGAAAGAGAGGATCGGGGCCATCCAGCGGGTAACGGCAGAATAGATCTCATCAATCACGGTTAGCGTTGCGTGACGTTTGGCGCTTGAAAAGGCTTCGCAATAGAGGGTGTCTTTGCGGATATCAAAATAGAACGCCGACAGGTCGGTGTTAAGGAACGGGGCCAAAGCCGCGACCACTTTTCGGAAATCGTAGTTGTCATAGGCTTTGCGAACTTCCGCATCGACGCAGGTCAGCTCATGCAGCATCAACCGTTCCAACTCTGGCAGGTCTTTAGTGGCAACGCGCTGGGTTTCATCGAAGTGAGCCAGCGCACCCAACATCCAACGCATTGTGTTGCGCAGTTTGCGGTAGGTTTCGCTGAAGGTCTTGAGGATGTCTTTTCCGATACGCAGATCATCGGAATAGTCGGAAGCCGCCACCCAGAGGCGCAGAATGTCGGCTCCGGATTTTGCAATTTCGTCATGTGGTGAAACGACATTGCCAAGTGACTTCGACATTTTTTGACCTTTGGGGTCGAGCACAAATCCGTGCGTCACCACAACGTCATAGGGAGCGTTGCCGCGTGTGCCGCAACTCTCCAGCAAAGAGGAATGGAACCAGCCGCGATGTTGGTCTGAACCTTCCAGGTACATCACGCGGTCGTTGCCGCCATCCTTCGCCCGTTTGATGCCTTGTAGGCCAGGGAACGCATCGCCGTCTTCAAGTGTGAAGGCGTGCGTGCAGCCGGAATCAAACCAAACATCCAACACGTCGCGGACTTGGTCCCAATCATCGGGGTTTTCAACGAGCCCGGTGAGGAATTTCTCTTTGGCACCATCGCGGAACCAAACATCAGCGCCTTCAGCGTGGAAGGATTTTTCAATGCGCGCGATGAGTTCATCGGATTTGTCAAAGTCAGGGCCGGGGATGACCTGATCCGTTTCCACGTTGCGGAACACAGAAATCGGCACGCCCCAGGCGCGTTGACGCGACATCACCCAATCGGGACGGTTTTCAATCATGCCGTTGATGCGGTTTTGGCCAACCTCCGGCACCCATTGCGTCTTGCCGATTTCCGACAGTGCGATTTCGCGCAAGCTTGCGTTGGCATCCTTGTGCGGTGGCTTATCCATGCTGATGAACCACTGCGGCGTGTTGCGGAAGATGACCGGCTTCTTTGAGCGCCACGAATGCGGATATTGGTGCTTGAGGCGCGAGCGCGCGATGATGTTGCCGGCATCGGCAAGTGCTTTGATGACCGCCTCGTTGGCATCGCCTTTGGAGCCGTTTTCTTTGAGCACACGTTTGCCCGCAAAGCCTGGCGCTTGATCGGTATAGATGCCATCGCCATCGACGGTGAAGGGAATGGATGTGTCGATGCCGCGTTTGTTGAGCGCTGCCTGATTGGACATCCAGATGATGTAGTCATCGGTGCCGTGTCCAGGTGCCGTGTGCACAAAGCCGGTGCCAGTGTCGTCGGTGACATGATCACCGTCGAGGAGGGGTATGGGAAAGTCGTAGCCGATGGAGGAGAGGGGGTGAGCGCAGATGAGACCATCAAGTCCAGTAACGATATCACCACCAACATTTTTCCATTCATCAATGCGCGCGGCGCTTTTTACCTGCTCAATTAAGCTTGCAGCGACAAGAAATTTTTCGCCGACCCTTGCCCAGTTGTCCTCAGGCGCTTTAGTAACTTCCATTTGTACATAATCAATTTTTGATGAGAAGCAGATCGCGCGATTGCCTGGCAGTGTCCATGGTGTGGTCGTCCAAATCACAACATTCGTGTCATTTAGGCGTTCTCCAATTGCTTCAACATTTCCATTTTTCTTCGGATCGCGACCAATGATAGGAAACTTCACCCAAACTTGATCCGACTGATGGTCGTGGTATTCGACTTCCGCCTCTGCCAGCGCGGTTTTCTCAACGACAGACCACATCACCGGTTTCGAACCGCGATAAAGTAACCCGGACTTGGCAAACTGCATTAGTTCGCGCGCGATAGTCGCTTCCGCCGGATAGGCCATTGTTAAGTAGGGGGTGTCCCAATCGCCAATAACGCCAAGGCGTTTAAATTCTTCACGCTGCACATCAACCCACTTGGCGGCAAAGTCACGACACTCCTGGCGAAAACCGTTGATGGCGTCTGGATCATCAAAGGCAGGCTTCTGTTTGCCTTTGGCGCGGTATTGTTCTTCGATCTTCCATTCAATCGGCAGGCCGTGGCAGTCCCAACCCGGCACATAGTTGCTGTCGCGCCCCAACATCTGCTGTGACTTCACAACCAGGTCTTTGAGAATTTTGTTGAGCGCGTGTCCGATGTGAATGTTGCCGTTGGCATAAGGCGGGCCATCGTGCAGCACCATCTTATCGCGGCCTTTGGCTTGCGCACGCAGTTTGTCGTAGAGGCCGATCTTCTGCCAACGCTCAAGCAGGCGTGGTTCCAGTTTGGGCAGCCCCGCCTTCATCGGAAAATCGGTCTTTGGCAGAAACAGCGTTTTGCTCCAATTGCGCCCGCCGTCTTCGCTGTTGTTTGCCATCTTTGGTCTTTCACTGCTGGTTTGGCACATTTGGCTTGGCGCCGTCTCGCTAGACTTGGGGTCTGGATGCGGGCACCGAATAGGCCGCCTTCTAGCAACCAAGAGCTGAAACATAAAGGGGCGCTATGGCCGCTATACGCACGTCCTTCAGATAGGTGTGTTAGGCGGGTTGGTTAGGCTGGCTGGTGTGGGGCCACGGCGAGCCGGGCACTAGCTTCGGCGCAATCAACCTCCATTTGGGCGACCAGCGCCTCGGGGCTGTCGAACTTGCGGTCGGGCCGTAAAAAATCAACGAACGTTACGGTGAGATCTTTCCCATAGAGATCACCGTCGAAATCAAACAGGAACACTTCAAGCACCGGCTTGGCGTCATCAAAGGTTGGTCGGGTGCCAAGGTAAGCTGCGCCGTTGAGCTCTGTGTCGCCAACGCCGACGCGGACGGCGTAAATGCCATGCGAAATCGCAGTGCCTTTGGGCAGGGGGATATTGGCGGTTGGAAACCCGAGCCCGGTGCCGCGGTGCGCGCCACCAATCACCCTGCCATGCACCCGCCACCATCGGCCTAGCGCGTGACCTGCACCTTTCATATCGCCCTGCGCCAGCTTTAAACGAACCGCGGTAGACGAAAACACTTCACCATCTTCGGCTACCGGCGCCACGATGGTCGTTTCAAAACCTGACTGCTCACCCACACGTTGCAACATTTCTGGTGAACCCGTACGCCCTTTACCAAAAAAGAAGTCATAACCAATGACGACATGACGAACTTTAAGCGCGTCAATTAGAATGTCTTGGCAGAACGTCTCTGCGGTCAGGCTGGCCAGCTCTTTGTTAAACGGCATGACAACCGCCACGTCGATGTTCAGGCTCTTAAAGATGCGCAACTTTTCGTCCAAAGGCGTCAACCGGAAGTGTGGCTCTTCAGGGTGGAAGACTTCCCGCGGATGGGGCTCAAAGATCATCACGCCAGCTGGCGCATTGCATGATTTTGCCTTGGTTGTTGCAGTTTTAAGCAACGCCTGGTGGCCACGGTGGACTCCATCGAAGTTGCCAATCGCAAGCACCGCGCCGGTGACCCGTTCGGGCACGTCTTTATGGCTATGAAAGATGTCCATGCGGCGCCTCAGCCAATCTCAGTGTCTTAGAGCCTGCCGTTGCAGCGTGTGATTTAACTTGGCCGCTTTGGCACCATTAATTCCGCTTCACCTTTGAGAACGGGTTTGGCCCCCACCGCACAAATGGTTTCAAACTTTGCACGGTTCTTCGCTTCAACCAATTCGATAATTTTTACGGTCGTCACCACTGTGTCACCTATTTTAACCGGTGCTATAAATTTCAACGACTGCGAAACATAAATTGCGCCTGGGCCGGGAAGCCGTGTGCCGAACACTGCCGAAATATAGGCGGCAGATAACATTCCATGCACGATACGTTCTTTGAAAATCGTGCTGGCGGCGTACTCGGCATCGAGGTGAACCGGGTTGGTGTCTCCTGAAATTTCAGCAAAGCCAGCAACATCTGCTTCCGTTACGGTCGATGATATTTTGGCCTCCTGACCAAGACTGAGGTCTTCAAAGTAGGTCAGGGCAAAATGCAACATGGCGTGGTAGGTCTCCGTAAAAGTTTGATGCGTGGGATTGGGAGTGCAGCTCAAGTCAAAACGAATTGGGACACTAACGGTCCGAATCGATTGCCGCAACTCGTGCCAATGAACTGATAAAGCCTTGGTAAATAGTCAAAAATTTCTGCAATCTTGGCGGATGAACCCTGTTTGGAGTGTTGCGGGTTTCCCCCGAATGGCGCTATAGTCACCCCATCTCCTTGAATCGTTAATCTTGAAGATCTTCGTTCTCCTCGAGCGGGGACCCGGAAATGGACTGTGATGAGCGACCGTAAACCTTTGATGCCAAAAGCCACTGCCGTTTGGTTGGTGGACAACACGTCGTTGACCTTTGAGCAGATTGCTGAATTTTGCGGCCTGCACAATCTAGAGGTCAAAGGCATTGCCGATGGCGACGTGGCCGCCGGTATCAAGGGCGCAGACCCGATCACATCCGGCCAGTTGACCCGCGAAGAAATCGCCAAGGGTGAAGCGGATGGTTCTCATAGCCTTGAGTTGTCCGACAACAGCATCGAAGTGCCGCAGACGACGCGCAAGCGCGCACCACGCTACACGCCTGTGTCCCGTCGCCAGGATCGCCCCAATGCGGTGCTTTGGTTGCTGCGTAATCATGATGAACTAAAGGATAGCCAGATTATACGTCTCGTTGGCACAACCAAGCCGACCATCCAACAGATCAGAGATCGTACGCACTGGAATTCTCAACAGTTGCAACCGCAGGACCCTGTAACGCTCGGTCTTAGCACGCAGATCGATTTGGATGCAGAAGTCCAAAAGGCTGCCAAACGTTTAGAGCGTGAACAAAAGGCCGCCATCCGAGAAGCGCGCAAGGCCGGCACATTGCTGCCGACGGAAGAGACGACCGCTTCGGCTGAAGACCTTAGTAAGGCCGAGCAGCCGGACGTGGCCTTCCCAAATGCTGAAATTTTGACGCCAAAAGCACCAGAGCCGACGCGAGTAGAGACTGAGGCTGAAGAGCAAAAACGCGTCTTCCAGAAGCTGCAGGAAATGTCCTCAGAAAAATCTGATGAAGCAGGCGAAGGTGGCGGCAGCGAAGGATCAGATCAGCCTGCATAAGTTTTCGCGCGCTGGTGCAGAATATCCAAATCGCCACGCACTAGATCAACCTGCGAAAAGTTGCAATTGATTTTGGGCGGTTTACTCTAGCCCAGGTTGGGCAGCATCTCTGCGCCGATCGCTAAAAACACAATGATCCCGATCGTGCGGTTAGATTTAAAGCGCTCAAGGCAATTGGCTGCATCGTTGATGTTGAGGGTTTTGACCTGCCAGGCGAAGTGCATGCCCGCCAGCGCAAGGCCAATGAAGAAAAATAACTTTGCACCTGCCAACCAACCGGCCACGGCCCACAGCGCAGTTGCCAATGCATAAAATGCGCTGACCCAGTGTGTTGTTGCCTCGCCAAAACGGATCGCTGTTGAGTTGACGCCTATTTTAATGTCATCGGCACGGTCTTGGTGGGCATAAATCGTGTCATAGCCAAGTGTCCAGGCTATAGATCCCGCATAAAGCACCAACGGTGTCGCGCTAATCTCTCCGGTTATAGCACTCCAGCCCACCAGCGCACCCCAGTTGAAGCCCAACCCCAAGACGAGTTGCGGCCACTGCGTATAGCGTTTCGCAAATGGGTAGACGGCGACTAGGACCAGTGAAGAAATCGCAAGAAGAATTGTAAAGCGGTTGAATGACAACAACACCGCAAGGCCGATGAGGGACAGGAGTAGGGCGAATACCACGGCCTGGGTTACGGAGACCTCGCCTGAAGGAATCGGGCGTGAGGCTGTCCGTTCGACTTTGGCGTCATAGTCACGGTCAACAATGTCGTTCCATGTGCAGCCCGCGCCGCGCATCACAAAGGCACCAACCACAAACAGTAAAATGTACTCAGGGTTTGGAATCACCTGACCCTTTGAAAGTTCAGCAAGGGCCAAAGACCACCAGCATGGGAATAGGAGTAGCCATGTCCCGATCGGGCGGTCCACGCGGGCGAGATTGAAGTATGGTTTGAGCCAAGTCAGCATTGCGACAGTCAATTCTTTTTCAAAAAAGGGCGTTTCGGCTGGGTCCCTGCGTGAGCTTGGGGTTCTTGGTGCTCGTTTTAACCTGGATTCGGCGTCGCAGCAGATGAAAATTGATTAGCGACTTCAATTTGTTATCGCTCATCGGCAGGGGCGTGTTCCGCATGGAACAGCCCTAACTGTCAATTTCCACGATTAATCATCTAACGCCAAGGTCACGTGTTGGCCTGGTGGTTTTGACCGCTCACGGATCAGCGTGAGGGGTCGATGACACGAGGCACAATGGGACATTTCAACTGGGAGTACATAGAGACATGAAACGCACATTTTCAGGTTTGGCCATGGTTGCAGCAGGTTTTGCAATGATGGTCGCAGCAATTCCAGGCTCAGCACAGGCTGGCAGTGTCGTTGATGATTTGCGCTCACGCGGCTTAGGCAAATGGGTCGATCGTTACGTCGAAGAAGATGACAAAGGCAAGGTCAGCTATAAATCTTCAAAGTCGACAACGTCGTCAGATAGCAAATCAACTTCTGCTCCTGCAAAAACACCCACCACAAAAACTTTGAAGGCGAAGGCGCCAACATCAAAGTCCTTGAAAAAGGTTTCGAAGAAGAACAGCAAAAAGAAATTTTCAGCTAAGAAGGCTTGGAAAAAAAGTGCAACGCGCAAGTTGAGCAAAAAGAAGGCCTACAAAAAGAAAACCAAGAAAATTGCAAAGAAAAGAACGACCCAAAAAGTATCGTCTAATACAAAGAAAAAGTACAAAGTGCCGAGCCGCGTAAAAGACCATCTTGCCTCTTACGGCATCAACTTTTAAGGCAAAACTCTCCAGTGGTGTCGATATTGAAGGCCTTGCAGGTGGCTCCCTGCAAGGCCTTTTCTTTGTTAGGCGTGGCTGTTTGAGACTTGCACCAGGCGTCCAATCACGCCAAGACAGGGTATGTCCATCCATGATGCGTCCGCACAACGATTGTTTGTTGAGAGCCCGCTTGGTGAAGGTGAAACCATCACCTGCAGCAAGGAGCAGGCGCACTATTTGTTGAATGTGATGCGGGTTCAGGATGGTGATGCGCTGCTGATTTTCAATGGTCGTGATGGCGAGTGGCGGTCAAACATTCAGGTGACGGGAAAGCGCACCTGCCGTCTTGAGGTGCAAGACCAGGTGCGCCGGCAAAGTAGCGGCCCCGATATCCACCTGATTTTTGCGCCGTTAAAACGGGCGCGTCTTGATTACATGATCCAAAAAGCGGCCGAGCTCGGCGTTGCAAAGCTCATCCCTGTGTTGACACAGCATACTGTGCCCGACCGGGTGAACACCGAACGCATGCGCGCCAATGCGATCGAGGCAGCTGAGCAATGTGGCATTCTTTTTGTGCCTGCGATCTCAGAGCCTCGGCGCCTTGGCAAGGTGTTGGATGACTGGGACAGCGCCCGCACGCTGATCTTTTGCGATGAAGGTGCAGAAGTTTCAAATCCTGTCGAGTCCCTGGCAACACTTGGTCGGAGTTTACCCGCGGCTGTTTTAATCGGCCCAGAAGGCGGATTTTCGAGTGACGAGCGCAGTTGGATCAAGAGCCATGCATTTGTGCACACGATTTCTCTTGGGCCCCGCGTCATGCGTGCTGATACGGCGGCAACAGCCGCATTGACGCTTGTTAATGCAACGATTGGAGATTGGACCTAAATCCGCTTCTGCGCGGAGCGGAAGTGGCAGGATGCAGAGGTCTGAATTTCAAAATCTTAAGTAGGGCTTGTCGATCGCCTTTACGGCCCCCATAAATAGTTGCAGCGCGGTGATGAGGGCCTCGCCAGACCAATTTGCAAGGCAGAGGTCCTGTTTTTTTATGTCCACGCGCGAAGATACGGCACAAAGTCCGTCGATCGAATCCAAAGATGATCTCGTGGCATGGTTTGAGGAAGGGTGTAAGCCCGCCGACCAATGGCGCATTGGTACTGAACATGAAAAGTTCGTGTTTCATACCGCTGATCGCACGCCGGTCCCCTATGACGGGCCAACGGGTATCAACGCGTTGATGCGTGCAATGATTTCTTGTTGTGACTGGCAACCGATTGAAGAAAACGGAAATATCATTGCGCTGAGAAAAGCACCGGGTGTAGCAAGCGGTACGATCAGCTTGGAGCCGGGCGGGCAGTTTGAGCTTTCAGGTGCGCCCCTTAAAACAGTGCATGAAACGTGCGCAGAAACCGGCACGCACTTGCGCGAAGTTTTGCGTGTCGGTGAGCCGCTTGGTATTGGTTTTTTGGGTCTTGGGTTCTCACCAAAATGGACGCTTGAAGAAACCCCTCTGATGCCGAAGCCGCGTTATGGCATCATGATGGAGTATATGCCCAAGGTTGGAAGCCTTGGGCTTGATATGATGTTGCGCACTACGACCATTCAAGTCAATCTCGACTTCAGTGACGAAGCGGACATGGTCAAAAAGCTCCGCGTAAGCTTGGCTTTACAGTCTGTTGCAACGGCACTTTTTGCCTCGTCACCCTTCACAGAAGGCAAGCTCAATGGCTTTAAGTCAATGCGCAGTGAAGTGTGGCGCAATACTGACCCGAACCGCACGGGCATCTTGCCATTTTCCTTTGACGCCGCCATGGGTTTTGAACGCTACGTTGACTACGCACTAAAAGTGCCAATGTATTTTGTCTACCGAAACGGCCAATACATTGATGCCTCCGGCGCCTGCTTTGGAGACTTCCTCGAGGGCAAACTGGAGCAACTGCCAGGTGAAAAGGCAACGTTGGATGATTGGTCAGATCACCTGACAACGTTGTTTCCTGAAGTGCGTCTCAAACGCTTTTTAGAAATGCGCGGAGCGGACGGTGGCCGTTGGGATCGCATTTGTGCGTTGCCCGCGTTGTGGGTGGGTCTGCTCTATGACAAAGCCGCGTTAGATGCAGCATCCGATCTGATTTCTGATTGGTCCGTTGAAGAGATCCAAGCACTTAGAGATACCGTGCCACGCGAGGGTTTGGCGACGCGCTTTCGTAACCAAACTGTCCAGGACCTTGCCAGGGACGTTTTAAAAATTGCGCGCCGAGGGTTGGCGTCGCGCCGACAGTTCAACGACGATGGCCGCGATGAAACTATTTTTCTTGCCGCGTTGGAAGATATCGTTGCCAGTGGACGCTCGGTATCAGATGAATTGCTGGCCCTCTACCACGGCCGCTGGCAGGGACGCGTGGCGCCGATATTTGAGGAATTCGCCTTTTAGAGGCGGCAAAATACCGAATTAGGTTCTGCGATTTTAGCAAAAACCGGACCTGAAATTGCGGCCCCTCTTGACTGCACCTTCAGCCAACGTTCATCTGGGCAGGCGTATAACACCTACTTAAATTGACGAGGACCGCCTGTAGCTTTCTGCTTTTTTGGTGGTGTTTCAGGGGATTAAGACGTGCTGTTGAAGAGAAAAACCGTGATGCGGCTGGCTTTGCTCATTTGTGCTCTCGGACTGTTTGGTGTGACATACACCTTCAGCGATGCGGCGGAAGCTGGCAATTGTAGCCATTGCTACAAGCTTGAATCCAAGTGTCGGCGTGAATCCAAAGGACAGGCGAATTGCGACGCCATTGTCAGCCAGTGCCTGCGCCAATGTCGGCAGGGCGGCTAAGACCCTCGTCTTTGGTCTCATAGCCTGAAATGTCATTTGCCCAATTCTTTTGTTCGATGCGCCGATCATCTCGGTGACCACTAAATCGCCCCTGTCAATTGGCTTGGGTGGTGTTATAGCGTATTACCCAAAAGTAGCTCCCGGTTTTGGGATCAACAACACGCTTAGAGCATGTCCTTGGTTCGAATGAACTCAGACATGCGTAGGCTCAGCCATAAATTACAACGCACAGCTTGCCGGGGCCATGTGCGCCATGGACAATTTTGCCACCAATATCAGCGGTGCGTGAGGCACCAGAAATAATATTGATTGCACGGGGCAGGCTATCGCGCCCGCCTTGCGTCCAATTTGAAAACGAGGTCATTGCGTCTTCCAGCGTGGCAACAACCGCACGCGCGTGAAGCGCGATGATGTGAACCTCTGGCAAGAATGCAAGCCCGGTTGGGCTATCCTCACCCGACGTGACGATAAGCGATCCGCTCTCAGCAACGGCAAGTGTGCCGTAAGAAAGCGCGACGGTGTCTCCAGTTTGCCAGCTACCGAAGTGCACATTGAGTGTGCTGACTTGATCCCACTTAAGCTTTTGGAACACGGTATGCGGTGCAATCCGAACACGGCGCTGTCTCGGAGAGGTCCCCTCAACCAATTCTGCGATACAAGCTGGAAGGTCGTTAGCACCGGGACACTGTCGGACAGCAATCCCGTTATCTTTAAGCTGCGTTTTGAGCGTATCCCAAGTCTCAGGCGCAGAGGCGGGTGTGTTGTGAGGCGATGTTGAGTTGCTGGTCTCATGCAACGACATATCTCCTCCGGCATGGCGTTGTGCCGAGGCAATACGTTTCAAAATATTGGTGCGGCTGCTCATAATCGACCGCGCCTCTTCTTTTTTATCTCCTTTTCATGGGCCTTCCATTGCGATTGGAATGTTCGCCCTTGAGTCGAGGGAAAATCGCGGTGGGTTGTCCATCTCTTAGCCAATGGAAGGGCGTGATGTGCCCCGCGACGCGATAACAGTGCCCAGGCTATCAATTTTGCGGCGCTTGCGTAGAGCTTGGGTCTCTTCGCCAGCCATCCCCATGTTGTGATTGCTAATTTTGTGCTGGATGTCTGTCCGTGTGCAAAGTCTTTCGCCCGCCATTGGCGCAGCAGCTTAGGCAACGGTATTTTGACCGGGCACACCTCTTCGCAGCGGCCACACAACGTCGAGGCGTGAGGTAGATCGCGCGTTTTGGCCACGCCAAGAAGTCCTGGATTAAGGGCCGCCCCAATGGGGCCTGGATAAACCCAACCATAACTGTGGCCACCGATGGTGGCGTAGATCGGGCAATGGTTGAGGCACGCACCACAGCGAATGCAGTTTAAAACCTCGGCGGCTTCGCTTGCCAAAATCTCCGATCGACCGCTGTCCACAAGGATGATGTGGCAACTGGCCGGACCGTCCAGATCCGCTGCGTGTTTGGGTCCTGTGAACACGGATGTGTAGGCTGTCATCGCTTGGCCAGTGGCGGACCGCGCGAGGAGCCTAAGGAGGACACTCGTATCGCCAAGAGTGGGTACAACTTTATCAACACTTGTGATGATGATGTGCACTTTTGGCAAGGTGGCGGTCAGGTCGCCATTCCCTTCATTGGTCACCACGACCGCAGAACCTGTTTCCGCAATTAGAAAATTGGCGCCGGTGATGCCGACATCGGCATTGAGAAACTTTTTGCGCAACAAGGTGCGCGCTTCACCAACGATAGTTTCAGGCGTGTCCAGTTTGCGATTTGGATCAAGGGTGTCGTGTGAACGGAGAAATGTATTGCGTGCCTTTTGTTCACTGAGATGAATTGCCGGTGCAATAATGTGGCTCGGCGTTTCTTTGCGCAATTGCAACAGATATTCACCAAGGTCTGTTTCCACAACCTCGAAGCCGGATGTTTCCAAGTGGGCGTTGAGGCCTATTTCCTCGGACACCATCGATTTGCCTTTGACGATGGATTGCGCTTTTGCGTCCTGACATATCTTGGCAGCAATGGCACAGGCTTCATCGCCAGTCTCGGCCCAGTGGACCTGAGTGCCAGCACGTTGTGCGTTTTTCTCAAAGGTGAGGAGGTGGGTTTCAAGATTGGCAAACGTGCGGCTTCTGATGTCACGCCCCCGGTCGCGTAAGGCTTCAAAGTCGGGGCACTTCGCGATTGCCTCTTCGCGGCGTGTAACAAACCCGGTGGCAAGTCCCCCAAGCGCGTCTTGCAGTTCAGCATCCTGCGCCGCACGTTTTGATTTTTCACGAAAGTGGTGGGTTTCAGGCTGCATGAATGCGGGCGGATCGGGTTTGCATATTGAATGACACCTTAGCGCTCCCCGTCACGGGCGCCAATTGCAGGCGTTGAGACGTCGCCTGCCAACACCTCGGCGATATGGCGACACGCAATCGGCAATCCGATGCGCTTCAGTTTTCCAGCTATGTTCATGAGGCACCCCAATTCACACCCGACGAGCGTGTCCGGTGCGGCTTCAGAAATGGCAGCACATTTTTTTGTGACCATGGCGTTTGATATTTCAGGGTAGGTGACAGAAAAAGTGCCGCCAAAACCACAACAGGTGTCGGCATCTCCTAGGTCTACCAGCTCCAGGCCTTCAATTTCATGCAAAAGTTGGCGTGGTGCTTTGCCCAAGCTAAGTTCGCGTTTGCCAGAACAGCCATCATGATAGGCAATGCGGCCGCTAAAGGCATTTTCCAGTTTTTTCCTTGCCCCAATGTGCAGTAGAAATTCCGTGAGCTCAAAAACGCGTTTGGCAAACTGTTGTGCGCGCTGTTGGTCGTGTTCGTCAGAAAACAAAGTTGGCAGATGGACTTTCAACATCGCAGCACACGAGCTTGATGGCGCAACCACATAGTCAAAAGCCTCAAAGGACGTAACGATGTTTTCCGCCATTGCGCGTGCAGTGTTCAGGTCACCGGAGTTGAATGCAGGTTGACCACAGCAGGTTTGCGCCTCAGGTACGCTGACGCGACATCCCCCTGCTTCCAGTAATTTTATGGACGCAAAGGCAACGCTCGGGCGCATCACATCGATGAGGCAGGTGACGAAGAGGCCGACATGAGGCGTCGAATTGTTCATGGGAATGTCACGTGCACGATAAAGAGTGAGGCTGAGCTTCAAGCCCCTTGCCTTAACGTAGTGCCTTTAAAAACGCGATCAAATCTTTGCGCTCTTTGTCATCGGTGACCGCACCAAACGCCATTTTGTTGTCTGGGAGATAGGTTTGGGGTGCGGCAAGAAACTGGTCGAGAGACTCTTCCGTCCAAATCTTGGCGTCGGCATTGGCTTTGGTAAAGGTCTCTGAATATTCAAAGCCTTCGACGGCGCCCATCTTGCGTTCAAAGATACCATTTAACACCGGCCCGGGGCCGTCTGTTTCATGACAGGCAAGGCACATGTCAAAAACCTTGCGACCATTTTCTACATCTTGTGCAACACCAGGGCTTGTCAGGAGCACGAGGGTGAGTCCCGTCAAAATCAGATTTCTTGTGCACATGGTGCTCTTCTCCCCAATGGCTGCATATTCTTTCCAAGCACAATTCGCCGCTGGCCTAGTCACACGATATTGGTCATGGGTCTGTCAAGGCCCCGCCGCTTGCACGCCCTCTGTAACGGCCATTTAGACGATGGAAAACAAGGTGCGCTGTTCCCAGAGTATTTTGGGCTGATGGCTAGGCGGCAGCTTGAGGCTTGGATTTGCGTGGTTTCTTCGCAGGTATGCGTTTGCGCTTGCTTGGCGGCGTGATGATTTCTGCCAGCTCATTTTCCCAATAAGGCGTTGATTCAAAGTGTTTGGAGAGAAACTCAATGAACACACTGACTTTGGATGGCACAAAATCACGGCTCGGGTAGACGGCATAAATAGCCATGTTTTTAGAGCCGCCATATTCAGGCAGAATGATCTGTAGATCGCCGTTTTTGAGTTCTTCGCCAATCTCCCAAACGCCGCGCAATCCAATGCCAAGTCCGGCAAGCATGGCTTCGCGAACGAGTTCTGCCGAGTTGGATTTGATACTGCTTTTCGGTCTCATTTGATGCTGTCCGTCTGGACCTTCAATTTTCCATAGGTCCTGAGCACCTGCCGACAAGCACACGTGGCGTTCCAGTTCCTTCAGTGTTTTTGGTTCACCGGAATTCTTGAGATAGGCTGGGCTGGCACAGATGACACGTGTATCCGGGGAAAGTTTGCGCGCCACGAGTGAGGAATCTTGCAATGCGCCAATCCGCAGCGCTAGGTCAAACCCTTCGCGGATAATGTCCGAAAAACTATCGGTGAGGTGGAAGTCGAGCTCAATTTCAGGATAGAGCGCCAAAAAATCTGGCAGCTTGGGCATGACATGTAAACGGCTGAAGGTTGTTGGGGCGGTCACCTTTAAGATGCCACGTGGGTTGGTGTTGCGCCGCGTGACGTAGTCTTCCGCCTCCTCGACCAAGCTTAGGATGTCCACCACCCGCTTGAAATAGCCCTCCCCAGTTTCGGTGAGCGTCAATTGCCGGGTGGTGCGCTGGAATAATCTGACGCCCAGGCGTTCTTCCAACAAGCTGACGCGCTTGGACACGACGGCTGGCGATAATCCCATCTCGCGGCCGGCTTGAGACATGTTGCCGGTTCTGGCAACGCGGGCAAAAATGTCGAAGTCGCTAATTGAAGTCATTGAAAATCCTAAATAAAGTTAGCGCCGCTTGCTAAATTCTAGGGTCTAGCTAGTCCTAAAAGTGCCAGATAACATTACCTTCCATATTGTTGCAAGTGTGTCGCCAAATATTTTTGCATGAACAACACTTTTTCTATTTAATTGAAAATGTAAAAAATACAAATTCTGGCCACCTTGCCCCCTCCCGGTCAGAGATGTCAGGTAGGAGCGGAGCTTCACTCTCAGTTGATCAAGAGTGGGGCGTGCGGCAAGACGTCGGTGAGGGTGCAGCTGTGACATCAATCAAATTACCAGAACCGGATAAGGCCATTTTGCGCCGCCGTGATGCGATCATCGCAGATTTGGAAAAGATGTTCGATCGCGAACAGGTGGTCTCTGACGAGGTTGGCCGGCGTGCCTTCGAGACGGATGCGTTGACCGCTTACCGTCGTCTACCACTTGCCGTGGTGTTGCCGACGTCGACCGATGAGGTTGTCGCAGTTTTGCGCTACTGCCACCAGAGCAATATCAAAGTCGTGGCACGCGGTGCAGGTACTTCGTTATGCGGCGGAGCCTTGCCTGCTGAAGACGCCATCGTGGTCGGTGTCTCAAAGATGAATCGTATTCTTGAAATCGATTATCCCAATCGCACAGCACGTGTTGAATCCGGGGTCACGAACCTTTCAATCTCAAATGCGGTTTCTGAAGAACGATTTTTCTATGCACCTGATCCTTCAAGCCAGTTGGCGTGCACGCTTGCTGGCAACCTAGCCATGAATTCAGGTGGCGCGCATTGTCTCAAGTACGGCGTTACGACCAACAATGTGTTGGGCCTAAAGATGGTTTTGATAACCGGCGAAATTCTGGAGATCGGCGGTAAGGCGCTCGATTCTGAAGGCTTTGACCTACTTGCTCTGGCAATCGGCTCTGAAGGGCAATTTGGAATTGTAACAGAGGCAACTGTTCGCATTATTCGTGCGGCTGAAGCTGCACGACCGATGATGATAGGTTTTGATTCCGCCGCCAAAGCCGGGCTTTGCGTGTCGCATATCATCGCTTCTGGGGTTATCCCGGTTGCCATTGAGTTTATGGACAAGCCTGCAATCGAAGTCTGTGAGGCTTTTTCCAAGGCAGGCTATCCGCTTGATGCCGAAGCGTTGTTGATCATCGAGGTTGAAGGCTCAGAAGAGGAAATTTCAGAGCGTCTGGCGCAAATATCCGAAATTGCTGACGAGCTTTCGCCGACCACCATGGTCATCAGTTCAGGTCCAGATCAATCAGAACGCATTTGGCGCGGGCGCAAGTCCGCCTTTGGTGCGATTGGCCGCTTGTCGGACTACTACTGCATGGACGGCACCATACCGTTGGTCCACTTACCGTTTGCTCTGGAACGCATTGCCGAGATTTGTGCCAGCTACGATCTCAAGGTTGCCAACATCTTTCATGCAGGTGATGGAAATTTGCACCCGCTTATTATGTATGATGTCACAGATCCAGAGCAGGCAAAAAAAGCAGAACAGGCAGGCGCTGAAATTTTAAAGCTGTGCGTTGAAGTTGGTGGCTGTCTTACTGGTGAGCATGGTGTTGGAATTGAGAAGCGCGATTTAATGCACATCCAGTTTGATCAAAAAGATCTAAAAGTTCAAATGCGCATCAAGTCTGTGTTTGATCCAAAATGGCTGCTCAACTCCGCTAAGGTCTTCCCACTCGATTGCCGTGGCGGTGTGGGTTCAAAGCCTGCCCCGACTGGTGAAGCCGCCTGAGGAGGGCGTTTGGTTTGAGCGATATTCTAAGCCCGGCCACCGATTGGGAACTGGAAAGTATGCTGGCTTCTCTGTCTGAGGAGAAGGCAAGCGTTGAGATTATTGGGGCCGGTTCCAAGCGCATGATGGGCCGTCCGCCAGTGGCTGATCACCGTCTCACGACAAGCGTCATGCGTGGTATCCCGCTTTATGAGGCAACGGAATTAGTGATGGCGGCGCGTGCTGGCACTCCTGTATCTCAAATTGAAATTGAACTTGCAGCACGCGGCCAGATGTTGGCCTTTGAACCAACAGATTTTGGCCCGATGTTTGGTCAACCAGCGGGCATTCAAACGATTGGCGCTGTTTTCGCAACCAATCAGTCCGGACCGCGCCGTATCAGTGCGGGTGCAGCGCGTGATCATTTGCTCGGTGTTAAGGCCGTCAACGGACGCGGCGAGTTGTTCAAATCAGGCGGGCGGGTGATGAAGAATGTCACCGGATATGATGTTGCCCGTGGGCTTTGTGGCAGTTGGGGCACCTTGGCGGTGATTGCAGAAGCGACGTTTAAAGTTTTGCCAATACCCGAAGACGTCGTGACCTTGGTGTTTCCCGGTCTACCTGACGATCTCGGTGTTGAAATGATGTGCGCCGCAATGGGCACGCCTTATGAAGTCTCTGGCACTGCGCATTTGCCGGCCGCAACCGTGCCGCGCCTGGAACACGATACCCTTGCACGTGCAGGGCAGGCGTTGACAGCATTGCGGATTGAAAATTTTCCAAAGTCTGTGACCTATCGCAAATCCAAATTGAGCGATGCGTTGAGCGCCTATGGAACACCGTTTGAGCTTGATCTTGAAAATTCTTTGAACTTTTGGGGCGAGTTGCGCCGCTTGTCGATCATGCCAGCGGGCACGACAAATATCTGGCGAATTTCAACGGCCCCCATGCAGGCGCCTAAAATCGTTTATGCCATAGCGCGTCATATGGATGTACGCGTCTATTATGATTGGTCGGGTGGTTTGATCTGGTTGGAAACACCAGAATCGGCAGACGCCGGTGCAGCGGATGTGCGCCGCGCCGTTGCCATTCACGGTGGTCACGCGACGCTTATTCGGGCCGACAGGGCTGTCAGGGAAACGGTTGAAGTATTCCAGCCTTTATCAACCCTTGCAGAGCGCGTGACACGTGAACTCAAAATGGCATTTGATGGCAACGGCATTCTCAATCCGGGGCGCATGTATGCCGGTGTTTAGTCATGCTAGGGTCTGAATTGACTGGCAACCGTGTAACGGTTCATTACTTGAGAGGGTCAGTGCTGATTGATGCACACCAATTTTAGCAAAGCACAATTGAAGGATGACCGGATCGCGGAAGCGGACCGGATTTTGACACGCTGCGTGCATTGCGGTCTGTGTACAGCGGTGTGCCCAACCTATGTCTTGCTTGGCGATGAACGTGATTCCCCACGCGGGCGTATCTATCTGATCAAAGATATGTTTGAGCGTAAAACGGCTCCGACGGCAGAAGTCCGCCACCACGTAGACCGCTGCCTGTCCTGCCTGTCGTGTATGACGACGTGTCCGAGCGGTGTCGACTATATGCACCTCGTCGATTTAGCCCGGGGTCATCTCGCCGAAAACGGCAGACAGAAATTCAAGTCCCGCGCATTGCGCTGGCTCTTAGCCTCGGTTCTGCCCTATCCACGCCGCTTTCGATGGGCGATACGATTGGTGCCTCTGGGACGCCCGTTGGCATCGTTGTTTGGCAAAGTTGGATTAAAAGAAGTCGAGGCTATGCTCGATCTTGCGCCCGATGAACTTATGCCAAGTGCAAGTTTTACTGGCCCTGGAACAGCGGCCACGACGCGGCAGCGTCGCGCGCGGGTGATATTGCCAACGGGCTGTGTGCAAAAAGTCGTGCGCCCAGATATCAATGATGCCACGATCCGGCTGTTGGCGCGGCGGGGGATCGATGTGGTTGTGTCCGCCGGTGCGGGTTGTTGCGGCGCTATGGTTCAGCACATGGGCCGGCAAGCCGAAGCGATTGCACAAGCTAAGCGCAACATTGATGCCTGGATGAAAGAGATCAAAAAGGCACCGGTTGATGCGATTATTTCGAATGCGTCTGGTTGCGGCACAATGGTCAAGGACTATGGCCACCTGCTGGGTAATGACGAAGCCTATGCCGAGAACGCCAAACTCATTTCCAGTCTTGCAAAAGATGTCAGTGAGCTTTTGACCGAAATTCCACTTGGCGCACCAGTGCGCTGGTCTTCCCTGCGGGTTGCCTATCATGCGGCGTGTTCGTTGCAGCATGGGCAAGGGATCATAGATGAACCAAAACGGCATTTGATGCAGGCGGGCTATAGTGTTGTTGATGTTCGGGAAGGTCATATCTGCTGTGGATCGGCTGGCGTGTATAATATCCTTCAGCCTGATTTGGCAGGTGACCTCAAAGCCCGCAAACTTGGCAATATCCGAAGTGTGAAGCCCGATCTTGTTGCAGCCGGCAATATTGGCTGTATCATCCAGCTTGAAACAGGTAGCGATATCCCAGTTGCGCACACAGTTGAATTGCTAGACTGGGCCTATGGTGGTCCGGTGCCACGTGGCTTGGAGCATCTCAGTCAATTTGTTTCAGATGTGCCAAAGCCAAAGTTGACGGCCAGTGATTTCATTGATGCGTGATGTCGGCAGGAGTAGTTTCAAGTGATACTTTCCCGCGTCGGCCTGCGCGCTTGCATTCAGGCCTCTCATTTTTCAAAAGAGAATTGATGCCACGATCTCATCAACAACCTGACGCGTTGGCTGCTCGGCCGTCTGTAACGCCGATTGATTTTGATCAACGTCGGCTTAAAGGGGCGTTTGATATCATTGGGGACGTGCATGGCTGTTATCGCGAGTTACACCAACTGCTTCAAAATCTCGGCTATGAATTGCCAGAAGACCCCGATCAGATCAGCGCAGACAATGTAGCCTCGCCAGATGGACGACAGATCCTCTTCGTTGGCGATCTTGTTGATCGTGGTGAAAACTCAATGGCGTCATTGAAGTGTGTCATGGCGCTCGTTGAGGCTGGGGTTGCGATTTCCGTGCGTGGCAATCACGATGATAAATTTTTGCGCTGGCTGCAGGGTAATGATGTTTCGGTGAATCACGGCCTTGAAGGAACCATTGAAGATTTCAACCGTGCGCCAGCGCATGCGCGCGAAAAGCTCATCGCTTTCCTGTCGTCGCTCCCCCACTATCTGTGGCTGGATGGTGGCAAGTTAGTGGTCGTCCACGCTGGCATTCAAGAAGCCATGCTTGGCTGCACAGATAGCCGTGTTCGCGCGTTCTGCCTTTATGGTGATACCGAGGGCAAGCGTGATGGCGCCGGTTTGCCAATCCGTTATCATTGGGCGGCGGGTTATCATGGCGACACGACGATTGTGTACGGCCATACGCCGTTGTCTAAAACGGATTGGGTTAATAAGACGCTGTGCATTGATACGGGGTGCTGTTTTGGCGGCGCGTTAACTGCGTTGCGTTGGCCGGAGCGCAAGACGATTTCGGTTGAAGCCCTAAAAGAATACACCCCACGCCTTCGCCCGCTTGGGCACCCCGCCGTCCGGCGCAAGCAATCAACGCGTTAGGCATCAAAGTGCTCGCCAGGCTCATTGTTATCGTTAATTGGTAGAAATTCAGCTGATTTAACAAAGTTTGAGGTGTTGATTGTAGGACTGCGGCATGATTTCTGCACTGCAGATTTAAAAAACTTATATAACAAACCAAAGGGACAACATAGATGGTTGGCCGTTGTCAGGCTGACCCTATGGGAGACACGAGATGTCAGATAAAATATTCAAACCTTGGTCAGATGAAAGCCGCAAAGCCTGGGGCCACAAGCCGTTGGTGCTAAAGCACCGCTTGCACACCGACCCATTGTTTTCGTTCGAAGCACTTAGTGCATTGATCGATGACTATCCGCGCGAGCACTATGCGCTTGTGGAGGTCGGTGCAGCGGGATCTGATCGTCGCTTGTGGCGAGAAGGTGAGATTGGCAGTCTCTCGGGCAGCCAAGTCATTGAAGCGATTAGACAGGGGCGCATGTGGCTCAACCTGCGCAACGTTGGCAAGTTGGTCAAAGAGTACCGCGAACGTCTTGAGCAGATCTTTGATGAGATAGGCACTGAGGTTCCGGGCTACGACACCTATAACCAAACCTCTGGCATTTTGATTTCTTCTCCTAAAGCGCAAGTCTACTACCATATAGATTTGCCGGGCCAATCGTTGTGGCAACTGCATGGGCGCAAGCGCGTTTATGTCTATCCCACCAAGCCGCCATTTCTAACTGAAGAACAACTAGAACGAATTGCGCTTTACGAGGTGGAAGTCGATATTCCGTTTGAACACTGGTACGATGAACATGCCGATGTATTTGATGCCGAACCTGGCCAGATGTTACACTGGCCATTGAATGCACCGCATCGGGTTGAAAATTTCGATAGCCTCAATGTATCAATGACGATGGAGTATTGGAGCGATACCATTCGCCGGTCCAATATGATCAACGTCGCCAATGGCTTGCTGCGTGATAAGGTTGGCTACAAACCGCGTGCCCGCACGCTATCGGGACCCGCATTTTTCGCCAAAGCCGCATTGCAAGCAGGTGTTCGTCGCAGCGGACTCCTTAAAAAAGTTCGCAAGGCTCGCAGACCTGTTGCGTTTAGGCTGGATGAAACCCGCCTTGGTCATATCATCGATATTCCTGAGGCAGCGGAATAGGTCGTGAAGATGCACAAAAACCCGATCACGGCTTCAAAAATGGCGGATTGATGCTCGATCGATTGATACATTCAGATCAGACACCAGCCCAGTTTGATGGGCAGGCCTCGCACTTTGAAACCAGTGTGTTTCGCGGTGCACCAGATGTGCATGGTGCACTGATGTCATTGGGCGCGGACGTGCGCCCAATGACACCGTTTCAAACACCCAATTGGCTCGAAAAAACATACCAATATTTGGCTCCGGCAAACGCTGGTGAGCCAACCCTGGTTGTGGTGCGTCGCGCTTGCGACGGCAGGGTGGTGCTCGTGGTGCCACTTGTTGTTGTGCGTGAGCGTGGCCTTCGCGCGGCTGGGTTTCCAGATTTTGGCCTGTCAGACTATGGTGCCCCTCTTCTCGCCGCGATGGGTGCTGGAGCCGTGAACGCGGCAGAAGTCAAAGCGCTTTGGAAAAGTATTTGTAATGCGCTCACAGGCATTGACCTGCTGTCACTGACCAACATGCCACTTGCGGTTTCTGCTAAAACAAATTCGTTGGCCGTGCTGCATGCAGCACGGCCCTCACTGCACGCCCGCTACGTTGTTGAGTTGGATGATACGGTTGAAGCGTTTTTGGTTTCGCGTGGTAAAAAATACCGCAAAGAAGTGGAGCGCTGTTACCGCCTATTGGCGGACCGTGGGGCTTGGCATTTTGAGCGCGCTGACACGCCATCTGATATTGCTGCCGCGTTTAATGCTCTCGAAAGCCTGCAGACCGAGCGTTGGCAGGGACAAGGTGGAGACTACCGCCTCGAGGATAATGTGGTCTCCAAGTTCTATTCTGAGACCCTTCAGGCGGGGGATGACAAGCAGGGTGCACAGATTTTTACGCTTCGCAGCGGCGATGAGACAATCGCGGCTCTCTATGGCCTTGTCTTTGACAACACGTTTACATTGCTGCGGATTGCAAGTGCGGCTGGCGGCTGGCGGCGCTTGTCACCAGGGCGTCTCGTGGTGATTGAAACCCTGCGCCATTTTAATGCCCGTCACGTCACATGCTTTGATCTCGGCATTGGAGACTATGCTTTCAAACGTGGGCTCGGAGCCAAAGCCTTGCCGCTGGTGGATGTCGAGCATGCAATGACCTGGAAGGCCAAACCACATGTTATGCTGATGCAAGCCAAAGGATGGCTATACCGCCATCCCCAGCTATTGAAGGCTGCCAAGGCGGCGCGTCAAAAGATGTCGCGTTAGAGCCCTGAAACCAGGCTGCTGGCGCTTCCCCCCAAGGTGCTGATCCGTTATAAGGCGAGCAAATTCAGCTCAGCTCTCAGCCGCCACGTTGGCGCCGATCGATCATTTCTGAAAACATGGCAAAAAAGAACAAGACTGCGCGGCCTAAGGCCCGTCTGCCCCGCGGACTGCGCGATGTCACCTCTCAGGAGCTGGCCGCTGAACACGCGATGCTGGACAAAATTCGCAGCGTCTATGATCGCTATGGATTTGAACCCCTTGAAACGCCGGCATTTGAATACACTGATGCGCTGGGCAAATTTTTGCCGGATCAGGAGCGTCCCAACGCAGGTGTATTTTCTCTGCAGGATGATGACGAGCAATGGTTGTCACTGCGCTATGATTTGACAGCACCGCTCGCGCGCTATGTGGCGCAAAATTACGACGGCCTGCCAAAACCGTTTCGCCGTTATGCATATGGTCCTGTGTGGCGCAATGAAAAGCCGGGCCCGGGGCGTTTTCGTCAGTTCGTCCAATTTGATGCTGACACCATTGGTGCTCCGGGTGTCGCTGCGGATGCAGAATGCTGCATGTTGTTGGCTGAAACACTCGAGCAGCTGGGTATTGAAACCGGCAGCTACGTCGTCAAACTCAACAACCGAAAAATTCTGGACGGTGTTCTTGAGGGCATCGGTATTGCACCAGGGGCGGACGGCGATACTGCAAAGCGGCTGACCGTGTTGCGGGCCATGGATAAGCTGGACCGGCTTGGGCTTGATGGCGTGAAAGATTTGCTCGGCAAAGGCCGCAAAGATGACTCTGGCGATTTCACTTCGGGTGCCGAGCTTGCAGTAAACGGTATTGAGTGCGTAATAGGATTTCTCGAGGCGACAGCTGCGACACGAGGCGATACAGTCAAAGCGTTGGCAGGTCTCGTCTCAGGTAGTGAGATTGGCGAAGCCGGTGTTCAAGAGCTTGCCGATATGGATGCTCTTTTGACCGCAGCTGGCTTTAGCAATGATCAGGTGATGATAGACGCCAGCGTCGTGCGCGGATTGGAATATTACACTGGCCCTGTCTTTGAAGCGGAATTGACGGACAAAATTGTGTGTTTAGGCAATAACGAAGGCGCGGAACTACCACGCTTTGGGTCTGTTGGATCTGGCGGACGCTATGATGGTTTGGTTGCCCGATTCAAAGGCATCGAAGTACCGTCAACGGGTGTGTCGATTGGCGTGTCACGCTTGCAGGCGGCATTGACGGCGCTAGGCCTTTCTGGGAATGAAACAGCGCTAGGTCCTGTTGTTGTGCTTGTCATGGATAGAGAAGAACTACCGCGCTATCAGCGCATGGTGCAGGCGCTGCGCGCTGAAGGCGTGCGTGCAGAGATGTACCTTGGTGGTTCTAGCATGAAGGCGCAAATGAAGTATGCCGATAAACGCGGTGCGCCGTGCGTTATTATTCAAGGTGGTGATGAGCGCGAAAAAGGTGAAGTCCAAATCAAGGATTTGATTGAAGGAGCGATTGCCGCCCGGAGCATCAAAGACAACAAGGATTGGAAGGCACAGCGCCCGGCACAGTTTTCGGTGTCTGAAGATAAGCTTGTCGCTGCGGTGCAGGAGGTCGTCCAACGCCACGCACCCAAAACGGCGTAAAGGGACTGAAAGCACACCATGGTCGCAGAAACGGCAAAACAATTCCAAGCCTTGGAATCACAAGCGCAAACGCTCATGTCAGTGTTTGCTGAGGCGGGCTATGAAGCCGTGGCGCCTGCTGTTATCCAGCCAGCCGATGTGTTTCTTGACGTGATTGGTGAAGCGTTGCGTGCCAGGACCTACGTGTTTACTGATCCAGATGGCGATGAGTTGTGTTTGCGGCCAGATTTGACGGTGCCGACGTGCCGACTACATTTGGCGCGCAATGCAAAGCCTGAAAAAAGGCACCGGTATTGCTATAATGGTGCCGCGTTTCGGTTCCAGCCGATCTCAGATTCGCCAAGCCACCCGACCGAGTTTCGCCAGGCAGGTATTGAATCCTTTGGTGGTACGGAACAGAGAAAAGCGGAAGTTGAGACGGTCGCGACCATTGTAAAGTCACTCAAAGCTGCAGGCTTGGAAGACATCAAATTGCGCATTGGTGATCTTGGCCTGTTTGCAGCACTGCTGGAAGCGGCAGATATGCCCGAGCGTTGGCGACAGCGCCTTCAGCGCCACTTCTGGCGACCAGAAGCCTTTCGCACGGAATTGAAACGCTTGTCCGCCGAACAACCTCAGGCATTTAAAAATCTGCCAGAAGATTTGATGCTTGCATTGAAGCACGCCAACCCGTTGGAAGCCGAACAACGCGTCAATGATTATCTGTCTGATGCCGGCATTAACTTTGTGGGTGTGAGAACCCCAATGGAGATTGCTGAGAGTCTCTTGATGATGATTGAGGATCAAAATGCCGATCCGCTACCCGCCGAGACGGCAGCATTGATTGAAAGCTATGTCGGCGTGAGGGCACCGGCGCGTGCAGCCGGTGCTCGCCTTCGTGACCTCACCCGATCTCATAACATTGATCTTTCAGCAGCACTTGACGTTTATCACAAACGCTTAGATTTGCTTCAAGATGCGGGGATCGATGTTGTGCATGCCGATTTTTCTGCAGAGTTTGGCCGGTCCTTAGAATACTACACCGGATTTGTGTTTGAAATTTTCGCACCTGCGCTGGCAGATGACATTCCGGTTGCTGGCGGTGGTCGCTACGACAACCTGTTGCAATCCGCAGGAGCAGACGGCGATATACCTGCTATTGGTGGCGCAATCCATACCGAACGCCTGTTGGCCGCTGTCGCCAATGCAACAGGCAAAAGCACGGCTGAGGGGGAATAACAACGATGACCGATCGATTGACCCTGGCTGTGCCATCCAAGGGGCGTTTGATGGATCAGGCCCTTGAATTATTTTCAAATGCCGGTCTCAACATCAGAAAAACTGGCCATGAGCGCGGCTATCGTGGCGAAATAGAAGGCCTCGACAATGTCGATGTGGCTTTTGTTTCCGCGTCGGAAATTGCCTGGCAATTGAAAATTGGCCGTGCGCATCTCGGTATCACCGGTGAAGACCTCATTCGCGAGCAAATTACGGATGCGCAAGAGCGTGTATCGTTTTTGAAAAAGCTCGGCTTTGGACATGCCGATGTCGTGATCGCTGTGCCAAAGTGTTGGCTTGATGTGCGCACCATTGCAGACCTCGATGAGATGTCAGCCTCGTTTCGCGTAGCGCATGGGCGCTGGTTCCGTGTGGCAACCAAATACATGAATTTGTCGCGCAGGTTCTTTGCCAGCAAAGGTGTAAATGACTACCGCATTGTAGAAAGCCTTGGCGCAACGGAAGGGACACCTGCCGCTGGCACAGCCGATCTCATCGTTGATATCACAACCACGGGTGAAACACTGAAGGCCAACGGCCTGAAGATTTTGGAAGACGGTGTCATTTTAAATTCGCAAGCCAACTTTGTGGCCTCAAAATCTGCCCAGTGGACGCCGCGCGTACGCGAAGCCCAAAATCAGATTATGCAAGCGCTTGATATGTAGTGCGTGTCTCCCAAAAGTGGAAAGCTCATACTTTACCAATACCCCCCAAAGTTATGTTGGGCTTTTGGGGTAAAGATACGCAAATAGAGTGCGTGTCTCCCAAAAGTGGAAAGCTCATACTTTACCAACAATGAGACTGACCCCCTAAAGTTGTGTTGGGCTTTTGGGATAAAGATACGCAAATAGAGTGCCCGTGCGTGCACATACTTCACCAATCTGAGACCGGCTTTTGGCTGATGGAGATTTGCAAAAGTGGAAAGCTCATACTTTGATCCTGCAGACGGCGAGGAGTGTTGAGGGATGAGCTTCGATCTTGTTAGGCGAGTTCAGCCAACAGGCATTTGAGAACGCCCGCTGGAAAGCGACCCTCAAGCGCGCGTTCCGCCGTGCTCACGTCGCCACTTTCAAGCGTGCCGCAGCTTTCAAACGCACCATGGATGGCGTCAATATCGCCTGCCTCCAAGTCGAGCGCTGCGGTGACCGCCATGCCACCAGCTTCAATGGTTTGCGCGAAATGCTCATAGACTGTCTCTTCATCACAGAGGCAGGCTTCAGCGATGTTCGAGATTTCCAGTCCTTTGAGACGTAAGGCGACGGCATGCGCGGCTTGTTCCTGCCTGTCATTGTGCGAACGGGTTGGAGGATCAAATGTTGCGATGACGTCAAGGAAAGCTGCGCCATAGCGCTTAATCTTGCTGGCGCCGAGGCCAATGATGTCATGTAACGCATCTTCGTTGCTTGGCCTTTTGGTGGCCAATTCGATCAACGTGCGGTCTTGGGCTACGATATAGGGCGGCAGCCGCGCAGATTTCGCCATCTGGGCGCGTGCTTTACGCAGGGCCTCAAACAAATCTTGGTGCTCGTCGGCCAAATCAAGCGTTGCCTTGCGGGGTGCGCTGCGATCCGATTTGTCTTTGGTTGGGCTTTTGCGCGGCAGGCGCATGTCAAAACCAGCCTCACCACGCAAGAGCGGGCGGGCACTTTCCGTCAGAAGAAGTGTGCCGTGGCCCTCACTATCACCGGTAAGAAAACCCGCTGCGGTCAGTTGTCGAATTAGGGCGCGCCAGATTTGAACATCGGTGTCTTTGCCAATTCCAAACACGCTGAGTTGATCATGCCGGTTGGCGGTGATGCGGTCATCGGCTTTGCCAAGCAGGACATTGACAAGATAGGTCACGCCAAAACGTTGCTCGGTGCGGTAGACGGCTGATAGGGCTTTCTGCGCAAGAACTGCGGCGTCTTGTGTTGCAGGCGGGCTCAAACAATTGTCACAGTTGCCGCATGAGGTCTCTGTTTGTTCGTCAAAGTAGGCGAGAAGCGCACGCCGCCTGCAGGTTGCTGTCTCACAAAGCCCGATTAAGGCATCAAGTTTTTGGCGTTGAATTCGGCAGTGTGCTTCACCCGCATCTGATTGGGCAATCCACTGGCGTTGCTGCATGATGTCTTGCATGCCGTAAGAGAGCCAGGCGTTTGCAGGTGCACCATCACGGCCCGCACGTCCCGTTTCTTGATAGTAGGCCTCGATTGATTTTGGCAGGTTGAGATGGGCCACAAAGCGCACATCGGGTTTATCAATGCCCATGCCAAATGCGATTGTGGCAACCACGATCAGCTCATCTTCGTTCAGGAACCGGCGTTGAACGTCGCGGCGAATGTCGGCATTGAGGCCTGCATGATAAGCAAGCGCTGTGCGTCCTTTGCGGGTCAACCAGTCCGCAGTTTCTTCTGCCGAGCGACGCGAAAGGCAGTAAATGATGCCAGCATCGTTGGCGTGCTCAGAAGAAATAAACCGCCACAACCGCTCGCGCACACTTCTCAGGCCCGGATCCGTGATGGTGTAGCGAATATTAGGGCGGTCAAAGCTTGCAACAAAGGTTTGTGCGTTCTCAAGCCGAAGTTCTTTGATGATATCGGTACGCGTGCGATCATCTGCCGTCGCGGTTAGCGCAACGCGGGGTACGTGAGGAAAGCGGTCGGCGAGGAGGCCAAGCTGGCGGTACTCCGGTCTGAAGTCATGTCCCCACTGGGAAACACAATGGGCTTCGTCAATGGCAATGAGGGATACGTTTGCGTTTTGCAATACGCTGAGTGTGCGCTCTTGGACCAATCGTTCGGGTGCAATGTAAAGGAGATCTAGTGCGTTAGCGGCAATGTCGTCTTCAAGGGCTGTCTGCTGTTGCCAATTCAGCGTCGAGTTCAGGTAGGCCGCTTTGACGCCCGCTGCTTTAAGGGCATCCACTTGGTCTTGCATTAACGCGATCAACGGTGATACGACAATGGCGATCCCGGGGCGTACCAACGCCGGGATTTGATAGCACAGAGATTTACCACCACCTGTTGGCATCAGCACCAAGGCATCGTCACCAGCGAGGACGGTTTCTATAATCTTTGATTGATGACCGCGAAATTTTTTGTAGCCAAACGTCTTTTCCAGCAATTGATGCGCGGCCTCGAGCTGCATCTTCTGTGCGTCGGACTGGGGCGCATGGGTCTGGGCCTGCTCGGCGGCGTGCGGCATGAGTTTGGGCGATCCAAGGACGGGTGGAATTTGCGAGTTGTAGCTTAATCTGATTCTACTATGGCGATGGCAGCATGGCCCGGGACGCACCGCATTTGTGTTTGAAAAACAACAGTTTTCAGGGGCTTTTTAGGTGAATGGAATGCCTGAGTGCCATTCAGTGTCGGTTCATATTGACAGCTGTAGATTGTTTGTCACGATGTCGCCTTGTCCTGGGACAATACATGGGTTCCCACCGCTGCAGGGCGCGTTACAGTAGGGGACGACCCTCGTTTTTGCTGGGTCTTGAAATTGAGGTTAAATGACGATGTCTAAGATGAGCAACAAAGCTGCCATGATGTTCGCTGCCACCGCTGGACTGGCGCTGGTTTTGCCCGCAACTCAGGCGTCTGCAAATTGTGTCAACTACGCTAAGCTGTCCTTGCAGCAGCTCCAGGAAAATACCCGTAAACAGTGCGGCAATAGTGGTCCTGAATGGAAAGCGGATATGAAAGCGTTGCTTGCCTGGTGTGGATCGCAGTCGCCACAGGATGTCCAGGGTATGCTCAGCTTGCGCAAAGAAGCTTTGAGCAAGTGCCCGTCATAAATCTGTAATACCCTTTTGCCAACGTTGGCAGATCGAACCAGAATACCAAATCCGCATTTCATGGGTCTTCCAGAGGTGCGGATTTTTCTATTTTTTTGGAGGTCTCATGTCGGGACCTTAGTGGAATCCCCGCTGATTTTGTTGGTTTTTTGTGTTCTAGGTGACGCCTTGGCGGATACCCGCTAAAACCAGTGCATGGGATTGTAATTGGGTGGGCTGGCGATACGTGACAGTGCGCTAAAGCCTGACGCCAGGGAGGTAAATTATGAAACGACTTTTACTTTTGATTGTGCTGCTGGGGCTTGGGTTTTATGTCGCCTGGCCTGCCTGGTCCGGGTACCAAATTAAATCAGCGCTTGAGGCTGGTGATGCGGAAACGCTGAGTAACAAAATTGATTTTGTCAGTGTGCGCGAATCCTTGCGCCCCGCCGCGTCTCATCACGCAGAAGGGATGATGGCCGACGCGCTCCAACAAGCCGCCGGACCGGTCTCAAACATTTTCGATGATCAGACCAAAGTAGCGCTGTTGCCAAAAATCGTTGACTCCACTTTGAACCAGATAGTCACACCGCAGAATCTAATCCGCATAGCTAGGCACGGCGGAACAATCAAAGAGGCTGTTGCGAAAATCGTTAAAGAGCAGATGAGCAGATCTCTAGGTGGCTTGGCTGGGCTCTCCAAATTGGGCCAAGTCAAAATTGCTGGTGAAGATGGTGGTGCCGGAACGGACCTCGACATTGGAGGTTTGGTCGGTGGTATTGTTGGTGCTGCGACGGGCGGCAAAAAAGGCGGTCTTGGTGATTTATTTGGCGCTGGTTCCAAAAAACGCGAAAGTGCCGTGGCTCCGGCTCCTGAACCGCAGAAGAAAGCGAAAAAGCGCAAGTTTAGCCTCGACAACATTAAGACGTTTGGGTTTGCAGGCCCGCTCGGTCTGCAAGTTGGGGTGGCCCAAGATCCAAAAGCCAAGCAGGCCGACATAACGGCTGAAATGGGTTTTCGCGGAATGGATTGGAAGTTGGTTGCGCTCAGGCCCAAATTTTAGATCATGTGTTCTGGCGCAAAACCGCATACACTTTTGGCTCGAACATGATTTAAAATAAATGGTTAGAGCACGCCCACTGATTCAATCTAAGATGGACGTGCTTTAAATCCTGTTTGATCTCAGACCTGACATTTAACACAAATACAGGCGGCACGGTTAAAAACCGTGCCGCCTTAAATGTTTTTAACGGAGTTGGTTTGGGTTGGCAGACTACAGTTTAACTCTGTGGTGTGCTTTTAATTGTTCCGACCATGTGCTCCATCGTGAGGCCCTGAACCAGGATTGAGAACACAACCACCACATAGGTCGCGGTTAAGATGGCGTCTTTGTAGAGTGTGTCTGGCAGCGACAAGGCGAGGGCAACAGAGATGCCGCCTCTAAGGCCGCCCCAAGTCAACATGCGAATGGTGCCATCTGTGAACTGTTTGCGAATTGAGAGCAGGCCAATTGGTATTGAAACTGCCAGCAGCCGGGCGGCAAGGACGATGGGTATTGCCGCCAATGCCAGCCAGGTTTGTTCAAACTCGCGTCCGATCAGAAGGACTTCAAGTCCGATCAACAAGAACAGGATGGAGTTCAAAATCTCATCAATCAGTGTCCAGAATTGGAAGACGTGTTGGCGGGTGGACTCGCTCATGGCAAAACGTGCACCATGATTGCCAATCAGCAGGCCTGCGACCACAACGGCGATTGGGCCTGACAGATGGAAGCGTAGGGCTAGCGCATAAACGCCAGTCACCAACGCCAACGTGATCATTACTTCTATGATGTGCTCATCTATTGCTCTAAGAAAGCCGTAGGTGATCAGGCCAGCGACCAGGCCAAGAACGGCGCCGCCAAGGGCTTCGAGCGCAAACAGTTTTACAACTGAAAGTGTACCTATTTCTCCACCACCAGGTGCTTGCGTGCCCATCGCAATCGCCACCAGAATGGTGAAAACGACGACGCCGACACCATCATTGAATAACGACTCACCAGCAATCTTGGCTTGCAGTAATCGTGGCACTTTAACGTGCTTCATGATCGACAAGACCGCAACAGGGTCTGTTGGTGAGATCAGCGCGCCAAAAACAAGGGCCCACATGAATGGCAGATTGAAACTCAGCCAGCCTGCGACCAGCCACATCAAACCGCCAACAATGAATGTAGAAATCATAATGCCAATGGTCGACATCAGTGCGATGGCCCATTTGTTTTCTGCGATGTCTGATAGGTCGACGTGAACAGCACCAGCAAATAGCAGTGCAGCCAGAAAGCCTTCCAGCAGAACCTTTCTGAAATCAATTGACTTCAACAGCGTCAACACGCTGTCTGAGATGCCGAGATCAGGTTTGAGCGCTTCCAGCCCAACAATGATCAAGGAGGCGATAAGTGCAACGACAACCAGGCCAATGGTATGCGGTAGTTTCAAAACGCGATAGTTGATCAAGCCAAACAAGGCGGAGAGGGTAAGGAGGGCAGCGATGATTTCGAGTAAAGTCATGAGTTTGGTTTCAGCCTGTCACAGTTGCACGGGGTTCTAGCCTCACAGATAACCCTTCAATGCCTCAAGAATCATAGTTGAGGCAAATAAAGAAGCTAGGGTGTGGGCGTGGCAGGCTCAAGCGAGGCGCGAACGTCGCCAATTTGTCACGCAACATTTCGGCGCTGGGCAGGTGCTTGCCCCGTTTCGGTCTTTTCCTGCATTTTACAAACTTCATTCATCGCTCTTGAGGTGTGTGAATGCATTTATTCGGCCATCAACACCGGTCGGGCAAATCTGTTCCATAATCCGGCACGGCCTCAAGCGGCGTTGTCGCGTGGACATGGACTGAGCTGCCCCCCTCGCCTTGGCTAAATTTAAAACACCAAGCGCGGGCACCGTATTTCCTCCAAATTGTCGGCCATGACGTGGGCTGCGCTCAACACCTCAACCGAGGTGTTGATGTTCTCATTCGGGTTGCGCCAACTTTTGAGGTCAATGGCAGTGAAATTCCAAAAATCGCAATTGTCCTGCAAAACGGCACCACAAGCAGAGCCGCCATTGGCACGACAGATCAAGTGATGGCCACTTCACTTTTGCCGATGGCGTTGATGCGTTAGGCGGTAAAAAGGTTAAAGCAATTTTTGCAACCCATGGCTCGTTCAACGATAAAGAAGTCGCAAACCACGCCAATTCGTTTAACGAACTCATCTTTCATACGGTGTTGGACAAAGTCGGCCGTGTCTTTGTTGGTGGCTAGAGTGGGTTGATAAATCGCCAAATCCACAACCTATGATCCAAGTTTGCCTGATCCATCGTCATTTAGCTTGAGCCCGAACCAGCAGATGGGCTAGCGTTTGCCAGTCTTTTCCTTTCCTTGAACTCCATCATCCCATGGCCTTTCAGGCGGCGGGCTGGTTTGGACGGTCCTCCATGTCATTTGAACTTGGCGTCTATCATTTGCTGACAGCCCTGACCCTGTGTGTCGGCGGTGCGTTTGCATTTTGGAACCTGCGGTCGTTTCTACGCTTGAGGCGGGTGGTTTATCGCCCCAGGCTTTCAGGTCGTGTGCGCCATGGTGATGAGCGACGGGCCGAGCGGGCGCTCATGCAGCGGATTTTAGTGCAGTTTGGGTTATGGGCTGTCGGCACATTTCTGTTCATCGTTATGGTAGTGCCGCGTCTCGTTACCATGTGGCATGGGCTGTAGTTGCGCTGTCAGCGAACTGTCATTTCCTATCAATAATAAAAAAGCGCCTGCAGAGAGTGATCCCTGCAGGCGCAGTATGTGTCTGAGGTTTGTAAGGGTGGCTTACATCATACCGCCCATGCCACCCATACCGCCCATGCCACCCATGTCAGGCATTGCAGGCGCGCCGCCGCCATCCTTCTTAGGTGAGTCAGCAACAGCAGCTTCTGTGGTGACCATCAGGCCAGCAACTGAGGCTGCATCCTGCAATGCGTGACGAACAACTTTAGCTGGGTCGATGATGCCTTTTTTCAACAGGTCACCATACTCTCCGGTCTGAGCGTCGTAGCCAAATGCAGCGTCCTTGTTTTCAAGAACTTTGCCAACCACAATCGCGCCTTCAACACCTGCGTTATCAGCAATCTGGCGGATCGGGGCTTGCAGAGCTTTGCGCACAATCGCAATGCCGGCATCTTGATCCGCATTGTCGCCTTTCACGGTGATACTGGCAATTGCCTTAAGCAGCATCACGCCACCGCCTGGGACAACACCTTCTTCAACCGCTGCACGCGTTGCGTTCAAAGCGTCATCGACACGGTCTTTGCGCTCTTTCACTTCAACTTCTGTCGCACCGCCAACACGGATCACAGCAACACCGCCGGCCAGTTTGGCAAGGCGTTCTTGCAGCTTTTCACGATCATAGTCAGAGGAGGTTTCTTCAATCTGAGCTTTGATTTGGGAAACACGGGCTTCGATATCTTTCTTGTCGCCTGCGCCATCAACGATAGTCGTGTCATCCTTAGTGATCGACACGCGCTTAGCATGGCCGAGCATTTCAAGCGTGACGTTTTCAAGCTTGATGCCTAGGTCTTCCGAAATCATCTGACCACCGGTGAGAACAGCGATATCCTCCAACATGGCTTTGCGACGATCACCGAATCCTGGAGCTTTCACAGCGGCAACCTTGAGGCCACCGCGCAGTTTGTTGACGACGAGTGTCGCCAGCGCTTCGCCTTCAATGTCTTCTGCGATGATCAGAAGGGGCTTGGAGGTTTGCACCACAGATTCAAGAACAGGCAGCAAGGCCTGCAAACCGGTCAATTTCTTTTCGTGGATCAAGATGTAGGGATCTTCCAGTTCGCAGATCATCTTGTCAGCGTTGGTGACAAAGTATGGTGACAGGTAACCACGGTCGAATTGCATGCCTTCAACGACATCAAGTTCGGTGGCGAGGCTTTTGGCCTCTTCAACGGTGATGACACCCTCGTTGCCAACTTTCTGCATGGCTTCAGCGATCATTTCGCCAATTTCTTTTTCGCCGTTCGCAGAAATGGTGCCGACCTGGGCGATTTCGCCGGAGTCTTTTACCTTCTTAGAGGCCTTTGAGATGGCTTCAATGACTTGTGCAACAGCTTTGTCGATGCCGCGGCGCAGATCCATTGGGTTCATGCCAGCTGCAACGGACTTGTGACCTTCACGCACAATGGCTTGGGCAAGAACGGTTGCTGTCGTGGTGCCGTCGCCTGCTTCATCATTGGTTTTGGAAGCAACTTCGCGCACCATCTGTGCGCCCATGTTTTCAAACTTATCTTCAAGTTCGATTTCCTTGGCAACGGTTACGCCGTCTTTGGTGGTGCGTGGTGCGCCGAAGGATCTGTCGATGATGACATTACGGCCCTTCGGGCCAAGAGTGACTTTGACCGCATTGGCCAGGGTATCAACGCCGCGCAGCATTTTCTCGCGCGCTTCAGTTGAGAATTTTACGTCTTTAGCAGCCATTCTAGGGCAACTCCTACGTTATGGAATTTAGGGAATGAGATTGAGTTTTGGGAGGTGTTAGCCTTCCAGTACGCCCATGATGTCGCTCTCCTTCATGATGAGAAGGTCGTCGCCATCAATTTTGACTTCGGTGCCAGACCATTTGCCAAACAGCACCCGGTCGCCTTTTTTGAGATCCAGGGCAACAATTTTGCCGCTGTCATCGCGGCCACCTGGGCCAACGGCGATGATTTCGCCTTCTTGTGGTTTTTCTGCTGCTGAGTCTGGGATAATGATGCCGCCGGAAGATTTGGTTTCGGCATCAACGCGCTTTACGACCACTCGGTCGTGTAAAGGACGGAATTTCATCTAAATACTGCTCCGTATCGAGTGATGATTTCTGGAGCCAGCCGCTTTTAAGCCGCTGGCACTCGGTCAAAAAGGGGGCCCTCAAGCACCCTCAGCACTCTCCTGCAGAGAGTGCTGACAGGTGGGAGATAGTCAGCCCGGGGTGGACTGTCAATAGAAGCAGGGTCAATCTTTCCATCTGCGACAAAATTTGTTGGCGGATTAATCATTTAGGTGGTGTTGAGTGGGGTTTTAAAGAGCTGGAGGAGGTCCACTCAGGCACTGGAATAGCGGCGTGCTATGCTAGAAAAAACGTCTTTGTAAGTCGCGTGCGAGGGGAGCCATATATGCGCATGATCCACCAAACGACCGCGCGTGGCCGCGGGTTAGCACGCCGTCTCTGGCTGGTCCCTATGGTGCATCTCGCCGTCATTGGGCTTTGTGGCGTAATCCTGGCTATCAGCCCTGTCCAGGCAGCTGACGCGAGCTCGGACATTCCTAATCTCGTCGGCATATGGTCGGGCGAAAATCACACGATTTCCAACCTGAAGGGTTTGAAAACTTGGAAAAAAACGATCGAAATCACGTCGCAGACCGACCGGCGGTTTCGCGGCCATTTTGACTATTCTGCTGGCCGCAAAGAATTTTTCGGGGTGGTCTATCCGGACAATATTTCGGTTAGCTGGGTGGCTTTGGATAGCCGGGGCTACAACCATGGCCGCTTGCTCGACGGCGGCAGGCGCTTGGCCGCCTGTTACATCGAGTCCGGCCTGGATGCGACGGCAGGGTGTGCTGAATTGGTCCGCAAAGCGGATTGATGTGCCAGAGCTGCACTGTCCAAAACATGGCTTAGGGCGAACATTTTCAATTTAATATTGAAAATGTATTGTCCGCTTTATCCTTGCGCGAAAGTCTAGGCAATCGCTTGCCCCAATAAGTTGCAATAAGATATAACATAACCTAAAAGTTGTAATCTAAGGTTTTGGGCGAGTCGGAACGCGAGCTGGAGGCGAGAGAGATATGCCGAGTTATGCCGACGCATCGATACGCGATGGGGTATCGATACGCGATGGGGTAGAGACAGCGGTATCTGATGAAGAGGCCCGAAATCGTCTCGAATATCTAGCCGATATCTTACTTGATCTTCAATCGCTGATGGGTGCCTGCGGTGGGCCAACCTTGAATGGTCTGTTGGCGTTAGCGCACACCGAGGCACGCCTGCAAACAAAACTCTTGTGCAACCGCAATGACGACGTGCGGTGATACCTTCAGGATAAGACGCGGGGTGTTCTTTTTTTGAGGTTGATCAAAAGCTTTGAGGGGTCTCTCTTAGGGCGATAAGCTGTTGGCCGTGATGCTCAATGCGCCCGGAAAGATCCAATTCAAATACGAGCGACCGTACCGTGCGAATAGTCAGCCCCGTGGCGCGCGCCACTTCATCCATGTCAATGGGGTTTGGACTGAGAGCCGACAGCACTTTCTCCATTGCCGCTTCGTCTGGTGGAGTGTGAGACTCTTGCGGCGCTTTCAGAGTTAGCGGACGGAACGGTTGCGTTTCCTCTGGTTCAGACATGCCGTCTTGCAGCATTGCTCCAATTGGGGTCAAAGCTTCCAAAACGTCTTTTGCAGAGGTTGCGAGGACTGCGCCGTCTTTTAATAGTTTCAATGTGCCTTCCGCGCGTGGGTCCAATGGGTGGCCTGGAACAGCAAACACATCGCGTCCAATTTCGCTGGCCATGCGTGCTGTGACAAGGGAGCCAGATTTCCGAGCAGCCTCAACGATTAACACGCCCAGTGAGATGCCCGCGATGATGCGGTTGCGTCGCGGGAAGTCTGTTCCACGTGGCAAAAAACCTGGCGGCATTTCGCTGACCACGCAACCTTGCTCGGCAATACTGTTCTGCAAGTCAGCATGCTCCGGCGGATAGGCGACATCGACACCACCTGCAACGACGGCAATGGTTCCTTTTGCAAGTGCCGCTTGGTGGGCAGCGCCATCGATGCCACGCGCGAGACCAGACACAATGCATAGGCCCGCGTCGCCAAGCTGGGCTGCAAAAACGCGCGCAAGTTTGATGCCTGCCGCAGAGGATTGGCGTGAACCGACAATGGCCAGGCAGGGCTTATTGAGAAGGGCTGCCTGGCCACGGACATACAGCATCGGCGGCGGGGTATCCGTCACGGCAAGAAGAGCTGGAAAGCCCGGCTCGATGGTGAACAGCGGTATTGCGCCAACTTTTTCTGCCGCCTCAAGCTCGGCTTCCGCGCGCGCGGTTGGGCAAATTTGTATTCTGCGTTTGCTGTTCGTGCGCTGGGCCATCTCTGACAAAGCTGCAAGCGCTTGTTCGGCGCCGCCATGAAGGTTGATCAGTTTGCGAAAGGTAACAGGGCCAACATTGCTGGAGCGAATGAGACGCAAACATGCGATGCGACCCGCCTCATCGAGGGCTGCAACCGGCAGCGGTGCCGGTGTGAATAGTGATGGTTCACCCCTGTTGGCCAATCTTCGTTTCCTCACCGCTTTTGAGGCGGGCAATATTTTCACGGTGCTTCCACACCAAAAGTGCTGTCATTGCGAGCAACACGAAAAACAATACCTTAGGTCCGTGCATGATGAATGCAATTGTCGGCATTGCAATACTGGCAATAAGCGCTGCAAGTGAAGAATAACGCGACGCAAAAGCAACGACGAGCCAGATGATGCAAAACCCAGCTACAAGCAGCGGGGCCAGACCAAGTAATACACCAATGTAGGTTGCAACACCTTTGCCGCCTTTGAATTTGAGCCAAACCGGGTAGAGGTGGCCTAGAAATGCGCCAAAGCCTGAAAATATCCCGGCGTAGTATGCAATGCTTGGTGGCATATGAACGAGACGCGTTGCGATCATCACCGCAACAATGACCGCGGCAGTCCCCTTCAACATGTCGAGGAGCAGGGTGGCAGCGGCAAGCTTTTTCGAGCCTGTCCGCAACACATTGGTTGCCCCGATGTTGCCGGAGCCAATATCGCGCACGTCACCAAGGCCGGCATTTCGTGTCAGCAGCAAGCCAAACGGTATAGATCCGAGTACATAGCCAAGGATTAGTGAGGCGGCGAATAGAAGGGAGAGGATGCCCATGGCGGACCAACCTACAAGTGGACAAGGTTTATCATCTCGATGCCCATGCTGTGACGGCCCTAAAGCAGGTGCCACCTAACCACGCGCATCGTCAGGGTAGCGATAGACGGGCACTCCGGCAACAACCGTTCGCTTGACACGGCCCTGCAGCTTAGCTTCATCAAAGGGCGTATTCTTGGAGCGGGCGTTGAGCAAGTCCTTATTGACCACCCAAGGCTCACCGGGATCGAAGAGGATCAAATCGGCAGGTGCACCAACTGAGAGCCGTCCGGTTTCCAGTCCAAAAAGGCGCGCTGGGTTGATGGTCAGCGCTTTTAGAACCTTTGCCAGTGCTACACCATCCGTGTAGTGCAGGCGCAGGGCACACGACAACAGCGTCTCCAGGCCAATAGCGCCATCAGCGGCTTCAGAAAAGGGACGGCGTTTGTCGTCAGTATCTTGCGGGTCGTGACTTGAGACGATGATATCGATGTCGCCTTGATCGATGGCGCGCACCATGGCTGTGCGATCCTCTTCGCTTCTCAGTGGCGGTCTCACTTTAAAGAAGGTTCGGTAGGGCCCGATATCGTTCTCGTTAAGCGTCAGGTGATTGATTGAGACGCCACATGTGACGGGCAGATCATTGGCCTTGGCTTGGCGAATGACGTCGAGGCTTTCCTTGCACGTGATGGTGGCGGCATGATATCGCCCGCCGGTCATTTCAACCAAACGCACATCACGCTCGAGCACAATTGTTTCGGCAATGCGCGAGACGCCTGGCAGACCGAGCCGGGCTGCAACCTCACCGGAATTCATTGCTGCGTTTTGAGAGAGATACGGGTCTTCGGTGTGGTGGACGATCAGGGCATCATGGTCTTTGGCATAATTCAGAATATTGCGCATGACCCGGGTATTGGCGATTGACGACTTGCCGTTTGAAAACGCAATCGCGCCAGCCCGTTGCAAGAGACCGATTTCGGTCATCTCTTTGCCATCCAGGTCTCGCGTCGTGGCCGCCATTGTGTAGACACGCACAATGGCGTTGTCGCGCGCGCGCCGTTGGATGAAGTCAACCAGCGATACCTGATCAATAACCGGATCGGTATCCGGCATGACGATGATCGAGGTGACCCCGCCTGCTGCGGCGGCACGGCTCGCCGTTTTTAGGGTTTCGCGATGTTCTGAGCCCGGTTCACCGGTAAAAACCTGGGCATCAATCAGGCCGGGGCACAAAATGTTTCCACCACAATCAACAACTTCAAGGCTGTTTGGCGCATTGCGGCGCAAGTGCTCACCAATGTCTTCAATTTTGCCATCTCGAATCACAAGCCCACCTGGTTCATCGCGCCCTGACTCTGGGTCTATCAGGCGTGCATTGATGTAGGCCGTTGGCGCGGCTGAGTGTTCGGCGGTTGCGGTTGCGGCTGATTTGGTCATGTGTTTCCTCCTCAGCTCGGCAGATGGGTTGAAAGGGCTTCAAGTACCGCCATACGCACAGCAACACCCATTTCGACTTGCTCACGAATGACGCTGCGAGAGTGATCGGCGACGGTTGATGCTATTTCAACACCACGGTTCATAGGGCCAGGATGCATGATCAAAGCATCCGGTTTGGCTCTCGAGAGTTTTTCATTATCGAGGCCGAAAAAGTGGAAGTATTCCCGGCTGGAGGGTACATAAGCGCCTTGCATGCGCTCGCGTTGCAAGCGCAGCATCATCACAACATCGACATCTTCAAGTCCCGCCCACATGTTGGTGAACGGTTCAACACCAAAACGTTCTGGTACCGGTGGCATAAGCGTTGAAGGTGCAATGATGCGCACCCGTGCGCCGAGAGTGTTGAGGAGGTCTATGTTGGAGCGGGCGACGCGTGAGTGCATGACATCGCCGCAGATGGCGACCAGCAGACCTTCAATGCGGCTTTTGGCACGTCGAATGGTGAGTGCGTCAAGAAGGGCCTGTGTTGGGTGCTGGTGGGCTCCATCGCCAGCGTTAATCACCGAACAATCGACTTTTTGTGACAGAAGCTCGACGGCACCTGCTGCATGATGGCGAACCACAATAATATCGGGGCGCATGGCGTTGAGCGTGACGGCGGTATCGAGCAGCGTTTCGCCCTTTTGAACCGAAGAGGTTGAGACATTCATATTGAGAACGTCGGCGCCTAAGCGCTTGGCAGCGAGCTCAAACGAGGCCTGGGTCCGGGTGGATGCCTCAAAGAAGAGGTTGATCAGCGTGCGTCCGCGCAGCAGATCGCGCTTTTTGTCCACTTTGCGGTTATTTTCGGCAGCTTTGTCGGCTAGATCGAGGAGGGCAAAGGCCTCATCGGCCGTCAGGGCCTCACATGTGAGGAGATGACGGTGTGGAAATCGATTTTTTGAAGTCTTATTTGTCTTGGGCATTAAAACCGGTTCTATAAGCCTAGTTGACCCAGCCTGCAAGCAAGTCGCCTCACTTTCTGGTCTTTAAAGTTGATAAAAGCCGAACCATGGCCGAGCCAAACAAGACTCCAAACGCTTCTGATGCCGTTTTGAACCAGTCGCCGGTGTTTCAGAACGTTAATTTGTTCACCACCGACCTTGCCATGCAGCAGGCCGTGGCACGAGAATGCGGTAATGCGCGTGATCTCGAACCGCTGGTTCGGTTTGGTGCCACCTGTGGTGCCCGAGATGCAAGTGATCTAAGTCGACAGGCGAACGAAAATCCGCCCAAGCTGATGACCCATGACAGCCAGGGCCATCGCCGCGATGAAATAGAATTTCACCCGGCTTATCATCAGTTGATGGACTTGAGTTGTGCTCAGGGGCTCAAAGGCGCGTTGTGGGAACATGTCGATCCGCGCGCGCTTGATAATCAATCTGCCGGTTCTGCCCCGCCTGCTGGTGGTCATGTCTACCGCGCAGCGGGACTCTACATGGCAGCACAGATGGAATCGGGACATTGCTGCCCGATTACGATGACCAACGCTGCTGTTCCAACGTTGTTGTTGCAGCCTGGCGTTGCAGCAGATTGGTTGCCAAAAATTCAGACCCGCGCCTACGATCCACGCTTTTTGCCAATGCCCGAAAAGACCAGCGTGACGCTCGGCATGGGCATGACGGAAAAGCAGGGCGGCACAGACGTGCGCCAAAATCTAACTTCGGCGATGCCTGTTACAAAAGCCGGACCTGGTGCCCTCTATGCGCTCAACGGCCACAAGTGGTTTATGTCGGCCCCGATGTCGGACGCTTTTTTGGTTCTCGCGCAGGCGGCAGGCGGTCTGTCGTGTTTCTTGGTGCCGCGATTTCGCGACGATGGCACGCGCAATGGGCTGCATTTTCAGCGTCTCAAAGATAAGCTTGGCAATCGATCGAATGCGTCGTCTGAAGTGGAATTTCACAATGCGCATGGGCTGCTGATCGGAGAAGAGGGTCGCGGCGTCCCGTCGATCATTGAAATGGTGACCTATACGCGGCTTGATTGTGCGGTTTCATCTGCAGGATTGATGCGCTCGGCTATCGCCCAAGCGCTGCATCATTGCAGGCATCGCCACGCGTTCGGAAAACCGCTCGCCGAGCACGTTGTGATGAGCCAAGTGCTGGCCGATCTTGCGATCGAGGTGGAAGCGGCAACAGGTTTGGTGTTTCGTCTCGCGCGCGCTTTTGATCATGCAAGTGATATGCACGCCCATGCATGGCGCCGTCTCATGACACCAATCACAAAGTATTGGGTGTGTAAGATTGCACCAACTGTTGTTGCTGAAGCGATGGAGTGCCTGGGTGGCAATGGATACGTAGAGACACAATCTCTCGCGCGCATCTACCGTGAGGTTCCCGTCAATGCCATCTGGGAAGGCTCGGGTAATGTCATGGCGCTTGACGTGATGCGCGTTTTGCAAAAAGAGCCGGACGTTGTCGAATTGGTGATGGATGAACTTGGTCAAGCCGCTGGTGATGATACGCACCTCAAAGCGGCTCATGCCCGTGTTGAAAAATGTCTTCACGAGCCGCGCACGCTTGAAATTCGTATGCGTATGTTGGTTGAAGGCCTGGCAACGCTCGCTGCGGGTACTATTTTGCGGGGTCATGCGCCTGAGGCTGTGGCTGATGGATTTGTCGCAACGCGATTGGGATCGCACATGCGTCAAACCTATGGCCAGGGTTTGGAATGGACGGATTCAAAATCCATTGTCGATCGTGCAACGCCCGAACTTTAAGTTCCTGAATTTTACACCACAGGGATTGTGACTGCCGCGAATGTGCGCACTATTGAAGCTCGCCTAGACTGTGCACAATTAACTCAAGATTTTTTGCGAATGCCTCGCGCTGGTCGTCAGGCAGGGCTGCCAGCAACTTGCGTTCCATTGTCGCCACGCGCGGTGCCAGTGCGGAGATGGTTTCGTGACCCTTCTCAGTAAGGGCAATGGCATAGGCCCGGGCATCACGTTCAGTGCGGTGACGTTCCAGTAAACCTTTGGTGACTAATCGTCCGACAATGTCGGCAAGAGTTGAGCGGTCGATGCTGGTGTCAGTAACGAGCGCTGCTTGGCTTGGTTCAGTGCGCTGTTGAGCAGCGGTCAGCACCGTATATTGGCGCGGTGTGAGATCTGCGTCACGGAACATGCTCAAAAACAGCTCATCACCACCTTGACCTGCGCGATGAAAGAGGTGGAACAGTTGATTGGTTATCGGCGTGGCGGTGGTGGAATTGGTTTTTTCTTGAGTATTCAAGGTGCTGATCCTCAGATAACGCCACCCGCAAGCTATCGCAGCAAACGGCGGGTGAAGCGGCCGACATGGGGATTACGCAGTGGCGGTCAACACAGTTTCGTTGCCGGACCTTGGAATGATCATAAATTGGTTTTTGTAATTGTTGGGGGGGGGGGGCTCGGGGGACAGGTCTGGGGACAGGTCTCAAAAAAATCTCCGCCAAATTTGCCGCCATCTAAAGGTTTGAAAAACGGTCGAGCGCGCCTTGCAGAATGATGCCAGCTGCCATTTTGTCGATCACCTGGCCGCGCCGTTGGCGCGAGCTGTCAGCCTCAAGCAGCACGCGCTCTGCGGCCACTGTTGAGAGGCGCTCGTCCCAGAGCAGGATGGGCAGGGGGGAGCGTGCTGCAAGATTGCGGGCAAAGGCCTGCGTGGCTTGAACCCGTGGACCGCTACTGCCATCCAGATTTAGCGGTAATCCTAGCACCCAACCGGTAAGTCCATGTTCCTCACTAAGTTCCAACAGACGCAGAATGTCGATAGAAAATTTACGTCTCTTAATTGTTTCCAAAGGCGAGGCGATGGAGCGCGAGACGTCAGACAATGCGAGGCCCAACGTTTTGGTGCCGGAATCAATGCCAATCAATCTACCCGTTGATGACAGATCAACAAATGTTATAGGTTCGTCCGTGATGTTTCCTGGATCGGGAGCTTTGGCGCTTTTTTTCTCAGTCATATCGCGGTTAACTCCACTTTACACAGTTTGCCGTCTAAGTTGGCCGATCGTCAGTCGTTTCAGGTCCATGTTGCCACGTCGTTCTGGCTCGGACCGTTTATGTCTCGTCTAGAGGAACCTGCACTTCCTAACATGCAGCTAGGTTGCTCTCTCAGTTTGAAGCAGATCAAGGGTTTCGCCCACACCAACTAACCAAGGTGGCAGATTGATCTCGTAGGATTTCACGCTCTTAATGTCTACTGCAACTCTCTCTTCAGCTGCTCCAACAGCGGCATTTGGAAAACCCGCGACAGAAGCCGGACCTGGAACGCTTTGGCTTTATACGCTGACGATGTTGCTGTCAGCCCTGCTGTTGTTCTCCATCCAGCCCATGTTCGCTAAAATGGTGCTGCCCGTTCTTGGTGGTTCTCCATCCGTTTGGGCGGTTGCATTGGCCTTTTTTCAAGGCGCTTTGCTTGCGGGATATTGTTATGCCCATGCCCTGATCCGCCTGTTGCCCGCGAAACTGACGGGTCTGCTACATCTTGGGTTTTGTCTGATCGCTTTTCTAGCGTTGCCGATCGCGCTGCCAGAAAGCTGGCAAGAGCCACCACTGGGCGATGCCTATTTGTGGCAGTTTGGTTTGTTTGCTGTTGCCATTGGTCTGCCGTTCATGGCCGTCGCTGCCAATGCGCCATTACTACAAGCTTGGTTTGCGCGCACCGGCCATGCGCAAAGCGCTGATCCTTACTTTCTTTATGCTGCCTCAAACTTGGGCAGTTTCTTTGCCTTGCTGGGCTACCCACTTGTGCTCGAACCAATGTTTGGCGTTAAGGCGCTCAGCGGGTTTTGGATGTTGGGCTACCTTTGTTTGATCTTGGGAATTGCCACGTGTTTTGCAGTCATCTGGAAGAGACAGGCGGTAAGCGGTGTTCGTTCCATTGAAGCTGCATCTGGTGATGATCGTCTTGCCGGTGTTGGCCCAAATTGGCAGAACCGATTGACGTGGATCGGGTTGGCCATGGTGCCGTCAGCCCTTTTGACCGCATTCACAACGCATATTGCAACCGATGTCGCCTCTGCACCGTTGATCTGGGTGATCCCGTTGGCGCTCTATCTTCTGACATTTGTGATTGTGTTTCGTGACAGCGTGATCCGTTCTTCTCGAGACGATTCAACTGATGTGTTGTCTTGGATTCACGTCGTGTCTATATTCCTGGTGTTCTTGCAACTCTCGCAGCGGTGGGTTGAGGGATGGTTCCTCACCAGTTCTCTTGGCTTTATAGTCTTCATGTCGAGTACGTTGATCGCTCACCGTACCCTTTATGAATCGCGACCAAGCGCCAGTTCTCTGACAGAGTTTTATTTGTGGATGTCCTTTGGTGGTGTTCTCGGTGGGTTGTTTGCAGGGCTCGTTGCCCCTCAAATCTTTTCAGAGGTCTTCGAATACCCGTTGATCTTGGCGCTCACCCTTGCCTGTCGTCGTGGCGTTGTAGCGGCTGTGAAAAAAGGTGGTTGGGATCTGATCGGTGGGACGATGAAACTCGTCGCTGGTTTTGTTGGGGTGTTTGGGTTTGCCGCACTTTGCGTAAAAATGGGCTGGACATTTGATGATTGGGGGCCTGCGCTGCTGTTGATCGCCGCCCTTGCTATCCCTCTGTTTTATTGTTGGCGCCAGCCGGTTAGCCAATTGGCTATTGCTTTAATGATGGTTGCCGTTCTGGTCTACCTGCCTACCGCGGTTCGTGTTGGAAATGCGCAACGCAGCTATTTTGGTGTCTATCGTATTCTAAAATCAGATGACGGCCAGTACACTGTTTTGCAGCACGGTTCGACACTTCATGGTGCGCAACGTCGCCATGACAAGGATGGCAATCCGGTCGATGATCACACGCCTGCCACTTACTACTACAAAGGCGGCCCGATCCATGAGGCCATTGCACGGGTTCAGCAACGCTTCGGATCTGAAAATCCAAAAGGCCGGTTTGGGGTCGTTGGTCTTGGTGCAGGCGCGATGGCGTGCTATGCCCGCAAGGGGGAAACATGGCGGTTCTACGAGATTGATCCGGTTGTCGTTGAAATTGCCCGCTCGCCCAAGTTTACCTACCTGTCCAAGTGTCAACCCAATGCAGATATTGTGATTGGCGATGCGCGGCTGACAGTTGCCAAAGAGCCAGACGAGTCTTTTGACCTTTTGGTCATTGATGCCTTTTCGTCTGACGCTGTACCGATGCACTTGTTAACGCGAGAAGCGTTGTTGCTATATATTTCAAAGTTGAAACCGGAAGGCGTTGGCGTTCTGCATATTTCCAATCGCCATTTGGACCTGGAAGGTGTGCTTAATGTGACTCTGGGAGACATCAAGGGTGTTAAAGCGTTCGTGGTCGAGAAGATTTTGCCTGTCGCAGCCTATGAAAAAACATCGTCGCGGATTGCCGTGTTCTCCAAGGACCCGCACGTAGCACATAGCTTCTTGCGGGTGCGTGGCGCGCGCACACCACGCTACGCTGATGTAAAGCTTTGGACGGATGATGCTTCGGACATCCTGGGGCCATTCCTTTCAAAACTCAGGCGCCGATAGACCAGACCCACCACCCATCGCAAGTAGAGTTCTTAATCCCAGCTGGCGCGCCTCAAGGCCAGGCTGGGCCCGTCGTGGTATGTGGCAGTGTGAAGGTTGCGTGGACCTGTTTGTGCCGCTAAGAGAGCGTGCAGGTCGCTGGGCCGCGCCTTGACCATGACAGCGTTGGCCAAGACAATGGCCATACCGGCGCACTGCGAGCGACGACGAGCGCCAATTGAGGGACAATCCATGACTGTCGATGACACCACTGTGCGCCGCATTGCCCACTTGGCCCGCATCAAAATTGAAGATGGGGACGTGGCAGGGTTGCGCAGCGAACTGTCGGGCATTCTCGATTGGGTTGAGCAACTCAATGAAGTTGACACCGATGGTGTCGAGCCGATGACCCGTGTTGCAGATCATAAACTGAAGAGACGCAAAGATGAGGTCAAAGACGGCGAAATTTCTGATGTCGTTATCAAGAATGCGCCCGTCAGCGAAGACAACTACTTTGTTGTTCCAAAAGTCATTGAATAGACGCCCTTCAAAACTTATTTGTGTGGTGAGGAGCCTGATATGAGATTGATGTTTGCACTTTTGGGTATCTTGTTGATCACGAGCGGCGTCATCGTGTTGGGCACGCCGTACCTAAATTCCATGCAGCCGGTGTCAACGGCAGCGGTTGAACCCGAAGCACCTGGAACGCGCTCGTTTAAGAAGCGCCGCCAAGATCAGCCGCGTCGTCAATCGCTCCTCGATCAAGTGCGCATAATTGCAGAAAAGGCGAATGCGCCTCTGTCAATCGTGTTTGGATTTATGAGCCTTTATTATACGCGCCGCACCTATCACGCACAGCGGCCTCCGCTAAACTCACAATGAATGCATCGCTGTGGGCGCACGCAAATCGCTAGAGTGATCGCAACGACAATAAGAAGGATACACCGACGGTGGTGGAACTTACTGGCTTGACCCTGGCTGAAGCGCGCAAAAAGTTGCGCACCAAGGAAGTCAAAGCCCAAGAGCTGACGGAGGCGTTTCTCAACGAAATTGAAGACGCGAACCCCAAGCTTAATGCCTATGTGGCGGTGACCTCTGAAAAGGCGGTCGAGCAGGCCAAAGAGGCTGACAAGCGCCTGCAAAAAGGTGAAGCATTGAGTTTGGATGGCTTGCCAATCGGGCACAAGGATTTGTTCTGCACCGAGGGTGTCACCACAACCGCGTGTTCAAAAATCTTGTCCAACTTTATTCCAGGTTACGAATCTACCGTTGGTGCAAACCTATGGAACCAAGGTGCTGTGATGCTTGGCAAGCTCAACAATGATGAGTTTGCGATGGGCTCGTCCAATGAGACGAGCTGTCATGGTCCCGTGGTCTCGCCGTGGCGACGTAGTGGTAAAGATGGAAAGCCGAGGGAAGACAAACTAGTGCCGGGCGGGTCATCGGGTGGTTCATCGGCGGCTGTCGCTGCAAATTTGTGTCTGGCGGCAACGGCGACCGATACAGGTGGCTCTATTCGCCAGCCTGCCGCTTTGACGGGCACCGTTGGCATCAAACCAACCTATGGTCGCTGCTCCAGATGGGGCATTGTTGCTTACGCGTCATCGCTTGATCAGGCGGGTCCGGTGGCGCGCACGGTTGAAGATGCCGCAATCATGCTTGAGGTTATGGCAGGCCATGATGACAAAGATTCCACTTCAGTGGATGTGCCGGTGCCAGACTATGCCGCTGCCCTCGGTAAAGGCATCAAAGGCCTCAAAGTTGGCGTGCCGAAAGAATACCGTGTTGAAGGCCTTTCGGAAGAGATTGATCAGCTGTGGCAGCAGGGGATTGCCTGGCTGAAGGATGCCGGCGCTGAAATCAAGACGATTTCGTTGCCGCATACCAAATACGCCCTCCCTGCCTACTACATTGTGGCGCCTGCCGAAGCCTCGTCCAACCTGGCCCGCTATGACGGAGTGCGCTATGGCCTGCGTGTGCCGGGTGATGATGTGATCGACACCTATGAAAAAACGCGACAGGCTGGTTTCGGAGATGAAGTCAAACGGCGCATCATGATCGGCACCTATGTTCTGTCTGCTGGTTACTACGACGCCTATTATCTCAAAGCGCAGAAAGTGCGCACGCTCATCAAGCAGGACTTTGATAAGGTCTGGGACGATGTTGATGTGGTGCTGACACCGACAACCCCTAATCCAGCCTTTGCGTTTGGCGAAAAGTCGGGCGATCCGCTGGAAATGTATCTCGAAGATATCTTTACCGTAACGGTGAATATGGCTGGTTTACCGGGCATCTCAGTGCCAGCCGGCACGTCCGGACAAGGGACGCCGCTCGGCTTACAATTGATTGGCAAGCCATTTGATGAAACAACTTTATTCCAGGCTGGCGAGGTGTTGGAAAATGCAGCCGGGCCGGTCAGGGTTGCGGATAGATGGTGGCAGGGCGCTTAAGCGCGATCGACCTAAAAAGGTATTGAGGAAAGTCTGATGGATCCAAAGCGACCTTGGCAATGCGCAGATATGTCGGAAGTGCGCGCGCAGATTGATCGCATAGACACCGAACTCGTCGATCTTATTTCTGAACGGTTTGGATATGTCGAGCGTGCATGGCAATTAAAGTCCAAACCCGGTGACGCGTTAGTGCCGTGGCGCATCCAGCAAGTGATCGACAAGGTCAAGGCGCGGGCTAAGGAGAAAGAATTTCCACCGCATTTGGCCGAAGCCTTGTGGCGTCAGATGATTGGCTGGTTTGTGCAATACGAAGAAGAACGCCTGCGCGATGATGAAAAAAAGAAAAACCAATCAAACCCAGAAGGCGCTTAATGCCAGAGATTGTCGCCTTTGACCCAAAGACACTGTTGATTATTGCAGCCCTCAATCCGGCGGTGATCATTGCGGCCTTTGTGCTGGGGCTGCAAGCGGATCAATGGCAGAAGCTGCCGGTCGCTGCTTTTGCCGCCGCGCTGCTGGGTTTTATCGTCTATTGGATTGTGGTCGCACTTGGCTTTCTGCCAGTGAAAGCGGTTGGTGGTGAAGCCGGACTTGTTGTCATGCAGTTCTTCTTTGGGATTGGCTGGGCTTCCATTGGCTATTATTTCAGTAAGAAGCACACGCCCTGATAACTGTTTGTGCTGACAATAGCTCAGCAACGGGTGTTTTATTTATAAGGTCAATGTCAGGTGGATGGTGTGAAACGGCATTTTAGGTGTTTGATCGCGGCGCTTGCTTGGGTGAGTGTTGCGACAACAGGTGTACGCTCGGATGAAGCGGTCACCTTTCTCGATAGCATCAAAAGCCAAGCGGACCCCTACCTCGCTCCCAGCGACATTGATCCCCGATTTACTACGGCAGTTTATGTCAATGTGGCCACCACAGGCCCGACGCGCCAACGCATGTGGGTATTACATCGTGACGACCTTGGCGGGACGTGGCGTTTGGGGTTGTGGGACAAGCGCCATTGGCAACGCAAAGCTAAGAGAGCCAAAGCCAAAGACCTGATCCCAAGCTATAGCTGGCCTATATCAAGTGGCCGTCATTATCGCGGTAATCGCAAGTCCGGACCGACACCGCCGGGCATTTATGGACTTGATGAGCGGCGTTGGCGTTATGGGCGCGGATGGCTGCAATATGGCATGCGCCACGTCATGCATATCGATTATCACTATCGTGGGGGGCGCGTGTCAGGTGTCGCCTTTCATGGCACCAATACGTTCCGCTATCGCCGTTTGGGACGTGCCGACTCCCACGGTTGCATTCGGATGCGCCAGGATATGGCCCTTGCATTTATCAACCGCATTACCGGAAAAGATGGTGTGTTATCGGAGCGTTTGCGTTGGGGCGAGGTGCCACGGTTTTGGCGCGGCGAAAAAGGACGGCGCCGGTTTGGTTACGCGCGCGACGGTAGCCAGCTACTCAATGGCGCACACAAGGACCAGCAAGTTGCGTCCCTAGATTGGCCGGTTGTGCGCGACAGTGATGCCCGGCCTCAGCGTTTGTTAAAACCGCAGCTCCTCACCAAGCACGGCTTCCGTGCAATCGTCATTTTCTTCAAGCACTGATTGGTTCGCTGCGGTGCTCTGCTATCGCCTGCAAAGCAGGCGTGAATTGAGTTTGGTCTCTCGTTGCGCTTATGGTCCGGAGCGGGGTGTGAACACACAAACATCTCTATCCTCTGTTTGGGTCTAAGCGGGCCAGGTTGGACGTTGAGGCGTTAGTCTGTTTGTGACCCAGGCTGTGTAAAAACGCGAACGATGGTATGATTCTCGGGGTCTTGCGGGGGAGGATCAGATGAAGCGGTTTGTTGAGGGTGCGGATCGCATCCAAAGCACTTTATTTCCCGAGTGTCTGGAAGACTGGATCGACGATGACAACCCGGTTCGGGTGATTGATACCTTCATCGATGAACTGGATCTTGGTGCACTTGGCTTTGCCAGTGTTGATCGGAAGGCCACGGTTCGCCAACGAGCGCAATGGGGAGTTTCGCAACACTATCGGCCGAGGCTGTGTGGAAACGCATATTCACTACGTTTGCTGTTGGTAAAAAAAGCGGACGCAACTAATCCCCACTCTGTCTTCTCACATTAAACTCTTATCCATCCCGCTTGACTGTTCGGGGATCTGGGTGCGCGCCGGTATCCGTTTGCAAGCAGGAGATGAAGGGGTCGCGGCTCGGGGCATAGGCTCTGCCGAGGGACTTTCTGCCGCCATCGATTGTGTACGTTGGTGAAGTCCGCAGGGTGCGCGGACCGTTACGTGGTGGTCACCGTCCTTTCATCGGCGGAGCAGCTTGCGCTGCATCCGAAACATTTTTTAAGAGGCGCCGCTGCTCCGCTCCCCGGACACACCGTTGCTTCACGCGCAAACCTTCGGGCCTGAATGGTCGCGAGGTGACGTCGCATGCCCGCGCGGCAATTGACCCAAATCGACGTGCGTGCGCTGTCATTCCGGCCTTTTCCAGTGGAATACGCCCAGAATCCATTGACTTCCATAAAAATCCATATCCTGCGTCAGGAGGTCAAGCGGTTGAAGACCGTTGAGACGCAGATGCTGGAGGCGCAAGACAGGCAGATCTCCTTGACTGATCCAGATGCCCGTTCGTCATGTCGGAGACATGCTTCCAGCATGATGGCGACAAGTGGCCGTGGGTCCGGCGTTGTGGGCTACAATGTCCAGACCGCTGTTGATACCGAGCACCATCTGATTGTCGCCCACGACGTGACCATGACCGGCAACGATACCTCCCAACTGGCGCGCATGTCGAAGCTGACCAAAGCCACGCTTGAAGTCGACGAACTCAATGTCGTTGCTGATCGCGGTTACTTCAAGAGTGAAGAAATACTGGCCTGCGAGCAGGCTGGAATCACTGTCACGTTGCCCAAGCCACAGACGTCTGGCAACAAGGCCAAGGGACGATTTGTCAAAGCCGACTTTCTCTACGCGGCGGACAAAGATGTTTACGTATGCCCTGCCGGAGAAGAACTTTCACGTCGCGTGACAACACAGGACAAGGGGCTGAAGCTGTATCGGTATTGGACCACTCAATGCGCCAACTGTGCAATCAAGGATCAATGTACAACCGGCAAAGAACGCCGTGTCAGCCGTTGGGAACATGAGCATGTCCTTGAAGATGTGCAGCGTCGCCTTGATGAAAACCCGCAAGCCATGCGCACACGCCGCGAGACGGTTGAACATCCCTTTGGCACCATCAAAGCCCGCATGGGAGCGACCCACTTCGCGATGAAACGCTTAAAGAATGTCGCAACTGAAATGGCGCTGCACGTGCTCGCCTACAATCTTACGCGCGTCATGAACATTATCGGCATCAAACCGCTGATGGCGGCGATCCGGGCATAAAACGGCCCATTGTCGCGCGCAACACGCCACACCGCCTGTCGAACAGGCCACCGGCGCCCTGACGAGTTCTCAGACAATCGAAAAACTAAAAATAACGCACCAGCCCGATCATCGAAGCTCAACGTGCAATCGGCCGAGAGTTTTCACACAGCCAAGACCCGAAGGGGAAATTGCATTCACGTTCGCATACTGCGTAATATTAAAACTAGATCGTTCCGCGTTGCTAAACTTCGGCTCGAAAAAGTCGATGGCCGTTCTCGTTGGCTGACCATTCGCGCGTGTCACACTGATCCTCCCCCACCAAGTTTGACCACTATCTTGTTAATGCTTACGCAATTTGCTAAATTAATAACGTGCAAAATATATTGGCGGAGTATCATATATTGATTCGACTATTGTTTGCCCTTCCGGTGTTCTCATTTTTGCTTCTTCTCACTCAGCCAACTTCTGCTGCGGGAAAGTACGACGCAGTGCTTGTTTTTGGCTTGGTGCACACTGTAGAGGGGGGGACTAAAAAGCGTCTTCTTTCTTATGTTTTAGACACTGCAACGGGCAGTGTGCAAGCTTGCGCGACTAGCGGTGGTCCTCGATGTAGCGATTGGTCAAAGCCATTAGTAACGAATGGAAACACCGGGCAATTCAAGTTCATTGAAGTCCGCAATCCAGAAAATCTTTCAGAATCGGGCCTTGCAGGCGTCGCTAGTTTAGCTCCTCACACATACTTCGTAGATACGCAATCGGGCAATATTTATGAAACGCGAACTAACAAACTGAATAGTGGTGGCGGCGTAGGAAAAATTATAGTTCGCAAAAGATATTCTGTAGGTCGTTAACGTACCGATCATTGTCGGTTCCTGGCCGAGGCTGTGTGGAAACGCGCTGAAATTTCTCATGCCAATCCAGCTTGCAGCCTCGCCGCGCTTAGGATATCGAGACGGCGGATAAGGAGACTTTCATGGGCAAAGCGGCCAAACAAAAAACCAATAATCTTGTGCGTGGTACCGATGGCGATTGGGAGGTCATCGTCGGCTTGGAAGTGCATGCCCAGGTGGCCTCGAAATCAAAGCTGTTTTCGGCCAGCTCCACCGGCTTTGGTGCCGCGCCAAACTCACACGTGTCGTTGGTTGACGCCGCCATGCCCGGCATGTTGCCCGTGATCAACGAGGAGTGCGTAGCACAGGCTATCCGTACCGGCCACGCTCTCAACGCTGAAATCAATCCTTACAGCGTCTTTGATCGTAAGAACTACTTCTATCCCGATCTGCCGCAGGGCTACCAGATCTCGCAATTCAAGCAGCCGATCGTAGGCGAGGGAACGGTCATGATTGACGTTGATGGGGAGACCCGCGAGATCGGCGTGGAGCGCCTGCATTTGGAGCAAGACGCGGGCAAGTCGATCCACGACCAGCACCCGGACTATTCTTACGTCGATCTCAATCGATCTGGTGTGGGGTTGATGGAGATTGTTTCAAAGCCTGATCTCCGGTCCTCGAAAGAGGCTCAAGCCTACGTTTCCAAGATGCGTACGATCTTGCGCTACCTCGGCACATCCGATGGCGACATGGACAAAGGCAATTTGCGCGCTGACGTCAATGTTTCGGTGCGTAAACCAGGTGCCAAGCTTGGCACACGTTGTGAGATCAAGAACGTCAACTCCATCCGCTTCATCGGTCAGTCTATTGACGTGGAAGCGCGCCGACAGATTGCTATTTTGGAAGATGGCGGCGAGATCAGGCAGGAAACGCGGCTGTTTGATGCCGCCAAGGGTGAAACACGTTCTATGCGCTCGAAGGAAGAAGCGCACGACTATCGCTATTTCCCTGACCCCGATTTGCTCCCCCTTGAACTCAGCGAAGACTACATTGCAAGCCTCAAACAAGATTTGCCGGAACTGCCGGACGAGAAGCAGGCTCGCTTTGTCAACGATCTGGGGCTCAGTGCCTACGACGCCAGTGTGTTGATCGCGGAGCGCGAAAATGCGGACTATTTTGAAGTCGTAGCAAAGGGTCGCGATGGCAAGCTTGCAGCAAACTGGGTGATCAACGAGTTGTTCGGCCGTCTTAACAAAGAAGGACTTGATATTTCCGCCTCGCCCGTCAGTGCCGATCAACTCGGCGCCATTGTCGATCTGATTTCAGAAGGCACGATCTCCGGCAAAATCGCGAAAGACCTGTTTGAGATTGTCTGGACCGAGGGTGGCGACCCGGCCGAGATTGTTGAAGCCCGTGGCATGAAGCAGGTTACCGACACGGGCGCCATTGAAAAGACAGTGGAAGAAGTGTTGGCCGCGAACCCTGAAAAAGCAGAGCAAGCCCGTGCTAAGCCCAACCTTGCGGGCTGGTTTGTCGGTCAGGTGATGAAGGCGTCAGGTGGCAAAGCCAATCCGCAAGTCGTCAACGACATTGTCAAAAAGAAGCTCGGAGTCTAGAGCGCGTATGACTTAGATGGATGCGCATGGCAGGGGCGTGGCACCTTCAAAACATCCACGACCACATTGCCAACTTTGTCAAAAGCATTCCTGAAACCGAGTGCAAAAACTACATCAAAAACGCAGGATACGCTTCCGCCTAATTCTGAAACGATCTAGATGCCAATGAGCGCTGCGATCGCGCGTGGTGCCAGCAGGACTGCGGCCCAGACCATGCTGGAAAAGATGCTGGCGAGGGAAAATGTTGCACGGTTCAGTGCCAGTGCACCTGCCATCATTGGTACGACCGATCTGGCGATGCTGCCAAGCTTCGATGGCAGGATTGCAAAAGCGCCTTGTGTTTCGATTTCTTTGCGGGCGTTCGCGACAGCTTCGGCGTTGCCACGCAAAAAGCGTAGACTGAGCAAGTCATCACGCTTGTTCTCACCAATCGAATAAGCAGCGATATCGCCAACGACAGCACCGCCCGCGCCTGCGAGCCACAGCGGCCAGAATGAACCACCGGCATAAAGATGTAAAAATCCCAGCCCGACAAACAGCGCAAGCGTTGGCCAGAACAGCATTGAATAGGGAATGGCGAGTGCCGCGGCCAGCAGAAATAGAACCGCTGCGATGAGCATTTCGTTGTTGATGAGGAAAGCAAACACTTCGTCTTTAAATGTCACCAGGAAGAATGCCGGCGCAATCACTCCAGCGGCCCAAATAAAAGCGCTTAAGATATTTGCAATTTGAAAAGGGACCTGCCGCATGGCGAACATACCGGCGACAACGGGGATTACGGCTCGTATGGGGCCAAAGAAGTGACCGAAGAAGACGCTGAGTGCCCCATGCTTTTGGAAAAAGAGTTCGCCTTTTTGGATCAGTTCCGGGTTTTTACGAAACGGCCACACCTTTTCAATGTGGTCTTTGAAGTAGTAGCCAATCCAATAAGACAATGCATAGCCAAGTGTCCCGCCAGCCGCTGCTGAGATTACAGCCGGAATGACAATTGCCTGACTGATGCCGCTTGCAGCGAGAAGCGCTGCGATGGCGACCAGAATTGCTGTGCCGGGCCACAGTACCGAAAAGAAGCAGAACGATTCCCCAAACGCCACGAGAAACGCAATCGGAATGGCGAAGCGCTCATTTTCCTGAACAAACGCGATGATTGTTTCGACAATTTGCTGCACCTGAATTCAGCCCTTTATGAGTTGCGCATGTCCGGTGGACCCGCTGTGGGTGGCCCGGCGCCTTGGAGCGCATCTGGGACGCGCGATTGGGGCTGAGCAGGTTTAGGGTGCTTAAGATGCGGGCTTGAGGTCAGAACTTCAACCCTTTTTGCAGCGTCGTTTCTTTTCGCGGGAAAGTTCGCGGGAGACTTCATCGCCGAGCATCGCACCGCGGGCGATCTGCGCCGGTCTGAGACGCCCTTTAGCGCTGCGCAGACTTGCACGCGCGCCAGAAGCCTCGCGAATGCCCACATTAAGCTCAGGGCACGTGAGGGCCTTTTTGGTTTTCTTGTAGGCGAAGAGGCGCACACCAGAGGCATAGGCTTCGGCCGTGGGTATGTGCTGGACCCAAACCCGTTGCTTGTCGGACAGCATGGAGCGCAGCGCCGCTTGGCGTCGTTCGATGCAGCGAGGGCTGTCATCGACACAGTTGAGCCCGGCAGACGTGATGCCGATCTCAGGTGATTTGTTGGCGCAGCCAGAAAACCATAACGGGGGAATTAAACACGCAACCATAATGCGTGCTTTGAGGTGTGCAGGGCGCAGGTGGTTTGACCACTTACCAATCATGTATGAGTGTCCTGCCCCCAAATGCCCAGCCCTAAGCGCTTTTCAGTGTCTAAAAATGCGCGGGCTTGCGGTAGATTTCTTGCGGCAATAGAAGTTTCACATGGCCTTGGCAAGGCAAGACTGTGTCAGAAGGAGCTTCACGCCTCTCTCGTGTGGCAATACAGTGTATCATGCGACGACGCCAAACTTTGGCGCGTAATAATATGGTTGCTGGCGCGCGGACTTGGTGACGCCATCACAATCAACTGAGGTGCTCAATGGGGCAGTCTACAATTGATCTCTATTTTTGGCCGACGCCCAACGGGTTCAAGGCCTCCATTATGTTGGAGGAGTGTGCGCTTGCCTATCGCGTCGTTCTCATTGACATCACAAAGGGTGATCAATTCGCACCTGAATTTCTGAAGCATTTGCCGAACAACAAAATTCCAGCCATCCATGATCCTGACGGTCCCGACAGCACACCCATTTCGATTTTTGAATCGGGTGCTATTCTGCAATACCTTGGCCGTAAGACGGGGCAGTTCTATCCGCGAGAAGAGGCCGCCCGGAGTGAGGTTGAGCAATGGTTGTTTTGGCAGATGGCAGGTCTTGGCCCGATGGCTGGCCAATGCCACCACTTCCGCAACTATGCGACTGAAAAGATTCCCTATGCGATTGATCGCTACGTCAACGAAACCAATCGCCTTTATGGCGTGTTGGACGACCGACTTGCGGGACGTGACTTTGTGGCGGGCACCTATTCCATTGCAGATATCGCAATTTACCCGTGGACCAAGCTATGGAAAAACCAGGGACAGGATATTGAAGACTTTCCCAACATCAAACAGTGGATGGCCCGGGTGGCTGAACGGCCAGCGGTAGAACGCGGCATGGCGGTTTCGCGTGATGCCTGGTCGAGCAGGTCATTGGCTGAAGATAAGCAGGCCAAGTCGGTGTTGTTTGGCCAAACACGGCGCAGCGGTGACAAGAGTGACAAGAACTAATGGGGTGACCCGTCACATGCAGCGCGCAGTGCTCTAACCTTTTGTTATCGATCATGTGTCCGGGCGCAACACCGCGCACACTTTTCGCTCGAACATGATCTCGAGCGTCGAGCACTTAGCTTCACTGTGTACAACAAAAGTCTCGACGTTCTATCTCATGGCTCTATTTCATGATTGGCGATCCACTTATCTGCTCAAAGTCGCGTTCCAACTTTGCGCAGGTTGATCTAGTCGAATTTGACGAGACGTGAAGGGACAGGTTTGAGACCCGTCGTCCGCTCCAGTGCCATTGCGGACAATGTTTTGTTGGCAACAGTCGGTGTGTGCAACGTCGCCATATCGCCATCCTCTGGCGCGACATCGGCTGCCGACGCCGGACCACCCAAACCGTTAGACAACAATGTCCAACCTGGACCTGATGTGGGCTGCGCGCAGCCCAAAAGTTGGGTTGACAAAACAAACACTGAAAACACAGCAACTGATCGTGTCATTGGAGTGCCCCCGCTGTTCCTGGTTATGCGCCTGTTAAGGTCCGTTGGACCCCGTTAAAGCGCGATGCCTTTTGTAGGTTTTTATATGTTTATCCTGAGGCGCATGAACCGAACCTGAATGATAAAATTTAGGCAGGTTTTGAGAGGCTTAGGTGCATGCAACTTAAGTTTATGGTTAGGCATGTGTTGCCAAGTAGCTGATGCAATCTTGCGCTTTGTTTCAATCAAAGACGATTTGCACCAGGTTGGGTTTTTGCGCAACGATTTGTTCAAGTCAGTTGCGCAAGTATTGCAATAAAATATCTGCTCTTTTTACCACTTTTCATAACTTAATCTGTATCGTGACGGTCAGGCGTCAGAGAAGCGCAGGCATCGCAAAACTCAGATGTGAAAAAAGAAAATCACTTGGTGTTGCGCGCCCGATTGTAAAGGCCGCGCTAAAGTTATGGGAAGGTGCATCTAAGATGGCACGTATTGAATTTGCAAACGATCATATCGTTGAAGGCGCTGTTGATGGCAACAGCGCAGACGCTTTGTTTGAACTCGGCTTGATGTATTCTGTTGGCCGCAATGTTGAGCAGGACTTGGTGCAGGCGCACAAGTGGTTCAACCTGGCCTGTATGCGTGGCAAGTGCAGCGCCAAAGAGTACCGCACAGAACTCGCCCAAGAGATGTCCAAATCCGACGTCGCTGCCGCCCAACGCATGGCGCGTGAATGGCTGAAGATGAACTAGAGCATCGAGCCTTTAAGTAGAATCGATTAGGGATACCCAAATCAACTAAATTGTGATTCACCGTGTCAGGAGGTGGATCATGCCCAGACCTTACTCATTGGATTTGCGCAAACGGATTGTCGCTTCACATAAGCAGGGCGTTTCATGTCGGCAGGCCGGAGGCGTTTACGGCGTAAGTGCAAGCTGCGCCGTGAAGCTCGCGGCACGTGAGCGTCAGACGGGCTTGCTTGAGCCGGATACGCTGGGTCGGCCGCCGGGCAGCGGCAAGCTCGAACCGTATCGCGACTTCTTGCTGAAGACCGTCACCGCCCAGCCTGATATCACGATGCCGGAACTGGCAGCATACCTTGAAGAGGTCCATGCGATGATCGTGCATCCCGCCTCGCTGTCCCGATTTCTGCGCAAGGCGGGTTTTAGTTATAAAAAAAACGCTGATCGCATCAGAACGCCAGCGCAGCGACGTCTCCAGAAAACGTCAGTGCTGGATCCACGCGCGCCAACCGATCATGCGTGAGATGGCGCATCGGCTTGTGTTCATTGACGAAACATCGACAAACACCAAGCTGACGCGGCTCAGAGGGCGGGCACCGTGTGGCGTACGTTTGCCGGGTCACGTGCCGTTTGGTCACTGGACCAATCAGACGTTTATTGCCGGGCTCAGAAGTTCTGGTTTGACGGCACCGTGGATTATTCCCGGCGCAATGGATCGCGACGCTTTCGATATTTATATCGAAACACAGCTCGCACCAACACTGTCGCCCGGCGATGTCGTCATTCTCGATAATCTCAAGGTGCACGACTCTGCCAACGCCAAAGCCGCACTTGCCAAACGCGGTGCCTGGTTCTTGTTCCTGCCGGCCTATTCACCCGACCTCAACCCGATCGAGATGGCGTTTGCAAAACTGAAAGCACACTTGCGCGCAGCCGGGGTCAGAACCTGGGATGCTCTCTGGCGTGCTGTTGGTGATATCTGCGAACTCTTCCAACCACGCGAGTGTTGGAACTTTTTCAGACACGCTGGATATGTTTCCACTTAAAGGCTCGTTGCTCTAGCGCGCGGTTAGCCTGCTTTTGCGTGCATACATCGTAGCGTTTTTAGACCCCAGATTAGGTCTTAGCTATCTGCCTTTAGTTTAGCCAAACGCAGGTTGATCTAGCGTTTTTTTTGGCAACAAAGTGGGTCAATTGCTGAAGTCTGAAGTACCCTCAGGCCGTGTCCACTTCTGATCGTGAACCGGACTTATCATCTATGTGACGTAAAGATTGACCCGACGCCGTTTCGGAAATCGGAGATTGATCAGATTTGCTGAGCCGTTTAAGTGCTAATGCAGTTCGCTCGCTGACCTTCTGCTGTCTATCGTGGACCGCCCGCAGTGGTCGCGCGGCTCAGAGAAATTCGAAAAACCTGATCACAGGAAAGGTGGACCCATGACCGATAAACCGGTGAAACGGGAACTCAAATCTGCACAACAGATGAAAGCCGCTATCAAAGCCATCATCGTAAAACGCAGCCTTGCGGCCAACCAAAGCCAGTATGACAGGAAAGTGTGTGTCGGCGCCGTCGGCGCAGCGAGCGATGTTTTTGAACGTGTACCCGTAGAAGGCACGGCGATTGAATATGGTCAGGCCGTGGTCGCAGTTCTCAGCGAACTCCATGACACCTATAACGACTCTGATGGAGAATATACTTCCGGCAGAGCCCCCATCGGCGATGTCTATTACGACGTGTCAGGTCTTCTCAATGACCAAGCATCTTCTAAGACCTGAATTTCCGCTTTGGGGTATTAAGTGGAAAGGTCAGGACGAGCTGGGATGCGTCCGCTCACAGTGAAAAAGATGACTTCAAAAAGCGCTGCTAACAATCAGAAAACAAAGATGTCAGACAGGTCCAGGTTTTGCTGGCGGCATTGCCAACGGCTTTGCCAGCTTTACCGATTTTCTCGCCAGTATTCTTCGCAGTTTTGGTGACCACGTTGCCTGCACTTTTAGCAGTGTCACCAACGGCTTTACCTGCCTTGCCCAAACCCTTTTTGGAATCCTCAAAGGCGCGGCCTGCCATTTCGGCGACCGTTTTGGGCGGGCCTTTGGGCGCGGCATCGGCGTCGTCTTCAACTGCGTTCAGCGGATCCGGGTCGTCGGCTGTGAAATTTTCTGAAGCTGAATTGCCAATGCCGTCCTGTGTGACGGGTTGGAGTGTGGACGGGGGTGGGGGTGTCGTTTTCGCGTCTGTCGCGGCGCCCGGTGCGGGTTGAGGTTGACGTGTTGCGTCTGGGACGTCGACGGCGGCGTCGCTCTCACTTGCGCCTGGATAGAGAATGGTTGGGATGAGCCCATTACATTTGGCGGCTGCGCGCCGGATGATACTACAGCTATCGTGTCCGCCGCGTTTGGCAAGTTCAGTGATGCAGGCGAGCTGCCCGCCATTAGCGGCCAGGATCCCGGGACCGTTTTGCGCTTCACACAGATATGAGGCGGCAGGCCCTGAGCATGTCACGCAATGCTGACCGGCACTGGCTGGCTGGGTGGCGAGGCCAATCAGGCTCGCAATCCCAAACAGACGGGCAAAACGGAACCAAGTGGTGCAGCGGGTCATGGGCAAACTCATGGCGGTATAATCGCGCTATAGGTGTGTGCAACTCTAGCTGATTATGCCCAGCTTGGTCTAAAAAGCGACTTTTGAGTGCAGTCCGAGCCTTTCAAGCCTCATTTAGCAGCTCATTTAGCAGCTCTGGCAGCGGCTCGGGCGATGCCCGAAAAGACAGCGCTCGGATGGGTTTGACCTGATTTCCAGGTGTTTTTCGGCCCGGCGACAGGCTGGCGCAGGCCCATTTCAAGCCTTGCGCCCGCTCCGAAAGCTCGTTACACACCCGCTATCACACACGCAGTCTCTACGCTCTTCGGATGAAAAGCCCCGTTTGAGCGCTCCGGTGGATTTCGGTGGGACCTTGTGGACACGGTGTTCGCAGGCCCTAACGAATCCTCACCAGGATTGCGGAGGAGAAACCGGAAAAGGACTTTTGCTGATGGCGCTTCCTGCGTTCAACATGCGTCAGCTTTTGGAAGCTGGCGTTCACTTTGGTCACCAATCACATCGATGGAATCCAAAGATGGCCCCGTTTATCTACGGTGCCCGTAATAACATCCACATTATCGATCTGACACAAACAACGCCGTTGCTGCATCAAGCACTGGTGAAAGTGTCTGAAACTGTTGCCGGTGGTGGTCGTGTTCTGTTTGTCGCCACGAAGCGTCAAGCCTCTGAGCCGATCGCGGAAGCGGCAAAGCGCAGTGCGCAGTATTTCATCAACCACCGTTGGCTTGGTGGCACGTTGACCAACTGGAAAACGATTTCGCAATCGATCCGTCGCCTGCGTCAGCTCGATGATATTTTGGCTGATCCACAAGGGCGAACGAAGAAAGAAACTCTCACCGTGCAGCGTGAGCGCGACAAGCTCGACCGTGCGCTGGGTGGCATTAAAGATATGGGTGGTGTGCCGGATCTTTTGGTCGTCATCGACACCAACCGTGAAAGTATTGCGATCAAAGAAGCACGCAAGCTTGGCATTCCGATTGTTGCCGTGGTCGACACCAACTGTGATCCAGACGGCATCGACTTCCCGGTTCCTGGCAACGATGATGCAGGCCGTTCAATCACAATGTTCTGCGACTTGATTGCTGGCGCAGCGATCGACGGTATTGAAAAGAGTCAATCCACTGCCGGTGTTGATCTTGGTGCCTCTGAAGCGCCACCTGTTGAAGCGGCGGTCGTCACGTTTAAAGGCATCGAAGGTCCACGCGGTGAACCAGATGACCTGATGCGCATTACAGGCATTGATGACAAGGTTGCTCAGCAGTTGAACGATGCTGGTGTGTTCCACTATTGGCAGATTGCAGATTTGGCTGCCGACCAGAAAACAGCACTTGATACCCAGCTCAAGCTAGAAGGCCAGATTGACAGTACAGGCTGGATTGACAGTGCCAAGAAGCTCGTTGCTGCAACGGCTGTTTAAGTATTTGGTTTTTTGACTTTGGAATAACGAAGCAGAAGCCAAGCTGGTTTCTGCAGATAGATGGGTATGACCGATGACAACGATCTCTGCCTCCCTTGTGAAGGAGCTGCGCGAAAAAACCGGCGCGGGTATGATGAATTGCAAGCAGGCGCTGACCGAAACCAAGGGTGATGTTGAAGCAGCTGTTGATTGGCTGCGCAAAAAGGGCCTCTCGAAGGCGGCCAAAAAATCCGGCCGTGTTGCGGCAGAAGGTTTGATCGGGTTTTCAACCGATGGCACCACTGGCGCTATCGTTGAGGTGAACTCTGAAACGGACTTCGTTGCGCGCAACGAAAGCTTTCAAGCCATGGTAGGTGAGGTCGCCAAACTGGCACTGAAAGCTGATGGTGATGTGGCCAAATTGGTGGCCGCAGACTATCCTGGTCACTCCGGGTCTGTTGAAGACTATGTGAAGGAAATGATTGGTACCATTGGCGAGAACATGGCGGTTCGCCGGACAGCAACCGTTTCCGTCGACAAAGGCGTCATTGGCAGCTACGTGCACAACAAAGTCGCCGATGGTCTTGGCAAGATTGGTGTTCTGGTCGCAGTTGAGGGTGACGGCGACAGTGCCAAGATGCTTAATTTGGCCCGTCAGGTCGCCATGCATGTTGCAGCCGCCAATCCAATTGCGCTCAACCTTGATGGCGTGCCGAAAGAGGTTCTTGATCGTGAAAGTGCGATCCTTGCTGACAAGAACAAAGGCAAGCCTGAGAACATCATGGAAAAGATTATTGCAGGCGGCTTGAAGAGCTATGCCAAAGAGCATTGTTTGCTCGATCAAGCGTTCATTCATGACCCCTCAAAGACGGTGACACAGGCAATCAAAGAAGCAGGCGATGGTCTTGCTATCAAAGGCTTTGTGCGCTTTGCCCTTGGCGAGGGCATTAAGAAAAAGCAAGATGACTTTGCTGCCGAAGTGGCCGCGGCTGCGGGTAGCTAGGTCAAACTTGGCGAGAATTTTTGACGCTTTAGCCGGCCGGGCTCCTGACCGGCCGGTTTTTTTCGGCTATCACGGAATAATTCGATGCACGGTGATTCGTGCCCACTGTTTTTGACCCGACTGAGGACAATCATCTGATGTCAAAAAGCTCTGACACTTTGAAAACCAAACGCTTGCTGTTGAAGTTGTCTGGCGAGGCGCTGATGGGTGACGGTGCCTATGGCATCGATCTAAAAGTTATCGAGCAGCTGGCGGGTGATGTTGCGACCGCTGTAGCGGCTGGTGCTGAAATTGCCATCGTACTTGGAGGCGGCAACATTTTCCGCGGCGTTGCCGGTGCGGCTGAGGGTATGGATCGTGCTTCAGCTGACTACATGGGTATGCTGGCAACGGTGATGAATGCGTTGGCTTTTCAAAGCGGGTTGGAAAAGCAAGCTGTGCCAGCGCGCGTGATGTCTGCCATCCCAATGCCGTCCGTCTGTGAATCCTATGTCCGTGCCCGTGCGCTGCATCATCTGGATAAGGGCCGCGTCGTCATTTGTACGGCTGGCACTGGCTCACCGTTTTTTACAACAGATACCGCAGCTGCCCTTCGTGCTGTTGAGCTTGGCTGTGATGCCGTTGCCAAAGCAACCAAGGTGGACGGTGTTTATTCTGCAGACCCCAACAAAGACCCGAAAGCGGAACGTTACGATACGCTGAGCTACCGAGATGTGCTGGCCAATGACCTGCAGGTGATGGATGGTGCGGCCATTGCGCTTGCTCGTGACAACAAACTTCCGGTAATTGTGTTTTCAATCACGGAGCCTGGTAGTTTGCTCAAGGTCCTCAACGGAACTGGGCGAATGACCGTGGTTTCTTGAACAAAACGCACCTAGTGTGAAACACACCTAGTGTGAAACCCACCTAGTGTGAAACCCACCTCGGGTGAAAACGCGCCCAAGGGGGCTGATCAAAGAATTTGAGCCAGTTAACCAGTGCTGGCATTGGTGAACAATTTAGGAGGACTAGGTCATGGCAGCCGCTGCATTTGACCCATTAGAGCTGGAGACGGGTATGATCGCGTCCATTACGGCTTTGAAACGTGAATTTAGTGGCTTGCGCACGGGTCGTGCGAGCGCTCAGTTACTCGATCCTGTTCAGGTTACGGTTTACGGTTCAAAGATGCCTCTCAATCAAGTGGCCACGGTGTCAGTTCCAGAATCGAGAACGATCTCCGTGCAAGTCTGGGACAAGTCAAACGTTGGCCCAGTTGAGAAAGGCATTCGCGAAGCAAATCTTGGGCTCAATCCGGTGATTGATGGCGCGTTGATCAGATTGCCAATCCCAACCCTGACAGCAGACCGGCGTGAAGAGCTTATCAAGTTGGCGCACAAGTATGCTGAGCAGTCCAAGGTATCGGTACGCAATGTGCGTCGTGATGGCATGGAGCTTCTCAAAAAACTTGATAAAGACGGAATGAGCAAAGACGAACACCACGACAATGCGGCCATCGTTCAGGAATTAACTGACAAGTTCATCAAAGAAATTGATGATGTGCTCAAAACAAAAGAAGAAGAAATTCGAACGGTGTGATGCCCACATCGTGGTGTCTCAGGTGAGATTTTAGGAAGGTGGCTGTCCCGTGGCATCACAATCACCAACGGATCAGATGCGTGAGAGGGATGCACAGGCTGTTGGCGTGCCGCAACATGTCGCCATCATAATGGACGGTAACGGGCGCTGGGCAGATGCGCGTGGCATGACCAGAACGCAAGGGCATCGGGCGGGTGTTGAATCTGTTCGCCGTGTGGTTCGTGCGGCGATGGAACTTGGGATTCCCTATCTCACAATCTACAGCTTTTCATCTGAAAACTGGACGCGACCCAAGTCAGAAATTGCTGATCTGATGGGCTTAATGAAGCGCTTCATCCGCCGCGACCTTGCAGATCTTCATAAGAACGATGTCAGAATCAGAGTCATCGGTGAGCGCAATCCCATTGAATCTGACATGCTGCAGTTAATTGATGAGGCTCAGGAGCTGACAGCAAACAACGATGGATTCACTTTGGTGATCGCATTCAATTACGGCGCACGCTGCGAGATCGTGGGTGCAACGCAAAAAATTGCTCGTGACGTTGCAGAGGGCCGCCTTGCGCTGGATGATGTGACAGAGCGGCTGGTCAGTGAGCGTTTGGATACCGCTGGCATTCCTGATCCCGATCTTTTGATCCGAACCAGCGGAGAAATGCGCCTTTCCAATTTTCTTTTGTGGCAAGCAGCTTATGCTGAACTGGTTTTCTTGGATGTTCTTTGGCCAGACTTTGGCAAGGAACAATTGGAAGAAGCGCTGGTGCAATTTAATGCGCGCGACCGCCGCTATGGTGGATTGACAAAAAAGTCGGCAAGCTAGGAGAAGCGCTTGAGTACTGAACCCACACTAACACCAGTTGATGAGGCAGCAAATGACTCGAAGGGTGACCTTGCCAAACGCGTTGTGTTTGGCGTGTTGATGGCGGCAATTTCGCTGGGCTTGTTGTGGATCAGTCCTGCCACCTTTGGGCTTCTTATTCTCGTGGTCAGTCTTGTAATGGTGTGGGAGTGGGGGCGTGTTGTGCGCGGCACTGAACAAGATATCACTATGCTCGTGCATGGTGTTGCAGTCACCGTTGCAATTGGATTGGCCGCGATTGGATACGCTGCACTTGGTGCTTTCGCCATACTCATAGGCGCAATCATTGTGGGCTTGTTGCAGTTCGGTGGCCGCTCCGTTCTTTCATCGCTTGGCGTTATTTATGCCGGCGTGCCAGCCGTTGCTTTGCTGTGGCTGCGCAGCCAGGAGCCAAATGGGCTGTTGGCTGTGCTGTTTCTGTTGACCGTCGTTTGGTCGACCGACACACTAGCTTACGTTGCTGGGCGCATGATTGGGGGACCAAAACTTGTGCCCTCCATATCGCCAAAGAAAACCTGGGCTGGTTTTATTTTTGGTGTCACGGCTGCGACGATTGCTGGCTGGTTGTTTGCCACCTGGATTGGGGCACCAGCTCCAACCCTTGCAGTCTTAGCCTGCGTGCTTGCAATCATCTCACAATTGGGTGACCTAGCAGAGTCGTCACTCAAAAGGCGCTTTAATATCAAGGACTCAAGTCAACTTATCCCAGGACACGGTGGTTTTCTAGACCGCCTTGATAGCTTGGTTCCGGTTGCCGTTGCTGCAACATTGTTTGCCTTTTTCATGAATGCAGAGATGCCAGCCGAAGCGCTGCTGTTTCTCAATTAATTCAATAAATTGGACCAGTTATCCGTGGATGGGATTGAACGCCGAGATGACCTGTTGACCAACTCAGGAAAGAGCCTTGGCGTGAAAACGCTGAGTATCCTAGGTGCAACCGGGTCCATTGGCACGAGCACCTTAGATGTCGTCTCTCGCCACCCCGGCGCTTTTGATATTGTCGCGCTGACAGCGCAGTCCAATGTTGAACAGTTGGCCCAACTTGCAGAGCGCCATAACGCGCGGTTGGCGGTCATCGGAGACGAGACTCGTTACGAAGCTCTCAAACAACAGCTCGCAGGAACGGGCATCGAAACAGCTGCAGGGGAAGGTGCGATTGTTGCCGCCGCCAGTGAACCCGTTGATTGTGTGATGGCCTCCATCGTTGGGGCGGCGGGTCTTGCGCCAACGTTTGCAGCTGGTGAACATGCCAAACGTGTCGCACTTGCCAATAAAGAATGTCTTGTGACGGCAGGTGACGCCTTCATGGCCCACGTTGCCAAGCACGATTGTGAATTACTGCCTGTCGACAGCGAGCATTCCGGCGTTTTTCAAACGCTCAAATCGGAACACCACGGTGATATCGAACAGATCACGCTGACGGCATCGGGCGGCCCGTTTCGTAAGTGGTCACGCGATGACATGGCGGGGGCAACGGTCGAGCAGGCGCTCAACCATCCCAACTGGTCGATGGGTGCAAAAATCACGATCGACAGCGCAACGATGATGAACAAAGGCCTTGAGCTGATTGAGGCCTATCATTTGTTTCCCGTTGAGCCCGATCAATTATCTTGTGTGGTTCATCCCCAATCGATTGTCCATTGCCTGGTATCTTTTCGAGATGGTGCGACACTGGCGCAAATGGCGATGCCTGATATGCGTACGCCGATTTGTTACGCGCTCGGCTGGCCTAAGCGACTTGAAGCACCAACTGAACGCCTTGATTTTGCTGCCCTGTCAGCGATGACGTTTGAGGCTGCCGACGAGGCCCGTTTTCCCGCACTTGGGCTTGCCCGCCAGGCTCTCGAGGCTGGGGGCTCAGCGCCGGCTATCTTGAATGCAGCCAATGAGGTCGCCGTAACAGCGTTCTTGGACCGAAAAATAGGCTTTGGTAAGATTGCGGATCTGGTCGCCTGGACGTTGGAGCGGTCACAAGCATTAGGCTTGATAAGCCCAGTATCTTCACTCAAAGAGGTGCTCGATGTTGACCGCGAAGCACGCATGTTGTCTGCTTGGCGACTCAATTGCACAGCATAAGGCTTGTTTTTGAGGAACTTGCTTCATGTTTTTGTGGGACAGGCTCAGGCATGAGCTGAAAGGGTAAACGAAGAGATGGTTGCGAATTTTCTGGCTAATTTATCGCTCACCGGTTTTTTGCAGGTGGCGGTGGCTTTTCTTCTCGTGCTCACCGTGGTGGTGTTTATCCATGAGCTCGGCCACTTCTTGGTGGCCCGGTGGTGCGGTGTGAACGTCACCACGTTCTCAATTGGTTTTGGCAAAGAAATCTTTGGCTTTTTTGATCGCTATGGCACCCGCTGGCGGGCTGCTTGGATACCGCTTGGTGGCTACGTCAAGTTTATGGATGACGAAAATGCGGCCAGCAAACCATCTGCTGAGGCCCAAAAAGCAATGACGCCTGAGGAGCACGAAGGCTCATTCCATCACAAACCGTTGTGGCAGCGTGCCGCCGTCGTTGCAGCAGGCCCAATAGCTAACTTTATCCTGGCTATATTTATCTTTTCGATTTGGTTCTTATTGTTTGGCGTACGCACGCTTGAGCCACGCGTCGACACTGTGATGCCGGACAGTGCAGCTCAAGCCGCAGGCTTTGTGAGCGGGGATTTGATTGTTGCAATCAATCGCGAGCCGATCACGTCGTTTGCCGATGTACAGCGCCTTGTCATGACAAGCGGTGGTCGTGAATTGGTGTTTGATGTGGCGCGCAAAGGCCAGCCTGTCAGCCTAACCGTGGTTCCGAAATTGACGGCCCAAAAGGATCTTGGTGGCGATGAAATCACGACTTACTTGATTGGCGTCAAGCCGGTGGTCTCAAAAGAAGCCATGACGTTGCGCCATCCCGGGCCCTTGGAGGCTGTCGGTATTGGGTGTGAACGCACCTGGAGCATCATCACCACTACATTGACCTATCTCGGTGACGTTATCATCGGCCGCCAGCCTGCTGATCAGCTGGGTGGGCCGGTTCGAATTGCTGATCTGGCAGGTAAAGTGGCCAATAATTCCTGGCAGGACCTGATCTTCTTAACGGCGTTTATTTCGGTCAGCGTTGGGCTGATCAATCTGTTCCCAATTCCACTTTTGGATGGTGGCCATTTACTGTTTTACGCCATCGAGGCAATACGCCGGAAACCGCTCAGCGAAACCAGCCAGGAAATCGGCTTCCGAATTGGTATGGCCGTTGTATTAAGTCTAATGATTTTCGCCACTTACAACGATTTGCCAATTATCAAGAGATGGCTGCTCGGCGCCGGTTGAATCTACTTTTGGTGACGTAATCTTGCCACTTCCAGTTGTTGTTCTAAATCGCTAGAAAGAGTTCATAAACCAGAGCTCATGAGGGCTGCTTCGCGTCGGGTGAGATGCGGGCAGTTTGGGTGCTGGTTGTTGAGTTGTTTCGCGTGAGGTTGGCAAGCCGACAGATCTCGCGCGGTCAAGGGGGGTCGGCAATAAGAACGAGGGTATATCCCCGTATGCTGCAGCAGTTGATCAAGTCGCTGGGGGGCTGGCGTCTCTTATTAATTATCGGTCTTGGTGTTCCCGCGACTGTGACGTTGACAGAGGCACCAGCCTTTGTCTCGGTTGCGCACGCCCAAAGCGTTATTCGTCAGATCGCCGTCGAGGGTAACCGCCGGGTCGAACCCGAGACGGTCCGTTCTTACCTGCGCTTTTCCGTTGGCGATGCTTATAACGCAGGAAAGGTCGATGCGTCGCTGCGCGCACTATTTGCGACCGGACTGTTTGCAGACGTCCAAATCTACCAAGAAGGTTCGACGGCTGTGATCGCAGTTGTTGAAAATCCTGTGGTCAATCTGGTTGCCTTTGAAGGCAACAGCGAAGTTGATACCGATGCGCTGCGCGGAGAAGTGCGCCTTGGGCCACGTTCTGTATTTACCCGCGCCCGTGCACAAGCCGATGTGCAACGCATTCTCGATGTTTATCGCCGTCAAGGCCGGTTCGCTGCCTGGGTCGAGCCAAAGATTATTGAGCTTGAACAAAACCGCGTGAACGTCGTCTTTGAAATCAACGAGGGCGGTGCCACCAAAGTTAAAGGCATCAACTTTGTCGGCAACCAAGTGTTCTCGGATTCGCAATTGCGCGATATCATCACGACAACAGAAAGTGGTTGGTTCGACTTCCTCAAAGGTACCGCCATTTATGACCCTGATCGTTTGAATCTCGATCGCGAGTTGGTCCGACAGTACTATCTGAAGAACGGTTATGCTGATGCGCGTGTCATTGCAGCCAATGCTGAGATTGATCGCGAGGCCTCAGGCTTCTTCATCAACTTCACAATTGATGAAGGTGAACGCTATACTTTTGGTGGTGTTGAGATTCAAAGCTCGCTGCCAGGCGTGCTGCCAGACTCGCTTTATGGTCAGCTGCTCACGCAGTCAGGTGATACCTACAACGGTGCTGATATCGACAAGACCGTTGAGCGCCTAACCCTGGTCGTCGCAGAACAGGGGTATGCCTTTGTTCGTGTTCGCCCGCGTGCCATCCCGGACCCTGTCAATCGCACGATCTCGGTGATCTACCTGATCGAAGAAGGGCCACGGATTTACATTGAGCGCATCAATATTGCCGGCAACGGTCGCACAAAGGATTATGTGATCCGACGTGAGTTCCGCCTGGCGGAAGGTGATGCCTACAACCCATTGCTGGTTGACCGGGCCAAGAAACGTCTTGAGCGGCTCGGCATCTTTGAGAATGTGGTTGTTTCGCGTGCTCCGGGTTCTGCGCGAGATCGTGTGATCATTGACGTCACGGTCACTGAAAAATCAACGGGTGAACTTTCGTTCGGTGCTGGTTTCTCAACCTCCGAAGGTGTCATTGGTGATGTGTCGATTACCGAGCGTAACCTGCTGGGTAATGGTCAGTTCCTGCGCCTGAAGTTGGCGGGTTCATTTGAGCGCTTCCAGATTGATCTGTCGTTCACTGAACCGCGCTTCCTGGACTATAATCTGTCGGCTGGTTTCGACATCTACCACAAAGAGATTGATCAATCGTCCGAGTCGGGCTTCGACAGCCGCCGCACCGGTGGTCAGTTACGCCTCGGCTTTCCGCTGGCTGAAAACCTCTGGATGCAGGCGTCGTATAGGTTTGATCTCACGACGATCACGGACTCGAGTTGTGGTAATCGTGCTGTAAACACAAGTTCAACGTCGGAAGTCATTTGTACGGAACTTGATCGCTTTGGTGATCAGACGATCACGTCTGCGGCGACCGTCGGCATTACTTATGATAAACGCAACCATCCGCGCGATCCAACGGAAGGGTTTTATCTGTCAGCGTCTGCGGATTTTGCGGGCCTTGGTGGTGATGTGCAGTACGCGCGTCTGAATGCCGAAGCGCGCGGCTACTATCCAGTCACAGAAAAAATTACACTGGTTGGCCGCGCAGTTGCTGGTCACATTGAAGGTTGGGGTGGTGACACGGTGCGTATTAGCGACCTCTATTTCCGAGGTGGCGAAACCATCCGTGGTTTTGATCGCGCTGGCTTAGGTCCACGAGATTTGCGGACTAATGACGCATTGGGTGGGCAAACGTATTGGGCGGCCACCGCTGAAATTCGCTTTCCGCTGCCGTTTATTCCGGAAGACTTTGGCTTGAGTGGTGCCTTCTTTGCGGATGCGGGTTCTGTGTTTGGGGCAAGTGACCTTGCTGAGCAATTGTCAGCGTCTGGTGATCTAAGTCTCGCTGACGACTCCACAATCCGCGCCTCTGTGGGTGCATCGATCATGTGGAAGTCGCCGATGGGACCTTTGCGCATGGACTTTGCTGAGACGCTGTCGAAGGAAACCTACGACGAAGAGCAGTTCTTCCGTTTTGGTGCCTCATCTCGTTTCTAGATCAAACTGCTTTACATTGATGGCTTGATTTCCGTCACTCGGCGGGCAACACTCGTGTTCGTTTTTCCTCGATCGTATTTTGCGGCAAACAAGGTTTGGGGCTGGCAGGGCCATGAGTCATCCGGGTTTTTTTGACACCGCCGGACCGTTCTCGTTATCTGACATTGCAAAGGCAACAGAGGCGACGCTCGGCGACGGCGTAGATGGTGCGCGCACCTATTGTGGCGTCAAGCCATTGGCGGAAGCCGGTCCCGACGACATTACCTTTCTCGACAACCGCAAATACTTTCCGCAGCTGGCGGGCACCAAAGCAGGCGCCTGTCTGATCCTGCCCGATTTGGCCGCAGAAGTGCCAGCTGGCACGGCAACCTTGATCACGCCAACGCCCTATCGCGGTTTCGCGCTGGCTTTACAGTTGTTTTACCCCGACGCGATGTTTCCCAAGGCCGCAGCAGCAGGTGAAACAGAGCTGGTTGATCCGACAGCGATTTTGGAAGATGGCGCACTTATTGAGCCTGGTGCCATCATCGGCCCACAAGCTCAGATTGGCAAAGGGGCACGCATCGCAGCAGGTGCTGTGATTGGCTATCGCGTCACCATCGGGCGCGATTCCTATATCGGGCCGGGGGCAAGCGTCACCAATGCGCTGATCGGAGACAGGGTTACGATCCATGCCGGTGTATGTGTGGGTCAGGATGGTTTTGGTTTTGCAATGGGGCCTGAAGGGCACCTCAAGGTACCGCAAATTGGCCGTGTCATCATTCAAGATGACGTTGAGATTGGGGCAGGGACCACAGTTGACCGCGGCGCTCTTAAGGATACGATCATTGGTGAGGGTAGCAAAATTGATAATTTGGTACAGATCGGGCACAACGTTGTCATGGGACGTGGCTGCATCATCGTGTCCCAGACGGGCCTTTCAGGGTCGGCAGAACTTGGTGACTTTGTTGTGATGGGTGGCCAATCGGGTTCTGTTGGCCATGTCAAAATAGGATCCGGTGCGCAGGTAGCGGGTACTGCCCATGTCAAGAACGACATTCCCCCTGGGGAGCGTGTTGGCGGCAGTCCTGCAAAACCATTGCGGCAATGGGCACGTGAACTTGCAGCCATTTCGCGTCTTGGTAAAGCGGGCGGCAAGCGAAGCAGCTAGGTACGGGTGGTGCACAGCCGCCAAAAAAGGTGACGTGCGCGCCATGGGCAAATAGCGTGCTGGCGTAAAGTTTGGATAGTCCCTTGCAGGCCAACTGCGTGGTCAAACCAAGGGTGAGGAGCAGGGAAAATATGACGACCGAACAATCGAGCTCAGGGCTTGGAACAGCAGATATTGGACAACTCCTCAAGCTGTTGCCACATCGCTATCCTTTTATATTAGTCGACCGCCTTTATGATATGAACGGCGATGAAAGCTGTGTCGGCCTTAAGAACGTCACCATCAATGAACCTTTTTTCCAGGGACACTTCCCCCAATTTCCGGTGATGCCAGGTGTATTGATCATCGAAGGTTTGGCGCAAACGGCAGGCGCGCTATGCGTCCACTCCCTCAAGGAAGGCTATAAGGCCGAGCTTGTCTATTTCATGGGCATAGATCGTGCAAAGTTTCGCCTCCCAGTCGTGCCAGGTGATCAACTGCACTATCACGTAAAGAAAATTAGAAACCGCGGCCGCGTTTGGCGCTTTTCAGGCGTCGCAAAGGTCAATGGCAAAGTTGCTGCTGAAGCTGAAATTAGCGCAATGTTGGCGGATACAGCGGAGGCGCGTGCCTTTGCAGCGGGTTCGAATGACTAGCACCATACATCCCACTGCAATCATTGCAGACGAGGCAAGTCTTGGCGAGGGCGTCAAGGTTGGTCCCTATTGTCTGGTTGGCGAAAACGTAACCTTGGGCGATGGCGTTGAGTTGATCTCGCATGTTGTTGTTGAGGGCCGCACAACGGTTGGTTCTGGCACGCGCATTTTTCCGTTTGCCTCTATCGGTCATCAACCGCAAGACCTAAAATATGCAGGTGAACCGTCAACCTTAACGGTCGGCGCTGAATGTCAAATCCGCGAAGGTGTGACCCTCAATCCGGGCACCGAAGGTGGCGGCATGAAAACTACCATTGGAGACAAGTGCACTTTTCTTGCCAATTCGCATGTCGGCCATGATTGCCATATTGGCAATAGCGTCATTTTCTCAAATAACGTCATGTTGGCGGGTCATTGTGAGGTTGGTGATTTTGCAATTATTGGCGGTGGCGCGGCGGTTATCCAATTTGCACGCGTCGGTGACCATTCATTCGTCGGTGGTATGTCGGGTTTGGAGCAGGATCTGATTCCCTATGGGATGGCGCTTGGAAATCGAGCACGGCTTTCAGGTCTCAACATTATTGGTCTGCAGCGTCGTGGATTTTCACGCAGCGAAATCCATGACCTACGTCGCGCCTATCGCGCGTTATTCGCCGATGAAGGTACGCTTATGGAGCGAGTTGAGGACGTGGCAACAGAATTTAACGACCATGTCATCGTTGAAGAGATCTTGGCATTCATCAAAGAAGGTGGAAAAAGGTCGCTGTGTACGCCGGGTGATCCAGGGCAGTCGACTTAGGACAATATATGCAAGTGTGACTTGTATGGGGTCGGTTCCTGAGGTGGGTGTGCGGATTGAATTTGCCCATATAGTGAAAAATTCCTGGTGTTTGGCGGTTGTGCTCTAAAAGGCAAATAACCAACCCGGGTGCATCGCGTTATAACACTTCAAAAAAATGCTATGAATTGTCGTCACGTATCGGGTCACGTATCGGGCCACGTATCGGGGACGAAATCGGTAGGGGTTGATGACTACTGGGGTGCAGCGTCTTGGGATCCTGGCTGGTGGCGGCAATCTGCCTCTTGAGGTGGCAGAGCATGCTGCTGCGGCAGGCTATGATGTGCACATCGTGGCGATTGATGGCGAAGCCGAGGCTGATTTTAAGGACTTTGAGGTGACGCAGGTTAACTGGGGCGCTATCGGTAAGATGGTGTCCAGTTTCAAGGTCCACAACATTTCTGATCTGGTTATCGTCGGCAGCGTGACCCGTCCTGATCTCAAAGGCATCAAGCCCGACCTTGGTTTTTTTCGCAACCTTCCACGTATTTTAAAAATCATTGCGGCAGGTGGCGATGACAATGTGCTGAGAAAAGTTATCGACTTCTTTGAATCACATGGGTTTCGTGTTCGCGGTGTCGCTGATGTGGCCCCCAGTCTTTTGATCGGCAAAGGACCGTTTGGAGAGCAGCGGGTGGCACAAGAGGACAAGGCTGACATTGGGCTTGGCTTTGATGTCATCCGCAGGCTCGGACGATTTGATGTTGGCCAAGGTGTGGTTGTAAATAATCAGACGGTTGAGGCGATTGAGGGTGCTGAGGGTACGGATCGGATGTTGCAGCGGGTAGCACACCTGCGCGTGACGAAAACTGCCCAATCACAGCGCGGTGTCCTGGTGAAGCGACCTAAGCCTGGACAGGAGTTGCGCGTTGATCTGCCAACAATTGGACCCGATACAGCTGAGCTTGCATCGCGTGCCGGCCTTGCAGGCATTGCCGTTTTAGAAAATGCGACGATGGCGGCACAGCGCAAGGAGTTGATCGCGTGCGCAAATGAATCAGAGCTGTACATCGAAGGTTGCGATGATAGTGTTGAAAACAATAACAGTGTCGCGCAATTTGCAGGCGATCTTTCGTTCGTGCAATTGGGAGCTGTGAAGATGTCTCGGCGCGATGACAATGACCTTCGCCAAGCTGTGGGTGTGCTCGAAGCGATCGCTCCTTATGAAATTGGTGGCGCTGTAGCTGTGGCCCGCAATCACGTCTTGGCAATTGAAGTTGGTGAGGGTTTAGAATCCTTTATGGAGCGCGTTAAGTCATTGCGCCAATGGGGCAATCGTCTTGGTGGCGATCGAGTTGGAATGGCCATATTCGGTAGCAGCGTGCCTTATGGTACGCAGTTGGTGTCGATTGCCCATGACGCTGGTCTTGCTGGTATGATCATTGCCTCAGACGGGCTTTCCAAGCAGGATTGGTCAACGGCAATCGTCAATGCAAACAACCGCAAACTCTTCATTGGTGCTTTGACCGTCGCAAGAAGAGACTGACGATGAGCGTGAAAGACGTGCATACCAATGGCCCCCATGTTTTCGTCGGATCGACAAAAGGTCGTGGTGGCGCGCGCCGCGAGCTAAAGATTTTCGTTGTTGCTGGTGAACATTCTGGTGACGCCCTTGGCGGGCGCATGATGTCTGAAATAAATCAGCAGACGCACGGTAATGTTCGATATCTCGGCATTGGTGGCGAGTGGATGTCAGAGGCTGGATTGGTGTCCCAATTTTCGCTTGAAGAAGTTGCGGTGATGGGTCCGATGTCAATACTGCCGCACTTACCGCGAATTATACGTCGGGTTTATCAAACGGTTGATGCTGCACTTGCCGCAGATCCCAATGTTGTGGTGATGATCGATAGTCCAGAATTCACACACCCGATCGCAAAACGTATCCGAAGAAAAAGACCGGATATTCCGATTGTAAATTATGTGAGCCCCAGCGTTTGGGCTTGGCGACCGGGGCGCGCTAAAAGAATGCGTCCCTATATTGATCACGTTCTTGCTCTCTTGCCCTTTGAACCGGGCGAGCATCAACGCCTTGGTGGCCCTGCATGTAGTTATGTCGGCCACCCTTTGATTGAGCGCAAAGCCTGGCTAGCGTCTTTGGACCCTGAATCCCTTGCGTTGTCCCTTAGGCTGGATCGCTCGAAACCTGTCGTTGTCGTCCTGCCGGGCAGCAGAAAATCAGAAGTTGCCCGATTGTTTGCAACCTTTCGTGAAGCCGTGGAGCTGGTCGCGAGTTGGGAACGTCAACCAACGGTTATCATACCTACGGTGCCGTCTGTGCGCACCTTGATTGAGGACCAGTTGACGAATTGGTCCTCAATCAAGGTGCATCTCGTCGACGGCGAGGAGGACAGATTCCGCGCCTTCAAGCTCGCGGATGCAGCGCTCGCAGCCTCGGGAACTGTAACTTTAGAATTGGCGCTCACAGGCACACCGGCCGTGGTTGGCTATCGTATTGATCGATTGGCGGCGCAACTTAAGTTTCTGCTCAAAACGCCGTCGATTGTTTTGGCCAATCTTGTCGCTGGCAAAAACATTTACCCCGAACTCATTCAGGAACGCTGTACACCAGCGCTGCTGGCGCGCGCGTTGGCTCCGCTGCTATCGGATAGCCCAGAGCGAAGAGCGCAGAAGCAAGGTTTGTCTGAGATAGCCTCAATAATGAGTACGCCAGGCACAACCCCGAGCCGCAAAGCGGCTGAAATTGTCCTGCAGTATGCACACAAAGGACGAACAGGCGGCAACGACGCAGTTGGACACGATTGATGACTAGTTGCTGCGCCAGACGATGTGTTTAGTCGCGTTCTTCCAGCGGTACGAAGTCGCGTGGCGCAGGGCCTACGTAAAGCTGGCGCGGACGACCAATGCGTTGCTCTGGATCTTCAATCATTTCCTTCCATTGACCAATCCAGCCAACAGTGCGGGCAACAGCAAAGAGTGCGGTAAACATTGATACCGGAAAGCCCATCGCACGAAGCGTGATGCCGGAATAGAAATCAATGTTGGGGTACAGTTTCTTTTTGACAAAGTACTCATCTTCGAGCGCAATCCGCTCCAGTTCCATTGCAACTTTCAGTAATGGATCATCACGCATGCCAAGGGCATCTAGCACTTCATGGCAGGTTTTCTGCATAACCTTGGCGCGCGGATCATAGTTTTTGTAAACCCGGTGACCAAAGCCCATCAGGCGGAAACCGGATGTTTTGTCTTTTGCTTTTTTAATAAATTCAGGGATGCGCTCAACGGAGCCAATCTCGTGCAACATATTGAGTGCTGCTTCGTTGGCACCACCATGAGCTGGACCCCACAGACACGCAACACCAGCCGCAATACATGCAAAAGGGTTGGCGCCTGATGAGCCAGCAAGTCTCACCGTTGAGGTTGATGCGTTTTGCTCATGATCCGCATGGAGAATGAAGATTCGATCCAACGCGCGAGACAAAACAGGGTTTGGTTCATAGGGCTCGCATGGAATGGCAAAGCACATCTGCAAAAAGTTTGCTGAATAATCGAGATCATTGCGGGGATAAATGATCGGCTGGCCCAGGGAATACTTGTAGGCCATCGCCGCAATGGTCGGCATTTTCGCAATCAAGCGATGGACCGCAATCATCCGTTGTTCTTGGTCGTTGTTGTCGGTTGAGTCATGATAAAATGCTGACAGAGCACCGACGACGCCAACAATAATGGCCATTGGATGGGCATCGCGTCGAAAGCCGGTGTAGAACCGGGTCATCTGCTCATGCAGCATCGTATGGTTGCGAATAGTGCGTTGGAACGTGGCGTGCTGCTCAGCTGTCGGCAGCTCACCATGCAGCAGCAAGTAGCAGGTCTCAATAAAGCTTGAGCGCTCTGCCAATTGATCAATTGGGTAACCGCGATAGAGCAGCACACCATTGTCGCCATCGATGTAGGTGATTTTCGAGAGGCAGTTGGCGGTCGAAGTAAAACCTGGGTCATAGGTAAAGTGGCCGGTGTCACGATAGAATTTGGTGACATCGATTACATCGGGTCCACATGTCCCAGAGCGGATGGCAAGATCATGGGCCTTGCCTGCAACGCTCAACTTGGCTGTTTTCCCAGTACTGGCTTGTGCCTTCAGTTCGGTTTCAACGCTCATAGTAGTTTCCTGCTCAAAGGGGGGTCCGTTTTAGGATGCCGAGCCGTTTAGAAGACTGAAATGGTGGGATTTGGCGCTGGATGCCAAATTTGTTGCACTGCACCTTACACTATCACAGCTTGAGACGCACGCGCTCCCCAAAAAAGGGCCACAACGTCTTGGTATTTAGTACAAAACTAGATGGTTTGATCTGCAAGTCGCGCCATCGACTCGGTCTTACCCAGGACCGCCAGCACGTCAAAAACCGGTGGTGAAACGGTCCGGCCCGTCAGAGCGGCTCTGAGCGGTTGGGCGATTTTGCCAAGCTTCACCTCAACCTCCTCGCCATAGGACCGCACTATTTCTTCCAACGTTGCAGCCTGCCAATCGCAGGCCGCCTCAAAGCGCGCTTTCAGTTGGGTGAGGTGGCCCTTGGCTTCGTCATCAAGCAGTTTGGCTGCTTTCGGTTCCAATTCCAGGGGCCGCTGATCGGTAATAAAGCGGGCCCCATCGAGCACCGCCAATAGCGTTTTGGCGCGCGGTTTTAATCCCGGCAGGGCCATCTCAAGTTTAGCCCAGCCCTCGTTTTTGGTCAGTTCTTCAGCAAGGTCGTTGCCGCCTTCAATTTCGGGCAGCAGTGTTTTGATGTGTTCCAGAAGATCTGCATCCGTGCTCTCTCGAATGTAATGCGCATTGAGGTCTTCTAATTTCTGCGTATCGAAGCGGGCGGCACTTTTGCCAATGCCACCAAGGTCAAACCATGAAATGAGTTGCTTGGTTGACATGATTTCATCATCACCGTGGCTCCAGCCAAGACGTACGAGATAGTTGCGCAGTGCTTCCGGCAAATACCCATCTGCGCGATAGGCTTCAACACCAAGTGCGCCATGACGTTTTGAAAGTTTTGCGCCATCGGGCCCGTGAATCAGTGGTACATGCGCATAAACTGGGATATCCCAATCCAAGGCTGCATAGATGAGATTTTGGCGTGCCGCATTATTCAGATGATCAACGCCACGGATAACATGGCTGACGGCCATATCATGGTCATCAACCACGACCGCAAGATGATAGGTTGGCGTTGCGTCGCTGCGCAGAATGATAAAATCGTCAAGGTCTTGATTGGCAAATGTCACGTTACCTTGCACGTCATCTTGGACGATTGTTTCGCCCTCTTGAGGCGACTTGAGGCGCATGGAAAAGGGCTGATCTTTTGGTGCCTCATCAGGCCCCTTGTCGCGCCAGGGGGAACGAATTTTAAACGCGCGCTTTTCCGCCTCGGCTTGTTTGCGCATCGCGCCCAGTTCATCGGTCGTTAAGTAGCAACGATATGCATCTCCCTTTGCCAAAAGTGCTTCGGCGATTTCAATATGACGGTCAGCACGTGCGAATTGCGAAATAGACTCACCGTCCCACCCAAGCCCGAGCCATTTTAGTCCGTCGTGGATCGCAGCAACGGCCTCAGGGTTATTGCGCGCCCGATCCGTGTCTTCGATGCGCAGTAGGAATTGACCGTCGTTGGCTTTGGCATAGAGCCAATTAAACAGTGCCGTGCGCGCGCCGCCGATGTGCAAAAATCCCGTTGGCGATGGGGCGAAGCGAACGACCGGCGGACGCACCGCGTTTTGGGCTTCTTTTTTGGTTGGCTTGGCCATGTCGGGTTGTTCAGTCCTCGCTGTAAAAACTACTCGCCGCCGTGTACCATACCCACAATGCAGGGTTAAGGGTCAGTCGTGACACAGTCTCGCTTTGATCAGAGGTCGCAACGGGGTTGGTTCGGCACCCGCCTTGGCGGCCAACGTGACACCGGGGAAGGCGGGTACCCGCCGCCAGCGGGCGGTGACATCTGGGCGCTGCTCAATCGCGAACGCACGGCCTGGTTTGGCTGGGTGCCGGTGATCATTGGGCTTGGTATGGCGGGCTATTTCCTCAGCCCACATGAACCCTCGCCTTGGTTGGCCGGGCTACTGGTTGTGGCTGCGTTGATTGTTGCTCGCCTTGCATCCGGGCGCGGACTGTTCGGTGTCATTTCAACGGTTTTATTATTGCTAGCTGTTGGTTTTTCATGTGCCAAGCTGCGCACCGAGGTCGTGCGCGCGCCGGTTCTAGAACGCGCGCTCGGCCTTGTTGATGTGCACGGGTTTATTGAACGCGTTGAAGCCAATCCCAAGCGTGGTGCGCGCCTAACTTTGCGACCAATAGCGATTGAGAAGCTCAGCAAAGACCAATTGCCGTTCCGCATTCGTGTGCGGGTTTTGAAAACGACAGAGGAGCTACACCCCGGTCGTGCGGTTCGGGTGCGGGCGCGGCTTGCGCCACCACCACCGCCTGCTTTGCCCGGCGGCTTTGATTTTGCACGTCATTCCTGGTTCCAACAAATTGGTGCCGTTGGCTATGCCTTGTCCGCACCGAAAATTGTTCCGTTTGAGGGAACGGTTCCGCGTTCGCTCCGCTTTGCCGCCGGTATTGAGCGCGTGCGCCAACACATTGCAGCACGCATGCGTGCTGTTGTGCCAGGACAATCAGGCGCGGTGGCCATTGCCTTGGTAACCGGCGAGCGCGGCGGCATTTCCGAACACACCAACCAAGTCTATCGCGACGCCGGTTTGTTTCACATCTTGTCGATCTCCGGCATGCACATGGCGATCATGGCAGGTGCCGTATTCTTCATCGTCCGGCTGGGCTTTGCCGCCATTCCCATGTTGGCTTTGCGCTATCCAATTAAAAAATGGGCTGCTTTGATCGCAGCACTTGCCGCCCTTGGCTACCTGGCTTTATCAGGGGGTGCGTTTGCAACAGTGCGATCCTACATCATGATCTCAGTGATGTTTGTCGCCGTCTTGATGGATCGTCCCGCACTTGCATTGCGCAACATTGCGCTTGCCGCAGTGATCATTCTTGTCATCTATCCAGAGAGCGTTCTTGATCCTGGTTTTCAAATGTCATTTTCTGCCGTTGCAGCACTCGTTTCCGTCTATGAAATGATACGGACCTCGCGTTGGGGTGAGGTGATTGCCGAGTTTGGCCCAATCCGCAAAGCGATGACTTTTTTTGCAGGCATTGTGGTGTCAACCGTGGTTGCAGGCTTGGCCGTTGCCCCGTTTGCGGCCTATCACTTTCACACCACGCAGCATCTTGCAGTGCTCGCCAATCTGATTGCGATGCCGGTTTCCAATGTGGTGATTATGCCTGCAGCGTTGGCGGTATTGGTTCTGATGCCGTTTGGTTTGGAATGGCCGGCAGCAAAACTCATGGCGCTGGGCATTGATGTGATGACGCTGACAGCGGACTGGGTGGCAGGCCTGCCTGGTGCGGTTGGAAACATTGCAACGATGCCGAAAAGTGCATTTTTATTGATTGTTTTTGGTGGTTTGTGGCTGCTTCTTTGGACCACGCGCTGGCGGTTTGGAGGCATTGCGGCAATCGCTGTTGGTCTTGCACTGGCGCCGTTTGGCCCGCGCCCTGATGTCTTGATAGGCAACAAGGGCAAAGATGTTGCCGTCAGAGGTGTTGACGGGCAGTTGCGTCAACTCAAGCCTAAGCGGCGCAAGTCTTTTGCTGTCAAGCGTTGGCTTGAGGCTGATGGCCAACGCAGTCCAACCAAATCTCGTGATAAGCGGCGGCGCAATTCACCGGGCGTACCAAAGGGGTCCGGCGTTTGTGATGCAGTGGGCTGCGTGGCGCGCGTGAAAGGGCTCACCATTGCGGTTGCCTATCATGCAGGTGCGCTCAAAGATGATTGTCGCCAGGCCGACGTTGTTGTTTTCAACGCCCCGCGTCCTGAAGGATGCACGGCTCCGCGCGCTGTGATTGATTTTTTTGATATCTACTATGGGGGCACACACGCACTCTATCTGGATGATCCGAAGCGCCTGCGCATCGTGAGCGTTGCAACATCGCGTGGTCGGCGGCCGTGGACCACAGCGCTCAAAGGGCGCGATCACCACAAAAGAAAGCGTCCAGGTCTGACCAAGCGCTCAAAAAAAGCAAACCCCAATACGCAACACCCGCGCGGGGATATTCAGGGTAAACCAAGCGCACCGACAACATTTGACGATGATGACATCACAGCAGACAAGACAGACCCCGGTGATGATCGAAATGATCCCTAGCCCAACACCAGCTTTGCTTGAGTGTTGGCCAAAGGAAAGAAGCTTCCCAACACCAGCTTTGCTTGAGTGTTGGCCAAAGGAAAGAAGCTTCCCAACACCAGCTTTGCTTGAGTGTTGGCCAAAGGAAAGAAGCTTCCCAACACCAGCTTTGCTTGAGTGTTGGCCAAAGGAAAGAAGCTTTCCAACACCAGCTTTGCTTGAGTGTTGGCCAAAGGAAAGAAGCTTCCCAACACCAGCTTTGCTTGAGTGTTGGCCAAAGGAAAGAAGCTTTCCAACACCAGCTTTGCTTGAGTGTTGGCTAAGACATGGCTTCTACTGGTAGCGGCGGATGAGTCCGACCAGACGGCCTTGGACCTCAACTTGGTCGGGACCAAAGATGCGTGTTTCATACGCCGGGTTGGCGGCTTCAAGTGCAACGGTTGACCCCTTCTTGCGCAAGCGTTTCAGCGTTGCTTCTTCTTTTTCAACCAGTGCAACGACAATGTCGCCATTGTCGGCAGTGTTGCAGCGCTGGATAACAACGGTATCGCCATCATGAATGCCGGCTTCAATCATCGAGTCGCCGTTGACTTCGAGGGCGAAGTGTTCGCCCTTGCCAAGCAAGTCTGGTGGGCAGGCCACATCCTGGCTGTGATCTTGAATGGCGCTGATGGGCACACCGGCTGCGATGCGACCCATCATGGGGACGGTGGCGAGGTGAGCGGCGGCTTGAACATGCACAGGTGGTGTGGATGATTTCGAGCCTTCAATAACGCTCGGTCTAAATCCGCCTCGCACGGCACTCGGCACGGTTATGTTGGCGGTATCATCCGGCAGTTTTATCACTTCAATGGCGCGCGCGCGGTGGGGCAGGCGGCGGATAAAGCCACGCTCAACGAGCGCTGTAATCAGGCGGTGAATGCCGGACTTGGATTTCAGATGAAGCGCATCCTTCATTTCATCAAAGGACGGTGGTACACCGGCCTCCTGCATGCGCCCGTGAATAAATACGAGCAGTTGTTTTTGTTTCTGGGTCAGCATCGGGGCCTCCACGGGCAGTCATTAAGAGAAGGGCGATCTCATCGGAGCGCCGGTTAGGTGCGGGCAGGTGAGCCAGGGGCGAACACACAATCCAGCACCTTCGTTCAAAGTGCCAACTGATGCCCGCGACTCGACTGCGTACAAATCATGAACACACCATAGCTGTTCTCGTCTTGTTCCGCAAGTGGGGGTGGGTCCCGTTCTAATTAGGACGGTTGAGATGGTTGACTTAGGTCAGGAGATTGCCAACTGCCATTAATTTGAGAAAAATCCCTTCATTGAAGGCGATCTGTACTATTTAATAGTTGGTTAGGCACATAAGATCCATTTAGAGTCAAAAAATAATTGACACTATAGGAGTTTATGGATAAAAAGCCCTGTATTGTGTCGCAGCAGCGCTCCTTATAGGGTTTTTTCATGCACCGAAACCATCTCATAGGCTCAGTGAGAGAACGGCTTAAGCGCCTGCCGCCGCCATTCAACGATCACTATGGTGTCGTCCCGTCATCACCTCCTGAAGAGACCATTGCTATTGAATCTGTCCAATCGGATCATTCTGATGCTTTGAAGGCTCTTGGCCGTGCCGACTCACTTGCCAAGCAGTTCCCAACTCACTTTCTTTTTACGAGAGTGTTGGTGCGCCAAGAGGCCGTTTCATCGTCTGAGATGGAGGGAACGCATTCTACGCTCGACGCCCTTTTGGAAGCAGAAGAAACAGATGACAAAGGTTCGTCTGAAGCTGACCGGCAAGTTCGTGATTATGCGGTTGCGTTGGAGACAGCACTAATTGAAGTGTCTGCGCGTGGGCACAACGCTTTCACAATTGATCTGATTCAAAGCCTTCACGCGTCGCTAATGCGAGAGGATTCAAACTTCCGGGAGCGGGGTGGAGTTCCGGGGGAATTGCGTAAGCTTGTCGTTTGGATTGGCGGTAAACACATTGCAAATTCTCGGTTTAACCCGCCGCCACCAAACGATGTACTGGCATGCTTGGTTGAGCAATTAGATTTCCTGCGCTGTGAGGGGTTGCAACAAGTACATCAAAGCATAGTGACCCAAATGGCTGTTGCGCACGCACATTTCGAAACCGTTCATCCCTTTCGTGACGGGAATGGACGCGTGGGAAGGCTCGTTTTACCTTTGATGTTAGCGGCTGCTAAGCATACGCCGCTTTATCTTTCACCATATATCGCATCCAACAAAGCTGAATATGTTGACGCATTGGTTGCCGCACAACAACGGCTTGAGTACGCGCCTTTAGTCGGGCACTTGTCGCGTGCAATTTCAAACACTGTAGATGATGCCGATCGATCGTTAATGCGACTTGAGAGATTGGTCGCGGATTGGCACATTAGGAAAAAGTTTCGCAAGGGGTCTGCGGCGCAACGCCTTATCGATGCATTGCCGGGTCATCCTGTGGTCACATCAAAAACAGTAATGCGTCTTCTCAAAATAACCAACAAGCCTGCTCTTACGTGTCTTGGTCAACTAGAAGACGCCGGAGTTCTAAGGGAAAGAACCGGCAAAAAAAGAAACAAGGTTTACTCTGCAGATGAAGTTCTGAAAATATACAAGAGCGAGCCAGACCATACGGAGGACGCAATGACTTGATTCCATTGGACTTGTCACACTTTAGTTCCGGTTCCAGCACTCATTTAAGCAGCCTTTTGTTCGAAGGCCAACGGGCTTTTTCAGCCGAGATGAGATCGCGCCAAGGGTGCGCAGATCTTTGTTCATGCTCGTCCTGAGGCCGTTTATGCGCTTGTCAATCCAAATAACGCGATATGCGCAAATCGGATGATAACGATGGTAGCGGAGGAGGGACTTGAACCCCCGACACGCGGATTATGATTCCGCTGCTCTAACCACCTGAGCTACTCCGCCACTTTGTGGTCGGCGATGCGGGTGAGAACATCGCTCAACCAAGCTTGCGGATCGATACCATTGAGCTTGGCGGTTTCGATCAGCGCGTAGGCAATGGCAGCAGATTTTCCGCCCCGGTCCGAGCCCATGAACAGGTAGTTTTTGCGCCCGATCGCTATGCTGCGCATGCCGCGTTCGGCGGCGTTGTTGTCGATGCTGAGACGGCCATCTCCGAGATAAGGCCGCAGCCGTTTGAGACGCGTCAGGCCATAGCGGATTGCACCGGCCAAGGCTGACTTGCCTGAGATCTGTGTCAGCTGGGCATGCAGCCAAGTTTCAAGGTCGTCGATGAGCGGTGCCGCCGGTTCTTGTCTGGCGAATTTACGTCGGTCGGGCGGCTTGCCACGAATGCTGGCTTCTATTTTGTAGAGCGTTGCAATCCGTTGCAGAGCTTCTTTGGCAATCCCCGATCCTTGCGCCGCGTGGATGTCAAAGAAGCTTTGCAACGGATATGAGCAAGACAAGCAACTTCTTTGACGTTGCCGCGCCGATAAAGCTCCTCAAAGCCTGCATAGCCATCGGCATGCAGCCAACCTGAGAAGTTTTTGAGATGGTCTTGTGGCCAACGGCCCCTGCGATCCGGCGTGAACTTGTAAAACGCGGCGGGATGATGATCGCCGACCCAATCCCGCTCGTCTCTCAAATAGACCCACAACCGTCCGGTCTTGGTTTTGCCTGTTCCTGTTCCTGGAGCCAAAACGTTGACCGGCGTATCATCGCCGTGGATCGCCGCTCCTGCCATCACATGACGGCCGATTGCCTCAGCGAGTGGTTCCAGTAATGCGGATGACCGCGCAACCCAATCGGCGAGTGTCGAACGATCGAGATGCATGCCGTCGCGCGCATAAATTTGTGACTGACGATAGAGTGGTAAATGATCAGCGTATTTGTTGACCAGCACATGCGCCAGAAGCCCAGGGCAAGGACGACCACGCTCAATCGGCATGGACGGCGCCGGAACCTGATGAATGGTCTCACAGCAACCGCAGGACATCTTGGGTCGAACCGTTCGGATCACCTTGAAGCGTCCGGGGACGTATTCGAGGGTCTCTGAGATATCTTGCCCGAGGGCACGTAATGCACCACCACACTGCCGGCATGTAACACCGGGAGACAGCACAACATCTTCGCGCGGAAGATGATCGGGCAACGGTTTGCGCGTTGGTTGTTGCTTGGCTTCCGTCTCAGCGGATGGTGGTTCACAATAATGCTGTTCTGCTGCTGCTTCCGCTTCGACAAGTGCGAGCTCAAGTTGATCAATGATCTTGTCCAACGCTTCTGACTTCGTGCCGAACCGTTGCCGCCTCAGAAGGCTAAGTTGCAGTTTGAGTTTTTCAATCAGAAGATCACGCGCCTGAAGCTCTGTTGATTGTCTGGCAATCTCGGCGTCGCGTTGATCCAACATCTGCTGCAGCTTGGTCTTGCTTCGGTGTGTATGGGCAGCGTTGAGTATCATGGCCGAATACATATCTTATTCGGCACACCAAATGAATCCACAATGTCAAAGAGCACGCAGAAAAAACTATCCGGCCTTCAACGGACGCCATGTGCGTTGTGGCATCCGCCAATCAATCCCTTCCAACAACATGGCAAGCTGTGCCGAGGTGATCGTCACTTTGCCATTGATCGGCGACGGCCATACAAACCGGCCCCGTTCCAATTTTTTGGAAAACAGACATGCGCCCTGACCGTCCCACCAAATGATCTTCAATAGATCGCCACGCCTGCCACGAAACACGAATAAATGGCCTGAGAACGGATCCTGTTCCAATGCGTTCTGTGCCAGGATACTTAGGCCATTAAATCCCTTGCGCATGTCCGTCACGCCAGCAGCCAGCCACACTTTCGTTTGCGCAGGAACCGGGATCACGGTTTGGATCGCAGAACTGTAAGAACCCGCACCAAATGGGTTGAATAAACGTCGGAACCGCAACGCAGCCGTGCCCCGCATGGGAGATCAATCTCAATGCTGGATAATCCAGGGCTGCCTGACGCAGGCGCTGCAAGATTGATGGGTTCATGAAAACCTTCGCGCTGCGCCGAAATCGCCGGTACCGTGTCAGACACAATCTCAACTGGCACCAGGGTCGCTTCAGCACCGTATTTCTTCTTCCAGTTGAACAGAAGGTTCGCATTGAGGTCATAACGACGCGCGATCTGGGCAGCTGAAACGCCTGGCTGCGACGCCTCAGCAACAACACGCGTCTTGAAGTCCGTGCTCCATGTCCGCCGAGGCGCTCTTGTCTTTCCAGCCATGAGATAAGTGTCCACTTAGGATTAAGTGGACACTATGATCGCCTTCGAAAGGGTATGTAAGGCGGTTGTGGGCGGACGCTTACAATTGATGTCAATAGATGTCGTGATAAACGCGCGATCTACTCTGCTGCAATAGCCTTGGCTTCAGTGGTTTTATGAAACCGCATCAACGTGAAAATACCCATCGGTTTGAGTTTTTTCTCGCTGACGAGTTCAAGGTTGTCACAAACCATCACACGGGAAACATCAAACACAGGCCGCCAGCCAATAACTTCGGCGAACGGAGCCATGCGCCGTTCCAGCCAGCCACGCACGCCTTCTTCCTGGCTGAAGTGGTTGACGAGAATAATGGAACCGCCTGGCTTGGTGACGCGGGCTAGTTCGCGCATTACGCGTTCTGGGTCAGGCACTACAGTCATCACGAACATCGCAACAACTGTATCGAAGCTTGCGTCTGGAAATTCCAATTCTCCAGCATCCATTTCGTGGATGCCAGCGACATGACTCATATTGTCTTCGAGGATCCGTTGGCGCGCGCGGTCCAGCATTTCAGGGGACAGGTCAATGCCAACAATTTCCAGGTCTTTATTATAGTCTGGCAATGACAGGCCTGTGCCAACACCAACCTCTAGCACGCGGCCTTTGCTTTTGTTGATTTCGTGCACGGCATGTCGGCGTCCTTCCGTGGCGACCATGCCAAACGTATGATCGTAAACGGGAGCCCAGCGGCGGTAGGCGACTTTGACTTTGCTCTCGTCAATGTGCCCGATGCCGACAATCTTGCCATTGGTGCGTTCTAGTTCCGCACCGCGGCGCACGCGCTGCTCAGATCCTACTTGCAAACTCATAGCCGCCACTCGCTCCTTTAAAAGCTCTATAACTTGCGTTGCCGCTGTCCTGGCACACAAAACCTAATTCAGATGCTGCTGTGCCACTATCTAGCCTCGCTAACAATTCATTAGCATTTAGGCTGCGTGGGGTGTGTCAGCTTGCTCCAACGTTTTTACGATAAAACCGCCACCCAGCACCCGGGCTTCGACCGTTCCATCACTATAAAAGACACAGGCTTGGCCTGCAGCAATTCCTTCTTCCCCGTCTGATAACTCAACGTTGAGGGCACCATCGCGGCCAAACGTTAGCCGTGCAGGTTGAGGATCCTGGCTTGAGCGGATACGGGCGTAAATTTCGCCCCCGGTTTCGGCCATGGCCTCAAGTGAGCTATCACCCAGCCAATTGATATTTCTAAGGACAAGTCGACGTGCCCGCAATAAGGCACGCGGTCCCACCACGACTTCATTGCGGTCCGCGTCCAGTTTTAGAACATAAAGCGGGGCCTTATCGGGGATCCCGAGCCCACGACGTTGGCCGATTGTGTAGTTAATGATGCCTTTGTGGTGGCCGAGTTCGCGACCATCAATATGGATAATTTTGCCTGGCTGGGCGGCACCCGGTTTCAGACGCTCGATAACATTGGCATAGCTGCCTTTTGGGACAAAGCAGATGTCTTGGCTATCGGGCTTGTCTGAGACCGGCAAATTGAAGATCCGCGCGAGTTCACGCACATCGTCCTTTGGCAAACCGCCTAGTGGGAACTGCAACATAGAAAGCTGCTCAGGCGTTGTCGCAAACAAGAAGTAGCTTTGGTCACGATCTGGGTCGACAGCGCGATGTAGGTGGGGGCCTGTTTGGCCATCACGCTTTTGGATGTAGTGGCCGGTGGCCAACGTATTGGCACCCAGTTCTGTGGCGGTTTCGAGAAGATCGCGAAACTTGATCTGCTGATTGCAGGCAACGCAGGGGATGGGTGTTTCCCCCGCAATATAACTTTCTGCAAAGGTATCAATGACCGCATCAGCAAAGCGTTTTTCATAATCAAGGACATAGTGGGGAATACCCAATAGGTGCGCAACATTGCGCGCATCTTGGATATCTTGGCCAGCACAACACGCCCCCTTGCGTCCGGAGGCTTCACCATTGTCATAAAGCTGCAAGGTAATGCCAATGACCTCATGGCCTGCATGGTGGAGCACGGCTGCAGCAACGGAAGAATCCACACCACCCGACATCGCCACAACAATGCGCTGCTTGCCGATGTGCTGGGCCGCAAAGCTGTCGATCAACTGGCTGGCAATTGCACTGTTCAGCCAGGAGGCGGTATCTGTGGTCTGAGGTGACAATCGAACGTCTTTCTAACGACTACGGTCTGCGCCTCATGGGCGCTCTATTGGGTCTTACAATCCGACCCTCCACTAAGCGCACGATAAGATAAAATGAGCGCATTCCGGATGGATCGACCTGAAGGCGCGAAAATAGTGCGCCTTTACCCTTTAGCGCAAGCGGTTGAAGTGGTTTCGGCAAAAAAATTGCAAGGCTGCAAGCAACTGCTTCGAAGTGGCACGATCACCGCTCGAATGTGGCCTTGGAAGGGCAGCTTTCGTTAACAGGAAAGGTCTGTCGTTCAACCATGGAGCATCGTTTAATTCATTGTTTACTCAATGACTTAGCGCTGTTTTAAGAGTGTTCAGTTAGGCTCTAGTCTGCTCAGGGAGAGTGTAAGAAGTATCATGAATGAACAACACATGAGAGGGCGGATACGCTATGTTATCGGGCCAGATGGGTCTCCGTTAACGCTGGCTGATCTGCCACCAGCCGATACCAAGCGCTGGGTTATCCGCCGCAAAGCTGAAGTTGTCGCAGCTGTCCGTGGGGGTTTATTGAGCATCGACGAGGCCTGCAACCGCTACAAACTGACTGTCGATGAGTTCTTATCGTGGCAGCGGTCTATTGATCGTCATGGCCTACCTGGCCTGCGTGCAACCCGCGTACAAGAGTATCGCAGCAATTAGGTCGGCGCTTTCGCGTCAGATAGTGAGCTGATGGCTCAAGAGTGTCGGTCGGGATATGTCTGATCAACGCCTTGGGCCGTTTGCCGTGCTCAGCTGTCCAACCGCAGGTGACTTAGCTTGCAAGCAATTCACGATAATTGCTCTAGTTGAGCTCGTCATCTGCTAAGTCTCGAAGCTTTTGCTGCCGGTCGAGAGACCGCTCGTCATCTGCCTTTTTACGCGCCCGCTTCAAGATTTCATCTTCTGTCATAGGCCTGGATGTTGGTCTGTCGAGCGCTTTTTTATTTAGAAATTTCAAGACTGTAGGTTCTCTGCTTTGTGTGCGAAAACCCCGCTGTGTAGGTGGTTGTGCACGACCTTGATTGTCTTGCGGCACGACATTACGAGAGCCAGTTTGATTAAGAGATTTCTTTGCAGGGACGGGTGATGTCTCGCTTTTTGTTTCGCTAATGATCGCGATCGGCGGTGTAATGACTTGTTCGTTTGAATCAACGATTTGTACGAGCGAGGGTAGGGCTTTTTCTTGTGCGATCCTTATCAGAGCGTTGTCACGCTTTTCCGTCTCAATCAAGTCTGCTTGGTGCTGTTGCGCGTCCGTCTTACCAGCATCAATAGTAATTATGACGCGATGATCGTCTATTCGCCCGGCAAAACCGCTCAGATTTGCTTCAATACGGCGCCCGATTGCAGGTGTTAAAACCAACTGCGCCGAGGCAGCAGCGCTTAACGTTGTATTGAAGCGTAATTCATCGGAAAAAACCTGCAGTTTGGTGCCAGGTCTATAAGTATTTAAGGCAAAGAAATTGCGAAATACTTCGCCAAGCCCAATTGATCCCGTAATTGGATATATATAATTCTTGCGAACGCCATCGGCGGCGCAATCAAGATCTTCAAGGCCTTGGAATGTGTCAGCAAACCTTACTTTTTGGATGGCCTGTCGTTGCTTTTCAATTCCAGCCGTCCAACCAAATGTAATGCTTCCCAAGCTAATGGGCACCACAACAGCACCATTTGATGAACCTAAATCATTGTCTTCTGTGAGAATAAACTCAAAGTCGTAAGTCACCGAAGCACGATTATGGTGACCTTGCAGCTGTGGAGAATACTCTTCGATAGCTAATTTTGCTTCGCAGCGAATTTGCTGCACGACGGCAGGAATTGCCGTGCGGGAGAAATCGTCGACCTGTGGGTGGAGGGCACATCCACAACAAATGAGAGCGCACTGCGCCAGCAAAGTAATTCAATAAATAAACATTTACGCCTCTCACAAGAGAGCTACAAAAATCTATTAATAGGCCTGGATGTCTTGCGTAGTGGTTGTAATTTGGGCACATCAAGATTTTAAGAATACGCTGTTTGGTACGCTTGTTATTTGCTGGAGCTTTTTTTGACGGACGTGGTTTTGCTCTTAGCCTTACCTGTCGACTTTGATTTGTCTTCAGCATCCCAGCCCACCGCAACCGGTTTTGCCACACAACCCTCCAATCCCGCCGCCCATCGCCGTGCATCGTTGGCCATGTTGGCACCGCGTGGCTCTCTCATCAGTGCATTTTGGATTTCAAGTTTGGCTGTTTTCCCTTCGGGAATGATGTCGATAGCATAAGCCCGAGCGCCGCGTTTGTCTCTCAGCGAGGTATCCTTCTTATGGATCAGAATACGTGCCTGGCCCCCCTGAGATGGTGGCTTGGCCACAGCTGAGTAGACATGTGTCGCTTTTAACGGGCCATGAGCGCCGAACCAGCAGGTCACGGCGCCTCGCGCTATGCGGGTATAGATTTCGGTGGGAGACCCGTGAATACGCGGTGTCGTGCTGCCAAGGTCTGGCAATGCAAGGTCTGGCAGTGACAGTGATGGGAACTCTGTCTTGGCGGCCTCGAGTGTGTCTTTGTTAGCCGAAATGTCAGAGGCGCAGCCCGCCAGCGCGGCGGCTGTTAAAACCCAGATCCCAATGTTGTGGTTGAAACTCATCTAAGGAAGCCCAATTGGCGCGGTGACTTTTCGAGGCGGGTGCGGCCACACCCAGCCACGATCCCGGCTGACTGCCATGGCATTAGGGCGAAGACAAGGGCTGCGACGGTGGTGCGAAATTTTGAAGGCGTATCAACAACAAAGCCCGCGGATGTGGTTCCGCGGGCATTTTGTGTGTCGGCTTATTGAGGTCATTGGGATCTAGGCTGTCATACCTGGACCACGATCGCGGTTGCGGTGCACCATACCCGTGCTGCTGCGCTCCGTCGTGTCCTGTGCTTTGTCGGCCTGCTCCAGAGCGTTGTCACGATCTTTAACGGCGGCGTCCAGCTTTTCCTTCAGACCTACAATGGATGCGTCCAGGTTCGACAGGCGCTGACCTGCAGATTTGGCAAATGTTGAATAAGCGAAGTGCTTGGGATCACGAACCCCGGTGCGGTCTTCTTCGGCTTGGATTTGGCGCTGAAGATCATGGGCCATAACTTCAAAGTCACGGATCATGGCTTCCAGGTCCAAGACATTGCGAGATTTCTCGTCTGCCTCAAACCGTTTTAAACGCAGTGCTGTTTCACGGCTTTTCATGTGTTCGATACCCCTTAACTAAATTCGAACTGGTACATGGGCACTTACAAGAAGTGTGCCAACTATTCCCAGCCGCCGCAGTTGTCGTCCCATCTTTCCGGCTAAGGGCGATTGTTTCGATGGGTTGCAAACGCAATGCAGCGATGCCCCTGCCGTTATCTGACTAATGTGGCATATGCTCATTAAGTTGCGGTAAAGCAACGCGATTGAATTCATCTTTTAAAACGACCAACGTCGCTGTTTTTGCGCCATTGAGACCTAGGGGCGATCTGCGAATTCTGTTAGTCCTTGATTCGTGGCGTATTGGGCGACGTTGATTTTGGGGTTCAAGGGCTGGGCAGGCGCTTGATGGTTGGGCAACCGACCCATGATTAAAAAAGTCCTTTTGGGTCGAGGGCACTACAACAATTCGCGTATTTTTCGCCGGTGTTTTCTGGGTGATCCGCTGTGTGCGGCCTCATGAAGATGCTTTGAGCAGGCCGAACAATCGTTCGGCAGGCAACGATCGAACTGTGTCCGCAAGTATGTGTTCAAAGTGATGCTTAGTGGTTGCGCACCAAGGGGGTGTCGTTGGGTCAGCCGGAAAAAAGTTCAAAATGGTTTCCGGTTGGTTACGAGGAATTAGGGTTTGTTAACTTCTCGCAGCTAAATTCCTAACGATAACTTAGCTCGGGCACTGAAAATGCCAGGGCATTGGTAGCGTTCTCTTCAATAATTGGGCTTCAGGCCCACAAAACGGGACGGAGAAGAGAGGAACTATAATGCGGGTTCTTTTGATCGAAGACGATAGCGCGACGGCACAGAGCATCGAACTGATGCTCCAGTCTGAAGGCTTTAACTGTTACACGACAGACCTCGGCGAAGAGGGTGTCGATCTTGGCAAACTCTATGATTATGACATCATCTTGCTTGACATTAATCTGCCGGACATGAGCGGCTATGATGTTTTGAAGACGCTGCGCGTCGGCAAAATTCAGACCCCAATCCTGATCTTGTCAGGTTTGGCTCAAATCGAAGACAAGGTTCGTGGTCTCGGCTTTGGCGCTGATGACTATATGACCAAACCCTTCCACAAAGACGAACTGGTGGCACGCATCCATGCCATCGTGCGCCGCTCCAAAGGTCACGCTCAGTCGGTCATTTCAACCGGCAACCTGAAGGTTAACCTCGACACCAAGACGGTTGAGGTTAACGGTCAGCGCGTACATCTGACGGGCAAAGAATACCAAATGCTAGAGCTGCTTTCGCTGCGCAAAGGCACCACGCTCACCAAAGAGATGTTCTTGAACCATCTTTACGGTGGCATGGACGAGCCAGAGCTGAAGATCATCGACGTCTTCATCTGCAAGCTGCGCAAGAAACTGCAAGCTGCTACTGGTGGCGAACACTACATTGAAACCGTTTGGGGTCGTGGCTATGTGCTGCGTGATCCAAATGATGAAGAAGTTGCCGCATAACAGGCTTTGCGCCTGACGCAACATCCGACCCGTTTCATAAGTTTCAATCGGGGGCTCTCATTCAGTTGAGGGCCCCCGATTTTTTTGTGGCTGGGGTTCTGTTTCCCCTTTTCACTCGATCATGCTGCAAAACTATTTTGAGACCCTTGAAGCATACATTGGTCAGACAGCGTCTGGAGATTTGCTTCAGACAACAGCAAAAAGGGAAATGCGATTGCCAAATTAAAAACCGAACAGAACGATTTTCTAACCGCAACCTGACTTTCTTGCTGCAGATCGTTATCCTCGCGACTTTTGCAATACTATCGGTCAAAAGAGGATATGCGGGCACTGCCGCGCCTAGGTCCGCTGTGCGTTCGAAAACCAATGGGCACCCGTGTTAGCCATCCCCTTAAACCGTCAAAATGATCTTCCCAATGTGTTGGCTTGTCTCCATGCGCGCATGTGCTTGGCCTGCTTCGGCGAGTGGGAAGGTGCTGTCGATCATCACTTTGATCTGACCGCAAGCCAGCAGGGGTAGAACGTTGTCTTCGAGAGCCTTGGCAATCGTGCCTTTCACCGAATTGGGTCGAATGCGCAGCGTTGAACCGGTCAGCGTCAAGCGCTTTAGCATCACGCGCATCATATCAATGGTGACTTCGGAGCCGGATTGATAACCAATGTTGACGAGGCGACCGTCGTCAGCCAACGCGCGAATGTTCTGCCCGATGTAATCACCGCCAACCATATCGAGAATGACATCAACGCCGCGTTTTCCGGTTTCCTGCTTGACGACATCGAGGAAATTTTCTTCGTGGTAGTTGATGGCGCGATCAGCGCCAAGGGCCGCACAGGCGTCACACTTTTTTTGTGATCCGGCGGTTGTCAGAACTTTGGCGCCAAAGGCTTTCGCCAGTTGAATGGCGGTGGTGCCAATACCGCTTGAGCCGCCATGGACGAGAAACCACTCACCGGCTTTCAGCCCACCGCGCTCAAACACGTTGTGCCAAACCGTAAAAAAGGTTTCAGGCACACCAGCTGCCTGTTGCATCGAGAGGCCATCTGGGAGGGGCAGCGTGGCAACGGCCTCGGCAATGCAGTGCGTGGCATAGCCACCACCGTTGACCAGCGCCATGACGGGGTCTCCGACTTTAAAGCGGCTGACATCAGTGCCAATTGCGGCGATTGTGCCCGCAACTTCTAAACCAGGCACATCAGAGTGCCCCTTGGGTGCCGGGTAGAAGCCTTTGCGTTGCAAGACGTCCGGTCGATTGACGCCCGCGGCTTGAACCGCAACCAGAACTTGCTCGGGGCCGGGCTCTGGCTTGGCGACCCTTACGGTTTTCAGAACCTCAGGACCGCCTTTGCCGTCAATGGCGATCACGGTCATTTCGGCGGCGAGGGCGTTGGATTGGGTGCTCATGACGGGTATATAGAACTCATCTGTTGGATCGGTGTGGTCACGGGTGGATGTTGTGCCCGATCCAGGTCAGGGCGACAACTGTTCTCAAATGGAGCATGGGCAAATGGATTGGGATGATGGCGCGCCAAAAAAGGCAGTGGTCGTGGCGATTGGCGACAATCTTGAGAATTTGTCAGTGGTGGAGCTTGAGCACCGCATCCGTGATTTGAAAGAAGAAATTAAACGGGTCGCAAAAGAGCGCGATCGCAAGGTTAAAATTGGGGCGGCGGCTGATCAGGTTTTTAAAAGCTGAGTCTCGCTGGCGAGCGTATTGATTTTATTGACAATGTATTGAAATTGCCCGCGCAATTGTCGGTAACGCGGTTCAGTTGCAGGGCCAAATTGGGGTGCCTTTTACCTTACCTGTAAACATGCACTTCGGCACAAAAATGCTTAACCATTTACGCTTTGTTAAGGCGGCTGTCCTACTCTGAGGCATATCCAGTCATCTGGATCCTGAGTGGCCCCTGCCACTCTGTTTGACGCCTCCCTGTTGACTTTAGAGCCGCTTGTTTCCAAGCGGCTCTTTTTTTGCTTTGTTGGGGATTAAGCAAAGTACTGCCCCGATTTGGTGCAGGTTGTTAACTATAGCCACGTAAGATCATACAGTGTATGTTGTTCATAGAGAGTAAGCGTTTGTGTCAAAGTTTGTCATGAGTAATGAATCTTGCGCCGATCATTCGGCCACCTCCTCGTGTGTCACGGTTTCATTTGGTGAGCAATTCCAAGCTTCCGCCAATTTCGATGTTGTGTTCAAAGAGGGAATGGCGCTTGTAGAGCGCACCGCCGCCTACCTGGATGGGACGGGCCGGCAGGAGTCCAAGGGGCTCAAGCAACCAACCACTGTTCTTTATGCAACCGAAAGCATGCGTTTGACGACGCGGCTGTTGGATCTTGCGTCCTGGTTGCTGGTGCGACGTGCGCTTAAAGACGGTGAGATTTCTTCTGAAGAAGCCAAGCTGAAGCGGTCGCGCATCAAGCTACAAGGGCTCGGTCGCCCATCACACGTAAAAGGCTTTGAAGACCTACCAGAAGGTCTCAGAGGGTTGATCGAAGAAAGCTTCCTGCTGCATGACCGTATTGTTCAGCTCGACCGGGCAATGAACCTGGATAGCAACATTGGTGTTGCTGGCAACGTCACCCATCTGAACCCGGTTGCCGACCAGATGCAGCAACTGACAGCAGCATTTGGTGGCAAGCTTTCCAGTTAGGTTAGCACACTGGACCAGTGCTTACTGGTCTTGCCACTGTCCCAACGAAACGATCGAATGCTCCCAATAAAAAACGACCTGGATCTTAACTGATCCGGGTCGTTTTTTTGTTTTCAAGGCTCTATTATTTACGGGACGGTGGTTTGAGCAATTCAAATGCTTCGGTTTCCAGGGCCGCCGCGATTTGCTCCACCGTCTCCAAGGTGACATTGATTTGGCCCGCTTCAATCCGGCTCACATAGGCTTGGTCCGCGCCAATGCGCATCGCAAGTTCCTCTTGTGAGACGTTCGATATTTTGCGTTGTTTTCTAACGGCGTGTCCAAATTGCTCTTTTATGTCCATGCATTGGAAAGAGCCGCCTCATAAAATAAATATCCATGTATTAAAATACATATTTATGATATTGTTTTCTGCAGGTAACAAATAGCGTGCAGCCATGGACTCCTATATTTTTTTACGGGATTTATTCGATACTTATCAGTCGCTGTCCGATGGTATCAAATTGGCGTGGTTGCTTGTCCCGGCCATGTCTTTGATCGCGGTTACGGCCCTGTTCATGCACTATCGCGTTGCCCTTAAGGCGGCGGAACAGGGTATCACTGGCGATCTCATCTACACCGTGCGTCGCGATCCTCTTGGCCAATTGCAGGTTTACCAGCACGCGCCAAAGCTTGACCACCCGCCAACGTTGCTGTTGCTCAGCCCGCTAAATGTGGACCAAGGAGAGGACAAGAGGGAGGGTTAGACGGAGGTTAAGACCTAAAACAGCCAGCCGGGCAATGCTTAAAAGAGTTTGGGTGAGCCTTAATTCAATGCCCACAGGAAAATCAATGTGGCCGCACACCCAAGTGCGCTGCGTACACCGTGAAGGGTGCCCCATTGTTCCATCATTTCCCGCATATTCTCACCAGGTGTTTCAGGCGACATTGCCATCAGTTGGTTGTTGACCGGCATGATCTTCCACAAGGTGAACGGCCAGTTGCTCATCAAGACAATAGCGCCCAGTGCCCATCGCCAATCATTGATTACGTACCAGGTATAGAGCCCGAACAGACCGCCAATCACTGCCAAGCTTGCTTGCATGGTAAAGCCGCGCTTGTAGGACGGCTGCCATTGCTTCAGCAGTGGCCCCTCGTCAAGCCCAAGTCGGGCAGGGTGTTCAGCAAAGTTGATGTAGACGGCCGCGCCAGCAAAGACAGCGGCACAAATCAGTGCAATTTGGCCGGATAGCATTTGATCCTCCCAGAAGGTGAAACAACTAACGCTGACATCGTTGCATAGATATTAGATGTCGCACCGCAATTCTATTCTCTGCAAGCATTCATGTTAGCTCTGGTCGTGGACCAATCTGCTCAATCCAAAGTCAAGGTCATAAAAAAACGGCCCGGAAAACCGGACCGTTCGATTTGCAAAGCTGTTTGTCTGGCACCTAGCCTTTAAAACATGCCTTCGAATTTCTTTTTGAAGCGGGACAGGCGTCCACCACGGTCGGTTAGGTGTTGATCACCGCCGGTCCAGGCTGGGTGCGTGGTCGGATCAACTTCCAAATGGAGAGTGTCGCCTTCCTTGCCGTAGGTCGAATAGGTCATAAATTCAGTACCATCGGTCATTACAACCTTGATTTGATGGTAATCGGGATGAGTGTTGTCGGTTTTCATGGTGGTCAACCTTAGCTGAAATCCCGGCGCTTGAGGCGCTCAGGTGAATTGGAATGGGCCTCTATAATCGAGTTGGCGGGGGGTTACAAGTCACGGCCAGCCCACAGTGCTGGGTGCGGCAAGAGGGCCCGCCCACAGACAACCGTTCACCTTGAGAGGACCGGGACGCTCGGGCATGGTGGCGGTCGGATGTGGATGGCGGCGCGAGGTCGCCAAACCAACGATTTAGGAGCGATGCGTGGCACGGAAACGGCGTCAGTCTGAGGACCAAACTGAGTTGAGCGGTGGCGCAGGCAGTTCGTCAAGTGAGGGCGCACCCGCCGGCAGGGTCTCGCTGTCGCCGCTCAAGATGCTCAAGCCCTACATTCTCAAGTCCCCGGTGGTTCTTGTTGGCGCGCTGATCGCGCTGGTGGTGTCGGCTGGTGCCATGCTGGTTGTCCCCATGGCTGTGCGACGGATGATTGATTTTGGCTTTGGCGCGCAAGATGGCCAGTTGATTGATCAGTACTTCATGATGCTGATCGCTATCGGTGGTGTGCTTGCTGTTGCCAGTGCCTCGCGGTTTTATTTGATCAATTGGCTTGGTGAACGCGTCGTCTCAGATGTGCGTTGTGATGTTTTTCGGCATTTGACAAAACTTGGCCCTGTTTTTTTTGAAACTGCGCACTCGGGCGAAATGATGAGCCGCCTGACGGCGGACACGACGCAAATCAAAGCCGCTGCCGGGACGGCGCTTAGTCAGTTGTTGCGCAACGCCATTATGCTGATCGGCGCATTGGGGATGATGATCTACACATCTCTGCCCCTGTCGCTGATGGTGCTTCTTGCGATTCCTATGATTGTTTTGCCGCTGGTTGGCTTTGGTCGCCTGGTGCGAAAACTATCGCGCAAGGCGCAGGACCATTTGGCGGAAGCGTCTGCCTATGCCTCTGAAAATCTCACCGCCGTGCGCACCATGCAGGCGTTTTCGCATCAAGATGCAGTTGCTGATCGCTATCAGTCGGCTGTTGAGCGTACGTTTGATGCAGCACGCGATCGGATGAAAGCGCGCGCTGGGCTGACGGCGCTGGCCATTCTTTTGGTGACCTCAAGCATCGTTGGTGTGTTGTGGTTTGGATCATCCTCAGTGATCAGTGGCGAGATGACGGGCGGCATACTTGGCCAATTCGTCCTTTATGCGTTGTTTGCTGCTGGAGCGCTGGCGGAATTGTCAGAAGTCTGGGGCGAGATCAGCCAGGCCGCGGGCTCTGCAGAACGGCTGGCAGAATTGCTTGAGGTTGTGCCGGCGATCACATCGCCTCAAAATCCTAAACCGTTACCGACGCCAGACATCGGTGAGTTGGAGTTTGACAACGTCACGTTCTCCTATGCTGCGGGTGGTGAAAAGCCAGCGCTTGAAGATATTAGTTTTAAAGTGGCGCGCGGCGAAACGGTAGCCGTTGTGGGGCCATCGGGCGCCGGCAAGACAACGCTGTTTAATCTAATCTTGCGCTTTTATGATCCGACGATTGGCGCGCTTATATTGGATGGCGTCGATATCAAAGATGCAGATCTTGAAAAAGCCCGCCAGCGCATCGCTCTTGTGCCACAGGATGTGGCGCTGTTCGCCGATACGGTTTTAGAAAACATTCGCTATGGCAACCCAAATGCCAGTCGCGAGGACGTGGCAGCTGCCGCCAAGACCGCGCAAGCAGACGGATTTATCGCAGGTCTAACCGACGGCTATGATAGCAAACTTGGTGAGCGCGGCGTGACCTTGTCTGGTGGCCAGCGTCAACGTTTGGCGATCGCACGGGCCGTTTTGAAGGATGCACCCATCTTGCTGCTGGATGAGGCGACAAGTGCACTCGATGCCGAAAATGAAGTGTTGGTGCAGCAGGCTTTGGATCGTGTGATGAAGTCGCGCACAACGCTTGTCATCGCCCATCGTTTGTCAACGGTGCAAGGTGCCGATCGTATTCTGGTGATGGATGAAGGGCGCATTGTTGAGCAGGGTACACACAGTGAATTGCTATCTAAAGGCGGGCTATACCAGCGCCTCGCCGATTTGCAGTTTAGTCGAGAAGCGGCTGAGTAAGTGAGCGTGGCACCAGTTAGTCTGGTCGTCCGCCAATTAAATTGTTGTCTTGTTATACAGCAACGACAAGAGCGCGGCGGCGGACATGGAGCACGGACTTCAAGACGCGTGTTGTTGCTGAGGCATCGCAGCCCGGCATTTCAGCTGCCCAGATCGCGCGTCGTTATGACCTCAATGCGAACCTTCTGTTCAACTGGAAGAAGAAATACGGTGCTGAAGCGACCCTGGTGCCAGTTGAGATTGTGTCTGACACGGTACCGGCGATTTCGGCGCAGCGCGAAGGTTTTCATGAACCCATCAATCTTGCAGCGCCTGCGTCAGGCAGCCCTGGATTATCCAGCATTGAGATTGATCTCCCATGCGGGGCACGGCTGCGTTGCGGTTCCGACGTTTATTCAACCCATTTGGTGCGGGTTCTTACAGTTCTGCGATCCAAACCGTGATCCCGGTTCCTGCGCAAACGAAAGTGTGGCTGGCTGCTGGCGTGACGGACATGCGCAAGGGATTTAATGGCCTAAGTATCCTGGCACAGAACGCATTGGAACAGGATCCGTTCTCAGGCCATTTATTCGTGTTTCGTGGCAGGCGTGGCGATCTATTGAAGATCATTTGGTGGGACGGTCAGGGCGCATGTCTGTTTTCCAAAAAATTGGAACGGGGCCGGTTTGTATGGCCGTCGCCGATCAATGGCAAAGTGACGATCACCTCAGCGCAATTGGCAATGTTGTTGGACAAAATGATCGATCAACTTGAACTGGCCCTTGTCAAAGCTGAAGCGAAAGCGGAACAGCATTGCTGTGAACCATTGCCCAATGAGGGCGAAGCCAAAGGCCAGCCGACGCGCAAACCGCTCCCCGAACATCTGCCACGGGAAGAGATTATTCTTCACCCCGGTGAGAGTTGTGAGCAATGCGGTGGCGCACTGCGCGAACTCGGGCAAGATGTCTCCGAGACCCTCGAATATGTTCCCGGACGCTTCAAAGTGATCCGAACGGTGCGCCCCAAACTATCATGCCGGTGTTGCGAGGCCATTCATCAGGTCGCTGCTCCGTCCATGCCGATCGAACGCGGTCGTCCTTGCCCTGGGCTTCTGGCGCATGTGCTGGTCAACAAATACGCTGATCATTTGCCACTCTATCGTCAGTCACAAATTTATGCGCGCGACGGCATGCATCTCGATCGTTCGACACTCGCCGATTGGGTTGCGCGGTCATCCGCATTACTGGAACCACTCGCTGAGGCAATCGGCCGTCATGTGATGGCAGGAGCGGCGATCCACGGCGA
>CBDFNK010000018.1:0-233259 GCA_965250205.1 Hyphomicrobiaceae bacterium
CCCATGAAAGCCCGAAAAAAGACCTCGTTTGAGCGCTGGCGACACCGCCAAAACGGTGCACCAAATTGGTGCCGGTTTTAACGACGCCCTGCCCCCCTGTCCACCAATCGCTTTGTTCCGCCCCCACAAATTGCAGCCACCAGCTGGCTCTGTTCGGTGGTGATGATCATTTGGGCGTCATCGCTTCAGCTTCATCCTGGAAAAGATAAAAAAAGCGGCCCACCAAATGGCAGACCGCTCATATCCATTATTCGAAACTCTTGAAACCTTTACGCTGACTTCTTCGCTGTATCATTGTCTGGCAACACACCATCCTCATCAGGCACTTCGTCGCCATCGTGATCATCATCTGCATCGTCATCGATGAGCATCTTATCGACAATCAAACCAGCGTTGTGGCGCACCGCATTTTCGATTTCACGTGCGGTATCTGGGTGTTCACGCAGGAACGTTTTCGCATTCTCACGACCCTGACCAATACGCTCACCATTATAGGACAGCCAAGCACCCGACTTGTCGACGATGCCCGCCTTCACACCAAGATCAATCAGCTCGCCCATCTTTGAGATGCCTTCGCCAAACATGATGTCAAATTCAACTTGTTTGAATGGCGGCGCCACTTTGTTTTTAACAATCTTGACCCGCGTCTGATTGCCAATCGGCTCATCACGGTTCTTGATCATGCCAATGCGACGAATATCAAGACGCACAGAAGCATAAAACTTCAAGGCGTTGCCGCCAGTCGTGGTCTCTGGATTGCCAAACATCACCCCGATCTTCATCCGGATCTGATTGATGAAGATGACCATGCAGTTAGACTTTGCGATCGAGCCGGTGAGCTTGCGCAGAGCCTGGCTCATCAAACGGGCTTGAAGACCTGGCAGGCTATCACCCATATCGCCTTCAAGCTCGGCTCTCGGCGTCAGCGCGGCAACACTGTCAATGACGAGGATGTCGACAGCGCACGAACTAACAAGGGTGTCTGCAATCTCAAGCCCCTGTTCACCGGTATCAGGCTGTGAAATCAAAAGGTCTTTAACATTGACACCAAGTTTTTGGGCGTAGACCGGATCAAGCGCATGTTCGGCATCGATAAAGGCACAGGTACCACCAAGCTTTTGCGCCTCTGCAATAGCATGCAAAGCGAGCGTTGTTTTACCTGAGCTTTCTGGTCCATAAATTTCAACAACGCGGCCCCGTGGCAGGCCACCAATACCAAGGGCAATATCAAGGCCGAGCGAACCCGTAGAGATCGCCTCAATGTCGAGTGTCGTATCTTTTTGGCCGAGCCGCATAATCGAGCCCTTGCCAAAGTTCTTGTCGATTTGCGCCAAGGCCGCATCGAGCGCCTTCTGCTTGTCCATATTGCCCCCTTGAACGACCTTGAGATCTGGCTTGGTCATTTTTTCCACCCTATGTCACACATTGCGGTTCATCAATGCAGCATAATGTACACGTTTTGTTCTCTTTTGTCGAGTGGGTGTTAGACACCTGTTTTCAAAAGATAATACGCAGGATGTTCGAATTCTGTTCCGGCATATGATTCGCCGGATGTTCCAGTATGGATGGATCGGCACGCGGACTTGGCCCAACCAGCACATTCTCGCACTTGTTAGCGCGATTCTGAGGTCTCAACGGAGCCACAGCTTTAGGTTGCAGCCGAGATCTGCTGCAATGCTATTTGGTTGCAGGGTCTGTGGCGGCGCGCAGCTTAAGGGCAACATCCTCAGCGGTCCGCATTAAACATACAAATTCAGGAAACATACAAATTCAGGAAAAGCTCATCACGCCCGTTACCGCATCGACAAGCTCAAAAAGCAAATGCTTGAAGTCGTTGAATTTTATCCGCACCCGCCATTTTCTACTTTACCGGGAAGCTAAACGGTGTTTTGATTGAAAGTGCACGCGGGTGCCACAGGGAAAATGTGTCACCATGTGCCGAATTTGAGCACCATCTTCTGTTAAAAACATTTGCTCCACTAAAGCGCTGAACCCCCTCCGGGTCTCTCCTGAGGGGGTTCCATGCTTTTTGGCTGTAGGATTTTGATGTGAGCGCGTGTGATTGCGTTTATTGGGCCTCACTTCGCCAGTTCTTCCTTCACTTTTGCCGCCAACTGCGGCAGCGAAAACGGCTTGGGAAGGAAGGCAAATGGTTGGTCCGTCCCTAAGCTGTTCTCAAACGCCTCGTTGGGATACCCCGATACAAAGATGATCTTGAGATCCGGATTTTGCTTGCGCAGCTCTTTGAGAAGCGTTGGTCCATCCATCTCCGGCATCACAACGTCAGAGACCACGATGTCGACATTGTTATCGCATTTGGCCATCACCTCAAGGGCGGCCACGCCGCTGTCGGCTTCTAAAACTTCGTAGCCTTGGCGCTTCAGGGCACGGGCTGCAAAACTGCGCACGACATCTTCATCTTCAACCAACAACACCCGCCCGGTACCGGTGAGATCACGTTGGCGCTCTTTCTTGGAGGCCTTTTGATCTTTGGCTTCAGCGTCTTTCTTTGTCGGAATGTAACGCGGCAGATAAACACGGAACGTGGTGCCCTTGCCGGGCACACTTTCAGGAAAGATAAAACCGCCCGATTGCTTGACGATGCCGTAGCAGGTGGCAAGGCCAAGGCCTGTACCCTTACCAACATCTTTGGTCGTGTAGAACGGCTCGAAAATTTTCGCCAACACCTCTGGTGTCATACCGCAACCAGAGTCTTCCACTTCCGTCAGCACATATTCACCAACAGGCATGACCAGTTGCGGCTGTTTTTGCACGTCCCGTTCAGAGATGTTTTGCGTGCGAATAGTCAGCCTGCCACCCTCTGGCATGGCATCCTTGGCGTTCACCACTAGGTTGGTAATGACCTGCTCATACTGCGTTTTATCCGTTTTGACGTACCACAGATCCCGCCCAGTCAGCACCTTCATGTCAATTTGCTCACCAATAGTGCGCTTCATTAGGTTGACCCAATCGCTGACCACTTCGCCAAGTTGCAATGGCTCGGTTTGCAACGTTTGGCGTCGCGAAAAGGCAAGCAATTGTGCCACAAGAGCTGCCGCGCGGTTGGCGCTTGAACGGATTTTACTGATGTCCTTATAGGCAGGATCGGTTGGACGATGGGTCTGCAAAAGCAAATCAGAATTGCCAATAATCGCGGTCAAGACATTGTTAAAGTCATGGGCAATGCCACCGGCGAGCTTGCCAACTGCTTCCATTTTGGAGCTTTGCGCAAACTTGGCTTCAAGCGACTTTTGCTCGGTCGCATCCAGCACATAAAGGATCGCGGCTTCCCCTGTTTTGGTACCGTTTTGCACTGGGCTCATATAAACCCGGCGCGCATACTGCTGGTTTTCACCAACAGTAATTTCAACCGGTGTCGGTTGGGCTTTTCCAGCCATTGCACCATCAAGGACTTTGGCGATTTCAGTTTTTAAAGCCCCCTTCGCCGTCCGCGTCAGCACCTCAAGGGCCGGCGTTCCAATGCCACTTGAGCCATCAAGGATCATGCGGGCAAAAGCGGCGTTGGCGCTCGATATCCGCCCATCTCGGGTGATCGTCGCAATGCCAAACGGTGCGGCCTGGAAGAAGCTCGCCACACCGGCGTCACTGGACCCCAGCGCCGGAATTGAAATCTGCCCGGCCATCAGCTGATTGCGCGCCGCAATCATCAAGCCACCTTCATTCAGTTGGCGGGCAACAATGGTCATAGAAACTTGGCGGCCATCTTCACCGATCACATCCAAATCCATCATCGCGCCATCGGCACCAGCTTCGCGCACCATTGAGTGCAGCATGGAAAGGCTATCTTTTGTCAGAATATCGTTGAGGAACAGGCCTCGCTCCTGAATTTGCCGACCGGTGGTACCAAGCCAGCGTGCAAACGCAGCACTCACCTGTGTAATGCGTCCATCGGGAGCAATTGAGACCAATCCAACCGGAGCCTGATCGTAAGCGGCAATTGCCGATTCCAATGACTGCACCTGACGAAAGGCCTGGTCATGTTCGACGGTGACGTCTGCGATATTCCACAGTACCAGCGTGCCAAAGTCGCGTTCGCGGCCTGGCACAATAAATGGCTTATGCGAAATTCGTATGCGACGTTGTTGGTTGGAAAGCGGACCCGTCGCAAGGATATCCTCGCGCCACGCTTCGCCGCGCGCCGCCGCGCGCATTAAACGATAGATTGCTTCTTGCGGACCGGGTTGATCTTGAAAAGCCAGTTCGATTGATGAAACAACGCGACCCTCGCTGTCCTGCACTAAATCACCAAGCACGGCATTGGCGTAAAGGTGGGCCCCATCACGGTCAGTGACCAGAACACCATCATCAAACCCTTCGAGCAATGAGCGTAGCAATTCGCGTTCACTTACCCGCTCCCCGATACGAATGTGTCCAGCTGCAATGCCAAACAAAAAGAAAGCACCAAACATCGACAGCACGGCCAGTGCCGTCAGCAACAACGGTTTTGTGTCTTGGCTTGCTAAAAGCGCCAACACAACGCCAGCAGCAAGCGCGCCATACGCCAGCAGATGCAGGCCATCAAAACCGGCCCCATCTTCTGAACCCGGCTGTTGTTCAGGTTGGGAAACGGGTCCGGCCCCCGCAGTTGCGCCAACCGCTCGAGTCCCCCTTGGGAAAGTGCCATTGCTCATGGCAGCGAACGCTATCTGATTCTGGTAGGAAAGGGCCTTCGGCACCTTGATCATCGTGCTACTCACTAAACTCAATACTCTTATCCAGACTCTTATCCAGGCCTTTTGACAGACCGTTTGCCGCGCCCTCAGTGAAACCCCGTCACTCTAAAACCGGGGTTTTGAGTAGCAGATTCGCGTCGCCAGTGGTCAACGCGCCCCTGTAGTGTGGAACACCTGTCAACAGTTCCGCTATTAAGGTTAAAATGGCATGAAATCCGCGCTATAGAGCGGCCACATCTTCGTCGTGATTTTGCGTGCGAGGACAAATGCGGCCTCAGTGGTGCAGATCTTCTAAATCGGCGTGCCAATTTAGGGCATGGTGAGCCAAAAGGTGTTGCTGCCACTGACAACAGACAGGGCGCTGATTTTAACAATCAGCGGTACAGGGTAATGTGGGATTTGATATCTTATCTCATTTGGATTGTGGTGCTGATCGGTGTCGTTTTTGCCATAGGCTTTGGCATCAAGGCATACTTTTCTGGTGCACTTCCATTCGGATCCTTTTTGGCAACGGGGCGTGAGCGGCGCCTTGATGTGATTGATCATGCAAATGTCGACGGCAAACGCCGCTTGTTGCTCGTCAGACGTGACAATGTCGAACACTTGATCATGACCGGGGGGCCCGTTGACGTGGTCATTGAGACCGGCATTGGGGCCATTGCCTCTTCGCCACCTAATTTGGCGCGCGCCACAAAGACACCTGAACCTCAACAAAAACCAGCGGTCAGCGAACCTGTTTTCTCGCGCCCTGCCCGCGCATTCTCCAAAGCCGTGGGTGAAAACTAACTGAACGTCTTTGTCCACTTTTTGTTCTGCGTTGCCAAAAATTGCTGCCGCTCACGCGTTGGATCATCGAGTAAATCTCAACTCCAACGTCTGTCCAGTCATGGAAGCTTGAAGCTTAATGTCGTACCGCCGCACCGGGTTCATTGCTGTCTCAATATGCTTTGCACTGTGGGGCGTTGCAAAGTTGTGGGTATTTCAACCCTCTCCCACACTTGAGCTGCCAAATTTTGCGCCCCAAAACGCACTCATAACAGGCGGCCTTCCAAACAATCCCCAGGCATCAAAAATCGCGCCGGGTGTCGATGTTACTCAGACGACGGAACCGTCAACTCAAGCGCCAGCAGATAGCCATGCATCGAACGAAGTCAACGCAGCACCCAAAGCCCCTGTGACACCTCTTGGCGAACTTATTGCAACCCTTGAGACCCTTAAAAAGCAGATTGACAAGCTTGAAACAGCGATTGAGGACCAGCCTCGCGATGATGCGTTCCTGGCCAGCACCCAGTCCAAACTAGTTGAAATTTCTGCAGCTGCGGGAAAGACCGCTGACAAGCTGAGCCCAAAATTATCTGATGTGAAAAATCAGATTGAAAAACTTGGTCCCAAACCAAAAAAAGAAGAAACACCTGAGTCGGATCAAATTCAACGAGCACGCGACCGGCTTACCAATGAAAAATCGCAAGTCGCAGGTGCCCTTAAAGCGTCCGAACTGGCTTTGGAACGCATCAGACAGCTCTCCGGACGGGCCCAGAACCTGCGCCAACAAATTTTTGCCGATACTGTTCTGGCGCAAGGGCACTCGCCATTGGCACCGTCGCTTTGGCGCGATGTTGCCCGTGATCTGCCACCAGGTGGTCGCCAACTGGGGATACTTTTTGCAAGCTGGGGTCGGGCGCTTGCAGGTCGATGGCTGCTGGCGTTGACTGTATTTGTGCTTGCCATCGGCGCGTTTGAAGTGTTGCGGCGGGCGATGGTTCACTTACGCACCTGGGGCCTTGCGCGACATAAAGGCCGCGACCCTGAAACATTTTTCCAACGCTCCCTGGCTGCAAGCTGGGTCACCGCAACGTTGCTCATCCCGGGTGCTGTCGCCGCGTGTGTTCTTTATGGCGGGCTCAACATACTTGGGCTCATGCCCCTGGAGGTACAACGCCTCGCTAAGATCTCTCTCTTAGCCGTCATTATCGTTTTGACCGTCTGGGCACTGTCGCACGCCATCCTGCAACCCAGACGACCCGCCTGGCGTTTATTTGATTTGCCAAGCACATCCGCCAAACGCCTTGCCTGGATCTTTACTTCAATGGCCGGCATTTATGGTGTTGACCTTGTCTTACAAGACGTGATGCAGGCGGTATTCTTACCGCTTCCCGTGCGCGTCGCTGAAGCGGCCATCATGACGCTGGCATCTGCAGCCCTGCTGGCGGCTTTTGTGCGCACACCGCTTGCCAATCGCGGCAAGACTACCACCCTCAACGTCACCAAGGACGACGACAGCCTAGCGCAGGCCAGCCCCTTGTCACCACCTGAAACCTTCTCAAGCAGCATGGTGCCGAAATGGCTCAAGTGGCCAGCGCTGTTGCTGGCCATCGCCATGACGGTTGCCGCTCTCTTGGGCTACGTCGCACTGGGTCGATTTGTTGCCGGCCAGGTCATTGTCACTGGCTGCCTCGTCGTCATCTGCTCTCTTCTGTGGCTTGCGATACGTGCACTCACGCGCCAGTCAGGTGAGCTGAAAAATCGCCCGTTAGAGCGCACATTGCGCACCCAGCTCCGCCTTGAAGAAATGCAGGCGCGTCTTTTGACGCGAACAACCTCCCTGTTCCTGCATGCGGCTTTGCCGTTTCTCGCAGTGCCGGTGTTGTTCGTCTCTTGGGGCTACTCTTTTAGCGATGCGCTCGGCTGGCTGAAGTCGTTGTTGTTTGGCTTCCAGGTTGGCCAATTCCACATTTCAATCGTGCAACTGCTGCTCGCTGCGGGATTGTTTGTGGCGATCTTGTTCGTAACCAGATTAATGCAACGCGGGATTACAGCCAGACTGATGCAGCCGGGAAGTTTTGATCGCGGTGTCGCCCATTCCATTCATACCGGGATCGGCTACCTCGGCTTCGTGCTTGCTGCCCTTGCAGCTGTTTCCTACGCTGGCTTTGACATTACAAATCTGGCGATTGTTGCTGGTGCCTTGTCGATTGGCATTGGCTTCGGGCTTCAATCCATCGTCAACAACTTTGTTTCAGGCCTCATCATTCTTTTTGAAAGACCAATCAAAGTCGGCGACTGGGTGTCGGTAAGCAATTACGAAGGTCATGTCCGCCGGATAAGCGTACGTTCAACCGAAATCGAAACTTTTGATCGCACCAACGTCATCGTTCCCAATTCCGAGTTTATCTCAAACCCGATTGTCAACCTGACACACCGTAATGCGATGGGCCGTATCGTTATCCCCATCGGGGTTAGCTATCAATCCGATCCCGAATTTGTGCGCGATCTGTTACTCAAGGTCGCCAATGACTGCCCAGATATATTGGAGCAGCCCGGGCCAACTATTTCATTTGAAGACTTCGGCGCCAGCTCGCTCGATTTCAAGGTCCGGGCCTATATTGACGACGTCAACAATCGCTTGCGTGTGTCAACGGATATGCGCATGCGGATTTTCAAAGCACTTAGTGATGCTGGTATTGAAATCCCGTTCCCTCAACAGGATGTTCACATGCGCGACCTCGATCCGGTGCGCTCAATGCTGCAACGCGCAGCCCTTCAAAAAGCAGGACAAACCGTCAGCGGCTCTGATGACACATCTTCGTAAGTATGTTTTAGATGGGGTCCGTTGGCGTTTGTTCGTCGACACGACGTGAGCGCAACTTTAGAATTCTATGTCGCCATAAGCAGACGCATTGAGCGTGGTCACATCAAGTGTTGTGTAGCTGAGCGTCACGTTTGAATTGACCTCACCCGCGCTGGCATGAGCCGACAACAATGTAACCGGGCCTGCAACAGATGCCGTTGCCCCTATCTGATCCGCGTGTGGCGCCTTAGAATTGGCGAGGGTGACAACCCCAAGCATCAAGCAACACCACAATCCGACCGACCGTTTCCAGTAACTTACATTTTCTTCCCAGAAACTTTTTTGCACGGCGATGGATCCTTCAGGTCAGTGAGTTGCCTCTTTAGCACTCACTGTCGGCCGAGAAGATTAACGTCGCCTTAATTTTTGTCTCACACCGACACATAATGCCCGACCCCGCGTCCGCCATCTCGGCCCGACGGGGCCGATTAGATCATGTTCGAGCCAAAAGTGGTGGGGCCGGTCTGGCCAACACTGCGCAAGCTTGTGTTGGGTCTGGCCAACACTGCGCAAGCTTGTGTTGGGTCTGGCCAACACTGCGCAAGCTTGTGTTGGGTGGGTTTGCGCCGGGTGCGTTCGAGCAAAGCTTCGACCCCGCCCTCATCGACAGCGGATTTATAGCGGTAGAAGGTGTCGCGTGAGTAGCCCACTCTCGACGGCGCTTCGCTTGTCTGCCGTGCAGCGGATCACCTGGCAGGCTTTCGATACGTTGCCGAGCTCTTCAGCTAGAACGTCGAGCAAATAGCTTCACTGTGCACAACAAAAGGCTCGACGGCCTAGGTTCGCTGTTGTCAGGAGGTCGCCTTGCGTTTCAAATCAGGTGCTATGGCTTCCTCGCTGAGCTTGGCAAGAGCATCATCAAGACTGACAACCGTTTGATCTTTGCTGCCCATGCGGCGAATTGAAACCTTACCTTCTTCGGCCTCGCGTTTACCAACCACAAGAAGCACTGGCACTTTAGCCAGAGAGTGCTCGCGCACCTTGTAGTTGATCTTCTCGTTGCGCAAATCAAGACTGGATTTAAGGCCAGCAGCGTGCAGCTTGCCTTGAATATCGCGTGCGTAGTCATCGGCATCAGAAACAATCGTGCACACAACCGCTTGTAGCGGTGACAACCACAACGGCAGATGGCCAGCATAGTTTTCAATCAAAATGCCAGTAAAACGTTCCAGCGAACCAAACATGGCGCGGTGGATCAAAACCGGCGTGCGCTTTTTTGAATTCTCATCAATGTAGAATGCGCCCAAGCGCTCAGAAAGATTGAAGTCAACCTGCGTCGTGCCGCACTGCCATTCCCGACCGATGGCATCGCGCAGCACATACTCCAGCTTGGGCCCGTAAAAGGCACCCTCGCCTGGATTAACTGCTGTTTTCACTTTGCCGTCAGAACGCGCCTTTACTTCGTCCAGGACATCGGACAGTGCTTTTTCCGCCCTGTCCCAAAGTTCATCTGCGCCTACGCGTTTTTCAGGGCGCAACGACAGCTTGATGAAGATATCCTCAAACCCAAAGTCCTGATAGATCGACAACATTAAGTCGTTGATTGCCAAACATTCCTTCATCAGCTGATCTTCAGTGATGAAGATATGCGCATCATCCTGGGTAAAGTGGCGCACGCGCAAAAGCCCATGTAGGGCCCCAGAGGGCTCATAGCGATGCACTTTGCCAAACTCCGCCATCTTCAACGGCAGGTCGCGATAACTCTTGAGACCATGCTTGTAAATTTGCACGTGGCCTGGACAGTTCATTGGCTTACAACAAAACGTGCGCTCGTCTTCGGTTTCCGAGACGAACATATTTTCACGATAGTTCTCCCAGTGGCCCGACAGTTCCCAGAACGTGCGGTCCATCATATCTGGTGAGTTGACCTCAATGTAGCCAGCGTCTTGTTGGCGTCGGCGCATATAAGAAATCAAGGATAGAAAGAGATTCCAGCCCTTGGCGTGCCAAAAAACAGAGCCCGGTGCTTCCTCCTGAAAATGAAACAGATCCATCTCGCGGCCAAGCTTCCGATGATCGCGCTTTTCTGCTTCTTCAAGGCGGGTCAGGTAGGCTTTCAAATCTTTTTCATGCGCCCAGGCGGTGCCGTAAATGCGTTGTAGCTGCGCATTCTTTGCGTCACCACGCCAGTAGGCACCTGCAAACTTCTGAATCTTAAAGGCTTTGCCGATCTGACCCGTCGAGACCATGTGGGGTCCACGACACAAATCAAGCCATTCGCCTTGCTTATAGATTTTAACGTCTTCGCCATCGGGGATCGCGTCAACAAGCTCGACCTTGTAGTGCTCACCTTGGCCAGCAAAATGCTTTTTGGTGTCATCGCGCGACCAAACTTCTTTGGTGAATGGCGCATTGTTGGCGATGATCTGTTGCATCTTCTTTTCGATTTTTGCCATGTCTTCAGGCTTAAAAGGTTCTTCTTTGGCAAAATCATAGAAAAAGCCATCTTCAATAACCGGCCCAATCGTCACCTGCGTACCCGGCCACAACTGCTGCACGGCTTCGGCCATGACGTGCGCGCAGTCATGGCGAATGAGTTCAAGTGCGCGTGGGTCGTCGCGGTTAAGAAACTCGATGCCCGCATCGGACTCAATTGGATCAGCAAGATCCATCACGACGCCGTCAAGCGCCATGGCCAATGTCTTTTTGAGAAGTGATTTTGAGATGCCACCGACAATCTCTTTGCCGGTCGTTCCCTGTGGGAACTGACGCGCTGCGCCATCAGGGAATGTAATCGTAACTTGGTCGCACATCGTCTCTGTTCTCCTCTCAATCGCTGTCTACCAATCAGCGTAAGACGCACCCGGCAGATGTTGGCCGAGGCATGGACCTCCGTGTGCCGTTATCCGGACCTCAATGTCAAGACGTTCTAGTGAACCGTTAAGAGGAACACTACAATTTGAGGCAATTCGTTCGTAAATTCGAACAAGAATTGAAATCATCTCCGAATAAGTTCTGGTCTAAAGACACTGGGACAGCACCATGTATGCGCAGTCTCAGCGTGTCTGTTGGGATGTTTAATTTAAGTGGGATGAATTAATGCGCGCGCCTGTGCTCAAAATTCGCAAAAAAGTACTCGATATTCAAGGACAGATGCGTCCATGTGTTCAAGTGCAAGCCGTTGTCGATGATGAAGTTCGTGAAATTCTGGAAAAAAACTTTTCCGGTGTCATCCTGTTCAAGCGCGCAATGTATGCGGCAGGCATTCCAGAAGGTACACCCAAACCAGAGGCCGCCCTTATGCCTTTGGTCAACAACTTCATTAAAAATGAAGCCTGTCCTGAGCTTTCCGTAAAGAGCATTCTGTCAGGCCAACTCTACCAAGCCAAAGATCCGTGGGAAGTGTTGTGCTTCGAATGGATCGGCAAGCGGTCGTTTGATGCGCTTGTGTTAATGATCATCTGCGCAACGGAAATGGGCACGGAAACCGAATATGCCCCGCTTGGCAACGAGCCGCTGTCAGCCAATGTCGAGGGTGGAGCCGAGGACGCTCAATCACCAACCCCTGTGCTCACCGAAGCCGCCTAGACCTAAAGCGGACTCGAAACGAAATGGCAACGGCAAGATGCCAACGCCCAATCTAGATCAAACTGCGTTAAATCAATTCCGATTTAACGCAGTTTGATCTCGTCCGGTGCGCAATCGCAGTGGCGATCTGGTCCCGTGCCAAGATCACCGCGCCATGCCCAACGCCCATAGCGCCAGGGGAACAGACTGTGCCGTTCGCTTCGAATATCAGGCACCGGATCATAGCCGCTTGTCCCCCATGGGTGACACCGGGTAAGGCGGGCGAGCATCAGCCAACAACCGCGCCACGAGCCATTCAAATCAATCGACTCCAAGGCGTACTCTGAACAGGTTGGAAGATGTCGGCAATGCCAGCCAACAAAAGGCTTGAGTGTCCATCGGTAAAGATGGATCGGCAATTTCACAATGAATCGAAGAGGGCCCATGTTTAGCAGCCTGTTATGCAGCGCCAGCGGCTTCTGTTTTGGGCCTAGACGATGCCGCAATTGTCTTATTCTCGATTTGAGTTAAGGCCGACAAGACCGCGTCAAACACCAACAATGTAGAGGCGTGGCGATGGGGGTAATCTTTCACGGGTGCCAAGGTGGCGAGGTCTGCCCAGCGCCCATATAGAGGTTGGCCCTCCCCGCTCAGCATTGACCGCATGGTATGGCTCAGTATTTCAAATTCACGGATGGACGTCCCAACAATTTCCCGACCCACGACAGATGCTGCCGCTTGTCCCAACAAGCACGCCTTCACCGTCTGGCCAAAATCCGAGATTAGACCGTCAGTTACTTTGAGATCAATTTCGATCGTCGAACCGCACAACTTTGATTGTGCCTGCGCCGTCGCGTCAGGTGCGGTAAGCCGCTCAGAGCGCGGTATGTCCGCAGCCAATTCGAGTATGCGGTTGGAATAAATATCGTCGAGGTCAGCCATGGTGTTTTCTTTCGTGACGCGCCCTGTCCCCCACCGTGTTCAGCGCCCCAAAAGACGTCTCAGCACTAGGGTGCGGTTTTAGGCACGATTTGCCTTTACCCGACCGTCATGGTTACTCCCTCAATATAGGCGCTTTGGCGGCATCTTAAAAGAGCTCCCGCGCCAGCAATTTTCACGCATAGCAAGGCCGGACCGTCATGTCCCAAAATTCAACACCTCAATTCCTGTCTCGTGGAGACACACATGAAATTGAACTCGGGCACGGCTTCCAGCCCAAATTTGATCGCGATGGGCTGATCCCTGCCATTGTGACAGCGTGCGGGAACGGCTCAGTGTTGATGTTTGCATGGATGAACGAACAGGCGCTGTGGTGTACCATCGAGACAGGCCAAGCCCATTTTTGGAGCCGGTCGCGACAAAAACTGTGGCGCAAAGGTGAAGAAAGCGGCAACACCCTTGCCGTTAATGAGGTCCGTGTTGACTGCGATCAAGACGTGGTCTGGCTGATCTGTGAGCCACAAGGCGAGGGCAAAGCATGCCACACAGGTGCTAAAAGTTGCTTTTATCGGGCGCTAGATTTGACGGCAAAAGACCCTCAATCGGTTAGGCTAAAGACAGTAAAGTAATCCGCTAAAACCCTTTTAAACCGCCACTTATTGGCCGTAATGGGCCCACTACACCCACAACTTTTAGGGGATGATTAATCCCCATCGTGTAACCTTAACGCAGACTTAGGAGTTCTCGGTGTGACAGCCCGGCGCCCGATCGCGGCACGGTATGTGCACAACCAGGTTTGCAGATTAGCAACCTTGGACTAAGGAGGCGAGCAATGGCAGTCGGCAAGATCGGACTAGCACTTGGTGGTGGTGCTGCCCGCGGATGGGCACACATCGGCGTGCTTAAAGCCCTTGCTGAAGTCGGTATCCGCCCTGATATCGTTGCTGGCACATCTATCGGTGCTGTCGTTGGCGGTTGCCATGTCGCAGGGCAGTTGGATCACCTTGAGGGTTTTGCGCGGGAACTGACGAAGCGGCGCATCTTTGGCTATCTCGACTTTAATTTGACGGGCACTGGCCTGATTTCAGGTCAACGTCTTGGCGATCGTCTAGAAAAACACCTTGGTGATAGTTGCATCACCGATTTTGAACGCCGCTTTGTGGCAGTCGCCACTGAAATCGGCTCCGGTCATGAAGTTTGGTTGTCACGGGGTCGGCTTGTCGACGCAATGCGCGCCTCCTATGCTCTGCCCGGCATCTTTAAGCCGGTGAAAGTTGATAATCGCTGGTTGTTCGACGGTGCACTGGTCAATCCTATTCCGGTTTCTGTCTGCCGTGCTCTTGGCGCGCGCTATGTCATTGCAGTGAACCTCAACTTCGACATGTCGAGCCGATCAACGACCCACCCCCATGTCGTCAATGGCACCAAACCTGAGTTGTCTGAAGACGATCCAGAACCAGTGACCGGCAAAAATGGTATTGCTGTCAAACGACTGTTGCACCGTCAAATGTTTGGCAAAGGTGATACAGCACCAGGCATATCAACGGTCATGTTGGACGCGTTTAATATCGTGCAAGATCGCATTGCGCGTTCTCGCCTTGCAGGTGATCCGCCAGATTGTATGATCAGCCCGCGCCTGCACGACATCGGCTTGTTTGATTTTCATAAAGCCGACGAAGCCATTGAGCACGGCTTCACGGCAGCAAAACGCCAAATCGGCGACCTTGTTCGCGAACTTGAAGCGCGCAAACCAGAAAGCGTTGGTGAGCTGCAACCGTCGATGAACTAGCCCTGGTCTAACCTGTTGCCAGATAGCCGCGCATTGCCGACACTTCCATTTCAACTTCAGCAACGTGATTTTTAACGACATCGCCAATCGAAATGATGCCGACCAGGGCACTGTCATCTAAAACTGGCAAGTGGCGGAAACGACCTTTGGTCATCGCCTCCATCAACTCATCAACCAGATCGCTTTCGTGGCAGCATTCAACGTCACGCGTCATGACTTCACTGACTTGCAGTCTCAACGCATCAACACCGGATTTGGCAATAGCTCTAATCACGTCTCGTTCAGAGATAATGCCGACCACACTGCCTCCATCGCCAACAATAACGATGGCACCAATTCTTTTCAGTGAAAGCTTTTCCGAAGCCTCTTGCAAAGTCGCTTTTGGACTTAGCGTTGCGACCGTGCGGCCTTTCTGTTTGAGAATTGTTGCAACATTCATATCTGTTGTCCTTGCTTCCCTCGATGTTTCTTCAATTGACCATCTGACCATCTGACCATCTGACCATCAACTCATTGACGCAATCAACTATGCTTCTCAATTGATACGCAATACAGTTCTGGCACTTTTGTTGAACATATCGTGGGGCAGTTTTTTCAAACTGACAAGGGATCAATGCAGAAATGGTTGGTGAAGGTTTTTGTTGCGACTGCTAACATCAAACCAACCAAAACACAGCAATCCAAACAAATATCCGCCGACATGGGCTTCCCACGCGATGCCGCCGGAACTCCCTGGCGCCCCAATTCCTACAAGTGCAAGCAGGTTAATTGCGATCCATATACCGGTCATGACCAATATGCGCTGATCTTGCAGTGCAGTGCGCAATGACATCAATGGAATATTTTGCGGTGCAATACGAAGCATGTGCAGCCCGCCCATGTCCATGGCACGGAAAAAGAAGCGCATGGTGCCTCCCATGAGTCCCGAGATAGCACCGGACGCTCCAATTACGGGTGCCAGAAGACCAAAATTAAAAATCAAGAAGGCCAGCGCGCCGGCAAGACCGCAGCAGACAGCGAAAGCGATTGTGCGCAACGCTCCGACGCGCAACGCGACCGCACCACCAAACGCCAGTAACCAACCGCAATTGAATAAGAGGTGTGTGAGATCACCATGAACCAACATGTGACTCGCGAAAGATGTGAAGCTAGTGATATCGCCGCCTGGCAGTTGGTCTGCATAACCAGTGTAACGTGCTGGGATAAAGGCAAGCGCAAGTAACAGCCATTGTTCCGTTTCGACCGGCAGCACGGCGCGCAGGACATGGACGCTTACCAACACAAAGACGGCGGTAACAATCACCGTTGGAACATTGAAAATCGGCTCATGCTGCGACACTATGAAAAGTTCCCCCAAATAACCCGTAACAGCTGACATTAACCCCCTTTGCGGGCGTCCGGCGTGGTGTGCTTTTAACCTTCTCTTAGGTCTGTTTCCAATCCTGGCATGAATGCTGCTTTTTAACACCAGAGGACAGCACACATGCGACCGAATGGCTGCACAAAAGCGATGCAGGAATACAGGAATAAGGCCTAGTTTAGATGAAACACGCCTCCAGCCAATTTCTGTTTGGCTACTGGAACGAGATCCGCAATGGACGCTTGGCACCAAAGCGCTTTGAGATAGAGCCAGGGCGCATGGGATCTGTGTTACCTGATACGTTCATTTTGGAACGAACAGAGAGCAACACATTTGCATTTCGTCTCGCTGGCACCCGTATTGGGGAACGCTTTAAAACAGAATTGCGCCATATTGGTTTCCATGAAATCTGGGCCGATGAAGACCGCCTGAAGATTGAGGTCGTACTCGAAGACATCGGTGCGCGCGGCGGCGTTGGGCGACTGGATTGCACCGTCGGTGATGACTACGGGAATAGCGCCACCGTTGAATATATCATCCTGCCATTGATCCACACACGTAACAGTATTGACCGCATGGTCGGCGCCATGTCGATCCTATCGGACGATCAAGCAACATGGCTTGGCAATACCCCAATCACTTCACAACAGGTCCACATCCATGAGGTGATCTGGCCAGAGGGGCGTCCGCATCAATTGGCAGAGCATCTGAAACGGGAACAGCCGCCGCTAGCAGCGCACGTGCGCACTGCGCGCATCGTGCGTGTCGATCGTCGCCAGTTTCGCGTCTACGAGGGCGGACGCAAAGATGATCCACAGCCGTAAAACGGTGGTGGCAGCTCACGCCAAACGAGGCATCAAGGCGACCTCTCAGCACCCCGCCACAAACCGCGACCACCCGAGTTTATTCTAAAAAGCGCCAAAATGAGCCTCCGATTAGCATTCTGTTAAGCCGCGAGCCCGATACTAGGCCGTGATTAACAAAGCCAGCGTTACAACTTGGCGTTGGCTTATCACGATCGGATTCACTCTTTTTGGACAGCCTCATCAAATGTCAGTTGGCCACTCTGCGTTAGCAACCGAAACATCTCCAAGTGAGAATAAGGCTAAGGAACGGCGCCGTTATGAGCGTTTTCCCATTGTCTTGCTTGGCCGCTATATGCGCGAAAACAAGCAGGAATATCCCTGTAAGCTCGCCAACATCTCTGTCGGCGGGGCGTCTATTCATTCGCCGGTAAATCTAGAAATGGACGAGCGGATTATTGCCTATTTTGACCATCTGGGTGGCCTGGAAGGCAAAGTCGTGCGGCTTTTTAAAGGCGGATTTGGAATAGATTTAATTGCGACCCGGCACAAAAAAGAAAAGCTAGCAGGACAAATAACTTGGCTCATAAACAAGAACGAATTGAACATAATTGAAGAGCGCCGCCATGAACGCGTCAAGGTTAGCGATAAATTTCTCAATCTAAAGCTGGATGAGGGGATCGCAATTGAGTGCCGCATATTGGATGTGTCTTTGTCGGGCGCAGCTGTTGAAACCAACGCCCGCCCACCGGTTGGCGCCGACGTTTTGCTTGGCAAGCTACGCTGCCGGGTCATCCGCCATCTTGAAAACGGTATCGGACTTCAGTTCCTGGACATCCAGGAGCCGGCTGCTGTGCACCGAAATTTTTATTAACGCCGGGTAAACAAACTCCTACTGCAAACAGACAAAATTGCATCGAATGTTGGAAGCACGTTTCACGGGATCTGGGGATTTTTGGACTAAGTTCAAAGGAAGTTTCGGGGTAAGTAACATGCGTTTGATCATTTCCTTTTGTGTCATGGGGCTCATATCAGCAAGCTCAGCAGCCAATGCTGATCCGATCCCAGCGTCTAGATTGTTGGCAACAAGCTCATCACCGTTCATGCGGGTCTATGGCCCGGTGCAACCGCCTTATGGCTATGTGCGCTTTTGTGAAGCCAAGCCTGATGAGTGCTCAGCCGCTGGTGGCGAAGAGCGCCGCTTTTATCCAACACCTGCCCGTCTTTCGGAACTTGATGAAATCAACCGCGAGATCAATCGTGCGATACAACCGGCCACGGACGAAGAAATTTACGGCATGAGTGAGCATTGGACGCTACCCGGACGGCGCGGCGACTGCGAAGATTATGCCCTTTTAAAACGCAAAATCTTGATGCAACGCGGCTGGCCTGCAAGCGCGATGCTGCTGACAGTTGTGCGTGATGAAAAAGGTGATGGCCATGCCGTGCTGACAGCGCGCACAGCTCTTGGTGACTTCCTGCTTGATAACAAAGTTGACGACGTCAAGCTGTGGAATGCTGCCGACTACAGCTACGTGATGCGCCAATCCTATCTCAACCCTCGGGTTTGGGTCGCGCTAGACCCTGACCCATCCTCGCCACGCGCAATGGCTGGTGTCAGGGAGTAGGCAGTAACGTTCCTTGCCTCTGGGTTGTTCGTTTACAGCTACCCTTCTGCCGTCCAACCACTCGAGATCAAGAACCAGCGTTGTGTCGTGCGGGATGACGCCAGCGCACCCTTTTGACGGCGCGTGAGATTTTTTTTCTAGAGCACTTTCATCTTATTAGGTTGAATCAGTAGGCGTGCTCTAACGTTTAGTTCTGGCCTTTTGTTTCAGATCATGTGTCCTGGCGCAAAATCACCCAACACAAGCTTGCGCAGTTTTGGCCAGACCGGCCACCACTTTTGGCTCGAACATGATCTAGTCGCCTGCATCAAGGCCGACGATATCGTGCAAAATATCTCCAATCACCCCACGTCCAGATGTGAATTCTCCATCCGGGTCTGAATACGTTTCAAATAGCGGGTGCAGCACATCGACTAGAGCACGCCTAGCGTTTACTCAAACGCAGATAAGTTGATCGCCAGTCATGGGATAGAGCCCATGAGATAGAGCGTCGCGCAAATAGCTTCGCTGTGTACAACAAAAGGCTTAACGCTCTAGCCTTGGATATCTAGCAACTCAACATCGAAGATCAGTGTTGCATTGGCTGGAATGACGCCGCCAGCTCCACGACTGCCGTAGCCGATTTCTGGTGGAATGATTAAGGTGCGCTTACCGCCCACTTTCATGGACGCGACGCCCTCATCCCAGCCTTTGATGACCTGGCCAACTCCAATCTTGAACGCGAACGGCTGACCACGATCAACGGAGCTGTCAAACTTGGCGCCCTTCTTGCCGTCTTCATAAAGCCAGCCGGTGTAATGCATGGCGCAGGTCTGTCCAGTTTGGGGAGACCCCCCCTGTCCCACTTTAGCGTCTTCAATCTGTAGGCCCGATGCTGTTGTTGTCATGTTTCCCCCGGCCGCGTTTGCGGTATTTTGAGTTGTGTGAGTGGATATGGTGAGAACGGCGAAGGCCATCAACTCACACGCATCGTTTGATGCACCGCATTTTTTAAGTATGCCATGGTCGTTCCTCCCATAAATTCTATTTTGGGGTGTCTGCCCGTTGCATCGGGCATGTGCGGCGTATCACGACCCTAATCCTCGGCTTGGTGCTTCAGCCCAACCCTATAGCGCTCACCGTTCTTGACGTAGCGGTCTGCACCTTGCGTGAAGTGGGCAACGTCTTCATCGGTCAACTGTCGGATAATTTTTCCAGGAGAGCCCATAACGAGGGACCGTGGTGGGATCACCTTGCCTTCCGGAATGAGTGCGTTGGCACCAATCAAACACTGTTCGCCAATTTTTGCACCATTGAGGATAACCGAGCCGATTCCGATCAGGCTGCGCTTGCCTATGGTGCACCCGTGCAGCATCACCATGTGGCCAATTGTACAACCTTCTTCAATGGTCAGCGGAAATCCTTTATCGGTGTGCAGCACGCAACCATCTTGCACATTGGAACGCTTGCCAATGCGAATGGGCTCAATATCGCCGCGCAACACGGCACCGAACCAAACACTTGCGTCCTCTTCCAGGATCACTTTGCCCATAAGCTGTGCATTGGCGCGACGTAGTAGCGACCATTGGCAGGCGTGGTGACAGTCGAGCCTTCAAACTCATAAAGCGGCATAGGAATGTTCTTTGGTTGTGTGCTCAGCTCAGAGTTTCAAGATCAAAGTCCAGAATAGCCATCTGGAATTGATACGAGGTCTCACCGTCTTCAAATTCCTTAAACAACACAGCGACGAAGTCTTCACCGATATAGACCTCAGCAGAATCATCCTTTTTCGGGCGCGGTCGGACCGTCAAATTGGCCGTGCCAAATGTCTTACGTAAATACGCCTCAAGGCGTGCGATTTCTTCTTTGTCCACCTTCATCCTCCGCAGTCAAGTTTTAGAGTATTATATATATGCTTTGCACACACACCGTCGTTATAGGCACGAATAATCATCCGGGCCAATGCGCTGGTCCATAGATGCCGCAGGTTCCTGAGCACCAATAGAGCCGACAATCTTGGCTGGCACACCGGCAACGGTTTTTTGTGGTGGCACGTCGATTAAGAGAACACTACCTGATGCAATCAAGCAGCAATTGCCAACATGAATGTTGCCAAGAACTTTGGCACCGGCACCAATCATCACACCGGCACCAATCTTAGGATGACGATCCCCGGTTGCCTTACCACTGCCGCCCAACGTGACGCCATGCAGGATGGAGCAATTATCACCGATCACAGCAGTTTCACCAACGACGAGGCCAGTTGCATGGTCCAACATAATACCACTACCAAAGCGGGCTGCAGGGTGAATATCGGTCGTAAAGATTTTCGACGACTGACTTTGCAGATAGAACGCCAAGTCCGTGCGGCCAGAATTCCAGATCGCGTGGGCAAAGCGTTGGGTTGCAAGTGCATGAAAGCCCTTGAAGTACAGCAGCGGTTCCAAGAAGCGCTGACAGGCCGGATCGCGATCAAGAACCGCTTGCATGTCCTTGGTAATAAGGTCGATGACACTGGCATCGCCTGCTGCAATCTCTGCAAATGTGCTGATAATCACATCGCGCTTGAGATCGGCATGGCGCAGGCGCTGCGCGATACGATAGATAATGGCATCCGTCAGCCTGTCGTGTTGCAGCACCGTCTCAGTGACAAAATCAGTGAGCACAGGCTCATTTTTTAACACGGCCTGCGCTTCCAGGCGCATGCTGTCCCAGATCGCTTCTTTATTCACCGCCAGCTCAGCCTCTTGGCAATCGCCAAGCTGGACCTTGGCGGCCTGGCTTGGCGGTGCGGAGATCACTGTGCTGGTATCGATCTTACTCATCTCGGTCTTATGGGACATGGGGATTGATATAATGTCGATTTCGACATTGACTAGGGCCAGCCGTATCGGGCCAGAATGGGTCCGTCAATAAAAAGTTCTTTTCAGCCGCTGATGGTGCTGTCATGCACAGGATCAGGCTCGTGAATGGCTGGGCTTGGGCATATGGTCGGAAGTCTAATACAGCAGCGCGTTGCATGGTCCTCCGCGTCCCCGCCTTGACCCGCGCCAAAGGGTCAGGGATATAGCATGTCCTAGAGCGTCGCGCCTTTTCTCGTACCAGTGAAGCTATTTGCTCGACGCTCTATCCCATGACCCTATCCCAAAACTGGCGATCAACTTATCTGCTCAAAGTCGCGTTCTAACTTTTCGCAGGTTGCTCTAGCCTCGCGCCTTCAACAACAAGAGTGTGACCTGATGACAACCCAAGCAACCCTAAAACTCAGACAGGATGGTGCGTTAGCTTGGTTAGAAATCACAAACCCGGATCGGATGAATGCGCTGACCGCCGCCATGTGGCAGCAGCTGCCAGAGCGCATCGCAGAGGCTGACAATGACCCAAGCGTGCGTGTGATCATAGTGCGTGGCGCGGGCCAGCGCGCATTCAGTGCTGGCGCTGACATTTCTGAATTTAAAAAGGCGCGCACCGGCGACAGCGCCAAAGACTATGATGTGCTGAACCACAATGCATTTTTAGCGCTCACCAACACGACAAAACCGACCATCGCCATGATCCATGGGTTTTGTCTTGGCGGCGGACTGGGGTTGGCTGCCTGTTGTGATCTGCGCCTTGGAGATCAGAATTCCCAATACGCCATTCCAGCGGCCAAACTTGGTATCGGTTATAACCCGCGCTGGGTGACCCCTTTGCTGGCGCTAACGTCGCCTGCCAACGTGAAAGAAATCCTCTTCACTGGCCGCCGCATCAAAGCAGATGAGGCCCTTCAAATGGGTCTGATCAATCGCCTTCTAGATGCAGAAAACCTACAAAGCGAGACCGAAACGATAGCTGCAACCATTGCCGCAAATGCACCGTTGTCGGTAGCTGCCAGCAAGCGTGTAGTCAACGAACTTGTTCACCATCCCGAGACCCCAAACCTTTACAAACTGGATGAAGCCATTCAACGCTGTTTCAAAAGCCAAGACTACAAAGAAGGGCAACAAGCTTTTCTTGGAAAACGCAAGCCTAAGTTTGAAGGGCGCTAATGACGTGGAGTTGATCTCGTGCTGCATACGCATATTGTGGTTCTTAGCCTAATCAGCAACGCACTCTTGGTGTGCACCACAATTGCGTCCCAAGCCGAGCGCGCGCGCACAAACACCTGTTGGTCTGACGCAGCCTTGAAAGCACAGCCAGGCGAACGGCGCATTCAACGCAAACGCCACGCCTATAGCGCACCGGGCGACACACCTGATTTGGCGCCCTTCACACCGGTTGCCAACGCTCTGCGCGGTTCTATCCGCCGTGTCCTCCTGCCAAAGGACAAAAAATGGATCGCCTTGACGCTCGACTTTTGCGAGCAGGTGCATGAAATCGCAGGCTACGATGGTGCCATCATTGACTACCTACGCGACGAGAATATTGCCGCAACGCTGTTCGTTGGTGGCAAGTGGATGCGCACGCACCCAGAGCGGACACTCCAATTGATGGCTGACCCGAGATTTGAGTTGGCAAACCATGCAGAAGCGCACCGCAATTTGCGCCGCTTATCAGGCACGGCGCTGCAACGCGAAATTCGGGGACCACAACAGGCTTACGAGGCCCTGCGCGCAAAACTTGAGACCAAAGCGTGTTTCAAAAATACCAGTGCTATATCACTCCCGCCAGAGCGACTAACTTTTTTTCGATTTCCATACGGAGCCTGCAACAAAACAGCCTTGAACGCCGTCAATGATGACGGCTTGCTCGCTATCCAATGGGACTTCTCCTCCTGGGATTCATCGCGCACGCAATCAGCCACCCGCATTGCGCGGCGTATGGTGCGTGACGTGCACGCAGGTTCGATTATTCTGGGCCACGCTAATGGACGCGGGCACCACACGGCCGCAGCCTTGCGTATCGCAATTCCGAAGTTACGCAAAAAGGGATTTGAGTTTGTCACAGTCGGCCAATTGTTGGCCGCGGGCGAGCCCGTTATCAAGCAACGGTGCTACAATTTCCGACCCGGAGATACCGACCGCTATGACACACCGCTCCGCCGACGAAACAAGAAAAAAGTGCAACGTGGATCAGGTTTCACGCCATGATACCTTTCGGCACAAACGTTTCAAAGCAAGGCGCAACCGGTATCGAGGTCACGTTGACACGAATGGATGACAAGGTCGCGGCGGACTTAGCTGATAGATTCTCGCAAATGTCTCCATGGAGCCACTATCCCTTTACGCCAGATGACCTTGCTCGCTACTTCGCCACTGAAGAAGCTGGCGCGCCGCGCTATGCGGTGCGGTTGACATCAGAGCCTGACGCGGCCATTGGCGCTTTAGGTCTTCGCGAAAATTGGTTGCGCGGCCCCTATATACAATTTCTAGGTCTGACCGAGGTCTTTCAAAGTCGCTCTATTGGCAAAGCGCTGCTCTGCCAAGTCAAGACAACAGCACACCAAGACGGCGCACAAAATTTGTGGGCGATGGCATCACAATTTAATAAACGCGCAATCGCCTTCTATCGCCGTTTCGGATTTTTTCCCGTCGCCGATATAGATGCGCTCGTCACCCCCGACCAGTCGGAAGTTTTATTACGTAAACGTTTAGGGTAATGTGTTGGCCGTCCAACCACCGTGCAGCCATGGCTTTTTACACTTTTCTGCACAACCAATGATGTGCAGTTGCGCTGTATAGCTTTAGCGGTCCAGCAACGTCATTCAATCAAAACGTACACCGTGCGGTTTGCTGGGTATGTCTTGGATTTTTGGCGACCCAATCGTCAAATTGTCACACAATTCTCTGACATTGCGCCCATCAATTTCCGTCCCGGTTTTGCCATGTAGCAGTTGCAGTGCAACATCTTTTTCGCTTGGCAGCGTGCCTAAACTCATAGAAATTTATGGTGTAACTAGCAGCAAAAAAAGCAAGGGCCACCCGTTGGCCCCGAAACTGGAGAATAAAATGGAAAGGGCAACTCATTTTAACAGAGTAGCGGCTTTCATTTCAGTGGGATTTTTGGCAGCCGTTATCTTTGGCGTAGTTTGACTCCGTGTTGAGTATTTGAATTGAGTATTTGACGTGTTGAGTATTTGAGTTGAGTATATCTTACGCCCAAACTTTTGAGTAATGGGTACAACAAAGAAAAAATAAGCACCCAAGCTTAGTGACGGGTTGTGTCCCCCGCCGACCCTGATGTTCTCAAAAAAGGCCCGGAAATTTTTCCGGGCCTTTTTTATTGTCATTAGAGTTTCCCCGTGCGGCAGGCAAAAACAAACCCAAAACAAAGTGCTTATCGCTTCACGAGATAGCCGAGCAAGGCAGCGACCATCACGGCAGCCCGCGGATTGACCCTGTTCCATTGTATCGAACCAATGATGCTTGGCCCGAACGACCACAGCACTGCTGCAATAAGTGCGAAGATCAATGACATTGTCAGTGTTGCGCTACCGGGTTGACCAACGCCGCGCAATATCATTGAACCCAGGACACCGATGAGGAATACAACAACGGCGGCAATCACCGCAAAGATGTAAAGTTTGAAGTTCCCAATTTTAATCAACGTCATCAGTGCGTGACTGGCATACCAACCCACGACCAACTGAACCAGAATCAATATTAATCGACCAAGCATCGCGTCCCCTCCCAAAGGTGCATTCACCCACTAGAGCGTCGAGCCTATTCTCGCACCAGTGAAGATATTTTCTCGACGCTCTATCTCATGATAGGCGATCAACTTGTCTGCTCAAAGCCGCGTTCCAACTTTTCGCAGGTTGATCTAGGTCATAAGCGAACACGCCCCGCCTTGCAATGCAGCGCATTCGATAACCAAGCGTTCACACCGTGAAAATGCGCTATACCAGCCTTTATGCAACAGATTTTTTTGCAGCAGGCGGACTATAGTTCAACACTGGTGCCAGCCAACGTTCAGCCGTTTGCACATCCCAAGACTTGCGCGCTGCATAGTCAGCAACCTGATCACGCTCCACTTTGCCAACGCCAAAGTAGTGGCTTTCAGGGTGAGAAAAATAGAGCCCTGATACGGAAGATGCAGGCCACATCGCAAAGCTTTCGGTGAGCTTTATGTTGGTTTGCGCTTCGACATCCAACAGTTTCCAGAGCGTGGCTTTTTCGGTGTGATCTGGCTGGGCAGGATATCCAGGTGCCGGGCGTATGCCGACATACTTCTCAGCAATCAGGTCATCGTTGCCAAGTGCTTCCTCTTTGGCATAGCCCCAAAACTCCCTGCGCACACGGGCGTGCATGTGTTCTGCAAGCGCTTCAGCCAGCCGGTCGCACAGCGCTTTAAACATGATGCGATTGTAATCGTTAGTCTTATCAAAGTGGGCGTCCAGTGCGACCTCATCGCCAAGCCCGGTAGTGACGGCAAAGCTACCGATATAGTCGGCAACGCCACTATCCTTTGGAGCGATAAAATCTGCCAGTGCGGTATGGGCGCGATTGCGGGTCGGGTTACGCGCAATTTGTTGGCGCAACGTGTGCAGCATGGCGAGCTCATCACAGCGTGCCTCATCGCCAAACACGCGAATATCATCGCCAACACTTTCTGCGGGCCAAAAACCAATCACGGCATTGGCTGTGACCCAGTTTTCATCGACCATACGTTTGAGCAAGGCTTTAGCATCGGCAAATAATTTTCGCGCTTCAGCGCCAACTTTATTATCATCGAGAATGCGCGGATAACGTCCGGCCAATTCCCAGGTTTGAAAGAACGGTGTCCAGTCAATGGTGTCGACTAAATCTGCAAGCGCATACTCTTTGAATGTTTTGGTGCCAAGGAAATTGGGTTTTGTTGGCTCAGTGGACGACCAATCAATCTTAAATCTGTTGGCACGTGCATCTGCCAAGCTAATGCGTTTCTTTTTGAGCTCTGCAGCTAGGTGCTTAGTGCGCACCGTTTCATATTCTTCTCGAATGGACTGAATGTAAGGCCTGCTGTCTTTGTCTGACATGAGCTTTGACACCACGCCGACCGCACGGCTGGCATCAAGCACATAGATCGCTTGCCCTTTGTCGTAGTTAGGATTGATTTTAACGGCCGTGTGAACCCGGCTTGTGGTGGCGCCGCCGATCAACAATGGGCAGTCAAACCCTTCGCGCTCCATTTCAGCGGCCACAAAACACATTTCATCAAGGGAAGGCGTGATCAGCCCCGACAATCCGATGACATCAACCTCTTCCTTTTTGGCTTCTTCAAGGATTTTGGCGGACGACACCATCACACCAAGGTCAATCACTTCATAGTTGTTACACTGCAAGACAACGCCAACAATGTTTTTGCCAATGTCGTGGACATCGCCCTTCACCGTCGCCATCAAGATTTTTCCAGCAGCAGGTTTGCTCTCAAGACCAGAGCGCTTTTTTTCTTCTTCCAGATAAGGTTGCAGATGAGCCACCGCCTGCTTCATGACGCGGGCACTTTTTACCACCTGCGGTAAGAACATTTTGCCCTCACCAAACAGATCGCCAACGACATTCATACCGTCCATCAGCGGGCCTTCGATAACTTCGAGCGGTTTATCTGCGTCTTGGCGTGCGAGTTCGGTATCTTTTTCAATAAATTCGTTGATACCGTGTACCAGCGCATGTGTGAGGCGCTCATTGACCGTCCCTTCGCGCCACGTGAGGTCTGCTTTTGATTGGCGAACGCTGCCATCGCCTTTAAATCGTGGCGCGGCCTCCAGCAGTCGTTCTGTACCCTCATCGTTGCGGTTTAAAATGACATCTTCGCACAGGCCGCGCAGTTCTTCTGGAATGTCATCATAAAGCGTCAGCTGACCTGCGTTGACGATGCCCATGTCCATGCCTGCCTGAATGGCATGATAGAGGAATACAGAGTGCATCGCCTGGCGCACCGGCTCATTGCCACGAAATGAAAACGACAGGTTCGATACACCGCCTGAAATGTGGACTAGGGGCATTCGTTTCTTAATTTCACGCGCAGCATCAATAAACGCGATGCCGTAACCATTGTGCTCTTCAATGCCGGTTGCAACCGCAAAGACATTTGGATCGAAGATAATGTCTTCCGGTGGGAAACCGACCTTCTCGGTCAAAATCTTGTAGGCGCGTTCGGAAATCTCAACCTTGCGCTCGGCCGTTTCCGCCTGCCCCATCTCATCAAACGCCATGACCACCACCGCGGCACCGTAAGCACGCACCTTGCGCGCCTGCTCAAGAAATGGCTCTTCGCCTTCCTTCATTGAGATGGAATTGACGATGGCCTTCCCCTGCACGCATTTCAAGCCAGCTTCGATGACACTCCACTTGGAGCTATCAATCATAATTGGCACGCGCGAAATATCTGGCTCTGACGCGATGAGACTAAGAAATGTCTCCATCGCTTTTTCGGAATCGAGCAAACCCTCATCCATATTGACGTCAATAATCTGCGCTCCAGACTCAACTTGTTGGCGCGCCACGGTTAACGCAGCAGGATAATCATCCGCCTCAATGAGTTTGCGAAATTTGGCAGATCCGGTGACATTGGTGCGCTCACCGACGTTGACAAATTGCTGGGCAGCACTGGCGGTGGTCATGGCTTCTCATTTCCGAATTGGTTGTTGGTGGGCAGCGCATGCAACGCTGAATACAGGCGTTGACTGCGCTAGCCATGCACGAACGGTTCAAGACCGGAGAGCCTCAGTTTCGGTGCGATTTCTGGAACGGTGCGCGGTGCATAATCAGAAACATGCTCGGCAATGGCGCGGATGTGTTCAGGCGTCGAGCCGCAACACCCTCCAACTAAATTAAGCAAGCCGTCTTGAGCCCAAGATTCCAGTGCAGCGGCCATATCTTCTGGATCTTGATCGTATTCACCCATCTCGTTGGGCAGTCCCGCGTTGGGATAGGCTGAAATTCGAACGTCAGCAATGTTGGAAAGTTCCGCGAGATAAGGGCGCATCAATTCAGCACCAAGCGCGCAATTAAGACCAACGGAAAACGGCTGGAGATGGCTGATGGAATACCAAAAGGCTTCGGCTGTTTGGCCGGAAAGTGTGCGTCCTGATCGATCGGTAATCGTGCCGGAAATCAAAATGGGAACTCTTGTGCCCTTTTCCTCGAACGCTTCAAGCGTTGCAAAGCCAGCGGCCTTGGCATTCAAGGTGTCGAAAATGGTTTCGATGAGAATAGCGTCAACACCGCCCTCCAACAGCCCTAAGACTTGCTCCTTGTAGGCTTCTCGTAGTGTGTCGAAGTTGACATTGCGAAACCCAGGATTGTTGACGTCCGGCGAAATCGACGCGGTACGGTTTGTCGGACCAACCGCACCAAGGACAAAACGCGGCCGATCAGGCGTTTTACTCGACCAAGTATCTGCCGCTTTGCGCGCGATCTTGGCGGCTTCGACATTGATTTCATAGGACAGCTCTTCCATGCCATAGTCGGCCATGGAAATGGTCTGCGCATTAAACGTATTGGTTTCAACCAAATCCGCGCCAGCTTCAAAGTAGGCACTGTGGATGTCATAGACGATTTCAGGTTGGCTGAGTACCAACAAATCGTTGTTGCCTTTAACATCCTGGCCCCAATCCTTGAACCGCTCTCCACGATAACCTGCCTCATCCAACTTATGGCGTTGGATCATTGTACCCATGGCCCCATCCATAATCAGAATGCGGTTTTGGGCGGCTTGTTCGAGCGCTTTTGCGCTGTCGTTACTCTTCATCGTCATTTTCTCCCTGGCGCGCGCGCCGCGTAATGGCACCACCCGCCTCAGACGTTTGTTTGTTTCAGCAGTTGACCGTTTAACCCGCAGCTTTGTGAGTTGTTGCAAGAGGCGCCGTCTTCAAGGGGCGCAGGCCAAGTAAATGACAGATCGCATAGACGAGATCGGCCCGATTGAGCGTATAGAAGTGAAAAGATTTGATCCCTTCATCAACCAAACCCATAACTTGTTCCGTTGCAACAGCCGCTGCCACTAGGTGTGATGTGCTTGGGTCTTCCTCCAAACCTTCAAACCGGCGGGCCAGCCAGGCCGGTACATTTGAACCGGCACGCACAGCAAAGCCTGCCACCTGGCGGAAGCTATGAATCGGCACAATGCCCGGCATGATCGGCACCCAGATGCCTGCGGCGCGCGCCTGTTCCACAAAACGCAAGTAGTGCGTGTTATCGAAACAAAACTGCGTAATGACTCGATCTGCGCCAGCATCGACTTTGGCCTTGAGGTTTTCGATATCTGCGCTGACCGTTTGGCTTTCGGGATGCGTCTCCGGATAGCCTGCAACCGAGACCTCAAATTTGGCAACCTTCTTGAGACCCGCGACCAAGTCAGCCGCATTTTCATAACCACCGGGGTGGGCCCGATAGGCAGTACCTGGTCCCTCCGGTGGATCGCCGCGCAGCGCAACGATGTGGCGCACGCCCGCATCCCAATAGTCCTGGGCCACTTGGTCGACTTCTTCCTTGCGCGCATTAACGCAGGTGAGATGCGCAGCAGGGCGCAATCCCGTCTCATTGACAATACGCGCAACCGTGTTGTGCGTGCGCTCACGCGTTGAACCACCAGCCCCATAGGTCACGGACACAAATTCTGGACAAAAAGGCTCCAAGCGACGGATGGCGGACCACAAGTTCTGTTCCATCTTGTCATTCTTCGGCGGGAAGAACTCAAACGAGACATCTATTTCGCCGGCGCCAAGCAGGCGACTTTTTCGTTCTGATGGTGGTGGCGGTGTCATCGTTGCATCTCCTCGCCCGTTGCTGCGATTAATTTCGCAGCCCCTTGGCCTTTGGTCTTGGGTTGTTCTGCCGTCCACAGCGTAACGGTCAGCTTTTGATCATTTGACGTGTCAATTGGTTTTAAGGTCGTGGCATCAAAGTGCTGCAAACCAGCAGCTTTGCACCAAGACCGCATGTGCTGATCGGAAATTCCCAAGCGTTCATGGGCATGGTCGCGGCGCAAAAATTCAAGATCATGCGGGGCGAAATCAACAACCAACAACCGTCCGCCTGGTGCCAGGATACGTGCGGCCTCCTGAAGGGCATGACTTGGTTCAGAAAGATAATGCAATACCTGATGCATCACGACGCCGTCTGCTGCTTGATCCGGCAACGACAGATTGTAAAGGTCGCCATGTCGAACCTCGGCGTGATCGAGGCTGGCTGCTGCCAGTTTTGAGCGCGCATACGACAACATGGTCTGGTTGAGATCGAGCCCCAGGCCACGGTGATAGGCATCAGCAAAAATTTCGAGCACGCGACCGGTACCGGTGCCAAGGTCAACGAAGAAATCAAAGGGTCCAGTGCCGAGCGAGGCACGCATGGCATCCTCAACCGCCTTTTCCGGTACATAGAGGGTTCGGATTTCATCCCATTCGCCAGCGTGATCTTCGAAATAGCGCTGCGCGTTGTCTTCACGTTCGCGCTTGAGTTTCTGCAAGCGCTCATGATCACGCGCCAAAGTTGGATCATCGCCCGCCACAAGATCAAGCACGCGGCGCACCACGGTGCCGCCTTCAGAGCGATCTGATACGTGGAAGTAAACCCAGCTGCCCTCACGGAAGCGTTCGATGAGACCGGATTCCACCAGCAATTTGAGATGACGCGATATGCGCGGTTGGCTCTGCGACAGGATTTGGGTCAGGTCTTTGACGTTAAGCTCTTCGGCCGCCAGCAGCGTGAGGATGCGCAGGCGCGTAGGCTCAGCTGCTGCCTTCAGCGCCGCCACCAGATCATTGCTTGGAAGTTTATAGGCCACTACGCCCTCTCAGTTGGTGGGACACCATATAAAGATATCTTTATGTGTCAAGCTAGAATTCGAGGCTTTCCCGCGTGGGCGCACCGCATGTTGAGTGCCCAGGCCCTGTTTAAATTGTGCTGAAAAAGTACCCGGACACCCAATGCCCGGCTCAGGAGTGCTGGCGCGGCTTTTTGGCTCAGACCTGACGATACACCACCGTGGCCGTCTCGGGCCCAAGCCACCTTGAGCTTCTCGTTGCCGTCGCAGCCCTGCAGAGATGTTCACTCCTCCGCAATCCTCGCATTTTTTTTTAGAGTTTTTGGCCCGACCGTCCCAATTTGGTCGTCACGCGGGCATAACACCGCTGCACCAGGGATCGGGGGACGACGAGAGCTGAGGCGCTAAGTTTTGACGCCACTCACTCATCGTGCTCAGTATCTTTTCAATTGGACGGATGCGGTAAAATCCAGTCCCAAATGTTTGTCATTTCAGGTGCCGAGGAGCTGGTACTCATGTCGATAGTGTTTTCGTCAGCAAACTTGCAGCACAAGATCGCTCACAGCGTCACCGTGCTTGCAATGGCCATTGTTGTTGCCACCACCGCTTCTGCAACCCCAGCGCGTGCGGAATCACCAGGTAAGTTCATGCAACGCGTTGCCAACGAACTCATCCGCGCCACCCAATCAGGATCATCGGCTGCGATTGGCAAAGTCATCACTAACTATGCAGATGTTTATTCCATCGGCCTCAGCGCTCTTGGAAGTTATGCGCCACGGCTCAAGCGCTCTGATCGCTCAGCCTATCACCGCGGTCTCACGCTGTTCGTGGCACGCTATGCTGCCAAAGAGTCGTCCAAGTACCGGGTCGTTAGAGCTGTCATGGGCGGGGTATCAAAGGGCGGCCGCAACGTATTTTATGTCGACAGTCGAGTCTACATGCGTGGCGGGCAAACCTATGATGTGCGCTGGGTGATTTATAAACGTGGCAGAAGTTACAAAGTGCGTGATGTAGAAGTGGTTGGCCTGCGGGCTTCCTCCTTCCTCGATACGTTGTTTCAGAAATATATTGGTGAAAACGGTGGCAACCCACGCACCCTTGTGACCGCACTGAATAAATAGTCACCTCCACAAGTTGCACGCACATCTCGCGCTTACCCCTGTCTGGCGTCCGCATATAAGAGATCTATTAACGTCTGTAGTGGAATATTGCGACCATGTCGGCGCTCCTCTGGCTGAAGCTGGAGGTGCCTTTTGGGCTTGTCCAGAAGGCTTTACGACGGTTGGATCCTTCCATGTCCTCATCCACAATCACTGCCCATGAAAGTCCGGGACAAGCCACACGCGATGTATCCGTGGGTTTTATTCCGGTTATCCTTTTACTCGGCGGAGTGATTAACGGGTTCGCTGTCCGGGTTGTGGAATCCATTCGCCTCAACGGCGTGGACACGCTGCTGTTTGGAATTTCGCCATTTGAACTGATCGCCGCCGGCGTTGCAGCACACCTTTTGATCACGACTGCACGCACATCAGACTTTCGTCCTGGCTGGCCTGAGGCTGTTGTACTTATCCTGTTCTTGTTACCGAGCAGTACAGTGGCATGGATTGGGGTCACGCTTTATGGTGCTTGGCGCGCCTATCATGTCCGCGGCGAGGAACGCGTTGGCGCCGTTTTGTTTAGCGCACTTGGTATGACCGCACTTTGGGCGTCGGTGTTTATGAACTGGTTGGCGGCACCTATCACCACCGTGGAAGCGCATCTGGTGACCAGCCTCCTTCATATTCTGCGCGACGACGTCTCGGTATCCGCCAACCTGATGGGCGTTATCGGCGGCCATCAGGTTCTGCTATTGCCGGCCTGCGCCAGCGCTTACCTGATCCCCAAAGCCATCGTTGCCCTTGCCGCCCTAACCGTATTCATGGGCGCCAAATTAGAACTGCGGTGCTTTATTAAGCTCGCACTTTCAACTGTGGTGGTTTTGACGCTGCTCAATTGGGTGCGGCTGGCCATTATGACGATGTCTTACGAGCTCTATGAACTTGCACACGGCCCGATTGGTGCAAATCTGTTTGATCTCACACAAACAGCGATCATCATTGCAGCCGGAATGTGGGCCAGCCGATGAGCAGTACGCCAACACGTGCCAAGATATTTCTCGTCCTCAGTATCCTGGTTCTGACAATCGCGCTTGGCGGCAAAGTGCTGCGCTATGCCAAGCCGCCGCCGCGTATGAACCTCTCATTTGATGAGCGCTTAACAGAGTTTGTTCAAGCAACCGGGTGGCAACGCCAAGCGCCAGCGCCAAACGCGGAAAACAAAGCGGTACAAATTATCACATTCACCAAAACCCAATGCACCCATCCTCTGCGGATCAGCATCGTTGGCACAACAAGTGGGTTGGAAAGTTACTTGCGCCAGAAGTTCGGTGATGACATTGCGTTCGTCCAGCATGGCACCGTCCGAGACCATCCAAGCTTGCTACGATATCAACTTGTTGGCATATGGCGAGGTGCCAAAGCGTTTTTGTCTGGTAGATCTAGCGCTGCGCGCGAACCGATCCTGGCGATCATCCCTGCGCCACCGACCAACGCACAGCGATGCGGGGGGCCACCTGCAGCCGCCTGGCACCAACTGTAGGTTTTGCACGGAAAGTTTTGCAATTGTGACTAAGATCTTAAATCTTTCCTAACTACCGCTTTCTTACTATGTCTGTCTGAAAATTGTGCTGTCCCCCCAAACCCCGATGCACAACACCACATGGTGAGCCCGATGACCCTGCGTTCCACACTTTCCATACTCTGTTTCAGCGCCCTTTGTTTGGTTGCCGTGCCGAGCCCTCGCCAACGCGCAGTTTGGCGGTGGAATTGGAAACAATGGAAATGGTAACGGCAATGGCTTTGGAAATGGCAATGGTAACGGCGGCGGCGGAAACGGCAACGGCGGCGGCAATGGGAACGGCAACGGCAACGGCGGCGGAAACGGGAATGGAAACAACGGAAATGGCAATGGCAATGGTGGGCCAAACGGTGTCCCCCTTCCACTTCTCGGTGGCACCATTCTTGGACAAGCCGTGCTTGCCGGGGGTGGTTTCCTCGTTTGGCGCCGACGCAGACGTCAGATGAAAAATTCTGGCATCAGTCAGACCACAAATTAATTTCCTGTTTACGTTTGGCTAACCGCCACACGCTACCCTTGCACAAACTTTTTGCTCATCGCCTGAGTGCACACGTTCCTTGTCATAAGAACCGGATCTCACAATGACAATCCTGCGCAATTTATTTGCTTGCCTGATATTTCTCGCCAACGTAACGGCTCTTCCGGCTGTCGCCTTTGCCTTTGGAGGCGGCCCGGGAGGCGGCGGCGGTGGCGGCGGTGGCGGCCCGGGAGGTGCACCTCTTCCCCTTCTTGGTGGCACACTTCTTGGCAATGCCGCGTTACTTGGTGGCGGTTATGCCGTTTGGCGCCGACGCAACAAGAAAGAACAGAGGCGCTGAATTACGTAAAATTTCAAATCCAATAAAGCCGAAGCGGCATAATTGATCCGCTTCGGCTTTATTATTTTCTCGGTCGATCTCAGCCCGCGTTATAGTACATTCATCTTACGTTAAATCTGGGGACATGCTCTAACATTTTTGTTTTGGATCAAGTGTCCTGGCGCAGAACCGCCCAACACAAGCTTGCGCAGTGTTGGCCAGACCAGCCCAACACAAGCTTGCGCAGTGTTGGCCAGACCGGCCACCACTTTTGGCTCTATCTCATGGCTCTTAATCCCATGACTGGCGATCAACTTATCTGCTCAAAGTCGCGTTCCAACTTTTCGCAGGTTGATTTAGGGTCAGCGCTCGAAGCGCTTGTACTTGATACGATGGGGCTCGACGGCAGCATCACCCAGTCGTCGTTTTTTATCCCCTTCGTAGGCCTCAAAGTTTCCTTCAAACCATTCAACCTGGCTGTCGCCTTCAAAAGCCAGGATGTGCGTTGCCAAACGATCTAGAAAAAAGCGGTCGTGCGAGATCACCACAGCACAACCCGGGAAATCTTCAAGTGCCGCTTCCAGCGCACCAAGCGTTTCGGTATCAAGGTCGTTTGTCGGTTCATCGAGTAACAACAGATTGCCGCCCTGTTTCAGCATTTTGGCAAGATGGACGCGATTGCGTTCACCACCTGACAATAGCCCGACCTTCTTTTGTTGATCTGGCCCCTTGAAGTTAAACCAGCCGCAATAGGCGCGTGAATTTACTTCATGTTTTTCGCTCAGCTTGATGACATCAACACCGCCGGAAATTTCCTCCCAAACAGATTTATCATCATCAAGGTGGTCACGACTTTGGTCGACGTAAGACAGCTTGACCGTATCACCGAACCTCAGGTCACCCGCGTCCGGCTTTTCTTGACCTGTAACCATACGAAACAACGTGGTCTTACCCGCACCATTGGGCCCGATGACCCCGACAATGCCCCCTGGTGGCAATTTGAAGGACAGGTCATCAATCAACAGGCGGTCCTCAAATCCCTTTTTGAGGTTATCTGCTTCCAAAACAAGGTCACCAAGTCGGGGACCAGGCGCTATTTGGAATGATGCTTTGCCAGCATCCCCCTTGCCAGCTTGTTCAGCCAGTTTTTCATACGCAGAAATACGCGCTTTGGATTTAGCTTGGCGCGCTTTGGGACTCGAGCGGATCCACTCCAACTCACGTGTCATCGCTTTTTGGCGGCGGTCATCTTGAGATTTTTCAACGTCAAGTCGTTTGGCCTTTTGCTCTAGCCAACTTGAATAGTTTCCTTCCCACGGCACACCCTCGCCGCGATCCAGCTCAAGCGTCCAATCTGTAATGTTGTCGAGGAAGTAGCGATCGTGCGTCACCAGGATCACACAACCAGCATACTCCTTCAGATAACGTTCGAGCCAGGCAACGGTTTCAGCGTCCAAGTGGTTAGTTGGTTCGTCAAGCAGCAATACGTCCGGCTTCGACAGCAATAGACGACACAATGCGACACGGCGTTTTTCACCGCCAGATAATTTCAACACATCCCCATCTCCTGGCGGACACCGAAGCGCGTCAAGCGCCAGCTCGACCTGGGCGTCCAAATCCCAAAGACCTAGTGCTTCGATCTTGTCTTGTAGTTCTGTCATCTCATCGGCGGTTTCTTCCGAGTAGTTCGCGGCAATCTCATTAAACCGGTCGAGGATGGCTTTACGGTCGGCAACGCCCTCCATTGCATTGCCCATGACATCTTTTTCTGTATCGAGTTCCGGCTCCTGAGGTAGATAGCCGAGCTTGATACCGTCGGCCGCCCAGGCTTCACCAGTAAAGTCATCCATCAGGCCTGACATGATTTTCAACAATGTCGACTTGCCGGCACCGTTGAGACCAACGACACCAATCTTGGCACCAGGCAAAAACGACAAAGAAATGTCTTTGAGGACCTGTTTGCCCCCGGGATAGGCCTTCGAGAGCTTGTTCATGTGGTAGACATACTGGTGGGCGGCTGCCATCGGGGCGCGTCTCCGTCAATGAGTAAGGGAAGTGCCGCCTTCTAGCTAACTTCGCAGCACGCGACAAGCGCTGAGGTCTACGCTGCCCCCTGCCAAGCTCAGAGGTTGCCGAGAACCGTTCAAGACGCGCACTTCAGCGCCTCAATCCCGGCTTCGAGACCGCGACCAGCGCTGCATGATTTCGTTTGCAATGGTATCAGCGGCATACAACGGTGGGTAGGACCAGGTCTCAACGCTGGAAAAACTATCGGGCAGAGGTCGCGTTGCACCGTGGTTCGACAGAGCTTGATGAAAGCGGGTGAATTTCTCCCCCCCACCATCGGGGTGAAACACATAAATGGGTCGACCTGTGACGCTGGGCTCAGCAACCATATTGATGGAATCCGCCGGCACTATGAAGAGGTCACCAAGGGCATAAAAATGCGCAATCGGGTTTTCGCCCGAGCCCTCCCAAAAATACCCGTCACTGTCATCGACGACCGCACGCACCGCCCTTGCAAGATCAGGTGGAGTGCGTCGGGACGCCGTTGCCAACAAAGTAACGTTGCATTTGATCAGCGATCTTAGTGCAGCAGCCAGCTTTTTGATCGCTGCTGCAGAGTAGCTATGACGCCCATTTGGTCCACCCAGCAATACAACCGCTTTTGTTTTCCCCTCCGGTACACGGAAGGGTGGCGTGAGATCACGCAGCAAAGCCAGCGAGGATGGCGAATGGCGATGCGGGGGCGTTAGCGTCGAAATCACATTGGCGCCAGACTTTTGATCATGGGCTGGGATCCAAACCAGGTTAGCGGTCGCATAACCAAATTTTGGATCGAGTAGAATTACCGTAAATGTGTCGTGCCCTGCGTGACGCTTCAAGGCGCGCATATAAGGCACCACCAAGCGTCCGGCACCAATCGCAACATCCGGCCAAGGTGGACTAAAGTTGCCTTTGACGGTGCCGAACTGTTCCTGCCTCGGCACAGGTGCATAGGGCGCTAGGATGCGGGTCAATCCTTTGGGATCAACGCGCTTGATGGAAACATCAAGATCAAGAGCGTCAGCAACACCCAGGCTTTGCACCTCGTGCCCCAGCTTGCCATCGCTCACGACCCAGCATGTGCGTCCTGCCAGGCTCGCAACAGAGAGATCTTTCAAACGATGTGACGGCGAATCTGATGACATAACGCACTGATCTAGGCTGACCTACAGTGGGCAAACAAGTCCAAGCCTTGTGTTAGCCCCCAACCATGTCATCATTGCAAGTCTTCGACCGCGCCGCTATCACAAATTTTCCCTTGCTATCCTCACGACTCGGGTTGACACATTATGCCGCTGGTCACCATGGCGCTTAACGGCCCTCTTTGAGAACCCATTTGAAATGCCGCACACGCTTGACGCAACGGACTGGAAAATCATCAAAGAGCTGCAATCAGACGGCAACCTCACCAACGTCGCGCTGGCAAGCCGTGTCGGCTTGTCGCCACCCCCTTGCCTGCGCCGCGTGCGCGCACTTGAGCACGCAGGTCTGATCACCGGATACACGGCGCTGGTCGATGAGACCGGGCTCGGATTTGATGTCACTGGTTTTGTGATGGTTGGGTTGCATAGCCAGGCCGAGGCTGATCTGCACGCTTTTGAAAATCTCGTGCTGGCTTGGCCGCTGGTCCGTGAAGCCTACATGCTGTCTGGAGAAAGCGACTACATTCTCAAATGCGTGGCACCAGACCTGCCGTCGTTCCAAGAGTTTATTTTGAATGACCTGACGTCAGCAAAAAATGTTGCAAGCGTCAAAACCAACCTGACGATACGCCGCGCCAAACAAACACCTGGTGTGCCCGTGTAATTTTCAAAACGCCCATCGCACGTCCAATATCCAATTTTCCCCCATCATCGATGTTTGAAATTAAACGCAACAGAATTTAACCCTTTGTTAACCGCTTGGCCTCAATTTGCGCAGCGCAAGTAAGGTTAAGGGTTTGCTAATGGTTGCGTATGCGTTTCGAAAAACAGCCATCACGTTTGTAGTGCTCGCTCTCGCCAACATTGGCGCGTCCGTTCCCTCTGCTACGGCTCAAGATCACGTCCCACAAAGATCAACCCAAGATGCGGGTATTTTGAAGTGGCTGCCATGGATCGCCTTTGGTGGCACGTTGCATGATCGCAAACGGGGCGAAGGTGAACTGTGGGCGCCGCTCGTCCAAGATAGCAATTCTGTTCTATTTACCCACCTGCAAGGCAAGTTGTTTGATGCAGACGCCCGCGAAGGCAACATTGCACTGGGTTATCGCCAGAAACTTTCCGAACAATGGGTTGGCGGCCTTTGGGTCGGCTATGACTTGCGTCGCTCACCGCTCAAGCACACCTTCCATCAAATAGCCGGTGGCGTTGAAGCATTGTCGCGCAACTTTGATTTACGTGCCAATTGGTATCTCCCAATCAATCAGTCCGAGAGCACCGATTTTGACGCCTGGACCAACACCCATGTTTCGACAGGTACGCTTGCAGAGCTCTCCAACGATGGCTTGGAGATTTTTACGACCGAGACAACTGTCACCACAACCGGTCGGCGCACCGTAAAAGAGCATGCTCTGCTTGGGGCCGATGCAGAGATTGGTGTGCGACTGCCAATCGAGGCCTTGTTTGGGGGTGGCGACAGCGCACCAAACTGGCTTGATGATCATGACGTGCGCGTCTTTGCCGGAGGCTATTATTTCGACAGCAAGGAATTTAAGGATGAGATCGCAGGTGGACGCCTGCGTTTGGAATGGAACGTGACAAACATTCTACCTGAGGTGCACGGCTCAAAACTCACTCTTGAAGCGGACTATCAATATGACGATGTGCGCAAGGAGCAATTTGAAGTTGGGCTGAGACTTCGCCTCCCGCTTGGCAATCATGGTTGGGGCAACCCTGTTCACAAGACGCTGACTTATGCTGAACGGCGCATGTCCGACCCTATCATTCGAGACACAGATGTCGTCACTGCAAATTTTGAAGAAGATAGCGCATCACACACACACACACAGCGCCGTGTGGTTGCGCGTGAAAAGGCTGTTGATGCGGTGACAGGTGTGCGCATTGATCGGGTTGTTACCATCGACAGCGATGATGATGCTAACAGCATTATTGCAGATGCAGGCCACAACAGCCTTATCATTGCGACAGGGTCAGCGGGAACGTTTGTCAACCAAGGCATAAAGCTACTTGATCAACAAACGTTGCTTGGCGCAGGCACGAGCCTGACGCTCGTTGGAGAAAGCAGTGGATTGGGCACCTCATTTGCACCGCAAGGTATGCGCCCCACCTTCAATCAAACGACCGACCATGCAGCACTTACGGTTGACGGCAATACGCATGTGACCGGCATTGATATCACCGGTGGCGGCAAACATGGCGGACATTTTAACCGGGGTATTGTCGCTGCGGCGCGCAACCTCAACAACATACACATTGTGAACACTCGGATTCGCAATATGGGTGGCCATGGCATCCGCATGCATTCCGGGACCCAAAATTGGTCGGTGCGAAACACGTCAATTTCCGACATTTGGGACGGCAATGGCATTGACCTGGAGAACCACAACACATTCCAGATTGCCGACACATCGATCTCGAACATCCACCGCTATTCAGGCGATGCAATCCATATGTCTGCTTTCAACCAAGGGCGTATCACCAACACTCACTTCGGCACCGGCATCACGGAACATCTAATCCGTTTTCGCAATGACAACGTGATTACAGGCTCTGGCAACGAGGTGGCAGACGATACGCCACGGTTCCAGTTTTTCGGCAACAATAATCGAATTGTTGAAACGTTGTTTGACGATGGTGCTGGAAAAGCTGCGGGCGGTTAGTCCATTGCCTACAGGACAAGCGCGAAAACGTCAGCGGCTATTTCCACTCGACTTTCAGCACTTCATACGAGCGCGCGCCGCGCGGTGTCGTGACCTCGACAGAATCGCCCTTGGACTTACCAATAAGTGCGCGCGCAATTGGGCTAGAAATCGAAATTTTCCCCTCGTTCACGTTGGCTTCTGAATCGCCAACGATCTTGTACTTCACCTTGTCGCCGGTATCTTCATCTTCAAGCGACACGGTTGCGCCAAATTTGATGTTCTTACCGGTCTGCTTTGTAGGATCAACCACTTCAGCGAGAGCGATGGTGCCTTCCAGATCTGCAACGCGAGCCTCATTGAGGCCCTGCTGATCTTTAGCGGCATGATACTCAGCGTTTTCCGACAAATCACCATGCGCACGCGCTTCCGCGATTGCCAAAATGATGCGTGGGCGCTCTTCCGACTTCAAGCGTTGCAACTCAACTTCAAGCTGTTGCAACCCTTCCTGGGTAATCGGAATACGTTCCATAGACATGGCTCAAACCTCCTTCAGGCTCCGCGTCCATTGCCGCGAAGTCACTCCTCTTAAAGCCCAACTTTGGACCGCTAACGGCCTGTGTTGTTAAAGAATGAGACTGCGCTTTGCTATCACTGGCCGCAACTCGCATAAGACTGCAGGGATGCCACTTGAAGCTCGTCCGCCTTCAAAGCTTTGATCGCCTTGGTCACGGCAATAGCACCAGCAACAGTAGTATAATACGGAATGTGGTGAAGCAAGGCTGTCCGTCGAATGGCTTTGGAATCCACCAAAGCCTTTAAGCCTTCAGTTGTATTGAATACCAATGCAACATCACCGTTTTTGATCAGGTCAACAATGTGAGGGCGCCCTTCGGCCACCTTGTTGATGGTCTCGCAGGCAACACCGTTGGCTTCCAAATAGCGCTTGGTGCCGCGTGTGGCAATCACCTTAAAGCCCATCTCGGCCAAGTCTTGCAACGGCACAATAACACGCTCTTTATCGCGGTCTTTAACGGACACAAACACGGTGCCGGACATCGGCAACGTCTGCGATGCACCAAGCTGGCTTTTGCCAAAGGCAAGAGCAAAATCGCGATCAATACCCATCACTTCGCCGGTCGAGCGCATCTCAGGACCAAGCACCGTATCAACGCCTGGGAACCGTGCAAAAGGAAACACCGCTTCTTTGACAGCAATGTGGTCTGTCTTAGCCTTCACCAGGTCAAATTCAGATAATTTTGCCCCCGCCATCACTTGAGCGGCCATCGCCGCAATGGGTTTACCAATCACCTTTGCGACAAACGGCACTGTCCGACTGGCGCGTGGGTTCACTTCCAAAACAAACACTTCGCCGCCTTTGATCGCGAACTGTACATTCATCAAGCCAACAACCTTAAGTGCAAACGCCAATTCCCGCGTTTGGCGTTCCAGCTCAGCAATGACGTCTTCGCCCAACGAGTGCGGCGGCAGAGAGCACGCGGAATCGCCGGAGTGAATTCCAGCCTCTTCAATGTGCTCCATAATGCCTGCAACAAATGTATCTGTACCATCACAGAGGCAATCAACATCAACTTCAACAGCATCAGTGAGATAGCGGTCAATCAACAACGGACGCTGCTCTGACACGACTAGTTCCGATGGCCGGTCAAGCGTCTTGGAAAGATTGACGACGTAACGATCGACCTCAGCGCTATCGTGGACGATCTCCATGCCGCGCCCACCCAACACATAAGAGGGTCGGATCACAACGGGAAAGCCTATGCGCTCTGCAATCGCGCGTGCTTCTTGCGGGTCAGACGCAATACCCGATTGTGGCTGCATCAAACCAAGCTTGGCGATGAGTGCGTTAAACCGATCCCGGTCCTCGGCCAGGTCAATCGCATCCGGCGACGTGCCAAGAATTGCGACACCAGCGTCTTCCAATGCGCTCGCCAATTTCAACGGAGTCTGACCGCCAAATTGCACAATCACACCTTTGAGCGTGCCTTTGGACTGCTCGGTATGCACAATCTCAAGCACATCTTCTTGCGTTAGCGGCTCAAAGTAGAGCCGATCCGAGGTGTCATAGTCTGTCGAAACCGTTTCCGGATTGCAGTTGACCATAATGGTTTCATAGCCAGCTTTAGTCAGCGCAAAACAGGCATGGCAACAGCAATAGTCAAACTCAATGCCTTGACCAATGCGATTGGGGCCACCGCCCAGGATCATGATCTTTTGTTTGTCGCTTGGAGCGGCTTCACAAACCGGATCATCGAACAATCCCGCTTCATAAGTCGAATACATATACGCCGTTGGCGAGGCAAACTCTGCTGCACAAGTATCAATGCGCTTATATACCGGGTGCACGTTCAGCTCAGCACGCAACTTCAAGACATCGGCTTGTGTACAGTTGGCAAGCGCAGCTAAGCGCGCATCAGAAAAGCCTGCAGCTTTGAGTTGCCGCATCTGAGTGGCCAACTTTGGTAGGCCGTGTGCTGTGACACGCGCCTCCAGTTCAACCAACTCCTTCATGCGCGCAATGAACCAGGGGTCAATTTTCGAGAATGCGTGCACCGTTTCAAGGTCGATGCCATGGCGCAGCGCTTGCGCGACACGCAGAAGACGGCCTGGTGATGGTCGGGCTATCGCTGCACGCAGAACATTTTTGTCATCACCTTGACCAATGCCCTCAAGCTCGATGCTGTCGAGGCCTGTGAGGCCTGTTTCCATAGAGCGCAACGCTTTTTGCAAGCTTTCGCCAAACGTCCGGCCGATGGCCATCACCTCACCAACCGACTTCATTGCGGTGGTCAGGGTCGAGTCGGCACCGGGAAACTTTTCAAATGCAAACCGTGGAATTTTGGTAACGACGTAATCGATTGTTGGTTCAAACGAGGCCGGCGTCGCGCCACCTGTAATGTCGTTCTTGAGTTCATCAAGCGTGTAGCCGACAGCCAATTTGGCCGCGACTTTGGCAATTGGAAAACCCGTTGCTTTTGATGCCAGGGCCGATGATCGCGACACGCGCGGGTTCATCTCAATGACAATCAAACGGCCATCTTCTGGGTTGACGGCGAACTGAACATTCGAACCACCGGTTTCAACGCCAATTTCACGCAACACCGCAATCGAGGCATCGCGCATGATCTGGTATTCTTTGTCGGTGAGGGTTAGCGCCGGGGCAACGGTGATTGAATCGCCCGTGTGCACGCCCATTGGATCGATATTCTCAATCGAGCAAATAATAATGCAGTTATCCGCGTGGTCGCGCACAACTTCCATTTCATATTCTTTCCAACCGAGAACCGATTCTTCGATCAGAACCTGACTTGTTGGCGAAGCATCAAGACCGCGCTCGATAATCTCAAAATACTCTTCGCGGTTGTAGGCAATACCACCGCCAGTACCACCGAGCGTGAACGAGGGACGAATGATTGCGGGTAAACCGACGACGTCAAGCGCCTGTTTGGCCTCATCGCGGCTTTGCGCCAACATTGAGGTTGGTGTTTCAAGACCAATGCGCTCCATGGCGGCGCGGAACAATTCGCGATCCTCCGCCATATCGATGGCCTCAGCTTTGGCACCGATCAATTCAACGTTGAACTTTTTCAGCACGCCATTTTTGTCGAGTGCAAGTGCTGTGTTGAGTGCGGTTTGCCCACCCATCGTGGGCAGCAGGGCGTCCGGGCGTTCAGCTTCAATAATCTTGGCAACAATGTCGGGTATGATTGGTTCGACATAGGTAGCATCAGCCAGATCCGGATCCGTCATGATCGTCGCTGGATTAGAATTAACCAGGATAATCCGATAACCCTCTTGCTTGAGCGCCTTGAGGGCTTGGGTGCCGGAATAATCGAATTCGCAAGCCTGACCAATCACGATTGGCCCGGCCCCAATAATCAGGATCGATTTGATGTCTGTGCGTTTTGGCATATCGGAGGCGTGTTCTAGTGGACGGGACCTGATTTGGCTATAGCGCGTGTCAGCGCGGGGCCAGTTAACTGGGGGTAGGGGGTGAAAGCCCCCGTCGGCCAGCAGGTGAGCGGAATCTTGCTGAGAGGGCGTGTGAGCCCATCATAGGCAACATCTGCCCTCATTGCCGGTCACCAAAATACGCATACAATGAGCCCCGAAACGTCCTAACCCAAGACCATTCAGGTGGTCTGACCTCAGGGCCTCGACTGACCTGAAGCGGCGCGATCTGGATCGACGCGATCTGGATCGGCTGTGATCCTGCGACGGTGCAGGCCGGTTGGTCTTTTGACGCTCAGGCAAATTTAACCCGAGAGCCTAGAGCACGCCTAGCGTTTACTCAAACGCAGATAAGTTGATCGCCAGTCATGGGATAGAGCGTCGAGATAGAGCGTCGCGCAAATAGCTTCAGTGTGCACAAGATAAAGGCTTAACGCTCTAGTTGCCCGCTGGCTGTTCGATTTTGAGGTCTTTTGGATAGGTGAACGTGTCAGAAAAAATTGGTTTGTTGCGCATACCTTTGCGCGCATAGACCGTTCCAGCGAGCAGTCCCGTCTCAGGGTCAACATAGACAACGCGTTCCGCTTCATTTTTTATCCGGGTATCTTTACCAACCGGCGGCTTGGACGTGTCTTCGATGCCGAGATAGGCGCGCAGTTTGCGACCCTTGACAGGCTCAACACCAAGACAACGAAACATTCCAACGTCCTGAATTTTACTTCCTGTGATCGATTGGAAAAACGTAAACAACTCGCCCGTTTGCTTGGCCCCAAGCTTCTTCCAACCGTCACTACCAGCGTTTGACCAGGCTTTGCCGCCAATCAAAATGCTTTCAATAGGTTTGGGATTAACCACAAGGCTCACAACCTGACGCATCCGGTCAGGTGCAACCACTTCAATGGTCATCTTAGCCGGACCATTTTGCGTGATCATCGTGGATTCTTTGCGGAAGAATTTGGATTCTGATTGCAATTTAACTGCGTCAGCAACTTCCTTTGAGCAATCGGCCACTGCAGGCCCACTCACCAACACAACACTCAAACCAATTGCTGCCAAACTCATGCGCTTCATATGCGCTCTCCTTGAATAAATTCTGAACTGATCAAATTCGCGATTTTGCTATTGTTTCTCAGCCATTGGTGCACCAACCGGAGCCTCGACCTTGAGATCGTCAGGGTGGCTATAAACTTGGCGTACGTTTGGGTCTGCTTCTTCTCCAACCTTGGAAATCAGATTGAAAACTGGAAGGCCCGTTTTTGGGTCTAGGTAAATGGTCCGCGTCAGGCCCGTGGTATCGCCATCCGTTCCAGGAGGGGTGTGATAGCCGTTGTAGGTTTTACCCTCATAAGTCACCTCGCCGAGACAGATGTAAGCGGGTGGGTCTTTCTTTTCTGGCGCAAGCACACTGCGCAGATGTTTGGTCACAATCAACGCGAACTGAGGCTGCATTTCATACCAACCGTGGCCCTCATCGAACCATGCAAAAGTCCCGATAGCGATGGTTTCAACTGATTGATTTCCTGGCGCGTCAACCTTACGGTACATAGAAGACGGTGGCACATAGGTAAACGATTGTGTTTGAACACCAGCCACCGTTTTTGAAACGACATCCGCTTTCCAACCCTTGCTGACGCGCTGCTTATCAAACGCCGCCACAACTTCTTTGCCACATTCTTTGGTAGCATCCATAGCTTCAGCAGCGGGCACTGCCACCAAAGCAAACAAAACACAGATCATCGACTTTCTAACGTACATAATCTTCCTCTCTAACGGGGGGGATGTGCCTTCCTTATACGAGGCTCTTTAAAGGCTTGGACCTTAAACTTCGGACATGTTTTACGGCACCTCACCGCACTACGTCTATCTCTTTGTTTTGCCGTATTTTTCTCGCAATTTACGGCAGGGGTCCGGACGCGTATGTGGTGCCGTCCAAATGATATAGTCCGCAGTTGGGGTCGATTCCGCTTGCTCAGAGGCCATTGGTGGTTCTGCATTGCCGGCTTGATGGTCAGGATTGGGGCTGTGCTCACCCTTAAGATTTGATGGCCGCTCCTTAAACATTACGGAAAGCACCGGCTGTTTTGTCCGGGCCCTGAGATACCAGGGAACACCTCGGTCGGTGCGGACATGTCCGTTGCCTGCAAACAAAACTGCGGCACCGTGTTTTGTGACTGCATTTAACATCACATCGGCGAGCGTTGCATCGCGTAGACGCTGTGCGTATGCCATCGGTCCCAGCATCAATTCTGGCAGCACACCACAATGCGCCTCGGCAATTTCAGTCAGGGCGGCACTATTGTTCGCAGTCCCCAGTGATTTATCAAGCTTGAGGTGTTCAATCTCTGCTTGTGATATCGCGGCGGACTGACGTGTTGAGGAACCGCGCGCGACACGCATCATGCGTTGGTGCGGCACATCGCCAGCGAAAAGCGGCATCTGCGCATTGAGGACGGCGCTTACCAACGGGGTGAAAAGTTCTGAACTTGGCCAGCCGCGCGATTTCCAATCAGACGCTTTAAAAAATTCTCCAATCTGATCAACCGGGCGAGACCCGTTTTTGGTGGCCAGCGCAGTGTTGCGTACCGTCAACGCGCTGAAGTGCGGCTGTCGGTCTGTCGTTGCGTGTTCGAAGACTGCAGCGGGAGGCACCGCATCTAGATTCATCTTCAAACGGCTGGCGATCAATTTTGATACGATCTGCGCGCGCAGACGATGATGGATCGGATTGTCGTGAACCTCGCCGAGGAGGACCAAAGGTGCCTCCGCCAACGCTTCAATAAAAGCAATTTCGTCAATGAGACGTCCGTCACGGCTTGAATAGACTTTCAGCGCACCGTCTTTACGACGCTCTTGAGTACTCTTTTTTATATCGGTCGCAGGGCTGGTGTCAGTTGCCCAAGCCGCCACCGTTGAAAGCAACAACGCCCCGCAACCATAAAATAGGTAGATAAACTTCATAGTCTACGCTCACAATCTCACTCAAGGTAGTCAGCTGTTTCCAGCAACGATACGTAGGCACATCAAGCGCTACGACAAAAAAAACAATGCGCTCTACGATTGCTTGGCGCTACGCATCAAGTCGACAAACCGATCAAATAGATAATGGCTGTCTTGTGGGCCAGGCGAGGCTTCTGGGTGGTACTGAACTGAAAAGGCTGGTTTCCCGCTCGCCTCAATGCCGCAATTAGAGCCATCAAAGAGTGATATGTGGGTCTCGTTAACCCCGTCAGGCAGCGTTTCACGATCGACGGAAAATCCATGGTTCATGGAGGTGATTTCAACCTTGCTGGTCGCGAAATCTTTCACCGGATGATTGGCACCGTGGTGGCCCTGGTGCATTTTTTTTGTTTTTGCACCAAGCGCCAAGGCCAACATCTGATGGCCGAGACAAATACCAAAAACTGGCTTCTTAGCCGCGATGATCTTTTGAATTTCTGGAACTGCGTACTGACCTGTTGCGGCAGGGTCCCCAGGACCGTTTGATAGAAAGACACCATCGGGGTTGCGCGCTAAAATATCTTCAGCCGATGTCTTTGCCGGAACTACGGTTACTTTGCAGCCCGCCGAAGCAAGGCAGCGCAAGATATTCCGCTTCAATCCAAAATCGATGGCCACAACATGGAATGCAGGCGCTTCCTGTCGCGCGTAGCCTTTGCTCCACACCCAGCGCATTTCATCCCAGTCATAGCTCTGGCCGGATGTTACGTCTGGCACCAAGTCCAAACCTAAAAGGCCAGACCACGCCTTGGCTTCGCTTTTCAACGCATTGAGATCAAATGCCCCATCGGGCGCATGGGCGATCACACCGTTTGGCATACCATGCTCACGAATATGTGCGGTGAGCGCACGTGTATCCAGGCCCGCAATTGCAATGATACCGCGCGCCTTGAGCCAGGCATCAAAGTGTTCAACAGCACGATAGTTGGATGGGTCTGTAATGTCTGCGCGCAGAACACAACCTCTGACGCCAGACAACGCTGCAAGGTTTGATGTTTCCGTGTCGTCTGTATTGGTGCCAACGTTTCCAATGTGCGGGAATGTAAAGGTAATGATTTGACCGGCATATGAGGGGTCCGTCAGGATCTCCTGATAACCCGTCATCGCAGTATTGAAGCAAACTTCGCCAACCGCCTTGCCAACGGCCCCAAGGCCAAAGCCATTGATGACACTTCCATCATCCAAAACCAAAACCGCCGTGGTTGTCGGCTCTGTCCAGGCGGGTGGGTTTCGGTTGGGCATGGCTATAATTCGTAGAGATGTTTCATTGGCCGAGTGCGGCAGGCTTTGCCTGAGCGGAAGTTCTGGTGGCTGGCACGTGTGCTAAGCCGCTTAGTCGAGAACCGCCCAGAGCGCAAGCCGCAGGCCAAGTTCATGGTCAAATTCAACGCTCTGCTGCCATTCCGCGACACCTCGTTTGACGCGGCCACCGTCTATAACCTTGCGGTCAGCCGACTCCCCGGTTACACCCGGCCATTGAAGTCCGCCAGGCCCCCACTAGGCCCATGCAATTTTGGCGCACACTCTTGACGCACACTCAGGGAGCACGCCCATGCGCGAGCGCATCAATCAAGACATTAAAGACGCGATGAAAAGCGGCGCCAAAGTCCGCCTTTCAACGCTGCGTCTTATCAATGCAGCAATAAAAGACCGTGATATTGCTGCGCGCGTCGATGACAAAGGCCGGGCAACGGGCAAAGACAAGGTCGACGACAGCGATATCCTGGCGCTGCTTCAAAAGCTGATTAAACAACGCCGCGATAGCATTGAAAGCTTCGAAAAAGGCGGCCGCCAAGATCTTGCTGACAAAGAGCAAACAGAGATTGAGGTCATTGAGGCCTATCTGCCGCAACAAATGAACGAGGCGGAAATCAAAGCCGCTGTAGAGAGCGTTGTCAGCGACCTTGGGGCCAGCAGCCTAAAAGACATGGGCCGCACAATGGCGGCCCTTAAGGAACGCCACATCGGGCAGATGGATTTTTCAAAAGCGAGCGCCATGGTTAAAGGCTTATTGGCCGGTTAACCCGCCCTTTGCCAGGCATCGACAGCCAGACCTGACACGATGGCCTGTGGATAACGGGTACGGTGTGGCGCGTGTTGGCGCAACACGTCAGCATTGCTTTTGGCGGCCAACGAATCACGAGACCATGGCAAGCTGCACTGAACCCTAGCTTTCGGAGACAACCCGGGTGGCCATCCGCTTTACCCCGCAATTTCTGGACGACATCCGCGCACGCCTGCCTGTCAGCCAGGTCGTCGGGCGTAAAGTGGCGCTCAAGAAGGCGGGGCGTGAATGGCGCGGTCTATCGCCGTTTAAAGATGAAAAGACGCCATCCTTCTTCGTCAATGACCAGAAGGGATTTTACCACTGCTTTGCTACCGGCGAACATGGCGACATCTTTACATTTTTGATCAAAACCGAGGGCTTGGCGTTTCCCGAGGCCGTTGAACGCCTCGCGGGTGAAGCGGGGCTGCAAATGCCGGCTTCTGTTCATCGTGATCCACAAGTTGAAGATGAGCGCGACCAGCTTTACCGCCTGCTCGAAGTTTCCGCCCGGTTTTTCCAGGACGCGCTGTTTAGCGGTGTTGGCCGCCAAGCGCGCAATTATGTCAACCGTCGCGGGCTGAAACTCGACACACTTGCCACCTTCCGCGTCGGCTACGCACCCGCCTCTCGCAATGCCCTGAAAGAGCATCTGGCGAAGGAAGGCTTTTCCGTTGCCGACATGATTACCTCTGGCATGTTGATCGGCGGCGAGGATATTACTACGCCGTATGACCGCTTTAGAGACCGGGTCATGTTTCCAATCCGTGACATGAAAGGTCACGTCATCGCCTTTGGTGGCCGCGCTCTGGACTCAAATCAACCAGCCAAATATCTGAACTCACCAGAGACTCCGCTGTTTCACAAAGGCCATGTTCTGTTCAACTTCCACCACGCCCGTCAGCCCGCATTTGAACGCGACCGACTGGTGATTGTGGAAGGCTATATGGATGTCGTTGCGCTGAGCGAAGCGGGCTTTGAAGAGTCTGTGGCGCCACTTGGTACCGCGCTCACTCAGGATCAAATTGGTTTGCTGTGGCGCGTCGTCGATGAACCTGTGTTGTGCTTTGATGGCGATGGTGCTGGTCGCAAAGCCGCCTGGCGCTCGATTGATACCGCCCTGCCCCATGTCCAACCGGGCAAAAGCCTCACGTTTGCGTTCCTGCCCGATGGCATGGATCCAGATGACCTTGTCCGTGGCCATGGCAAAGAGGCGTTTGAAAATATCCTCACCCGTGCACGGCCGATGATCGATGTATTGTTTGAGCGTGAATGGAGCAAAGGCGACGTTTCAACACCAGAACGACGCGCCCGTCTTGAAACACAACTGATGGCAGCTGCAGGTCAAATTTCAGATGCCACGATCCGCAATCATTACCAACGCGAATTGAAATCAAAGCTTTGGGCCGCGTTGCGACAGGCATCCTCGGGAGCAAAGGCGGCCGGTCAAAAGCTGCATGATGGACGCCAGTCCTACAAAAATAATGCGCGTGGTGGCTCTGGGCAGCGCCGCCCTGGCAATCTTGCCGGCGGCGCGCTGGGCGGGATTGCAACCCCAAGCGACGAACTCTTGAAAAGCAGCATGGTTACCGGTGACAGTGGCGGCGGGCTGCCCCACCGCGAGGTGTTATTGGTGGCTACGCTGTTCAGTCATCCACGCCTAATAGAGGACTACGCCGAGGTCCTTTCATCGCTTGAATTCACCTCAACTGCGCTTTCTCGGCTACGTGACGGACTACTTTCTGCACAAGCAACCGAAAAAGCACTTGACAGAGCCGCTCTTCACACCCAACTGACCGTTTTAGGTCTTGACCAGATTTTACATCAGGTTGAGAAATCGATCACCAACAGGTGCGATAAATTTGCCGATCCCGAGACCGGGCACGACGAGGTGGAAGTTGGCTGGCGCCACACCCTCGAGCTGCATCAAAGGGCACTCGGACTAAGCAAAGCGCTCGAAGCGGCGGAACGCGACTGGCTCGAGGAAGAAAGCGAAGATGCTTTCAACCGGATACAGGAACTGAAGCAGCAGATGGATCGTCTTGAGACGGTCGACAATGCGCAAGAGCTTGCACCGCGTCGTGATGCAGGAAATGAACGATCAGATGCCGCCTAAGCGTTAGTTCGCCTGAAAGGTTTTCAGACGACAACGAGCGAAGCGACATTTGACACAAGGGTTTAGCGCCAGGAGCCCCATTTATGAGTCAAACGATATCAAGATTATGGCACGCCTCTTGTAACAGCTCATGTTGTGGCAAGACGGGCAACGATGCGCTATTAGCTTTGGTTTTTTCCAACGCACTCAGTACCAGTTCACCAACTTCTCACGGCTCTTGTGCTTACCGCAACCGCACCTCAAGGCGTGGTTTCAAACCTCCCCCCGCCCATTTGTAACAAGGGGTTCACACCTCGATCATTGTTCTGACATCTCAAAACACAAACGATACGGCTCATACATCATGGCAACGGCGAAAACCGCAGCAAAGACCAAAGCAAAAACAAAAGCAAAAGCAAAAACAAAAGCAAAAACTGCAACTAAGAAAACAGCGACCAAGGCTGCAACCAAAACGGCAGCAAAAACTGCCGCAAAGACGAAAAAGAAAAAGGCTGACGCGACTCCGTCTGCAGCTGACGGTGAACGCGGCGATAGCCCGCTTCTCGACCTGTCGGATTCAGCGGTTAAGAAACTACTGAAGGCGGGCAAGGAGCGAGGCTACGTTACCTATGACCAACTGAATGATGTTCTGCCCTCCGAAGAAGTTTCTTCAGAGCAGATTGAAGACACCATGACGACATTGTCTGAGATGGGCATCACGGTCGTGGAGAGCGAAGATGATTTTGAGGAAAGCGCGGAGGAAGGCTCCAAAGCGTTGACTGCAAAATCGTCGGCTGTCACCAAATCCGGCGCCAAATCTGAGCCAGCTGAACGCACTGATGATCCCGTCCGCATGTACTTGCGCGAAATGGGCACAGTCGAGCTGTTGTCGCGTGAAGGCGAAATCGCCATCGCAAAGCGCATTGAAGCAGGCCGCGAGGCCATGATTGCAGGACTTTGTGAAAGCCCCCTCACCTTCCAGGCCATCATCATCTGGCGCGACGAGCTTAATGAAGGTCGCATTCTGCTCCGCGATATTATTGACCTTGAAGCGACCTATGAGGGTCCTGAAGCCAAGAATGCGCCAAATCCAAATGATCCGAATGCGGCGGCCAACCAAACAGGTGAAGCCAGTGGCGGTGCCAACACCGAAGGAACGAACGCTGATGGTGCTCAACCAGCTGGCGAAGGTGGCGAACAACCCAAAGCGGACGGTGAACAAAGCAACACAGAAGATGGCGAGAAATCATCTGACGGCGAAAGCCAGGAGGATGATGATGATGATGATGAATACGAAAACGCACTGTCACTTGCCGCCATGGAAGCAGAACTGAAGCCTGGCGTACTTGAGACCTTTGACACCATTGCTGGCACCTACAAGAAGCTGCGCCGCCACCAGGACAAAATGCTTGAGCAGCAGGTTGCTGGTGAACAAAGCACGCGCCAACAACAAAAGACCCATGACAAACACCGTGATGAAATCGTCACCTCAGTGAAGAGCTTGGCACTGAATAACGCCCGTATCGAAAGCCTCGTCGAACAGCTTTATGCGATCAACAAAGGTCTGGTTGGACTTGAAGGGCGCTTGATGCGTTTTGCCGATAGCTATGGCGTGCCACGCAGCGAATTTATCGACGAGTACTTTGGTAACGAACTTGACCAGACATGGCTGACACGCATGGAAGCCAAGAATAAAAAATGGGCCAAGTTCATCGCTTCTGAAAATGAAAGGATTCAGGAGCTGCGCCAAGAAATTCACGAACTAGCTACAACCACTGGCCTCGAAATCCCTGAATTCCGCCGCATCGTAAAGGCTGTGAAGAAGGGTGAGCGCGAAGCACGCCAAGCCAAGAAGGAAATGGTGGAAGCCAATCTGAGGCTCGTCATTTCTATCGCCAAGAAATACACCAACCGCGGCTTGCAGTTCCTTGATCTCATTCAGGAAGGCAACATCGGCCTCATGAAGGCGGTTGATAAGTTTGAATACCGGCGTGGTTATAAGTTCTCGACCTACGCAACCTGGTGGATCCGCCAGGCGATCACACGCTCAATCGCTGATCAGGCGCGCACGATCCGTATTCCGGTGCATATGATCGAGACGATTAACAAAATTGTCCGCACCTCGCGCCAGATGCTGCACGAGATTGGCCGCGAACCAACACCAGAAGAGTTGTCTGAAAAACTCGCTATGCCACTTGAAAAAGTGCGCAAGGTTCTGAAAATCGCCAAAGAGCCAATTTCACTCGAAACACCGATTGGTGATGAAGAAGACTCCCACCTTGGTGACTTTATTGAAGATGCTAATGCGATCCTGCCAATCGATGCAGCCATTCAATCAAACTTGCGCGAGACCACAACGCGCGTGCTGGCTTCTCTCACACCACGTGAAGAACGCGTACTGCGGATGCGCTTTGGCATCGGCATGAATACGGACCACACGCTGGAAGAAGTTGGTCAGCAGTTCTCTGTGACGCGTGAACGCATTCGTCAGATTGAAGCCAAGGCGCTGAGAAAACTGAAGCACCCATCCAGATCACGCAAACTGCGTAGCTTCTTGGATAACTAAAGGCTTATCCTCTCAGCCACTCTAAGACATCTGCTGCGCTTTGATCCGGCGGAAACACTGGATAGAAGACGTGCTGAATGCGTCCTTGCGAGAGGACCATGGTCAATCGTTTTAAAAACAAGCTGCCGGCAATCTCAAAGGTTGGCAGCCTCAGTGCTGTCGCAAGCGCTAATTCTCTGTCAGAAAGCAGTGTAAAGGGAAGATGGAGGCGCTCTGCCGCTTCTTTCTGATCGGCTGTCGTCTGTGTCGACAAACCAAATAGTTGTGACACGCCATGGTCTCTAAGTTCTGCAAAGTGATCTCGAAACGCACATGACTGCGGTGTGCATCCCCGCGCTCCCGGCACCATATCCCAACCTTCAGGCAGTGAAACTTCAGGTTCCCCTGTCATTGGATACACGTAGATGATGCTTGTCCCATTCAAACAAGAAAGGTCGATTGATTTGAACTAGTTCCGACTTGATCTGACACGGATTACGCATGATCGCCCAAACCGGCGGCTCGATAGCAATGCTGCTTAACTTAGCAGGGCTTTGTCACCCGGACCGTCATGGCAGTTATCTCAGGTGCCCACCGCGCATGATCTATGCCCTCGACCGTTGTGTGTGCTGGCCGGGTGGTGACCCTTCCCAAGCCACCAAGTACACAACGCAACATCGCTATTGCTCAGTGAGCGTCCGCCGTCTGCATCGGCTCAGCTTTTCTGAGCATACCGCCATGGAAGCAGTTCGTCGACTTTGTTGATTTTGTGGTCGGCGATGCGGGTGAGAACATCGCTCAACCAAGCTTGCGGATCGATACCATTGAGCTTGGCGGTTTCGATCAGCGCGTAGGCAATGGCAGCAGATTTTCCGCCCCGGTCCGAGCCCATGAACAGGTAGTTTTTGCGCCCGATCGCTATGCTGCGCATGCCGCGTTCGGCGGCGTTGTTGTCGATGCTGAGACGGCCATCTCCGAGATAAGGCCGCAGCCGTTTGAGACGCGTCAGGCCATAGCGGATTGCACCGGCCAAGGCTGACTTGCCTGAGATCTGTGTCAGCTGGGCATGCAGCCAAGTTTCAAGGTCGTCGATGAGCGGTGCCGCCGGTTCTTGTCTGGCGAATTTACGTCGGTCGGGCGGCTTGCCACGAATGCTGGCTTCTATTTTGTAGAGCGTTGCAATCCGTTGCAGAGCTTCTTTGGCAATCCCCGATCCTTGCGCCGCGTGGATGTCAAAGAAGCTTTGCAACGGATATGAGCAAGACAAGCAACTTCTTTGACGTTGCCGCGCCGATAAAGCTCCTCAAAGCCTGCATAGCCATCGGCATGCAGCCAACCTGAGAAGTTTTTGAGATGGTCTTGTGGCCAACGGCCCCTGCGATCCGGCGTGAACTTGTAAAACGCGGCGGGATGATGATCGCCGACCCAATCCCGCTCGTCTCTCAAATAGACCCACAACCGTCCGGTCTTGGTTTTGCCTGTTCCTGTTCCTGGAGCCAAAACGTTGACCGGCGTATCATCGCCGTGGATCGCCGCTCCTGCCATCACATGACGGCCGATTGCCTCAGCGAGTGGTTCCAGTAATGCGGATGACCGCGCAACCCAATCGGCGAGTGTCGAACGATCGAGATGCATGCCGTCGCGCGCATAAATTTGTGACTGACGATAGAGTGGTAAATGATCAGCGTATTTGTTGACCAGCACATGCGCCAGAAGCCCAGGGCAAGGACGACCACGCTCAATCGGCATGGACGGCGCCGGAACCTGATGAATGGTCTCACAGCAACCGCAGGACATCTTGGGTCGAACCGTTCGGATCACCTTGAAGCGTCCGGGGACGTATTCGAGGGTCTCTGAGATATCTTGCCCGAGGGCACGTAATGCACCACCACACTGCCGGCATGTAACACCGGGAGACAGCACAACATCTTCGCGCGGAAGATGATCGGGCAACGGTTTGCGCGTTGGTTGTTGCTTGGCTTCCGTCTCAGCGGATGGTGGTTCACAATAATGCTGTTCTGCTGCTGCTTCCGCTTCGACAAGTGCGAGCTCAAGTTGATCAATGATCTTGTCCAACGCTTCTGACTTCGTGCCGAACCGTTGCCGCCTCAGAAGGCTAAGTTGCAGTTTGAGTTTTTCAATCAGAAGATCACGCGCCTGAAGCTCTGTTGATTGTCTGGCAATCTCGGCGTCGCGTTGATCCAGCAGCCGTCGCAGATCAGCTTTGTTCCTGTGCTTATGGCCAGCGTCGATCATCATGGTGAATACATACGTTATTCGCCACGCGAAATGAATCCACAATGTCAAAGAGCACGCAGAAAAAACTATCCGGCCTTCAACGGACGCCATGTGCGTTGTGGCATCCGCCAATCAATCCCTTCCAACAACATGGCAAGCTGTGCCGAGGTGATCGTCACTTTGCCATTGATCGGCGACGGCCATACAAACCGGCCCCGTTCCAATTTTTTGGAAAACAGACATGCGCCCTGACCGTCCCACCAAATGATCTTCAATAGATCGCCACGCCTGCCACGAAACACGAATAAATGGCCTGAGAACGGATCCTGTTCCAATGCGTTCTGTGCCAGCATACTTAGGCCATTAAATCCCTTGCGCATGTCCGTCACGCCAGCAGCCAGCCACACTTTCGTTTGCGCAGGAACCGGGATCACGGTTTGGATCGCAGAACTGTAAGAACCCGCACCAAATGGGTTGAATAAACGTCGGAACCGCAACGCAGCCGTGCCCCGCATGGGAGATCAATCTCAATGCTGGATAATCCAGGGCTGCCTGACGCAGGCGCTGCAAGATTGATGGGTTCATGAAAACCTTCGCGCTGCGCCGAAATCGCCGGTACCGTGTCAGACACAATCTCAACTGGCACCAGGGTCGCTTCAGCACCGTATTTCTTCTTCCAGTTGAACAGAAGGTTCGCATTGAGGTCATAACGACGCGCGATCTGGGCAGCTGAAACGCCTGGCTGCGACGCCTCAGCAACAACACGCGTCTTGAAGTCCGTGCTCCATGTCCGCCGCCGCGCTCTTGTCTTTCCAGCCATGAGATAAGTGTCCACTTAGGATTAAGTGGACACTATGATCGCCTTCGAAAGGGTATGTAAGGCGGTTGTGGGCGGACGCTTACATTGCTGGCTCGTCTGGGATGCTGAACCGACATCCGAGACAACCTTTAAGTGGCTCAGCACGGCACCGTTTGAAAACGGAGGTGCGCCATGGTCATGATGCCTTGTAACACTTGCGGTACTGGGTCTTGAACGTCCCAATTAATACTGGCTGACTGCGCCGCAATGCGCGGTCAGCTCATTCAATGCAGTTTGCATCGCGATGCGCCGCTTTGGCATCCTGCTGCAGCTTTTGCTCGTAAAACTTCTTCGTCACGACAAATACGTTTTTCTCGCATCCCGGACACCAGGCCCATCGCAGACAAGGTCGTGACAAAAAAATCGGCGCACCTTCACCCATGACCACATCGCCTTGTCGATAACACCGTGGACATCAGTTTTCTCACTCAACTTCGGGCACAGGCCGTTCAATACCGCCTGAAATATCAAACCGAGCGACTGCACCACAGCGCGCACACAACGAAGCAGCAAGCTCAGTGGCCTTGCCGTTCTGGTCGGGCAACGCCATCGGCGGCATGATGACAGACTTCGCGGCGCCGCACGCACTGCAATCTAAAAACATGTGTGCTGACGGAGCTCCCGACGGCAGCTCTTGTGCCCGTCGCGACAGTTTTCTCTTAAGCCATACCCGAACGCCGACACTCACCGCGCGGCTCAACCACTGAGTCATGCAGTCTCTCCTTGCCCTCTGAACCGGAGATGCACCATGCATCAAACCTTGGTGTGACCGCGGCACAGGCCAATACGCGACACTTTTCTGTCGCAAAATGGGTTTTCAGGACAGAGATCTGACACCCCGTGCACTATTGCTGGGCTGTAGCCTTCGGCAACCTTGCTTCCGGCACAGTCATGCGCCACGGGAAGAAGATTAGGATAATTTACGTAATATCATAGTGTTAGCGTGATTTTTCTCGTTTTATGAGGTTTACTTTATTCATTCTTCACCTACTATTGGTACGCGAAATACAGATAAATAACACTTGCCTCTGATGTTCTTTTTCTTCATAATGCGTACCATGAGTACGCGAAAAGGTATAAAGCTACACTGGCTCCAGAGCAATCTTCCTGAAGGGTTGGTTGTTGATGCCCCATGGCTTACTGCCAATAACTACTCCACCAAACTGCGCAGCAAATACCTCGCCGCCGGCTGGCTCAAGCAGCCCACGGCCCGCGTCTACCAACGCCACAGCGCACCAACACCCTGGCAGCAAGTTGTGATCTCGCTGCAAACACTCCTCAAGTACAATCTTGTCGTCTCGGGTCTCACCGCTCTCGAACATCACGGGCTCAGCCACTTTGCCAAGCAAACCCAACACCGCGTTTGCCTCAGTGGGCCAGACCGCCCACCGCCATGGCTCAAACGCCTACCTGCAAAAGTCGCGTTTCATTACCGCAACGATAAAACTCTGTTTAATACATATCGCGCAACGACAGCACCTCACGAACTTGACGTTCTTCAAAGGGCAAACGGTTCAAGTCCACAACAATCCTCACCAGGCATGCACATCGCTGAATGGGGACCATGGCCCTGGCCGCTTTACCTTTCAACACCAGAGCGGGCAATCCTTGAACTCGTCAATGAATTGCCAAATCATGAAAGCTTTCACCATGTCGATAACATCATGTCAGGGCTTTCGACACTGAGCCCGCGCAAACTCAATACATTACTCACTGATTGTCGGAGCATAAAAGCGAAACGGCTCTTTCTGTTCCTAGCCAAGCGCCACCACCACGCCTGGTTCAAACACATTGAGCAAGATGCCCTTGAGCTTGGAACTGGCAATCGAACAGTTGTCAAAGGCGGCCGTCTTGACACGACCTATCTGATCACCGTACCGGGAGATCTCGATGGCCTTTGACGAACGTTTTCAAAGACAGGTCGCCTTGCTTTTGAAGGCCATCCCATTGATCAACAAAGAAAGCTGCTTTGCTTTAAAAGGCGGCACCGCAATCAACCTCTTTGTGCGCGACCTGCCGCGGCTCTCCGTCGACATTGATCTGACATATCTGAGCGTCTTACCACGAGCTCGCTCACTCGGTGCTATAGACAAGGCTATGAAGCGGATCGAAGTCCGCCTTGCCAAGGCAATACCGCGCGCTCAAATCCGCAGAACCGTGAAAGAAGGCGCTATCCTACGCCTCATCGTGCAAGAGGGCCGCACGCAAATCCAAATCGAAGTGACACCGGTATTGCGCGGTTGCGTCTTTGATCCCGAGGTCCGCTCTGTCTCAGAGAAAGTTGAAGAGCAATTTGGCTTTGCTGAAATAAAGGTCGTTTCCTTTGCCGACCTTTATGCTGGAAAAATTCTTGCAGCCCTAGATCGCCAAACCCCGCGTGACCTCTTCGACATTCGAGACCTTCTTGCCAATGAAGGTATTACAGATGAAATTCGAGACGCTTTTGTCATTTATCTCATGAGCCATAACCGGCCTATGTCTGAGCTGCTTTCAAGCCCGCAAAAAGATATTCGCCAAGACTTTGAAGCAGCTTTTGCTGGCATGACCGATCAACCCATTACGCTCAAAGAACTCACAGACGCCCGAAAAGAACTCAAGTCAGAGCTCATTGGGAAAATGCCCAACAAGCACAGGGAATTCCTCGTTGATTTTGAGGCTGGACAACCCGATTGGACAAAACTTAGTATTCCCGGCGCCCAGCGCTTGCCCGCCATTAAGTGGCGGCAACAGAACTTCGACCGGCTCCCGCGCAACAACCGTATCAACAATGTTGAAACGCTCGCCAAAGTCCTCGGCGTAAAGCCCAAGCCAGCACAGCTCACGTTATTTGCAGAACCAAAGCCAAAATCACAAAAACGCCGACCATCTAAGAAATCAAAAACAGCCCCACGCAAACGTAAATCTAAGAAATAGTAAAACCCCACCCTGCTTATTGCTTTTGCCAACTCACGCGAGCATATGTCATTTACGCAGCAACATGCGACAGTGCGCTTATGCGCGATGCAATTTGTTTGACACGTTGCTACTCACTTTTATTGCGCAGCAGTACTTTGTAATTATCTTTCAAAGTTGCACTTATTGAAAATAGTTCTGGAAATTGCTTCATCATTTCTGCTATGGGAATGCGTTGTTGTAGCCAGATATGTTTTTCGGTGCCGAAAAACTCTGGCCCTTGCATGATCCGCAAAAGTGGGAACCGGTTTTGCGATCAGATCATGCAGCAAGAACAAGAGGGAGGCCTCGTGCCGCCGCCCCTCTTTGATCCGAAGTTTAGGATCAAATTCACCCCAGCGTGAGCTGGATGCACGCAGACCCATAATAAAAATAATGCAACACCGAGCGCTCTATTCTCGGTTGTGCACAACGCAAAATTTGAATGAACGTGATGATGAAAACGAAGACAGGACGACCGAAAAAAGCGCCAGGCGAGGCCAGAGACAACCGCATTGTTGTCTGGGTCAATGCCCGAGAACGCGCGCGCTATCTTGTCAATGCAGCGCGCGCAGGCTCAACAGCGGCCGACTTTGCACGCTCCACTCTCTGTCATGAGGGGGTTAAGCCCTCCAGCGACAACGACAATCAACCAGATCGCAACGACTTTGAGTTGATCGACGCCCTAACACGCATCGGGACCACGCTTATGCAGCTTGCCCCGATCATAGAAGAAACACACTGCAGTCCGCATGAGTTTGACGATGTCCTGAAGAAACTTGACCAAGCACTTGATCGCCTTTTGCCGTCATGATCCCGCGCGTTGCTCAATTAGGGACAGGGTTTCATGGCGCCGGTCAATACTACCTCAATGACGTGCGCAAACGTGACACGATCAACGATGACACACGTCCGACGGCTGGTGATTATCTCTTGCACGACAAAGGTGGTGTTCAATCAACAACCCGCGTCGGCTTTACCGCGACACGCAATCTCCCAACAACAGACCCAAAGAAAGCCTTGCGTTGTATGTCGTGGCTGGCAGCCAACGCCCAGAACGTCCGCCAGGCGGCCGTCGCCGCCGCCGCCAAGGCGGCAGGTCAGCGATATGAAGACTATGTGCGCAACGAAAATCCATTTCGGGGGCGCAAGGGGACCAAGCCGGTTTACACGCTCTCTCTTGCTTGGCACCCGAGCAAGGATCGCACGCCAACGCCATCGGAGATGTTGCAGGCGGCAGATGAAGTCCTCAAAACGCTCGGCCTTGGGGATCACCAAGCGCTCATTGTCCAGCATACCGATACTGCCCATCCTCACGTGCATCTCATCGCCTTGCTAAATAAACAAGGACTTCCAGAGTGCCCCTGCGACACCAGATAGAGAGCTTCCCACACTACCTTCTAAGATATTTCGTATGGATCGTCCGGCCTCTTGCGCCATCGAAGTATTTGGTTTTGTCTTCTCCATCTGCAATTTTATTGTTTGTAAATCAGCCTTGATTTCTTCAATAATCTCGTTTGGCAACGCGTTATTCTCAAGGGACTTTTCAAAACTCGACACAGCCTCCAACACTGATACCATACTTATATTTGATTGAATTTCCACATGCTGCGGCGAATGCTTCGACGCTTGTTGAACGGCTCCACCGGCCATCGTTCCAATATTGATATTGTTGCTCATTATAGAAGGCCTTTCCGGTTCTTCAGGCTGGAGAAACCCAACATCGAATTGTCGAAGCCTGGAGTCCAATTCTTTACCCAACCGCACGAACGTATCATCTATTTTCCTGAGAGCCGCAGGCGGTGCAAAACCGCCAAGACTTTTCACAACGCCAAGGGATTTGAGATTGTCCAGAAATATGCGTAACTGCGTTTCTGTAATACGACGCATTTCGGGGGCATCAAGCTTGGTAACCCTTGCTGCCCGCCTCAGTTCACCTAGGGCTGTATCAACTCCGTCGCCCAGCACATTCGATACTGCATCCAGAACCAATAAGATTGAGCGGCCTGATCTCCATTGTCCTTCCGCATTATGCTTGCGTTGGATTGCTGCCAAATCGCGACCCGCAACCTCAACTCGCTTATCGAGGTGCCATTCAATCCAGCTTGTAAAATCTTGATTGCTAGGTTCTTCAAACATCTAGTTGCATACCCCTTCTTCAAGCGCAGTTTGACCACAAAAATTCGGCTTTCTTACGGCGATATGACACAAAGGGAAATTGAGGGCTGCGTGGGACAAAAACTGTTCCAATTCAACATCAGCTGCGGTAGCTCGCGCCGTCAACAACCATGACCGCCACCCACAGGGCGTACTGGTTCCTCAACGCTGCTATTGCCGCGCAGGCGGTCTTCTAGGAATTTCTGGATATCGGCACCGCGATAAAAGCAGCGCTTGCCAATCTTGCTGAAGGGGATGCCACCGCCGCGCCAGCGGTCGCTTTCCATCGTGGCTTTACTACAGCCGCGCATCTCAGCGACTTCTTCTGAGGTGTACCAAGCTTCGTGATCAATCTTGAATGCCATTGCTCATTCCATCTCATTGGCCAATTGGCCGTTGTTGATGGAAACACCCTGAGGCTGTTCGAAAATGGCCGCTGGGACAAATTCAGTGGGGCGATTGTCCCAGTGAGCAACAGGCGCGAACGATGTTGAAAATCGTCCTACAATCGTCCTGCTGGAAATTCAAGGCGATGATGGCCTTCATCGAAAACGCCGTAAGAATATGATTTAAATAAAGAATGATTGGTGAGCCCGGATGGTCTCGAACCATCGACCCTCTGATTAAAAGTTTTAATCTGGGCTACTTTTTACTACGCAGTTTTTCGCTAATGCGTTGTTTTGCTTGCATATTTATTTTCAGAACCCCACCTTATTTCTCAAGATCATGTTCGCCATAGGTTCGCCATTCGCGATTCCCAAGTCTTATTGCACAACGCCCGATGACCAAATCTACGATTACAAAAATCACAGCCGCACGTGTTGGAAAACTTGAACCCAACGCAACGCTCACCGATAGCGAACTGAAAGGCTTTGGTGTGCGCCGGCGGTTAGGCACGCCCGTCTATTTTCTACACACCCGTATCAAAGGCCGCTTACGGTGGGTGACTGTTGGCCGTCATGGGGCCCCTTGGACACCAACGACGGCCCGTCGTGAAGCTGGGCGTCTGCTTGGTCAGATCTATTCAGGGGCCGACCCTGTTGCTGACAAAGAAGCTCAGCGCAATGCCCAGACTTTTCGCGAAGCCTTTCAGCATTTCATGGCCGAGCACGGCCCAAAATTAAAACCAAGCACCTGTAAAGAATACCAAAGGATCTTTGATAAGTCCCTTGGTCCTGAGTTTGGCAAGCGAAAGCTTCAGGACATCAACCGATCTGATGTCACGTCTTTTCACATTCGCCACGCCAACACACCGCAAAAAGCCAACCGGTGTTTGAGCGTTTTGTCGAAATTCATGAACTGGTCCGAGTTGCATGGGCTTCGCGCCGAGCACACCAACCCCTGCCGCATGGTGGCACGATTTAAGGAAAATCGGCGTCAGCGATTTCTGTCGCGCGCTGAAGTACGTAAACTTGGCCAAATTCTTGATCAACTGGAGCGGGATGGCACCGTTAGTCTCTACATTGTCGCGGCCGTCCGGCTCTTGCTACTGACAGGTGCACGTTTGAATGAAATCCTGACGCTTGAATGGCGCTTCGTGGATTTGGAACGTGGACTTATCTTTCTGCCCGATAGCAAAACCGGTCAAAAGACGATCTTTTTGAACAAGAAGGCCGTTGGCGTTCTCCAGGGTCTGCCAAAACTTGACGACAATCCTTATGTCATCGTTGGCAATGTTCCTTGCGGACACCTGATCAACCTACAAAAGCCATGGCGCCGCATTCGTAAATTTGCCGGTATTGAAGATGTGCGTTTACATGATCTGCGTCACTCGTTCGCGTCTTTTGCTGCACAGAGCGGGGCATCATTACCAATGATCGGGGCTCTTTTGGGTCATGCAAGTTCGCTCACAACCGAACGCTACGCTCACTTGATCAAAGATCATGTCCAACAGCTCAACGAAGATGTTGGAACTCGTATCGGCGAAATGCTTTCGGAATGAGGCACGCGCCGTCTGAAATGCGAACGGCACATGCCCAATGGTATATGTCAACATCATGCAAGTGACGGCCTGTTATGTGCGCGACGCATATGTCGGGCGCGCAATATTGCTTCTACGCTTGCGTAAGCGGCGCGCCATTTCGGACTAAACGGTTCAGCCTGCGATAGTTCTTTGTTCAATCGATTAAAGATCGCGTTGAGTTCGCTGTCAGATCGAAACATGAGATCTTGCGGTTGTAGTGTTTGCATAAGTTCCTCCTTTGATTTCTGAGACCCAAACAATTCAGGCCTTTCTTAATCCAGCAACCATGCCCACGGAAAGGCCCTGGTGTTTGGGAGGAGGAATGAGGTAGGGGCACCTAGTGCAAAGCGAATGCCCAGGCAACCGATCCATGTCTATCAGTCATAGAAATCTAAATTTGACTCAAAGCCACCCAAAACAATGGATTTTTGCTCACCATATCAATGGTTACCATTTTGAGTGGCCTTTTTATGCTTAATGTGGTAACGTCTGCCTATGCCGCTCACCAATGAACAAACCCGTCAATTCATAGACGTCGCCCAAGTCTTCTCAGGCTACCGCTCAGCGGTGCGTGAACGCCGCCTGGGCTATCGCTATGCCATGCGTTGGCGAACCATCAAGGGCAAGGCGTATCTCTATTGCGGTCAAAAGTCGTTGGGTGTGCGGGATGCCAACACTGAGAAACAATTCAACGACTACACCAAACGCCGTGCAACACTTGATGACCGCATCGCATCTACAAAAGCGCGTCTTGATGAGATGGCACCGGTCAATCGCGCCCTGCGTCTTGGCCGTGTTCCCAAGCTGCCAGCCCGCGTGTTGCGTGCTCTATATGATGAGGGTGCTTTTGATCAGGGACTCATGGTCATCGGCACACATGCTCTTTTTGCCTATGAGGCAGCAGCTGGTGAATTTTTCCAAGCTGACATGCTTGCGACCACTGACCTTGATCTGTGTTGGGATGCCAATGAGCGGTTATCGTTACTCAATGAGTATGGCGATGCGCTGTCAGTGCTTTCAGTGTTGCAACGTGTTGACCGCTCATTTGAGGCAGGTGCCAACTATGGTCTTAGCGCAACCAATAGAGATAACTTCATCGTTGAGATGATCGCACCGCTTGAAGCAGCCTTTAGACCCGCGACCGACGTCGAAGGTGATTTGCCTGCCAACCCAATACCTGAGACTGAAGCACTACTATCTAAGCCACCTTATGCTGTCACCGCAATTGGTGAGGACGGCTTGCCGGTTGATATTCTGGCGCCTCAACCTGACCTCTTTGTTGCACATAAACGCACCATATCAGCAGTAAATAGCGGCAGACCAGCCGCCCAGCGCCGCCGTGATGCCGCGCAAGCAGATGCCGTTGCGGCATTGGTGCCAGCGCTTAAAGCGGCAATGAAGGCCTACCATGATCCTGATGCAGCAGCGCACTTTGGGAAAGAGGACAGCGACGACTGACACACGCCGCCAAAAACAAAACCCGTGAAATCAAGTCGAGCCTTTTACATTTTAAGCAGCTATCGGCCGGTCTGCATGCCCATTTGGGGGCAGGCGTCACCACATCAACTCCCTCTGGGAGTGATAATATATCTTATGGAAATTAAATTGATCTAGGGTCCATTGATCGCCCGAAATCAGGTATAGTTCTTCAATTGTTAGACAGGCGAAAAGAGCCATAGCAATAAATCGCTGGCGCGATAGAAGGCTGCGGGTTTTTGGGTTTTTTTCTAGTGCCAGAGTGGGATGAGAAGCGGGGGGCGGTAACGGAATGGGAACGACGTTATCTTGAGGATTGAGGTTCCAGCCATCCCACCTAAGACAGGAGTTCCTCATGACAACAGAGTCCACCCCACCGCTGCGCAAGCGCATGATCGAGAACATGAAGGCGCGCAGGCTCGGTCCGCACTCACAACGCAACTACATCGGCAGTTGCAAACGGTTCACCGCCTACCTCAAGCGTTCACCAGATACGGCAACGGCTGACGATGTGCATTTGTGCCAGCTGCATCTGATCGAGAGCGGTGCCAGCATCCCCAAACGCAACCGTATCATGACCGGCGTCAAGTTCCTGTTGCGCGTGAATCTGAGGCGGCATGATCTGGCAGCCGAGATTTATCTCATCAAGGAGCCGCAGAAGATACTTGTTGTTATGAACCCTGACGAAGTGATGCACCTTCTCGCAATGGCAAAGTGCCTGCAGGTGCGGGCGATGTTCTCCATTACCTACAGCTGCGGGCTGCGCACCGGAGAGAGATCGTTAAACTCAAGGCCGGCGACATAGACAGCGCGCAAAACATCATTCGTGTCGTGTAGGCGAAGGGGCTTAAGGACTGCCACGTAATGCTGCCGCCGGACGTATTGGAACTGCTGCGGCAATGGTGGAAGGAGCGGACAACGCACTTTGACGCCAGTGTAGCGCCGGAACAGTGCTACTTGTTTCCCGGACGCGGTTCACGCAAGCCGCTTTCGACGCGACAGTTCGCACGCGTATTCCAGGAGACGGTCACGTCGCATTCACTCAGGTACAGCTTTGCAAAGCATCTGCTGGAGCGCGGCGTTGGTATTTAGATTATTCAAGCGCTGCTCGGACACGACAAGCTTGAGACGACGGCCCGTTAGCGTCGTTCAGACCTGCCTAATTGGTTGATTGTCGAAGTCTCTCGCAAGTTACAACTATTTGCCAGGTATTTGAAAAACTCAAATGGATGGCACCAAGTGAGCGTATTAACATCCTAAATTTTTCTACGCTGATAAGAAACTTCGATCCTCACCAAAACCTTTTACGACGCTGATCTAAAAGATTGCCCGTAAGCAACGTGCTGGAATATTGATGTAACAGGATGTCCACAATCTAGTTAAGATGATAGTCGGTTCCAAGGATTTGAGGGCCGAGTTAAATTTCTGGAGCACCATCCTCATCATCGCTTGGTGTTTCAGCAAGTGGTGAAATTGCGCGATCGGGGTAGACGGCTGCTTGAACTCCGGCTTGAACGGGGAACACGGCAGACGGCGTCGGTTGTTGGCCAGGGTACACCACCTGCTGAGGTGGGAAGACGGCGGTTTGATGAGGCGCTTCGACGGGAAATACTGCCGCTGGGTTACCCTGCTGACCTGGGTAGACGGCTGCTTGAGCTCCAGCTTGAACGGGGAACACGGCAGACGGCGTCGGTTGTTGGCCAGGGTACACCACCTGCTGAGGTGGGAAGACGGCGGTTTGATGAGGCGCTTCGACGGGAAATACTGCCGCTGGGTTACCCTGCTGACCTGGGTAGACGGCTGCTTGAGCTCCAGCTTGAACGGGGAACACGGCAGACGGCGTCGGTTGTTGGCCAGGGTACACCACCTGCTGAGGTGGGAAGACGGCGGTTTGATGAGGCGCTTCGACGGGAAATACTGCCGCTGGGTTACCCTGCTGACCTGGGTAGACGGCTGCTTGAGCTCCAGCTTGAACGGGGAACACGGCAGACGGCGTCGGTTGTTGGCCAGGGTACACCACCTGCTGAGGTGGGAAGACGGCGGTTTGATGAGGCGCTTCGACGGGAAATACTGCCGCTGGGTTACCCTGCTGACCTGGGTAGACGGCTGCTTGAGCTCCAGCTTGAACGGGGAACACGGCAGACGGCGTCGGTTGTTGGCCAGGGTACACCACCTGCTGAGGTGGGAAGACGGCGGTTTGATGAGGCGCTTCGACGGGAAATACTGCCGCGGGGTTACCCTGCTGACCTGGGTAGACGGCTGCTTGAGCTCCAGCTTGAACGGGGAACACGGCAGACGGCGTCGGTTGTTGGCCAGGGTACACCACCTGCTGAGGTGGGAAGACGGCGGTTTGATGAGGCGCTTCGACGGGAAATACTGCCGCTGGGTTACCCTGCTGACCTGGGTAGACGGCTGCTTGCAAGCGGCTGGCATTGGCGTCATTGCTAGGGTTCCCTGCACCAAATTGTCTGCTTATCGTACCCGGCAACAGGCCGTGGAAACTATCCCAATCAACCAACACAGCGGAATACTCGTCTTCCGCTGAGGACTTAAAGTCCGCCGCCAGAATTTCACCCGTATCACTATCAATTCTCAACCGCAAAGTTTTCACATTACGCTCTGTCATATCACTACTCCTTACGCTGTCACTCGTTGATCTTTAAACACTTTGTGGTTCTGCGCGTATCTAGGAGTACTTGACGTCCGCTCTGCTCCAGAATGCAATGCTAGAGACAGATATAGGCCATCGACCAATATCAAGAACTTGCAGTCAACCAAAAACGATAAAAACTTCTTCAATTTTTCCCGTTCAAAGGTTCGCCCTGGAATTTCTGCAGATAAATACTCCAAAATTCTGTCCAAACTTGATGCCTTGTAAAGGTATTTATATACTCGACTTTGAATTGCATTGAGCCGCAACTGATGGCGCGTTTTATTAAACCTTCTATCAAATATTTTAGTCTCTCCTTTGCCCACCTCTGTCATCCAAAGTGTGCCGACACTCCAATTTCGCCTCCAAATATCAACGAACTCATCCATGCCATTGATCAACTTCATCATTTTTATGGATGGTTTATCCTTTGCTTCATAATCAAAAAAATAACAAAGGTTTGAGGTGTCTTCTTCAAGAAAAGGGTAAATATATTGATAGACGTCTTGTGGTCTGACATTATGAAACCCCAACTTATGAGCATCAATATAATTCGGACTGAATCGATCTAGTCTAATTCTAGAAATTCCAATAGGAGGCTCAAGATGCGTCAAGAATTGAAAGATATCGAGCTGCCGTGAATACTCGCTTTCCTCTTCACCTGGAAAACCATAAAGAACGTTCCACGACACTTGAATGCCGTATTGCCTTGCATTTCTAAGAAATGAAATATTCTGTGACGCTGTTACGCCCTTCCTCATCAACCTCAAGATGGGTGTTGACAGACTCTCAATACCGGGCTGTACACTCTTGATGCCCGCCTCTGATAGTTCTCTTATTTGCTGCTCAGTCAAATTGGATTTAACTTCAAAAAAACAAGATATTGGCAAGCGTCGCTTTTTTATGTTCGGAATAAAGTCTGAAAATGCGCGATGATCCAGGATATTATCCGAAAAGGAAAAATTAGAAATGCCGTACTTATTAAAGTGCTCCTCCAACTCATCTGCAACCTTCTGGGGCGATTTTCGCCTGAACTTCATATTTTCTCCATTCAACCCACAGAAAGTACAATGATTTTTCTCTCCCCACCAACACCCTCGGGAACCCTCCATTTGGATCCACGATGTCACACTACTACCCAGCGAACTTTTGTGAATTTGTTCAAAATAATCATCAAAATTTGGAATAGGAGTGGAATCCAAATCAATAGGATGCTCATTACTACAATTATGAATTAACCTTCCATCTTCGCTGCGCCAAACGATTCCTTGAACACCTGTAAAATCAATATTCAAAAGCAACGCATTCAAAACGCCTATTAATGCAATCTCTCCTTCACCGGTACACACAAGGTCCAAGAATGGGAAGTGCGATGCCAGCGCCACGCCCATGTCGGATTCACAATTGGCTCCACCCATCGCAATAACAAGTTCAGGGAACCTATCTTTTAGTATGCAGGCCAAAGCCAATGAAGCTAAATTTTGCTCGAATGTAGAAGTAAAACAGACAATCCTATACTGGCTCCAATCCACGCGATCTAGGCACAGTGAAATATATTGTGGGATCACATCTCGCATGCCAGAAATTGTGGATATTGACTTTTGCGATAGTGCAGATTCTAGGAAGTCACGGATATAGGCAGTGGCGTTGTTCGAACCTCTACCGTAAAGCCATTGCGAGAAAACCCAATCTCCTGCCAATAGAGAATATGGTATGTTGTCATTGGGATTGTTGGAACTTGAACCGCTAACGCTGTCATAAGCGTTTTTTCCTATTATTTCGGCGAATAGCAAGTTCAGATAAGCGATGTCGCATTTAAATCCAGATTCTAGCGCGATCGATTTTAGCAAACTAATGCCAAGGGCCGGTCGATCAATAGCGCTAAACGGCATATTTATGAAAAGTGCGCGGTTCTTGCTCGGCTTGCAGTACGGTTTAATGAGCATGTTTTTATGCATAGTCACATGACTTCGAAAGTACGGTGCAACTAAAAATGTTTCAACGAAGTTTTTTGGCCAAAAAACAGTCAAAACCAAAAAAAAGTTACTCCAATGCTTATAAACTTATCAAGCAAGGCTCCGTCTCGTACTGCCGCTTCATTATTCGATGCTTTAGATTGAATGCAACTAACAACTGCGCGGTAAGGTGCTTTCAAGGCTTGGTTCGAAAAATCAATCTGCTGACAGTATCACGGTCCGTCGATATGCGCAAAAAATAGGGGCCTGCGGGAAGCAGTGCTCCATCATCGTCCCGAAAATCCCATTCGATAGCCCTCTCGCCCGGTGCGGGGTTCTCTTCTAGTGCCAGAGTTCTGAGTTCGCCGCCAAAACGGTCCCAAATTACCACATTGAAATATTTTGCGCCTTGTTCCACTGAGGCGCTAAATTGAACAGATTTTTCACTTGAAACTATTTGCTGTTCGGTCGGCGGCGCTAGCGCGACAAGTTCTGCATCGGCTACAGGTTCGTCTGTAAACTTGTAAACCGTATCACCCGAAGCAAAGGCTACGTTGACTGGGTTCCCAATAAAGCGAAAGCGGTTCAGTCCGAAACCAATTTCATTGGCGTTATCCCAATTCTGGCCACCGTCTTCAGTCTTGCTGCTGTAGCCACCAATCTGGCTGAGATTTCCCCAGCCTCCAACCCAACCTCGGTTTTCGTCGAGAAAACCTATGCCTTCTAAATTAGAGTTTCTTTGACGGTCATTTATGCGGAGACGCTCCCACTTCCTGCCACCATCATCGGAGCGCAGGATTGCGCCATCGTGAAAATTTTCGAGTGAGACAAACATGGTCTTGTCATTCAGCTTCTGAATTTTCCAGCCCCATTCGCCCGTCGGGAATGCGCGTTGTGTTAGCTTCCGAAGCACGTTCGTCCATGTTGCGCCGCCGTCGGTCGTCCGAAGTACTGTTGGAATCACATCTGAGCGCCGTGTGGGTCGACCAGGGTGATTTACGACATCGACACCCCCGACAACCCAGCCTTCCTGGCTGTTTTCAAAGTATATATCGATCAAAGATGCCGCATGCCGCCCCATGTCGATGCGTTCCCACTTTGCACCTCCGTTTGTCGTCTTCAAAATTGCTGCATCTTCCCAGGGCCGGTTTGTCCCTGCCGCATAGACTGTCTGTTCGTCCACAACGCAGATACCGCATATCTTCACGGGAGCACCAGGCGGCACATTGGGATCTGGCTCCCAGGTTGAGCCATCTGTCATGCGGTAAAGGCGAGCGTTAGGGTCGAAAGTCCCGATCCAACCAAGGCGTTCGCTTGCAAATCCGCAGCAACGAAGATAGGACGGTATGGTCTGCTGGATCCGGAAGGTGTTAAACCCATCGGTCGTCTTGATCACCTTGCCGGCATTGTTCACGGCCCAGCCCAGATTCTCATCAAGAAAGAAAATGTCCTCTGTTCGCCCCGCTGGAGGCACATTCGTTCGACGCCAACTAAAGTTTTCAAATCGATCACTCACTGAGGAAAGCTCCTATTTTATCAAAATGAACGCTTGAGGAACTTTTTTCTGTGTCCTCGTAGGCCGCTGATTGGTGCAATCGGAGTAGACACTTCGTCTCTGGGAATATGAAATGGAACAACTCAACTATCGGGCATTCCGGCATCAAGCCAAGCAATGATCTCCTTAATTTCTTGTTCAGTCGCAAATCTACCTGGTGGCGGACGCAGCGGCATCCTTCCTTTGAATCCGACACCGGTCGGGTCTCTTAGAGACTTGACCAAATTGGTCTCGGCACCGCGGCCCTGCTCAACAAGTTCCGGGGCAATCAGGCGGATTAATTCCCCCCCCGGACCATCTGGCCATACATCGGAATTGAGCAGCTGCTCTTTGGTAGCCCACCCGAAATTTTCTGACGCATGTGCCTGCCGCATACGTTCAACGCTGACCTCCGTCGTGATATCGTCCAAGATTTTCTTGATACGCTTGAAGTTTGGAACAGCCAAACACTTTTCTGTTTCCATTTCTCTTCTCCTATGCATCAAGTCACTGTTTGGCAAGAATGTCGCCTGCAGTTCTCTGCCCGCGCTCCGCCAGAGTTCGTACACGCTCATTGGAGGCGGTTGCCGCGCTTGCAAATGCAGCGGCGATTTCGTCAACAACATCGCTCGGTAGAGCGTCGGCGTTGGCCTCAAGGTAGAGGCCAAGCATAGCGGCTGCTTCCACACGCAACTCGGGATTTTCCAAATCATCCAAAAGCAATAGTTTCGTGGCCTTCAGGATTGGTCCGCCAGCACTACTGCCTGCCACCGCGGCTACAGCGGCGCGCCTCAAATCTTCACCGTGATCTTTTCCGTTTATGATGGCAGCAATATCGGCTTCCGCGGCCTCATCGCCGACCAAAGTCTTCACAGCTTGCAGTCGCACCGCAGGATTGGCGCTGGCGAGATAGGGGCGAACAACGTCCTGGTAGCTGCTCATCTTTCCTGAAATCCGTATGCCCTGAATTGCTTCTGAGGCGGTAATCGGTGAATCGTCCGGCTTGTTCAATGCCTCTGCTAATATTTCTAGAGTTGCTGGATCCCCCATTGGCGTTGTCGCCTGAATTGCTGCGGAACGAACAGCTGGACGAGGGTCCTTTAGGGATTTCCGGATTTCGGAGAAGATTTCTTTCATAAATTCGCGACCGTCGGCAGTGAACATCGCGCTGCGCGTTAAGGCACCAATTATCTCGACCGTCAATTTCCCATCATCGGTTGGCGGGCTGTTCAGGACTTCAAGTGCCAACCCGACCCAATTTTTGGCCGGTGTGCGTTGCAAGTGCCCTAACGCATCGCTTCGAATGCGTTCGGGCTCCTCTTTGGATCTCAACAGATCGAGCAACAGTTTGATTTGGCCGCTGTCAGCAAGCAGGTCGGGATTGAGTCGCTCCGCTGCGGTGACGCGAACTTGGAAATTTTTTTTCGGGTCGGAGAAATCGGCCATCAACTCTCTGCTTTTCTCAACGGTCTCGATTGATGCGACCGGTCCAGGCGAAGCTGGCGCGGGCGGTGCTCCATAGGGCACGGTGTCATAGGCAAAGCCCATGTCTGCGCGCGATGGGGCAAGACCAGCATAATCAATCATGTCAACCGGTCTTGGCTTTGCCGGCCTGGCCGGCCAAAGACCAGATATCGGAGCTTCCCGGAAGTTAAGAAAAAATGGCTTGAAGCCAAGGGTGTTGCGCGGCGGCCAACTTCCTTTCAGAGTTGCTTGGGGGCCCCATAAGTCGTTCCAGGGCCACATCGTATCTTCAGCATTGTGACCAATGGGCGTGCATACATTAGGCGTAAGCACATTGCATTTTGCGGCACTTGCACCTTGTGAGTGAAAGTCACCCAGCGGATAATAGCTTCCATTCGAACCGTCATGCGCGAGCCTATTGTGCTTATACTGCCAACTTGCCCACTGTCGATCAAAGCCAGCATGAAAAATCCAGAAGATCGGATCTCGCGGAGAGGTTTGGCAACTTCCCATCCACGGACCTACCCAGCCGTGTCCACGATTGTGCGGGTTAGATTCCAAAGCATCGACAAAACCTGTCGTGAGAGTGGCCCTGTCAGGATAGTTCGAATATGTAGTTCGGTTGAAGAGCGAAGCGTCGCTGTCAAACAGCGTGCTTAGAATCGCGCCACTTCTTGTAATTGCATGCCTCGGTAAGCTTGCAAGATCAATGCTCCAACCATGCAGCGGATTATCAACCGGGTCGAATTCTGCCTCCACGACTTGGTTGCCTGGCAAGACTGGATTGGCCCCCAAAAAAATACGGGTGAACAGTGTGGATTCTTCATTCATCATCCAGTAGGGCAAAGTGACATGAGGAAATTTTTCCTGAATCGCTCGCTCAAACTGGAGAAGAAACGCGCGATGCCATGCTACGAAGCTCGGGCCTTTGTGCGCAAGATCCGGAAAAATAGCCGGGCTTACGACTCCGCCGTAGGCGGCAACGCTGTGCAGGCGGACAAACTCCCGATACAGGCCTTTTCCATCAGGCGTCTTTGCCGTCCACCGCAAATATCTCAATGCCTTTAGGAACTCTAGACGCTCATCATCCGTCAATTTCCGATGATCTTTTCTAATACGGATCATCAGTGGGTGCCGCAATACGACAGGTCCGTCCGCTGTGGCTCTGTGTACTTCGATGATAGCGTCCTTGTCCGCGCTACTTGCTCTTGGAAATTTGCCGGCAACAACAAAATCGACCCAAGAACCGTCCTTAGGCAATACCAACTCTAATTGCGCCTGATCAGCTGTTTTTCCCGGCCTGACAGAGTGCGCAAATGCAACTTCTCCGTCCAGAGGATGATCCCTGCCGGAAGAACAGTGCCCTGCGGATCATTCGTCAAGAAAATAACCGCATCTTGCACTGCTCCAGCTGCCTGCCTGATTCTGGCAGGTGCCGGTGCCCAAGTCAGATAGTCATCGGTGCCGGATGCTGAACCTCTAATCTCGATCTCAAAACCAAGGCAAGGCGAACTTATCGCACAGATCGACAGACTAAAGACTAGCCAGAGCAGCGCAGTTGTTACACGGTGAACTCGTTGAAACTGAAACGGCGCGATCGGATCCGTTGAATAGACAAACAATCCAAACTCCTTTTGTCTTATACTTACCTCTTATTTGTATTTTGACTCATGGCTGCCGCTATTGTCTCACAGCATACCATGATGCAACGAAGCCAGCTGTTGCCTGCCCATTGGAATGGGGCACCGTACGGATGATGGACCCAACAATTGCGTCGACCTGGCTAACGCCATTCGTCCACTCGGGAACGAGATAGCCGCGATAGTCATAAACCCATGTCTCGCCACCAATCTCGCCGCGGCCCTGAAAGCGCACCGTCACTGGTTTGCCTTCTGTAGCCATGCCATCGAGATCGAGCGACCAGCCGGGACCGCCAAGCGTACCTCCGATCTTGCCGCCTGAGGGCTCAGTCAAGTTGAGAGTACCCATTCCGAACCGAAGATCGTTGAACTCAACCGACAAGTCGGGATTGTTGATCAAACTACGGTATGTCCAGTTTCCTACAAATGATTGAGCCATTTCCGTATCCTCCACGACTTCGCTCATCAGTGATGGTTTTCTAAGATGCCACCATTGCCATCAGGCAATCCAATGCGAACGTTTTGCATCATGCCCTGATCTTCGTGATCAAGTATGTGACAGTGCAATACAAAGTCACCAATATATCGGCGATAGTGAGTGCGCACACGAATGCGATAGGGTGCGACTTTGCCAGCGGGGGTCCGATACATTGCCGTGAACAAGGTATCCTTCCAGACGCCTTTAAGCCCGGCATAAATCGAGGCATTCGCCGGATCGGCGCTGCTGACATCGTTGCCGTCAGCATCTAGAATTTCTAGAATTTGAAATGGATTGACGTGAATGTGGAATGGATGACCCACGAAGAATGAACGCAACTCCCAGTCCTGGACCGCACCAAGCGGCAGTTTGCGATCGACTCGGCCGGGATCATAAGAAGCGGCATTGACCAGTTTACCGTCCACATCGAACGACCCGATCTGGAACAACGGGCCACCGGAACTCAAATCAATGTTAAAACCCAAAGTCTGGATCCCGTCAGGTTTAGCATGCATCAGACTCGCATGTGGCTCGAAGGCAGACAGACCCAGATTGGCACGCAGGTCCGAGACGACGTTTGCCTTCATCGTTGCAGGCATGTGAGCTTGAGCAGCCTCAAGTAAAGTTGTTTTTAGATGATCGGCGAGTGAAGCACCACCAGTCCCGCGACCCGGCCCGACCCGTACAAGTCCGAGAAGCTTACGGCTTTTCGCTTCTGTGCTTACGGTTTCGTTGCCCGGCGCTGCCCCGTCGATGATGCAATAGACACCTTCCTCCGGAAAGCTCACAAGCAGATCTTCGCGGTACCCGGGATGAAGATCAGCAAAGGTCTGCTGGCGTAATGCTGATCGCGTCAGACCATCCATGGCCAATGAGAACTGCGCGATGGGATCAGCAGCGCAAACACTATTTAGGAAATCATTCTGCTCGTCTGCTGTCCGTGCTGCCAGAGCAGACGCCATCGCAACTTGCGGCGCAACGCCGACGGTCCTGTGAAACTGAAGCTTGACCGAGTCCCGAACGCCTGCGTGGATCAGGCGCCAACGCTCGACGTGACCCGCGATGGCGCCATCGAATGTCGGCACCGTGCGGCCATTGAGAGTCGTAAACCGTCCGGATCGAGGCCAGGAGCCGGGTCCGAATTGATCATAACCCTCGATGGTTCCAACGTCGTCGGCATCGCAGACCCAGATGTTTGTTCGCGCCAGTCTTGATAGATCCATCCGCAGCGCGGCAAGCATAAGGAATCTGTTGAAGTAGAACGATGCGCTCCTCAAACGGGGTCCCATCCTTCATCCGTAGCAAAGTGTCGACATCGCCGTTCCGGGAAGCATCCGGCAGACGATTGCCCCGGATGATCAAGGCGCCTGCCATACCACTTGACACTTGAAGAGCAGTCGAGCCATGCAGGTGAGGGTGATACCAGAACGTTCCGGCTGGATGATCCAAGGGGATGTTGTACTCGTAAGTAAAAGAGGATCGCGGATTGATCCGCAGCAAGACGTTATCCGAATTGCCTGCCGGACTGATCCACAGTCCGTGAGTGTGCATGTTTGTCGAATTGAAGCAGTGGGGAGTGTTCACGTCGCCCGCACTGTGACAAGACGGGTCATCAGCCGGGAGCTCGTTGACTAGGTTCAAACGGAATGTTTCGCCAGGATGAAGGTTGATGGTTGGAGCGACAAACGGAACGGCCGGATCGGTTCCAGTTCCCTGATAGGCGCGCAAACCGCACTTGGTCAAAATCACCCCGTTTGCGGATTGTAGATCTGACCGTCTACTTTTCGAATGTATGCTGTCCAAGCGACTTCACCTTGTTGCCCGAACAAATTAGGCGGGATTGCGGATGCAATTGTCGGCTGCTCTGCAGTGGCCAGACTTGCCACGGGAACGTCGCGTTTTTTGGAACTCAAAACAGCCGCTGGCGGATTTCTGACGACTTCCCACGATTGGGAAATCTCCTGGGCAAACGACGGTGCCACCAGCACAATTCCACAGCAAAAACAGAATGTGGCTAGAGCTTGAATTGAAACAGAGCTTATCCAATTTTTTTTGGCGCGATTGGGAACCCGCAAAAACATTTGGTCCATTTCCAATTTCCTAAAATATTTCTATTTTTAATAGCACTCAATTCATTGGAATTAATCGAAAATCGAAGCGTTAGAAAATTGCTTATTAACGAGCGGCCATCAGCACATACAGGCACAGTAAGTCGTCCATTGAACACCCGAAGCTCGCAGCATACTATCTCACAACCGCTGAAATCAAGCATAAACATAAGGTTTTGCACGGTTCGCGTAATTTCTGGAGCAGGCGGACTGCCACTTGGTTGCTAAAGGAGTCTTGCGCTAGAGGTTTGCTTTTCAAGCCTTCCGGTGGGCGTCGCTTGAGACTGTGGAGTCTGTAGAGGGGTCAAAAGCACGCGTATGACCCCTTCTTAATCTAGGTCTACTTTCACCTCGCAAACCGGACCAAATTTGTCTGACAAACCCTAGTGCCTTAACGCTGCTCAAACTCTGCCGTGTTCAGACACTGAAAACCGTCTAACCACGCTTCAAGATCTTCGTGCTTGTACAGAACGCGGGCACGTTTTCCTGGTCCTGCCTTCGTGTAGCGTGGGCCGGTTGGCCTTCGACACGAAAGCGTTCTAATGTTCGTGGCGAAAGGCGCAGGAATCTTGCCGCTTCTTCGGTCATCAGATAGGCATGACTTGCTTGAGGTAGCTTTTGCGCCGTTGAAGCCGCCGTCGCGCTTGTTCGATTTGTGCTACGTGGTTCCATGGTCTCAGTCTTTCGTAATGATGTTGCACGAGTAATCGGCGTCACGGGTCTTCGCCAGTGATACCAAGGTCGATTCCAATAAGTCATGCTGAATCGCGCGCACGTCAAATCGCCGTTGTCATTGTGCGCGCTTGTTTCATTAAAAACGCCACCGGCGCCTGCGTAACCATAGGGACCGTCAATCGGCGTCCATCTCGGTTGGATCCTCTTCCGGTGTTGATCCAGTTGAGCCCTTCTGACCACCATCTGGCCCCTCACCTGGTGGATCTTCCGTTGGCGTGTCATTTGTTTCGTGTTCCGCCCGATAGAGCAGCCAGAAATGAGCGGTAAAGGGCATAAATCCAAAGTGCAATCGGCAGAACCAGCTCTGTAACCATTACAATCATGGCGACGGGCAAAAATGCGCCGACGTAGCCCAGCGTTTCGCCAACACGTGTCTTGGTTGGAAAGACGGGTGTTGGTGCTGCGGCGTTTACGTGGCCATCAAGCACGTCTTCAAGTGCTCGGGCCATGGCTTGCAAAAATGCCATTCAAGCGCGCGGTTGCCTTGGGACGCCCTGAAATCGCAACGCCCATCGTTCAACTCTTTGGCGTAAGCTTTGAGTAGCGTCGTTGGTTGCACTTCGACAAGCGTCGCGATCAGCTGGTTCGATCTTCGCATTAAGATGCTGCAGTTTCAGACGACGGCTCCAAATGGTCCTGGCCGGGAATTTTGATAAAATCTGATTGTAGCCAGCAATCGCGTCATTGAGTGCGTCAAGCGTTGCTTTTCTGTTGGTTTCGCCTGTGCTCTTTTCCTCAACAATGCTTCTGGCACGTGCGGTTTTTTTCTTCGAGATAACGTGTGATAGGGCCGCGTCCACCACTGCGACCGCTGATGCAACCGCTTGCCAATTTCGCAATCTCGATGTTGTGTGAGATCGGTAACAATGCTGCGCAGGAGCGCAGCCGGACGATCACCCTCAACGGCTTTCCTGTTGCGTGCTGCAATCAGATGCGAAAGCTCTGTGCCATGGGCTGCAAGGCGAAGTTCCTCGACCGATTTTTAACGTCAGTCCTGCGTAGGGTGGAAATGGCAAGACCGCTGCCAACCAGCAGAATGGAGAGAACCCCAATGATGCCACTCGGCCAAAAGCCGGTCGCAGCTTGCTCAGCACCCTTTTCAATCGCCATGCGGTTGATGGTGTAGGGTGACGATGCCAGCCAACAGCGAAATCGTGATCAACTTCAAAATCGCGAGCAAACCCGGCTCAGCAATCAAGTTGGTAAACGCCAGGGCAAACAGCGCAATCTCAAGGATTGAAACAGCACGGATGGCCTTGGTTTCAAGCGAGGCTTTGCGTTTTGGCCGATACCGAAAAAAGGACCGGCGCTCTGTCTGAATTGAATCGTTTGGGTTCATTTTTGTGTCCTCTAGGTCTTGCGTTTCTCAAGGGTCTTGAGGACACCTACCTATTGACATCTAAGGCCCAGCAGCAACAGAGTGCAATTCTGGACTAAAGTTTATTACCCCCATATACTTATGTTTACTGCCCCTTTCACTTACGTAAAGGCTCCTTATGCCGCGCACCTATCGCCCAAAGAACGCTGTTGTGAAGCGATCCAGGCTTGATGCCAGTGGCAGCATGACGGTGGTGATGAACTATCTCTGTCAGGTAGAGGCAGCAACGATTGCCAAGAGGTTGTCGGTCACGGAGCCGACCATTCACAGGCTCATCAACAAGCTGCAAAAGCGCCTCGTCGAAGACGCGTACCTGCTGCACATCCTCTGCGGCTTGCTGGTTGAAGGCAAAGCATTCCTGGAACCGTTTGCCCCTGCATTGCGATGGGTTTCGCGCCTCACACCGGATGACGCCCGCAATCTTAAGCACTGTATCTATAATTGCCCATCGGCTGTTTCATTGAGCGCTCAGCAATTTCAGGGTTACATGATGAGCGGGCGGATGGACTTTTTGGACGACACGGAGTGGTGCGATGGGCGTCATCTAAAATTCGCCGAATACAGTCGATTGGCCGACTATCATTTCAGACCTGACTATTGTGACGGGTGCCCAAACCCGATGCGCCGCGACGTTGACCTCATCATCATCAACTCCATGAGCTTTGATGATATCCTACATCCTGTTTATCGAAAAAATTTCGCACGCCACATTTCAGCACTTATGATCCGGAGGTGTGCACGCGAGCGCATTCTGATCGCGAACGAAGAAAAACGATTATATGACTTTGAAAATCTCGATGGTTTTGAACACGAGGGCGACATGCGCGCTGAAATTATCCGAAAATGGCTCGATAGCGCAATTCCTTATCTCCGCAAGAACCCGCTCTAAATGAGTGTTATCGGCTAGTGGAGAAATGAAATAATTGCACAGCCGCCACGTCTACCCGCGCCTGACGTATGTGCAAATTTCAACCCATCCCACGTTAGATAAACGCACCGCCCAGTACCATTTAGCGGATATTCAAAGAGGACTGCGGGCTTTCCAAAAACCCAGATGCTTACAAAGATCATGGCCCACGCCACCATCCAGGCACGCGGTCTTATAAACCAAAGAATGCGACCAAGGCGTGAAGGAAACGGCGATCGGTGTCCCACGGCCGTGGTGGCAGCGCCCATGGCAAAGCCAAGGCCACAGGCGGCAAAGAAAAAAGTTGCAATGACATTGCCATCATGGCGCTCGTGCGTTTCGGGCGCCATCCACCATGCGACCATGAAAAATAACACTGACAGAAACGCATTGATATTGCTTGATTGATATCCGGTCATGACAAGCCTCAAGCGACGTGAAGGCGACGGGTGAGCGCCTGTTGTTGATGATCCCCTCTTAACGCACGTTTATTGGCGTCTTGCAGGTGACGAACAATGGCACGGGCATTGGGCTCGTCGGCAACAGAGGTGATCGGTACAAAACGATTGTCTGTTTGCAGCCAGACTTCGAAAGCATCGCGATAGGCATAGCCCACCTGTGATCCAATGCGCTGTTCAGCACGCTGCTCAAAACGACCGTCACGGTGGGGTTGGCACGTAAATTTGACGTCGTCTGTGCGAACTATGTGCTTACGGACTGAGCCACAATCGACATTTATTGCCTCTGGCGACACTGAAATGACAATTGGACATAGAGGCCCGAGGCCCACCCGCCAGGAATCCGTAATCAGGACAGTAAGTCCCTTCCCGACGACAAAGGCGAAGCCCGAAAGGAGAGCAATCACCACTATTTGTTGTGGGACACTCAGAGGGATCATGTCGTGGTAGGCAACGATGACGCCCGCGATTGATCCCATCACCCAAATCGCAAAACACACCATCCCTGCTCCGCGCTCAATTACGCGGGCCCATTCCGGCGTTTGATGGGCGATAGTGAGTACCGTCGTACGATCGGATGGATATTTGATTTCAATTTGACAGGTTTGCTGCATCAAACAGTCCTCTAAAACGGGCATGCGAGTCATACTTGATGCGCTGACAAATCATCGGATCATGGCCAGCGATCAGAACGAGCTGGCGTTGGCTGAGATCATCACGAGAAAAGAAACGTCCAACCTCTTCGAGCGTCATTAACTCGCGGGATTGTAAAGACCATGATTGGCCAAGTTTGCCGGTCGTGGTTTGGTCTTGGTCACCAATTTCACTTTTGTTTTGAACAATGAGACTTGTCGTCCCGAGCCGCTTAGAAATCCACTCCAGTGTAAAGGTGTCGTTGTTGGCAAAGAACTGCAGCGTTCCTGCGTTGGCCATGAAGGTCTGCCAACGATCGCGGTAAAGCGTTTTGAGTTGGCCAAGGTCTTGAATGATCGGCCATAATTTCACACCAAACCCTGCGATCTGACCGGCTGCATCTTCGATGGTTTTCATGTGACCGAGGACTGCAAACTCATCGAGCACCATCAGGACGGGCGGATCGGGTTGTGTTTGTTCGCGCTCGAATGCAACGAGAGCGAGATTGACAAACAATCTCAGCCACCTGTTGCAGGTGCCCATGCGTAGAGCGGGCAGACAGAGATAAAGTGTGGCCTTGCTACGCTTTAAATCTTTTAGATCGAAGTCATGGCCTGACACATTGTGACGGATCGCCGGGTACGACAGAAACTTCATATGTCGCCTGGCTGTTGAGAGCACAGATCCGCGCTCATCATCCGGCTTGGAAAAGAAATCCTCTGCAGCATCAGAAACAATCCCATCGAGTGCGTCATTGCACTCCATTTCAGCGCGCAGTCGCGTCGCAGGCTTACCCCTACCCTTTGTTGCGATGGCTTCATCCTTAAAGGCAAGCAAATCGCGCACCGTGGCGAGATGTTGCCGGTGTTCATAGTCCGGCGATGTTGCAACGTGCTGAATCAGCCCTTCGATGAGGTTACGGGCACTTTCATCCCAATGTGGATCTTTGCCGCCATCGGCAGGAACAACGATCGCATCTGCAATCAACCCACAATCTTCAATCAGTGTTGCAGAGCCTGGTGTGAGAATTGACATGGGATTAAATCGCTTGCGACAGGTTGCAGCAAACCCGTGCGTCACCTCAAAGGGATCAACCACATGTACCGCCTGGCCAAGACCGTGTGCACGATGGCGCGCTGTCATCGATGCCAACTCACCTTTGGGATCAAATGCGCTGATGGAGCCTTCATAGGTCAGCAATGTTGGAATGATCACCGAGCGGCCTTTGCCACCACGTGAGCCTGCGACCGTCATGCAGTGGCGATCATCACCTGTCCCGATCAGTGTGCCGCCAACAGCGTGAGCATCTGTAGCTTTGTTGAGCAGGGTGCGGACCTGAAGAGTTGCATCAACAGCGCCGAGCAGGATCTTACGGCCATCATGCTGGAGTGCGTTCGACGCACGCAGCACCTCAAGCGGCATAAACCGCGCAGCCGGCATGACCTGTTCTTCAAGGCGCAGCACGCGACCTCGACGCACCGCCACACCACGGGGAATGTCGGCAAAGATATCTGGGCACAGTGTGTCTTGTTTCATGGGCCTAAGATCGGTGTTTTGGGCCCAGAATTGCAAGTGCGGGAGATTTAGAAGTTCTACGTTTCTTTTCGTTTTTCTCACCTGTCTCGTTGATCAGAAGGCCAATCGAACAATTCAACCTTGCTCATGGCGCTTATCGCGGACGCGCCCCCGACGGCTAGCGCCTCTGTCCATGCCCGGCCCGCACCACTCGGGGCTAGGCCCCGACCGTGTTGGGCAGGACAGCGATGTCTATGCGTGCCGCGAAGGTTCAGCGCATGGGCTGAATGGTTCAGCCTTCAACACTCAATCTAAAAAGGAAAAACATTATGAGACAGAAACAAACATCCAACCGGCCAACACATCGCATTAGCTTTGCCCGCATTATCGGCCAAGATGAAAGCGGTGACGATGTCCTCGGCAGTGCCCGTGAAATCGGTTCCGTCTGGCCCCGCAAATCCGGTGGCGGCATCGTACGCTTCGATCACATCCCTGCTGAACTGACCCGTCATGAAGGCGTGGTGTTCATCGCCGAGGTGCCATCAAACAGTGGCGATGATCGGGGGTTCGCATGAGCTTGCAGCCTATAAACAATAACCGTCTGCCCTACCGGGCAGACGGTCGCATTGCACCAGGTCGTGCACCACTTGAGTTTTATCCGACGCCACCATCTGCGACGTGTGCGCTGCTCTCGGTCGAACACTTTGACGGCCCAATCTGGGAACCTGCTTGCGGCAAGGGCGCGATCTCAAACGTTCTGAGCGATGCCGGCTATGACGTCATCTCGACAGACATTGGCAATTACGGATTCGGCGAGCCTAGTGTCGATTTCCTGAGCGAAACAAAGCCGCGCGCCAAACACATTGTAACCAATCCGCCTTATGGACGCGGTCTTGCCGATCGGTTTATCCGTCACGGCCTTGCAATGACCGCCAAGACCGGTGGCTCGATGGCAATGCTGCTTAACTTAGCAGGCCTCTGTCACCCGGACCGTCATGGCAGTTATCTCAGGCGACCACCGCGCACGATCTATGCCCTCGACCGTTGTGTGTGCTGGCCGGGTGGTGACCCCTCCCAAGCCACCAAGTACACAACGCAACATCGCTATTGCTGGCTTGTATGGGATGACAAGGTGTCGACTGACACGACGTTCAAATGGCTGAGCACGGGGTCATTTGAAGACAGCGGTCTATGATTGTCCTGGTATCGCGACACTTTTTTGTCGCGATACGCTGAAAATGGCCTTTCACGACAGAATATGTATAATTCTGTCGTAATACTTGCTATCGCGACAGAACATAGGGTAAAGTGTCGTGATAAATAGGAAAGTGTCACGATACTATGGCCACCAAAGTCCAGATCACAGAAGAACTCAACGTCATTACGACTGCGATCAAAGCCGCGCCCGATGGCCTCCTGACTGACGAGATCGCCGTACAAACGGGCCTGCCTCTCGACAGACGTACCCTGCAAAGGCGTCTCAAATCACTCGTCAAATCAGGTGCCGTCGTTGCAACAGGTGCCGCGCGTGCTACGCGCTATTCTGCAACACGCAACGACGAGATTGACCAAGGTGAAGGTCAACACGCCGCCCAACAGCCAGATTTGTTCGTTCCGCTCTCAAAGGCTGGCAGCGCACTATTGCGGCACGTCACAAAGCCCTTGGCGGCCCGCAACGCCGTTGCTTACGACCGCACTTTTTTAGACTCCTATCAGCCCAACGTGACGAGCTACCTCAACGCAGCGGAGAGACAACGCCTTCACGAGCTCGGTGGTACGCACGGTGCCGTGCAAGATGCTGGCACCTACGCACTCCAAATTCTAAACCGCTTGCTCATTGACCTTTCCTGGAATTCAAGTCGTCTTGAAGGCAATACCTATTCACTGCTTGAGACACAAAAACTCATCGCCCTCGGTCAATCCGTCGACACCAAAGCACCGCGCGATGCCCAGATGATTCTTAATCACAAAGCAGCGATTGAGTTTCTCGTTCAATCCGTTGATGAAACCGCATTTGATCGGCGCACGATTCTCAATCTCCACGCATTGCTTGCTGACAACCTGCTTGATGATCCAGGTGCTGCAGGCCGCTTGCGCAGCGAACCGGTTGGAATCAGTGGCTCCGTCTATATGCCGCCGGAAGTCCCACAGGTGATCGAGGAATGTTTCGACACGGTGCTTGCCACCGCATCAGCCATACGCGATCCCTTTGAGCAGGCCTTCTTTGTCATGGTCCAACTTCCCTATTTGCAGCCCTTCATCGACGTCAACAAGCGCGTCTCACGCTTAGCGCTCAACTTGCCACTGATCAAAAACAACCTTGCGCCGCTTTCTTTCATATCCGTCCCCGATAGCACCTACACCCACGGACTTCTCGGCGTTTATGAACTCCAACAAATTGAGCTCTTAAAGGACGTCTTCCTATGGGCTTATGAAAAATCATCGGCACGATACATCGCCGTGCGCCAAACACTAGGCGAACCCGACCCCTTTCGACTTCGCCACCGCCAAAGCCTGCGCTACGTGGTCTCCGAAGTCATCCGTCAGGCGCTCGATCAAATTGAAGCAAGCCAATTCATCGCCACCTGGACGCACGACAATATTGACGGACGTGAGAAATCTCATTTTATCGAGATTGCAGAAACAGAGCTTCTCAGTCTGCATGAAGGTAACTTTGCACGCTACGGTGTGCGCCCAAGTGAATTCAACACTTGGTCAGCGCGTTGGCAAGGCACCTAGTGCAACACGCACATGCACGCCACTTACGCTGCAGTACATGGCTTTACGATTTAGCATTGCATGAATAGTTTTATGCATTGTATTTAACTTTTATTGCGCAGCATCACTTTGTAATTATCTTTCAAAGTTTCTGTTATTGAAAATAGTTCTGGAAATTGCTTCATCATTTCTGCTATGGGAATGCGTTGTTGTAGCCAGATATGTTTTTCGGTGCCGAAAAACTCTGGGCTTGCACGATCCGCAAAAGTGGGAACCGGTTTTGCGATCAGATCATGCAGCAAGAACAAGAGGGAGGCCTCGTGCCGCCGCCCCTCTTTGATCCGAAGTTTAGGATCAAATTCACCCCAGCGTAAGCTGGATGCACGCAAACCCATAACCAAACAAAGCAACACCGAGCGCTTTATTCTCGGTTTTGTAGAACGCAAACTTTGAATGAACATGATGATGAAAACGAAGACAGGACGACCCAAAAAAGCCCCCGGCGAAGCCAGAGACAACCGTATCGTTGTCTGGGTCAATGCGCATGAGCGGTCTCGTTATCTTGTCAATGCGGCGCGCACTGGCCTAACAGCGGCTGACTTTGCGCGTGGCGTCCTCTGCCATGACGGCGTCGGACTTTACAACGACAACGATAATCAACCAGATCGCGACGTTACAATTACCCTGCCACCGGGGCTGCATCGCTCACTGCTTGCAAAAGCTAGCCAGGCGGGGCAATCGCCAGAACGCTGTCTTATCGAAGCTCTTGCCAATACCTTTGAGGGCAACGTACAGGCAGACACGCCCAACACTAATTTTGAGCTGATCGATTCCCTAACGCGCATCGGGACAACACTCACGCACATCGCACCCATTATTGCGCAAACAGGCTGCATACCGCATGAGTTTGAAGATAGTCTCCAAAAACTTGATCAAGCTCTCGATGATCTGCTGCCCTCATGATCCCGCGCGTTGCACGACTGGGGACAGGGTTTAATGGAGCGGGTCAATACTACCTCAATGACGTGCGCAAGCTTGAGACGTTCGGCGAAGATACGCGACCAACTGCGGGTGACTACATGTTGCACGACAAGGGTGACACACAATCTGCAACCCGTGTCGGTTTTACTGCAACACGCAATCTGCCAACAACAGATCCAAAGAAAGCCTTGAGGTGTATGTCGTGGCTCGCCGCCAACGCCCAGAACGTCCGCCAGGCGGCCGTTGCTGCCGCCGCCAAGGCGGCAGGCCAGCGATATGAAGACTATGTGCGCAAAGAAAATCCGTTTAGAGGTCGCAAGGGATCAAAACCCGTTTACACGCTGTCGCTCGCCTGGCACCCGAGCAAGGATCACACACCAACGCCATCGGAGATGTTGCAGGCAGCCGATGAAGTTCTCAAAACACTAGGCCTTGAGGATCATCAAGCGCTCATTGTCCAACATACCGACACAGCCCATCCCCACGTGCATCTCATCGTCAATCGTGTTTCGCCGATCAACGGCAAGTATGCCTCTGTCAGTAACGATTACCTCAAACTCAGCTGGTGGGCCATGCATCATGAAAAACGCACTGGCTTCGTGCTGTGTCATGAGCGTATTTTCAATTGGGAAAAACGCCATCAACAGCGAAATATAAAAGCTCAGAACAGGCAGAATAACCCCAAGGCCAAAGGCTGCTATGTCCGCCATAAGCAAACGCCACGTGTCGATCATGACTGGTTTAAAAGACACTCACATCTCAGTCCAGATGAAATCAGGGAGGCACGGGCAAACAAACAGCGAAAGGAAACAACGCTCTTCGCACTCAAGCAGTCAGCAGCGCTCCTGCGCTTTGACCAACGCCTGTCGCGGACAACTGGACGCGAGCAGAAGATCGTAGCCAAAGAACGTCAGAAAATTGAACATCAACTTGATGCAGCCATTGTTAAGTCAAAGCCGCGAACACCGCTTGGTATCTTTCGCAAGTCTGTCAGGTCCTTATCGCCACAGCGTTTCTTTAAGAAACGAGCTGTTTCTCGTTTGGTACATGCGGAGGCTCAACTCACAGACCTGATGGAAACCAAGCGTACTGCCAAGCGGGATCAGCTTGGCACGCTCTGGCGGCGTATGGAACGTCGCCATGCCGCTGAACGCAGGCGTGATGAAGAGCGTATTGCAAAACAAAAACGCCAAGGACGCTCCGAGTCTGCTGCACGTCACGCTAAGCATCTGTTTCGCATTGAAGGTGGCAGCCAGGAGCTGGAACCAAGACACGACACGTCTTTCTTTGATGCGGTCAATTCTGAAAAGCAGGCGCCATCGCTAAAACCGATCGCTTCAACAGAGAAACTGGTCAGGCCACGCAGAAAAACGGATCTGACAAAGTTTGAGCAACCTGAAAAACAACAGGTTGAGCCCGATGCTAACCGCAAGACGCGCATCGCCAAACGCATTGATGAGCTTGAGCGGCAGGATAGACAGAGACGGAAGCGCAAACGCCCGCGTGGAAAATCAAGGCGTCGCGACTAGAGTAAAGTGAGAAATTGGGCGGATGGGACAAGATCGAGGAAATACAGAAGGAGACATCCTCCGACATCGGCTCGGTTACGCAAAATCAACTTCTATTAATGTCTGCTGCTAGGAGAAACATTGCCACATATAAGCGAGTATTCCTTGAGTGGAATAATCATGGCTGTTAGGCTGTGATTCGGAAAGAGGAGGCGACGGATTGGGCAGACTCAATGGAAAAATCATCGAAGCATCTGTAAGACATGGATCAGAACGCCTTGATGACGTTGGCCCTGCTCTCAAAGCACTTCGCAAGATGTCGGGGCTCACCCAGACTCAGTTGGCGAAACGCTTGAATGTGCAACAAGCAGCGGTTTCAAAAATAGAACGGGGTGGAGATCAGCACCTATCCACGCTCAAGAATTATGTTGAGGCCCTTGGCGCTAAGTTGCGAATTGACGCTTCATTTACGGCCGACACTTCATTGGTCTTGAACGTGCGTGACACATTCGATGTTGAATGCGAAAGCGAGGACCAACTTGTGTTGCCCATTTTGGGTGATGAGCTGTTCCGCCCGCAGCGCGATGTTGTCCTAAGTATCCGGCCACATTACTCCGAGAAGATCATCGAAGGTCGTAAGACAGTTGAACTAAGGCGCCGTTTCCCAGCTGCAGCCCCTGCAGGAACTGTAGCCTATATTTACTCCACATCTCCGGTCCGGGCGATGGTCGGAGTCGCCGAGGTCAGAGATGTTCTTAAACTACCTATAGCCGAGATTTGGCGGCGGTTTGAACACCAGGCATTTATTAGGAAGCCGGATTTTGATCGATACTTTGCAGGAGCAAAACATGGCTTTGTGCTGCGCTTCGAAGGAATAAAAGCCTTTTCAGAACCCGTGCCACTCGCCGAGCTTCGTAAAAAATTTGGTTTTAAGCCTCCGCAATCATTTCTTTATGCCAAGCATAATCTCCGAAAGGCCCTAAAACATGAGCCTTCAATCGTATCTCATTGATACGAACATACTCATTGGCCTCGAAGATAATCATGCTGTCGACCCAGTCTACGCGGAGTTTTCCCGGTTGGCTGCAAAACACAAGGTTGATATTTTTGTTCATGAGGCCGCGCGAGACGATATTACCCGGGACAAGGACGCCGCCAGACGCAGGATCTCGCTTAGCAAGATTGAGAAGTTCCAGACCCTAGGCAAGATCAAAAACCTGACTGAGACTGAAATAGAGACCGAGTTCGGCTCGATCAAAAAACCAAACGATCTAGTCGATTCAACGCTTCTTCATGCGCTCAAGATCGGCGCTGCCGACTTTCTGGTTTCTGAGGACAAGGGTTTGCACGGCAGGGCGCAAGATCATTCGACGGATCTTGGGCGGCGTGTGCTTTTCCTGGCGGATGCTACGCAACTACTGGTTCAAACGTATGAACCGAAACAAGTCCCAATTAGGCACGTTGCTGAAGTCCAGGCTCATACAATTGATGTCGATGATGAGTTCTTTGATAGCCTTCGTGACGGCTACCCCGACTTCAATGAATGGTGGCGGAATAAATGCATCGCCGGTCGCCGGCCTTGTTGGGTAGTATATGATGATGACATATTGGCCGGTCTCGTCGTCCGTAAGGACGAGGTAGCCTCGGACACTGACGCAGTTACCAAGGCGCCGAAGATCTTAAAAATCTGCACCTTCAAAGTACGGCCAGAAAAGACAGGGGTGAAGCTTGGCGAGTTGCTTTTAAAGCAGATATTTTGGTTCGCGCAGTCGAATGGTTATGACTTGGCCTACCTGACGGCTTACAAAGAACAAACTGCTCTCGTAAGCCTGCTTGAATACTACGGGTTCGCGGGTGCGGGCACGATGCCAGATGGTGAGCTAATTTACGAACGCGATTTTTCAGCGGATAAACTCATATTGCCAGACGGCATGGACGTATTTGAGATTGGTCGACGCAATTATCCGCGTTTTTTTGTCAGTGAAACCGTTCGTGGCTTCGGGATTCCGATCAAGGAAGACTACCACGATACTCTCTACCCTGATCTGTGGGCTCCGCGGCAACCGGACCTGTTCGCCAATGCCTCAACGGCGACAGTCCCACTTCGACCTGGCAATACGATCCGCAAAGTCTATCTGTGCCGCGCGCAGTCTCAATTAGGGTCTCCCGGGTCTGTCTTGTTTTTCTATAAGGGCGCATCAAATGAACCGCCTTCGCAGTCTATCACCGCGATTGGTCTTCTGGAGGAGGTGACGCTTGCTAACTCGACCAGGGAACTGATGCTCAAGACGGGGGGAAGGTCAGTCTATAGCGAGAGCGCGCTTGCCGCGTGGGAAGCCACGCCGGAGCGACGTGTTAAGGTCATCAATTACCTTCTGGTTGCATATATCGAGCCGCCGATCAGTCTGGATGAACTGAAAAACATGGGCGTTGTGAAAGGAGCGTCGCCACCGCAATCCATCTACGAAATTAGGGGAGAGATTTTGGCTAAAATGTTGGCGCGTTTGAACCTTAGCTTCGCGGTTTGATGGTGCATACAGTAGCCGTCGTGGGAATTTCGGGTGTGGGGAAGACCACGCTAATTCGATCTCTGTCTGATCGGTTAAGCTTCCAGCATCTCTCTGCCGGAAGCCTGATTGGAGAGGAAAAAGCACGACTGGCGCAAATGCTCGATCATGACGATCTGCGCCTTGCGGATATTGGAGATAACCAGCGCCTGCTAATCGAAGGGTTCCGTCGGCAACGAAATCCCAGCACGCTGCTGGTAATCCTCGACGGCCATACCGTCATCGATACGTTGAAAGGCCTTGAACCTATCCCTGCATGGGTGTTTGCCGAACTCCATGTGCAGATGTTCGTCTTCTTACGGGCGGACCCCGCCCAAATCCTGAAACGCAGAACTTCTGATAAACTGAGAAAAAGACCGGTCATTAGTGTCGATGAAGTGGCACGCCACCAAGACTTTGCGCTGGAAGTGACACTTTCTCATGCTCGAGACCTTGCAGTGCCTTGCCACGTTATCTCTGCGGAGGATGTCGCGAAACTAAGTGAAATTTTTCAGCTATGAGTGTCTATTCGATGCTTCGCGGAAGTAAGCGTCGATTCACGCATAGTTGAAGCTATCAATACGTGGCGAATTGGGTCGTTTGAGAGAGGTAAGCGGACTTCGACCTCTTGACGAAATCAGAACTTCACCCATGCCAACCAAATGGCCGCTTCCTATACCAAGCAGACTGTAGGTGAGAAAATGGGCAGCTAGACAATGACCTCCACGGTGGCCTTGCGCCGCGCTGTTCTCCCTATCCGCGAACGCTCGCGCTCCTTCGCTGCAATCTTGCGAGTTTCCGCATCTTTCTTCAGCCACGTGATTTGCATGGTCTCAACGCGGCGGCCGCGCTTTTTGAGCGCGACGGATACGATGTAGTCGGTGAGCTGGTTGACTTCACCAACAGCAACCTTGAGGCACTGGCTGTTAAAGTCTGCAAAGCGTTTAAGCTTGCCTTTGGGTACGCCCAGGAGAGCGCGTAGTTCCTCTTCACTGAAAGATTGTGATTGCTGGCGCAAATTGATGCGCCGTTCAATGAGTTCATAAAGCCGGATCGAGTATTTTGACCTCAAGAGATAGAGAATTTCTGACTTGAGACGTGCCCAGGTGCGGCTGACCTTCAAGACGTTAAGCAATGTTGGATGCAAGGTGTAATGGAACTGACCCTCTTCCCCCTCCTCTTCCGCATTGGGGCCTAGAAGATGAATCCGGACGGTCTTCGTCTGTCCTGTCTCCGGGTCACGGTATTTCACTTTTGCAAACGCGCCCATGAGGCGGTCAAACGCCTCATGCAAACGATCATTGCTTTCATGCGTGCCGCGAAGCCGAGCCTTTGACACCGAATAGACTTTGCCGGGTTCAATATCATTCCAGGCGTGCGCCAAAAGCTGATTGTAGAGAATGAGTTCTGAGCGATTGAGCGCGCTGATTTCAACGGCGTCGACAAGTTCTGCTGGCTTTACAATCGAGCTCCGGCTTGTCGGGTCAAGAGGATCGCCCGAAACCTTTATCGCTAGGGTTGAAAGTGTGGTCTCTTGTTGTGCAACGCTTACAAAATTCATGAGGTTCAGTGTGCTGGAGATTCGCGTTTGTTCGGTGAGGTTATTTTTATTTCGTCTCACTTATCCCCAAAGCGCGTTGCGTTGTTTCGTTTCCGCACGCCCATTATCTCACCTCAACCCGCCCAAAACCTCACTTAGACACGCCCATTTTCTCACGCGACTCGGCCCAACTTCTCACCAACTGCGCCCATTTTCTCACCATAAGGCGTGAAGAAACACGGCGACTGCGGTTTGCAGCGTCCTTGAATTAGAATCTTGAATCAAGAGAATCTAAGAACACTAATCCGGCCCATCATCGAGTTATCAAACTGAGTTATGACAACGGACGCGCTCGGCCTTTGCCGAGACGCGAACCTATTTTTCCTCACCCTCGCTTGCGTCGGATGTCTTCCGACACCGCTCTGCGCACCTTGAGCGGGTGACCTATCCCGTTGCAATCCAAACCATCAGTTTATTTGGGCGTGTTACATCGCAAATTGCTTGGCGAGGGGCGCCAATGGTTAAGGGGTGTGGTCGCCTGACAAGGCTAAGTGCTTTTGGATGGGTCCAATTTCGCAAAATGCGCGCTTTTGAGTGCAGCGAACGATCTTTGAGGCTATCCCTCTACCAATTTTGATTTGGGTGCATGACAGGGAAACCTCGCGCCAAATTTCCAGGTCCCGTATTCTGGAAAGCAAAGTCTTTTTGAGTTCAAAGTTCGAAAATACGTTTCACCAACACTGCAAATATGGATTTGCCTATTTGGGCAACTCTGCAAGTTTTGAAATCAAGTGACTTGGATTTGTGTTTTTGCATGCGTGTTGTTTTGCGCAAATTAGGTGCTGCGGATAACTGTATTTGTTTTCTTGCTTAAGTCTAGATTTGTGGCATCCTGGTTTGTGGTATTTAAATATGATTATTTCATTTGCATCATCAAAAGGCGGAGTCGGAAAATCAACGTGTTGTGCTGCGATCGCAGCCAAGCTTGCTTCCGACGGTGCGCGAGTTCTCGTTTTTGATTTGGATTTAAACCAAACCGTTGCCCGATGGGGACGAAAGGCAGACCTTTCATCACTGACAGTTCTGCCCGCAGCCCCAAATGATTTTACGGATCTCTTTCGTAAACACACATCGAACGGTGCGTTCGATCACATCTTAATTGATCTTGCGGGAACACGTGAAGCCACCGTGTTGAAGGCCATCGCACGGTCTGACCTGGTTGTTATTCCAGCGCAAGCGTCCGAACCTGATCTGAGAGAAGCGCTCGTCATCGTCGATGATATTGCCGACGTGATTGAGGCTGGCGCACCAAACGTCGATTATCGATTGCTTTTGACAAAGCTCTTTCCCTTAAGAACCCGTGTGACAGACTTCGCTTACCAAGAGATCGCGCGCCATAATCTCAAATGCTTTGATACAGGCCTTATCGAACGCGCAGCCTATCGCGAAATGTTTTTAACCGGTGTGGCACCGGCAATGACTGAAACTCGTGGCAAAGCCGCAATGGAGATTGATGCGCTTGTCGCTGAGATCTTAAGTCTGGCCAATCCCAAAAGGAAACCTAAGTCTTTGAGACGCAAGTCCCCATCGAAATCCAAAGGAAAGTGTGCGGCATGAGTGAAGTTGAGAAACCTACGTTTCAGTCTGTCGAGATCAACGACATAGATTTTGAGTGCCTCGATCGTAAATTGGGGGAGACGGCCGTCCGCAAGCGCATCCCGTCCATTTCTGTCAGTAAGATCCTTGAACCAACTATAGATCCCCCTGAAAGGTTGGCTGGTGGTGAAAATGTAAACTCTCAGGGCGCTGCTTCACCACGCAAAACATTGAGCTTAGAGGTGCCTGATTATCTTTGGGTTGATCTCAAGACGACGGCAGCACAGCGTATGATCACCGTAAGACATCTTGTATTAAGTGCGCTTCATGAAGCGGGCTTTGAAATTCACGAGTGTGACATGCAGGAAGACGGTCGGCGTTTGAGATAAGAGGTGGAGTTCTTTGAGCGCGTCGGCAAAGCCGACCATGCTCTATGTGGCGCCCCTTTCAGGGAGCTGCCTCACGGAGCCCGGCCTGACGTCGTCGGCCAGTCTCAGCCCATTCGGGTCACGATCAATCGCGCGAGCTCACTCATGTGAGCGCATCGGTGAACTCGGTGCTTAAATATCATTCTAAGAAGCGCCTCTTATTTGCGCCTTAAGCTTCACCAGAAACGACACCTTTGACACGCGGTGGTGCATGCGCCTCGCCCAGCGTCGTGCTTTTTCTCACACCAGCACGCGTGAGGGCGAGAAAAAGCCCTTGTGCGCCAAGGGCTGGCTCCGGAAACGACATCTGTGTCGGAAGGTGATCTCAAGTATAAAACAAGTATTATAAGTTTTTCTTATTGACATATGCTCTTTTCATAAGTATAAGTTTCGCTTTGTTTAATTTAATTAATGATTTTAAGGAGAAATATTATGACAAAAACTTTGATACTAAACCAATCTTTAGCGGTGCCGACAGACACCATTCGTTTCATTCGCCCAGTAGATGACGCCGAGCGTCAACGCATTGCTGAGCGCTATAAAATGGATGCCAGTGGCTTCAATCTCTCGGTCCAATTCCACGATAAGACCAACAGGTTGGCAACCCAAACACTTGCTGATCTCCGCGATCAAGGTATCGGCCTTGTCAACATTGGCGCCGGCCGCCATGTCGTCGCTGCCAATATCAAATCGGCAGAACCGTTTACGAAAGACGACGCTGCGAAAGCGGAAGACAATGGCTGCACACTTAGCCAAACATTCCGTGCTCGCGTTGTCACCACAGCCGGCACGGTTCTCTCAAGCGCAACACCAGCCCAACTTATGGAACGACGCGCCAAAGTTCTAGACTCCGTTCAGGGGCTCAAAGCGGTTGCAAAATAGGAACCGCACAAACCCACGGTGCAGCTCGCGTGACAATTCCTTTGGCCGCTCTGCACATTGATTTTCCCACCTCAACAAACGGGCCTTTCTTTCCCCAGAAAGGCCCGTTTTTCTCTTGTCTCAGAGCATTTAGAAAGTGACACGTACTGCTCAATGCAATTGCCGCTATGAGAACGAAAAAGCGTATATGGGGGGTTGCAACTACCCAGACTTAAACTGGATCAGGGCGAAAACGTTGGTAGATGTGCTGCAACGGGCGAAAGGATGCGTGGCGCAGGCGATGTAGAAGATGCTGCAAATCGCTCGCTCAAACTAGGAGCCGGACTGGGCGGCGCGGCCCCAGACAGATGTACTTTCACAGATGCTGGCATCGCGTTCTCAAGGTCATTGTTCAAGTCGTTCAATTCAGTTTCAGAAATCTCACCTTCGGATAGGCGTTCGCGTGCCCCATCAAGCTTGTGTTGAAATTTGAACAAATCGGAACGCTGTGCTTCTAAGTCTTGTTTCTGTTCTGAGGCCACTGAAAAATTCTCCCAAGTTGGATTTCTTTGGGGCACGAGATCGAAGTCTAGCTCATTGGAGCCAACCTCCGCTCCATGTTCGTCAAAGGCTTGAATGCTGTCTTCAGTTAAAAAGATGCGCCGACCATCGTCCAAAACAAAAGCACGGCCTAGCATGTCTTCGAGACGCGCATTGACGACATCGATCTGTTCTTGGTTTTCCATCAAAGCTTTGACTGTTGCCTCATCGTACATATCAAGTTTGGCTTCAAACTTCTGAACTTGAACGTCTGATGCCATGAGCAGTGACGTTGCCAACGAAAGATTATCATCTTCAATCTGTTCGGTAATTTCTTCGCGCTTTGCTTTGTCATGTCTGGCTTTGAAAAACCAACGCTGTTGGCGCAACCACTCTGAATTCCTGTTGTGGTTACCGGTACCGTGTCTAAATTGTTCCGCCAAAATGATCATCTAAGCTCCGCACTCCTTTTTTGTCAGGACGTACAGGAGAGCGCCAACCGGCTTGTCGGGGTGGCGTTTAAACCAAGCTTCAATCTTGAGCCATTTCTTGATTTTTCCGGTGTAGTACCAGTCATAAATGCACTTCATGCCTGTCTCGTTCGGGCGATCACGCAAAAACCGCGCATACGCCAAGCCTTCAACGACACCTGATATGTAGCCATGGCGTTGGTCTGAGTTCATCTTGTTGAGTACAGCGCTAGCATTCAGGTCGTCGACATATGCTGAATGCGCAACGAGAGCGCCGAATAGAAAATACGCAACTGCTGCTCGTATTGCACTTGTTGATATCGCCCCGATCTTTGTCCGCATAATTGACCGATTTTGCGAAATTTTACTTTGCTGCCCGAGATTTGCTATAATTTTTGAATATTATAGTTGTTATCAGGAGTTAGCGGTTTGCAAATTTATGCACCCGTTCATCAAAAATACCAACGCAGAAAGGGTCGATTTTGTTGCGTTTCAAACGCAGCACCATCCGCGTTGGAGCCCTACTCGAATATGAAGATTGGTTATTTACGCGTTTCAACAGAAGATCAAAAACCAGACCGGCAAATTGATGGTTTGACGTCGCTTTGCGATGAGCTCCGTACAGAAAAAATCTCTGCTGCAAGCAAGAACCGCCCCGTCTTCGATCAACTCCTTGATGAATTAAAAAAAGGCGACACCCTGGTCGTGTGGGATCTGGATCGTGCCTTTCGCTCAACGGTAGATGCCATCGTTCAAGCCGAACAACTAAGGGAACGCGGCGTTGAGTTTCAAATCATGACACTGGGCGTTGATACATCCACAGCAGATGGCAAACTTATTTACACTATCATTGCAGCGCTCGCAGAACATGAGCGTAGCCGGCTTTCGGAGCGGACCAAACAAGGTCTCCAAGCCGCTCGAAAGAGAGGCAGACGACTTGGACGCCCTCGAAAACTTTCACGGCAACAGCTTCAATGCGCGATACAAGCACTTACATCTAAAAAGCTGACAATTTCTGAACTCGCTATTCGCAACGGCGTACACCCCAGCACGCTTGCGAGGAATATCCGTCAGTTAGAAGAAATACCTTGAGAGGAAGCCTATCTATCTGACAAGTCGTCACTTATGGCCACCACGAAAAATACTCGCATCAACAAATCATATTTGATAAGGTCATCTTGAACTTCCTTGTTGAGAACAAGGATTTTTCATATTGTCGACTGAACATTATGGAACACTTTTAAAGTGTTGAAAATTCAATTCACGTGTTACAAAAAAAATGATATTTGCGAATGCCTGCCAACTCACCAACCTTCCTACATTTATGGGGTTAGATTTGCATGACTAATTCATTGATCGTTGCAGTATCTATCGCTTTCTTGGCGTACGGAATTTATGTCTCCAGGGGGATCTCTGTCACAGATTATGCGTCATATCGAGGACAAGCATCATCGACAGAAATCTTGCTAACAATTTTATCATCTCTCGTTGGCGGCTTTATGTTTTTTGGACTGAGCGCCATCGGGTACGAAGCGGGTGTTGTAGGAATCTTACTTGGTATAGGCTATTGCATCGGCCTTGCAATATTCGCAAAATATGTTCCTCGTATACGCTCGCTCATGAACGACACAAACTCAGATTCACTCGATGAAGTGATCGGCAAAAAATACGGCGTACAGGCCCAAATTGCTGCGACCACGATAAACTATCTTTTCTTTGTGTCTGTACTCGCAGCACAATTCATAGCCCTTGGAAGTTTTGTTCGTCTATTTCCAGAACAGTTGAATGCAAACTATATATATTGGGTGGTTGCCGCTTCGGTGATTTTATATACCGCCGTTAGTGGTTTTAAAGGCGTGCTGTTAACCGATAGATGGCAGTTCGTTTTGATTTCGATATCCGTCACACTGATAGCTGTAGTCGGATTGCTTTATAACAATCCTGCACCGGCAGCTCCGCTTGACAAATCCTACTTTGTCGGAACCCGCTACGGCATTGGCTTCGTCGTAGCAATTCTTCTTTTCTTTCCATTTACAATTCTCGCAAGAGCAGACCTTTGGCAAAGGATTTCTGCTGCAGATAGTGCGCGCTCTGCACAACAGGCAATTTATTGGTCCATTCCGCTCCTGCTTATATTCTATGTCCTTTTAGATGGGATAGGTTTTTATGCACGAGCGACACTGGGGCCAAACATAGATCCAGCAACTAGCGGATTAGTGCTATTTACGCACGGCGTGAACGGTCTGTTCGGCGACAGCATATTGGGAAGCATTCTAAACATCACGGTCTTTATTGGTGTCATCAGCGCTTTGGTGTCTACAATTGATACCAATCTAAATGTGATTTCTGTCGCCACATCGAAACTGCTGCTCGCAGAGCAGTGGCAAAGGGATGAGGGTGGCCCGGAGACGGCCGGAAGGTTATTGTTTTCTCTAAGGGTCATATCTATTCTAATCGGCTCCTTAGGAATATTGGCGGCGCTTTACATCCCAAGCATAGTGGATGTGATCGTCGGTGCTGGAGCTATGATCCTTATTCTACTTCCAGCCGTCTGGTACATGCTCCGCAAGGATACTGATTATGATTTCAAGCCAATGGAACGGTTGGCCGGATTTTTAAGTTTGGTCCTTGGGTTTGCTACGCTTGTGGCGCTTCTCATTTTTATGGACCCTAAAACTGCGTTCTTGCCTGCAGCGCTTATTTCAATAGTGATCTTTGCGTTGCTAATAGCGGTCGCAAAGTTCAGAAGCGAACCCAATAAAGGCTAGAGAGGAAAGACACCGTTATGCTCGCAAAAAATGAAAATGAAAGCATAGCACGGCTAATCAATGCTTTGATTGCATCAGGCATTCGCATTGGAAGAAAGACTCAGATCCAAATCGAGCGAGACTTTGATAAAGCAAGTCATGTTCCAGAGATTAAAAAATTTTTAGAGTGGGATCCTCTTGTTCTATCGGACATTGCGCCAATCTCAGGAAGTCGATCTTTAAATACTGTTTCAAGCATCAGGTTTGATCAACAGTCCAATTTGCCAAACCTCAAGAAACCAATTGTATCCGGCTTGTTATTGCGGGGCCTTCTCACCGGTGAATTAAATTCACGCACCGAACTCATCATGGATGGTGGAAACGTCAATACAGGACTTGCGTTGGGCTACTATGCAAAAAAACTTGATCTTAAAGTAGAATATATTGTCTCGCGGTATTTTCTCGACGAAATGGTAGCGGTTCTTGAGGCCCCACATGTCAGCGTAACGAAAGCACCTCCCAGTCCTGATTTAGGATTGGAGGAAGAATTCTACATATTTCTTCGAGAACGTTTCATTGCATTTCGCCGAAAACAAAATATCTTTGCTACCTGGCACGCCAAACGGTGTTTCTTTGCAGCAAAGATGTATTCCCGGCATATTGCGAGTTCTTTCACATCGTCGCCAGATGCTATTGTAACGGCTGTCGGGTCAGGTGCTACGTTAGCATTGTGCTATCACCTGACGAAGCAGTTGGCACAGAAATTTAAGAAACAGATTTCTGTTGTCGTTGCCGAGCCCGAGCTTTCACCCATATATGCAAAGACTTGCAAGGTGAGACCTGCAGAAACTCTCAACAAAGTAGTTGAAAATCTTAGCTTCTCTTCTAGCGCAACTCAGTGGGGAGCTAAGAAGCACTGGAGCAAACGGCTTCCCCACCTGATCTTGGGGCCGCATTACGAAAAAGCCAATCCACTCATGCCGAAGAAGATCGAAAACAGCATTTCATATGTACAGGTATACACGCAACAACAATTTGAGCAATTTGCGTCTGCTGCGGAAACGCATAACTTACTGCTTGGCAACACTTCACTTGCAAATATACTCGTTGCAGAAGCCTTGCGAAGCGAGGGCTCTAACGTTCTCACTTTTGCACTAGAGCCATTCCGCTCGTACACACGAATTCACAAGTAGATTTTATTGAAATAGATGGTTGCAAATATTATGTCTGACTCACTGAAAAAACGTTTTGATTATTATTGCAAGAAATTTGGATTTCCATCCAGCGAAAATGGGGACAGCGGAATCGATAATCGCTGGATCGGAGAATCCAAAAATATCTTTCTTGGAGAGCTAACCCCTTCAGATGCGAAGTGGCCACCCGAGCGTCCGAAAGAATACCGACTTGAATTTGAATTGAAGACAAAACGCAGACGATTTCAGAGGGGTATACGAACGAGCATAAAGGGTACCGGGAATTTTATTCCGATTACGAATAATAAGAGTGATCAAAATGGTGCCCCGATCAAAGTCAAGGTTCACGGGTTATTAGCTAGCCAAACATTAGTTGTTACCTACATTAGCGTGGACAATGATCCACTTGTAAACTCGTATATTGGAACGTCGGTGCTCCGCCACAACGGTCAAAACCTGCAAGGGCATAGCATCGGAGTGACTACAGCAATAGATCTGCGGGCAATTGCGGAAGTAAAGCTGACAAAAACAAGCCTGTAGCTAGAGCAAACTAACTCGTGAGCGTACAATGCTGAAATATATTGTTTATTTCGGCGTCCCAATTTGGACGTTGATCGCGTGGACCTTGCTGTATTTGGGTTGCGTCGAACTTCATTCAATTGGCAAAATTATTGTCTGGCTCTATTTTGTAGTCGTCTTATTGGTATTGATCTGGGGGACGTTGTGGCTACTTTTAAGAATTGTACAGGAAGCCGACAAACAATGGGGCGTAAAATCAACGTTTTTCTTGCTGCTTCATCCGTTGGCATATGTGACTCATTTTTCCGTTATGTATGCAAAGCTAGGCATAATGCGCGGTGGTTCTACTGAGGTGGTGCACGACATTTTGAAGTCGTTATATTTTTCTGTCGTGACCTGGGCGACATTGGGATATGGCGATTTTCATCCATCAGAAGACGTGATGTTGGTTGCTGCCTTAGAAGGAATGCTTGGCTATCTGATGGGTGGCATACTAATCGGTGTACTCTTCAAGTTAGTTCAGTACTGGAACAACTAGAACGCCAAGTATCCTAGCAATCTCGTCGAACTGCCACATGCTGTAAAATAGGGCGTGGCCCGACCCATCCTGGGAAGGGTAACCGCCCGTCTCACCCGCGAAATAGTTTGAACTATTCCACAAAATACCTGTGAGAAATCCGTCCAAGTCCGACAACAGCATGCAATCGTCTAGTGATTGGTCAGAACTCAAATAATCTGCAAGCTCTGTGAAATTCGCGTTGTCTCATCATCCATCGCCCGACCTTTAATATGCAGTGCTAGCACGGACACGACTTATGAGGTCTTTGCTCTGATCTGGCCAACATGAGCCGGTCAAAAGCAGGCAAGACCGTGTGCACACAAATTTCGTCAGAATAGAAAATTAATGCAATCGCGCGAAAGCCATAGCGCGGTCCATCACGCAGCCTTGCGCAAATTGCCGCAAAACCCTGTTCGCCATAAGTTCGCCATTTGGCAAATTGCGACTTATGACATTGTCAAGATATCACTTAACTAATTGAAAAGATTGGTGAGCCCGGATGGTCTCGAACCATCGACCCTCTGATTAAAAGTCAGATGCTCTACCGCTGAGCTACGGGCCCCCAAGGGAAATGAGCCCTGCTTGTAAGCGCCTCGCCAGGGCCGGTCAAGCGGCCAAATGGCGCCAGTCCGTCGACCTTTCAGAATTCCACAACAGAACTGGAATTGCGCGCGAAGAACCCCACAAAACGTCCGGGGGCGCAACAGCGACGGCCGGAATTTTTGCCCCAAATATCGGCCCTTCGAGGTTGAAATACGTGAAATGAGAATGCCGGGGTTAAGAGATCTCAGAGTTAAGATCAGAGCCGATGTCTCAGCCCATCGTCTGACCCCGAGCACCCTTCCAGCCAACGTGTCGCAGCCGGACCCTGACACCAACACGATATAATTGACGTGCGCGTCGCCGGTGCCCACTTGCAACCCCGTCAACAAGGCGCATCACACTTTGATCTAGCATTGGCTGAAGCCCGTTGATGGGACCTAAACAACCCAGTTCCGAGACGCCGCAACCGGACGCGGCCAACGCGTTGCACGCACCGGTACTTGCAGCCGGCCTCATGTGCATCGCCATCACTTTGTTTTCGTGTCTTGATGCCACCGCCAAATACTTGATTACAGTTTACGATATGCCAACGGTGCAAGTCACGTGGGCGCGCTTTGTCGGACAGTTTCTTGGGCTTCTAGTTTTAGTTCCCGCATTTGGTCTGATGTCGTTACCAAAACTCATTCGGAGCAAGACGTGGAAGTGGCAACTTGTGCGTTCCGTGCTCATGGTAATAACCACAGTCTTCAATTTCCTAGCGCTGAAAACACTGCGCCTTGATCAGACCATCACAATTGTCTTTCTGACACCGCTGGTTGTCGCGTTTTTGGCAGGCCCCTTACTTGGAGAATGGGTCGGCTGGCGGCGCGGGCTTGCTATTTTGGTGGGCTTTGCCGGGATCTTAATTGCCGTCCGCCCGGGCGTTGTCGCGCTTTCTCCTGGTGTCCTCTACGCCTTTCTTACGATGTTGGCCTACGCCCTCTTTATGCTGTTAACACGCCACATATCTGGTATTGATCCACCATTGGTAACGCTGTTTTATTCGATGTTTGCTGGTGTTTTTTTAGGCCTGCCGATTGCCTTGCCAACATGGCTCGCGCCCCCTGATCTATTGTCGTTGATCTTGTTCACCAGCCTTGGGGCTTTTGGCGGCATCGGACACTACCTGTTTATTTTGGCATACGAACGCGCACCGGCCTCAACCGTTGCACCGTTTCTCTATTTGCAATTGATATCGATGATCACACTTGGCTACCTTGTGTTTTCCGATCTCCCCGACCGGTGGACACTCATCGGTACCAGCGTTGTGATCGCGTCAGGGCTCTATCTATTCCATCGCGAGCGGACACGAAAACTCTAGAGCATGGTTATCTTAGGTTAAAGCAGTAGGCGTGCTCTGACCTATTTTGTTTTGGATCCTATCCCGGGCGCAAAACCGACGACAGGCAGCACAACAACGTGTGTCAGGTCGTGGTCGGCGCGTTGCGCGCAACACGCGCCAGCGTCTCTTCTTTCCAGGCCGGGAACGTGCCATCAGCAATTGCGTCCCGCATCTCGGCCATCAAGTCCTGAAAGAACACCGTGTTGATCCATGTCAAAGCCATCGAACCAAGATATTCGCCCGACTTAATCAGGTGGTGCAAATAGGCGCGTGAATACTGCCCTGCCGGTGGACAGGAACTTTTTGGATCAAGAGGTGCTGGGTCTTCGTTGTGGCAGGCATTCCTTAAATTCACCCGGCCCTGCCACGTATAGGCCAACCCGTGGCGACCATTGCGGGTTGGCAAAACGCAATCAAACATATCAATCCCGCGCGCCACCGCCTCAATCAGATCTTGCGGTGTGCCAACACCCATTAAATAGCGTGGTTTGTCGACGGGAAGAAAGGGCACGACGTGTTCAATCGTTCGGATCATAGCGTCGTGACCTTCGCCAACCGCCAGACCACCGACCGCATAGCCGGCAAAGTCCATGGCAACGAGTGCTTCGGCAGATTGCCGACGCAGCGCTGCGTCAATCCCGCCTTGCACGATACCGAACAGAGCTTGCCCCTGATTTGCCAATTTTGAAAACGCAACCTGAGACCGGTCCGCCCAGCGCAATGAAAGCTGCATAGCGCGCTCAACCTCACTGCGGTCGGCGGGCAAGGCAATGCACTCGTCAAATTGCATTTGAATATCTGCGCCGAGCAAACATTGAATTTCAATCGAACGCTCCGGCGACAACATGTGATACGAGCCATCGAGGTGCGATTGAAATGTCGCCCCCTGCTCCTCGATTTTGCGGATCTTCGACAAACTCATGACCTGGAAGCCGCCTGAGTCTGTCAGAATAGGCCCGTTCCACTGCATGAAGGTGTGTAGCCCACCCAGTTTGGCAATACGCTCTGCTCCGGGGCGCAACATCAGATGATAGGTATTCGCCAAAACAATATCAGCACCGGCACTTTTGACTTGTTCAGGATAGAGCGCTTTGACGGTTGCAACCGTGCCAACGGGCATGAATGCTGGCGTGCGAATAACGCCGCGCGGGGTTTGAATTTCACCCTGGCGCGCAGCTCCACTGGTTGCGTGCGTGATGTACTTAAAGTCTTTACTCACGAGTTTCCTATCGTTTTGGCCCGGCAAGACTGAGGCATAGCGATGACGATCACAACTGTTGGCGGTCGAGCAGACAGGCGTCACCGTAGGAATAGAATCTATACCCCGCTTCTATCGCATGGGCATAGGCGGACTTCATCGTCTCTAGGCCAGTGAATGCAGACACCAACATGAACAACGTCGATTTTGGCAAATGGAAATTTGTCATCAATCGATCAACCGCTTTGAAATGATACCCCGGCGTGATGAAAATATCTGTGTCACCAGCAAACGCGACAAGTGTGCCGTCATCGCGCGCCGCTGTTTCAAGCAAGCGCAGCGAGGTGGTGCCAACGGCAATAATGCGTCCGCCGGTTGCGCGCACCTGGTTTAAGCGTGCAGCGGTGGCGCTATCCAACTCACCCCATTCACTGTGCATCACGTGATCTTCAGTTGCATCTGATTTGACGGGCAAAAACGTGCCGCCACCAACGTGCAAGGTGACGTTATGAACAGACACACCTTTTCCTTGAAGCGCAGCCAACAAGGTGTCGGTAAAATGCAGCCCGGCTGTTGGCGCCGCAACAGCGCCTGCGTGTCTGGCAAACACCGTCTGATAGGACGCGCGGTCGTGGTCGTCTGGTGCCCGTTTGGCCGCGATATAATGCGGTAGCGGCATCAGGCCGACAAAATCAATCGCTGCATCAAGCGCGTCACCTGTGAGGTCAAATGTAATTTCAATGACGCCGCCTTCTCCAACATGGGCGACACGGGCTGTGAGACTGCCCGCACCTGTTTGCGCATTAAAATGAAGCGCATCGCCCGCTTTGAGCCGTCGTGCAGGCTTAGCAAGTGCCGCCCAACGGCGACTAGAAAGCCGGGTCAAAAGATTGACGGAAATGGCAACCTGGTTTTCACCGCGCAGGCGATAGCCTTTGAGCAATGCCGCCAACACCTTGGTGTTGTTGAACACCAATGCATCTCCGGCTCGGAATTGGGCTGGCAGATCATCAATCGCGAGATCTGCCAGTTGCGGACCCTTTCCCTCGGGCATCACACGCAAAAGCCGCGCCCCATCGCGCCGCGATAGCGGGCGCAATGCAATCAGCTCTTCCGGTAACTCAAAGTCAAATTCTTTTGTCAACATACGAAGGTGGCGCCCAGCGTGGTTGGTTACTTGAGGCTTGGCAACTCAATTGTGCACCGCGATGTTGGAGGTGCACCACATACACGTCGCACCTCATTTTGCTTCACGCATTCACCATTCGGGCCCCTCACTGTCGGCTCTTCCGACCTATCACATGCTGGGCTACCGACGGCTGAGTTTTTGGTGGCATCATTGGATACATTGGTGGGACTAATGCAAATGAGTTCAGTATCTGCACACTCTTTCTTGCAGTTACTGTAGTCTTTACCGCAGATCGAAATCAAATTTATATAAGATACGCAGCTACCGTTCTTGTCTCGATACCCCGGACCTCCACGACACCCACAACCGCTGCATGTTTGCCTACAACCACGCTTACCTTGTCTACTTTTTTTGAGTATTTCAAGTTGCTCAGGCGATCCGGTGAAACAACCTATTTTGACCACAACAACTTCAAGCTCTGCCGCGTTTGCTAATTGGCAAGCAAAACAAAGAAGGCTTGTGAGAAAATACGATAGCGTACGCATCACTGAACACTCGGAATACAACCACGAATGCTTCAGCCTAGCATATCTCAAGCCGCAAATAGCTACACTACGTTACGTCAGCGGCCACGCGCACGGTTGTCATGACGTCCGGGTTAGCCGGTGGCTCACCCTTGTTGAACTGATCGACCGTTTCCATGCCCTCAATGACCTTGCCCCAGACCGTATATTGGCGATCCAAGAACGAGGAATCGTCAAAACAAATAAAAAACTGACTGTTGGCAGAATTGGGTGCCTGTGCGCGGGCCATCGAACAAATCCCCCGCACGTGAGTTTCATCATTGAATTCCGCTGGCAGATTATCATGCTCAGAGCCGCCGGTTCCCGTGCCATGGGGGCATCCGGTTTGCGCCATGAAACCATCAATCACACGGTGAAATTTCACGCCGTCATAAAACTTATCCCGCGCCAGCATCTTAATGCGCTCAACGTGCTTGGGTGCCAGGTCAGGGCGCAAGCCGATGATGATCTCGCCTTTGGGGGTTGTAATGATCAGCGTGTTTTCTGGGTCTTTAATCTCAGTCATGCGAAGTCATCTTTCATTTTTTGGTTTGTCTGATTGTTTGGTATCGGCCACATTAAGCTGCACTGGGATCGAATGTCATTTTCACAATGATGTCGGGATTGGCTGGCGGTTCGCCTTTGGCAATCTGATCGACGTGCTCCATGCCTGACACTACCTCGCCCCAAACGGTGTATTTCCCATCAAGGAACGGAGCTGGCGCAAAGCAGATGAAGAACTGGCTGTTGGCTGTGTGTGGGTTACTGGTACGCGCAGCCCCAATCGTGCCACGTACAAATGGCGTGTGGGTGAATTCCGCAGCCAGGTCGCCGTACTTAGATCCGCCTTGACCTGTGCCGGATGGATCACCTGTCTGTGCCATGAAGCCCACGATCACGCGGTGGAACTTGTGACCGTTATAAAACCCTTCGTTGACCAGCTGGCGGACACGCGCAACATGTTTTGGCGCAAGGTCCGGGCGCAGCTTGATCACAACCTTGCCGGTCTTGAGATGCAGATAAAGTGTATCCTGAGGTGATGTCTCAGGTGTTGTCCCATTCGTTGTCTCAACCTGCGAGGGACCGCAGGCCGCTAATGTCAAACAAAGGCAGCTCAGGGCCGCAAGCAACGTCGTGCGCATATCAAGAAAACCTTCTCGGAGTTGGAATCGATGGCAATTGCCAAGCCTCACGCGCTTTCAACACATCCGCCCAGCAGACCTAGAGACACGACGGGAGACTTGCATTTATAGCGTCAGCCCGAGACTTTGTCAGCTAGGCGTTTCGCCACTTCTGGGGAAACAAACGCACTGACATCACCATTCATTAAAGCAATTTGGCGCACCAGATTGGCGGCGATATGGCGAACCCGAGGACTTGCTGAGACAAACACTGTTTGAATATCCTCGGCCATCTCACCGTTCATGCCCGCCATCTGCACCTCGTAGTCAAAATCGGTGCCATCTCTGAGGCCACGAAAAATAACCTGAGCCCCGGCGGAGCGCGCGGCGTTCACAGTAAGATTGTCGAACGTTGTGATTTCAATTTCGGCACCGGACTTTTTTGCAAGCCTCGCCACCTCGGCTTCAAGCATCGCAACACGCTCTTTGGCAGTGAACATCGGTTTCTTTGTGGCGTGGACACCAATACCGATCACCAGCTTGTCAACCAACTGCACCGCGCGCTCAATGACATCTGTATGACCAAGCGTAACAGGGTCAAACGATCCCGAATAAAATCCAATGCGTTTCATGCCCGCCCTATTGTTCGTCTCATGATGCGTGCCAAACCACGCCTAGGCACACTAGAGCAATCTGCATGAAATCGGAATCGATTTTATGCAGATTGCTCTAGCTGTCTTCTGACGCGCCCGGATTTGGCGCATCATCGTTTGATACCTCGGGTGCCACGATGCCGTCTGCGCCATCAACGCTTTCGCCATCTCCCTCACCATCATCTTCAACTTCAGGGATGCCTTCAACGGAAACCACGCGCTCTTCTTCGCCAGTACGGAAGACGCGCACACCTTGTGTATTGCGCCCTGCAATGCGCACATCATGGACCGGACAGCGGATCAGCTGACCCGCATCGGTGACCAGCATGATCTGATCGCCACCCTCAATGGGGAACGAAGCCACCAAACGACCGTTGCGCTCATTGGTGACCATGGCGGCGATGCCTTTGCCGCCCCGACCAGAGGTGCGATATTCATAAGACGACGAGCGCTTGCCGTAGCCGCGCTCCGAAACCGTCAACACAAACTGTTCTTTTTCAGCAAGCTCTGTGTAGCGTTCTGCCGAGATTTCAGTTTCTTCTGCGGCTTCAACGTCGGGCGTTGCCTCAACCTCATCCTCATCGTCTGCGCTTTCAGCACGGCGCGACTGCAGGGCCTGCTTGATGTAGGCGGTGCGTTCAGCCGGTGTTGCATCAACATGACCGAGAATGGCCATCGAGATCACTTCATCGCCCTTATCGAGACGAATACCTCTGACACCAATCGAGCCACGCCCTTTGAACAGACGCACTTCTTCGCCACTTTGGAAACGAATGCTCTGCCCCGATGCCGTTGTCAGCAAAACATCATCATCGGGTGAATGGATAGCGACAGAAACAATGCTATCGCCTTCATCCAACTTCATGGCGATCTTGCCGTTGCGATTGATGTTTTCGAAATCCGCAAGCGCGTTGCGACGCACGTTGCCAGATTTGGTGGCAAACATCAGTTCCAAATCAGCCCATGTGTCTTGATCTTCTGGCAGCGGCAGAATCGATGTGATGTGCTCGCCTTGCGCCAGCGGCAACAGATTGATCAATGCCTTGCCGACAGACTGCGGCGTCGCCGCCGGCAACCGCCATACTTTCATGCGATAACACATGCCGCGCGATGAGAAGAACAATACCGGCGCATGCGTCGACGTAATGAAGATTTGCGTGACAAAATCCTCATCCTTCGTTGACATCCCTGAACGCCCACGCCCACCACGTCGCTGAGCGCGATAGGTCGAAAGCGGTACACGCTTGATGTAGCCCTTATGGCTCACCGTAATGACAACCTGCTCGCGCTGGATCAGGTCTTCGTCATCAACTTCGCCCTCAACATCGAGGATTTCCGTTTTGCGCGGCGTGCCAAACTCATCACGCACCTTGGCCAATTCCGTTTTAACGATATCAACGATGCGTTCGCGCGACGACAGAATGGACAAATAGTCTTTGATTTCACCGGCAAGCTTTTTCAGCTCATCGCCAATTTCATCGCGACCCAGCGCCGTCAAACGCGACAAGCGCAATTCAAGAATGGCTTTAGCCTGCTCTTCCGACAGAACGTAGGTACCGTCGTCTTTAAGGGTGTGGCGTGGGTCAGCAATAAGGTCAATGAGCGGCGCCATGTCTTTGGCTGGCCACGCGCGGCTCATCAATTCTACTTTGGCATCATTTGGGCTCGGGCTATGACGGATCAGCTTGATGACTTCATCAATATTGGCAACCGCAATGGCAAGTCCGACCAACACGTGCGCCCGCGTGCGCGCTTTATTCAGCAGATGCTTGGTACGCCGACTGACAACCTCAAAGCGAAACGTCGTGAACGCCTCAATCATATCGCGCAGCGTCATCTGCTCTGGGCGACCACCGTTGATCGCCAGCATGTTGGCGCCAAACGACGTTTGCAGATCCGAAAAACGCCACAACTGATTGAGCACAACGTCAGCAACAGCATCGCGCTTCAAGGCAATGACAATCCGCATGCCTTCACGGTTGCTCTCATCCCAAAGGTCGGAAATGCCTTCGATCTTTTTGTGGCGGACAAGATCTGCAATTTTTTCGATTAAGACACGCTTGTTGACCTGATAGGGAATGGCTGTGACAATCAGCGCCTGCTTGTCCTTGCGTAACTCTTCCACTTCGACGCGGGAGCGCATGACGACCGAACCACGCCCCTTCAAATAAGCCGCGCGGATGCCGCTGCGACCCAGAATAAGCCCACCGGTTGGGAAATCCGGACCTTGCACAAATTCACATAGCTCTTCGACCGTCATGTCGGGTTTATCGAGAAACGCAATGCAGGCGTTAATCACTTCGACAAGGTTGTGCGGCGGGATATTGGTCGCCATGCCAACAGCGATACCGCCCGCACCATTGACCAAAAGGTTGGGAAACTTTGCCGGAAGAACCACCGGTTCTGTATCTTTGTCATCGTAGTTGGGCTGGAAGTCGACCGTGTCTTTATCCAGATCATCAAGCAGTTCGGCGGCCACTTTGGCCAATCGGCTTTCGGTGTAACGCATCGCAGCTGGCGGATCGCCATCAATAGAGCCAAAGTTACCCTGGCCGTCAACCAGCGGCAGACGCAGAGAAAATTCCTGCGCCATGCGCACCATGGCATCGTAAATCGCACCATCACCGTGGGGGTGATAGTTGGCCATCACCTCGCCCACCGTCTTTGCAGATTTACGGTAAGAGCGGTCGTGACGGTTACCCGATTCATGCTTGGGCATAAAGGATGCGCCGATGCACCGGCTTCAGGCCATCGCGGACATCTGGCAGCGCACGCGAAACGATCACGCTCATCGCGTACTCAAGGTACGAGCGCTGCATTTCGTCTCTAATATCAACCGGACGAACGTCGTTCGGACCGGACCCATCTGATCCAGGTGGGTTTGAATGATCTGCCAAGTGAGGGCGTCCTTGAAGTCTGCAAAAAACGCAGGCGTTTAAACACCCCGCGCCGTGATTCTATGTCCTTGTATTTATACACCGATTAGAGCCCTACCAGCAACGGTTGCAACGCTATTTGCCCCAAAATTCTCAGGCATTTTCACCAGTAAATTCAAGTTGTTAGAAAATCTACGCTGTGGCGTTTCAACGCGCAGGCGCGGACTTGAAGTTGTCATCTTCAAACCTTAGATCGAGACCACACGATGGCCTCGACGATCGCTTCGTCTCTGCCATCAGAATCGGTGGTGCGCCGTGCGCCTTTCCGCACCGTTTTGAGCGTTTTTAGAAAAGGACCTTATTGATGAAATTATCCGCTCTTTGTCTTGCCTCAGCCCTTGCTGTTGGCGCATTCGCCACAACGGGTGCCGTCGCAGACCCCGTTCACTCCGGCCTCATGGTCAGCCAGGGACCCGACCGTTACCTGGCACGCGATAACCTCATCGGCGTCAAAGTGCATGACCAAGCCGACACCATTGTTGGTGATGTTGAAGACTTGATCATCGACAGCACCAACCGCGTTGTGGGTGTTGTAATCGGCACAGGTGGTGTGCTCGGACTTGGGGAAAAACGCGTTGGCATTCGCTTGACGAGCCTCGATTTCGTTGAAGCGGGTGGCACCACGCTTGCGGTGCTCTCCAATATCACCAAAGCAGATCTCGAAGCGGCACCTGCTTTTGAGCGTTCCAAGCCCAAGAAATCACTTCTGCAGCGGGCAAAAGAAAAAGCACAAGAGTTGACCGACAAGACGTCGGCGACATCAAAAGACGCTTATGAGAAGGCCAAGCCGACAATCGAGGCGGCCAAAGAGTCTGTCAAAGAAACCTACGAGAAAGCAAAAGACGCCGCCAAGCCTGCTCTTGATGCAGCCAAGGAAGCGGTGACACCAGACCAATAGTGGCAAGTAACGACACGTCCTGCTGGGCCGGGCTTGGGCTGGGCACAGGACCAGATCAACCTTGTGAAAAGTTGGGTTTGACTTTGAGCAGATCAGGTGATCGCCAGTTATGGGATAGAGCGTTGAGATAGAGCGTCGAGAAAATAGCTTTACTGTGTACAAGAAATGGCGCAACGCTCTAGCCAATGTCAGGTTGCAGATCACAATCAGAATATGATGAAACGCCGCGCTCCAGACTTGGGACGCGGCGTTTTTCTGTGCCGATGCGCGTGCCATAGAGCTGATCACGCGACGTTTGCTCAATCCCCTTGAAGAGGACGTATGGCCCGGTTTGACCTCTAACACCCGGCGCAGTTTAAAGCGATCATTCAAGACCAAGTGACTTTGGAGCGCATCCAGAATGCTGGACCGGCAGGCAAGCGCGCAACATGAGGGAGAAGAGACTGTGGCGGCAGGTGGTGGATCAACAGGAATTGTAATCATTGCGATGGCGGCGAACTTCGCCATCGCGGTGTGTAAGTTCCTGGCTTACCTGGGGACCTCTTCTTCGGCGATGCTGTCGGAAGCGATCCACTCATTGGTCGACACATCAAACCAAGCGGTTCTGCTTTACGGGCTCAAGCGAGCCAAACGTCCGCCCGATGCCCAGCACCCGTTTGGCTATTCCAAAGAGCTCTATTTCTGGAGTTTCATCGTTGCGATTCTGTTGTTCTCGCTGGGTGCCGGTGTGGCGCTCTATGAAGGCTTTGAAAAGCTCCTTCATCCCCATCCTGTGAAAAATGCCTATATCAGCTACATCGTGTTGATCGCAGCCATCTGTATTGAAGGCTTCTCAACCTATAAAGCGTTGGCGGAATTCAACACTAGGCGCGGCACTGCTGGAATGGTCAGCGCACTGCAAAAATCAAAAGACCCCGCGCTGTTTGCCATTGTACTTGAAGATGTTGCCGCCATGACCGGTCTTTTCTGCGCACTGATCGGCATCTTTATCGCCGACAAATTTGGCATCGCAGAAGCTGATGGCATTGCCTCCATCATCATCGGCTTGGTGTTAGCAATGGTTGCAATCTTCATGAGCCGCGAAATTAAAGCCCTAATCGTTGGCGAGGCGGCCTCAATAGAAGTGCAGCAGGGCCTGCGCAATATTATCAAATCGGAAACCGGTCAAGACAAGCCGATTAAAGCCATCAACGAAATCAGCACCATGCACCTTGGCCCAGAAGACGTTTTGGTGGCGGCAAGTGTCGATTTCCACGACGGCCAAACGACCCAGGTTGTTGAGATGGTCACATCACGACTTGAAGACAAAGTGCGCGCAGAATACCCGGAAGTCCGCCGCCTGTTTCTTGAAGTGATCAACACCAAGGACCACAAACGCATTGAGCAGGAAAATGCGCTTCTCAGTGGTAACGCCAAACCCGAGCCTGACAAACGAGGTGCAGGTGGCACGGCACATCATGCTGCTAGCAAGGACGGGGCTGCAAATTCCAAACCCGGCCCAAGCCGCAAACAACGCAAAAAAGCGCGTAAAAACAAACGCAAGTAAGTGGGTGAGTGACATCCCTCGCTCAGAAACGTGCATCACAAAAAAACAAACGGGGCGAAACCTTGAATAGGTTCGCCCCGTTTGTTTAATTGAATTCTTCTACGCCGCTTCTAAAACGGAATTTCATCATCGAGCGACTTGTCAAAGTTGTCACCACCCGAACTGCCCGACCCATTTGATGAAGCGCCAGCGCTATCATAACTGGCCTGCTCGCTTTCTTGAAGGCTAGCCGGGGCGCCTGCACCTGCGCCTGCACCTGCACCTGCGCCTGATGAACGTCCATCAAGCATCGTCAGCGAACTGTTGAAGCCCTGCAGAACAACTTCCGTTGAATAGCGATCCTGGCCTTGCTGATCTTGCCATTTGCGGGTTTGCAATTGGCCCTCAATGTAGACCTTGGCGCCTTTGCGCAGATACTGCTCAACAATCCGACACAGCGGCTCAGAAAAAATAACAACCGAATGCCATTCGGTCTTTTCGCGCCGCTCACCACTTGTTTTATCGCGCCAGCTTTCGCTGGTTGCGATACGCAAGTTGGCAATCGGGCGGCCATCTTGTGTTCGCCGGATTTCCGGATCGCGACCCAGGTTACCAACCAAAATTACCTTGTTGACAGAACCAGCCATGTGAACACTCCTTATCATTATCGCGATCAACATCGCGCTCATGTGCCCATCCAACCAAGTGTGATTGGGGTGCACATTGAATTGCTGTCAGCCCCTGGCAAAGAGGTATCCTGACCTCCGCGTTGAGCGCGCGACTCAACCTGTGCTTTTGCGCAACCTAATCGCTGCAACGGGTCTGCACGAGGCAGGCATTGGCCGTTGTCCACGGATTTTATACAAACCAACCCGCAAATCCTGCCAAAGCCCCAACCGGAGCCTGAGGCCCAACCTGAACCTGAGGCCCAACCTGAACCTGAGACCAGTCCCAAGCCGGGGTTACTGCCTGCTATCGCAGAACAATGTTCTCTTTATGTTCTACAGCAGAACTGCGCTTTTGACAAGTCATCCGGAGCGGCAAGCCCGTGCACCCGGAGCGGCAAGCCCATGCAAATGACCTGCCGCGGCCGCGATGGGCCAAACTCAGGTGTTGGTGGCACTTCTCAAAGGCTCCGCCGTCCGGGCACTATCGCGCTTTAGAATGTCGCGCCTTTTGTTATGCACGCTGAAGCTATTTGCGCGACGCTCTATCCCATGGTTGGCGATCAACTTATCTGCTCAAAGTTGAACCTAACTTTTCGCAGGTTGATCTAGAGCATGTCTCAGCGTTTATTCAAACGCAGAAAAGATGCTCTAACACCTTAGAATAGATCAACTTATCTGCTCAAAGTTGAACCTAACTTTTCGCAGGTTGATCTAGTTGCTGCGCGCTTCATCTGTCACGGTGGTGAAGTCCTTGAGAACCGACGGCTCGATGTTGCCATAAGCAGCGCAGCCCTTTGTGTGCATCCGGTCATAGATAAGAATGCGGTTGCCTCGAAATTCTGCATCACTGGCACGGCGGGCAATACCCGTTGCTAATGCCCCATCTGAATAGCGCGCTTTGCAAAATTCTGTTGACAGGAAAGACGTCAGGCTGCCGGAATAAAACTCTGAACCAGGTACGGGGGCTGCTTCTTTCAGTTGCAGCCAGCGCGCGCGCTCAATGCCGCTCTCCCAGGCGTTGCTTTCAGCTTTCTTTAACAGAGGCGCAACCGCTTCTTGAATACGCTTGCGCTGCACCTGATCTTTGATGCCTGAGACCTGCTTTTTCAGAGCATCCTCTTCCTTTTGGGACATCGGCCGGATCACAGTATTGGACAAATCTGCCAATTTCTGCGGATCAGACTCAGGCGGTCGGGTCATCCAAATGCGTGCCCCGCGCATATCGGTTGCAGAGATTTTCAAACCCGACAAGTCTGCGCCATAGAGCTTGGCAAGCTGCAATGATCCCATCGACATATCTGAATCGCGCAAGGATGCGCTTTGCATATTGGCGTGCTTGAGCAGCGCGCCCTGCAACTGCGCATTAGAAAGGTCAGCATATTGCAGCTGCGCCCAGGACAAATCAGCCCCTTCCAAGTGCGCCAGCAGGAAGCTTGCGCCCAGCGCATGCACACCGCCCGTAATGCTTGCCTTTTCAAGATGCGCGTTGAGAAAGTCTGTGCCCGTCAAAATCGCATAGGACAAATCTGCCCCTTGCAGCTTCGTGTCATGTAACGTCGCCTGAGTAAGATCAATGCCCAGCAAACTCGCGCCTTGGAGTTTGGCCCGCGAGAAATCTGATCCACGTGCTGTCGAACACTGTGCTTTGCGCCGATCCGCTTCAACCAACACCGCGTTCGGGTCGGCGCAATTCAACCAGGCATCTTTCAGGTCAGTACCCAGAAAACTGGCCTGATCCAGGTTAGCATTGGTGAGATCGACTTGATGCAAATCGGAGCGATCAAGGCGGGCGTATCTGAGATCACGACCACGCAAAGAGAAACTCGGCTCACCCGGCGTCTGTTCCTTGTCGACCACCAAATCGGTATCGGTGACGTGCAGGTTGCGTCTAAAGACACCAAACAACGCGCCATCGCTTGAGGCACCGAAGAAGGGCATTGAATAACCGGCCGCCAAACGCGCTTGGGCGCGACCCGTCACAGACGCGACCGGGTTAAAAACAGCACGCGTCAATCGATCCAGCGCTTCGCCTGGCACCGTTGCCACAAAGAAGGAGAACAGCGCCACCGCCGACAGAAGGCCCGTCGTTACCAAGAACGCCAATGGATTAGAGGCTGTTGCGCGAAAGAAGGCCTTGAAGAACGAAGTTTCCGCGCGGAACAAAAACACGCCAATAAGCACCAGGGCCGCTAAATCTACCAGCAACGCGATACGGTGTGTCCAGGTGATACCAATGTCATGATAGGGCAGGAACACAACCTGGATGTAGAGGATCAGGATAACCGGCAGAACCACCAACGTCAGCCACGACATGCCATGCAAAAACATTCCCATCGTGGGACTGCGCTGCGGGCCTGCAATGGCCTGCACAAAAAAGAAGTTATTCAATTCCAGGCGCAGGGGGTGGCTGCGGTTGTCATTGGGTTCCAATAGTCGGATGGCGTGGTCGAGTTCTAGAGATTTGCGCGCCAGCAATGTCAGTTGCGAAATCAAACCAAGATGCAGCAACACCAAAACGATGGGCGCAAATTGGAAAAATTGGGTAAGCTGAATATCAACCTGCAGCATCGGCAGCGACACAGGCGTTTCAAGCAGCAAATCACGATGAGTGACGCCGGCAACGGCAATCATAAAATAGGTCATGATGGCGAGGAAAATCAGCCATGAGGCATGCGCGGTATCGCTTGAGCGATTGACCGCCTCAAGCAGACTATAGGGATTGACCGGTGTTTCTTCCGGTGGCGCCGATGCTGAAAACTCCGCCATACACTTAATCCCTCAACTCTCAACTCTCAACTCAATCGTCACGTCAACCCTACCGGGTCCAGCCAGCACCAGGTCCAGCGCGTGTTGTGCGCCAACATCCGCCCCCGGGCAATCAACTTTATCGCCTCCGCCAGCGCGCAGTGCGACCATAGCCGAAAAAGTATTGTATTTAAAACGCTACAGGGGTTGAATCAAAGTCATTATAAATCAATTGGTTAGCGGCACGCAACATGACGCCTGACCAGTGCAGCGCGCGCTATAGCAATGAAACCAGCTTTGGAAAAGCTAGAGGCACCCATAAGAGCCGTTGAGCGAAATGTGCTACACGTACAATTACAATCGGACGCGATATTGAGAACGGTGAGCGCGTAAATGGCCCTCTATCGCCAGTAGAAGTCCAATTGACCTACAAGGCGCTATACATGGCACAGCCAAAAAAGAAGAACAAAAAGCCGCTACCTGTCGACAAGTCTACGGCTGATCCAACCAGCAATGCATTGCAAATTTTTGAGGACGTAGAGACGGGAAACCGCCTGCTTCCCTATGCAACCCCAGAAGGGGTGGAGTTGGACCTAATTTTTGACGGCGAAGAGCCTTGGTTTACGCAGTTAGACCTTGCCTCAATGTACGGCGTTGATGTGCGGACAGCAAATCACCATGTTCAAGAGTTCGTCAAGGCCGGGGAGTTGGACGAGGCAACTATCCGAAAATTTCGGATAGTTCGAGACGAGGGCGGGCGACAGGTTTCCCGCGATATTCTCCATTATAGCTTGGATGTGGCGTTTTACGTTGGCTATCGCGTTAATTCCGACGAAGGGAAGCTATTTCGGCGTTGGGCAACATCTAGCCTAAAACAGCTCGCGAAATACGGGTTTGTCGTGAATAAGCGGATGCTGAAGGGCAAGCCCGACCGGCTATCTCAACTCCGCGAAATTATCAAAGACATCCGATCAGACGAAGCCACTATATATGCGGAACTTCGTCGGATCCTCACAATGTGCACGGACTATGAATCATCCTCCAAGGCGTCAAATTTGTTTTTCGCATCGTTCCAAAACAAGTTGCACTATGCGATCGTGGGCAGCACTTCTGCCGAGATCAAATTGAATTACGCTGACGCGATGAAAGACAATATGGGACTGCAAACCTGGGATGGCGATCAACCGCTTCAAGCCGATGCACTAGTTGCAAAGAACTACCTAGGACCGCTTCATATTGAAGACCTTAATCATCTAACTACCATGGTCCTCGATTTTTTCGAAGATCAAGTGAAACGAGGTTGGATTGTCACCATGGACGATACCGCGCGCGGACTTGAAGAAATACTAGCGGTCAACAAGCGCCACATCCTGCCTGATGGACCTAGAACAACAAAGGCAGCAGGCGACCGACACGCGAAAGCTCAATATAAGATTTTTGACACAACGCGGCGCAAAGAGCGCAAAGCCAAGGCTTTGTCTGACCTGAACGATGCAGCAAAATCTTTACCTGCCAAAAAAAGAAAAGCCCCGCTAAAAAAGAAGCCCAAAAAAGCAAGCTAGTGTCCTCCTCAAAAAAACAAACTTGCCATAATTTTTCCCTGCGAATCAGCCCCTTTATTATTGGCCCCGTCTAGGACCGCTGGCTTTGGTTGGCTGGCGGCCACCTAGAGGATAAACAAGGTTGCGCTAGTCAGATCTGATAGAACGCCCATCGACTTCGTCCGGTCGTAAAATGGACGGGGAACCGGGGTTCGTTCACCCCGATAATGATCAAGCTGGAAACCACGCAACATCCATCGCCCATTGTGCGTTAAAAACGACAGGAGACCGGATCGTACCAACCCTCATTAGGTTGGGTCGGCCTGACCTGGAGGACTATTAAATGGTCATCAGGTTGAAAATTGATGTGAAGATCAAATTGTCAAAGCGGGCTCTGCTCGTGATAGCAATTTTTCTTCTTCAATGACTTCCTGGAGGCGGTATCGCGGTAGCGGTACCGCCTCTTTCTTTTTTGGATTTCGGGTCACACATGTACTTAGTTGCACAAAAAAGCTGCCGTAACGAAATGCCGTTCGTACTTGGCAACAACCTCCTGTAGTTCTTGTGTTTTTCTCCACCGCTGAAGCGCATGCGAAAGAGTTGTAGGAGAACAACGGATCGCGCTGTTTCAGGCCCCTATCTCCGCCCATTTCAGGTTGCTTTTCTGTGCCTCAGGGCTTGGCTGGCAGATGCGCGACACAGGCCCGCGATATCACGTGTTGGGGCGGTAGGGATCAAAATTTACAGTGTCACACTTCGACACCCATGATTGAGTGCGGTGCTATCTCCACGAGAGATCGCGCGCTTGACCTTGACGCGCCGCACGGCTTCGCTAACAGCTTCTAGCAGGTGAGCCATAAGATTCGCGCGGCTCACACACCTCCAACACAAAAGGCGGCGGCTTCTCGTGTACAATTGCAAAAAATGTCCCGGCTATTGTTGTTCCTATCCGTTGATTGCGCTCGACAAGCGCGACGTGGAACGCCTAGCCAAACATCACGACATGAGCTTCAAGGAAGCCAAGAAGGCATTCACCAAAGAAGACCACGGACGTAAGTATGCGATGCGCCGCAAGCGCGACGAACACTATGGCCGCATTTGTCAGTTCTTTGATCAAAAAGAGCGCCGCTGCACAATTTACAAGGCACGGCCATCCGTCTGTCGCTCATTTCCCGGCGAAAATAAGTGCGGCTACTACGACTTTTTAAAGTTTGAACGGAGCTGTCAGGACGATCCGGAATTTGTGGCACTGACCGACAACTCCAAATAAGCGCCACACCAAATTGTGGTGCGTAATCAGGAAACCCGGCCCACGTATGGCTGGGTTTTTTGTTTTTTTGGGTCGCTGCGCTATAGAAGCAGCATTCGTTTTGGCAATGGTTGGGTTGTGGTCACGCACGCCGATCATAAATACCCGCGCAAGAGGTTTATTATGATTACGCTTTACGCATTCGGCCCCGCTTTCGGACTGCCTGACCCAAGTCCATTTGTCACCAAGGCCGAAGTGCTTTTGAAACTGTCCGGCCTTGATTACAAAACCAACACGCACGGATTCAATAAGGCGCCCAAAGGCAAATTACCTTACATTGATGATGACGGCACTATTGTTGCAGACTCGATGCACATGCGATGGCATCTGGAAAACAAACACAACATCGAGTTTAGTCCCGGCCTGACAGACCAGCAACGGGCAATCTCGTGGGCCCTTGAACGCATGTGTGAAGAACATCTCTATTGGGCCGTCGTGCATGAGAGATGGAGCAAAGATGACAACTTCAACAAAGGACCGCGCAATTTTTTCAAAGCCGTGCCTGCCGCCCTGCGCCCACTCGTGACCGCAAAAGTGCGCCGTGATATCAAACGTAACATGTGGGGCCACGGCCTGGGTCGCCATACGGATGATGAAATTACCCAACACGCCGCAGCAGACCTCAAGGCGCTTTCCGATTTCCTAGGCGAAAACCCATGGGCGATGGGGGTAAACCCGACAGCAGGCGATGCAACGGTGTTTGCATTTGTCACCGCTGCCATGGCGGAACATTTTGAAGGCCCTGTGGGGGAGGCTGCGCGCAGCCATGCCAATCTCGTGGCCTACAGAGATCGTGGGATGAATCTTTGGTTCCCTAAATTGGCAAAAACATCTTAAAGCGAAGACCAACGGGCAACCTGATTTGGCCAACCCCCGCGACAAGCACGCAATGCCTACACCCGTCTGGCAAATGTTCATCATTTTCCTGCGATTGGGCGTGACATCGTTTGGTGGACCGGTAGCCCACCTCGGCTATTTTCGTGAAGAATTTGTGGCCCGTCGTAAATGGTTTACAGACCAGGGCTATAGTGATCTCGTGGCACTCAGTCAGTTCTTGCCGGGCCCGTCCAGTAGCCAAGTTGGACTTGCCATTGGCTTGCTGCGTGCCGGACCCGCTGGCGCTGTTGCGGCTTGGGCCGGCTTTACGCTGCCGTCCGCGATTGCGCTGGTTCTGTTTGCCATTGGCATTGCCCACTTTGACGTGGCCTCAAGCAGCGTTTGGTTGCAGGGCTTTAAGATTGCCGCCGTGGCTGTCGTCGCCAAAGCGGTGCTTGGCATGGCCGCGTCGCTGACGCCGGACATTGAACGCGCAAGCCTGGCCGTCGTCGCAGCCCTGGTTGTTCTTGCCGTGCCAACAACGTTGGGACAGGTGCTGGCCATTCTCATTGGTGCAACCGTTGGAATTCTTTTTTTGCGCACACCCAAAACCCAAGACGCAGCCCTGACGATGCCGGTTGAGGTTCCTCGCCGAGCCAGCATGATCGCCCTTGGTCTGTTCATTGTATTGCTCGTTGGTTTGCCGTTTATGGCAAGCCAATCATCCAACCAGAGCCTCGCACTTGTAGACTCCTTCTACCGCTCCGGCGCATTGGTCTTTGGCGGCGGCCATGTCGTGCTGCCGTTGCTGCAAGCGGAAGTCGTGCCACCGGGTTTTGTAACGCCCGATCAGTTCTTGGCGGGCTATGGCGCCACACAAGCAGTTCCAGGACCGCTGTTTACCTTCGCTGCCTATCTCGGTGCACAAATTAGCGGCCCTGGCACGGCCGCCTTGTGTCTGATCGCCATCTACATGCCATCCTTTTTATTGGTCTTCGGCGCACTGCCCTTTTGGAATGCCCTGCGCAGCAAAACATGGGCAGCCTCCGCCCTCACCGGCATCAACGCGGCGGTTGTTGGCCTGCTGCTTGCCGCCCTTTATAACCCGGTGTGGACATCGGGCATTTTAAGCGCGCGTGATTTTGTCATTGCTGCGGCGGCGTTTTTGGCACTGCATGTTTTGAAAACCCCACCGTGGCTGGTGGTGCCATTGTGCGCGCTTGCAGCCGGTGGGTTGAGTTTGTTTTAGGAAACACTCTCGAAGATGGCAGCACATAATACACGCTCAAACACTGCTATCGTTTCTACCACCATGTCGCTTTTAAGCCCCTGTGTGCGCGCGTAACATATCTTGAATGGCCATACCAACCACACGTCTTCACGTCCTCTGCAGCCATACAAACATACCAATGTGTATCGGGTCGGTATAAGCCGACATATGAAGTTGCGGAATTCGAATTCTCAGGCAGAGTTTCCAATATCTTTTTGGCTGGCTTAATGTTGTACCGCTTTGCCGCCCGCTTGATATATCTCTTTGCACGCGACACATCTCTGGGCACGCCCAATCCGTTTGCATACACTATGCCAAGATAATAATTCGCAAACCCTCTTGTACTGCGGTCAATTTTATCTGACTTAAGTTTTCGACCTAGTCTCAAGGCGTGGCGACCAGAAACGCGAACAGACTTATCCCTTTTTGTTGGATGTGCGACACACTTTTGCATATTGGCAATTGCTTCTCGCATTTGATATTGCCCATTCAAATATCTCCTGTCGCTCCTCTGACCGCTTTCTAGATAGGTCGGAGCCAAAGGGTTAAGGAGACGGGCTGCACTGTAGTAGAGATTCAAACCCAGCGAACATGTAGCCCCAATGTTTCCATCCGCGATGGATCGACGGTACCAGTCAAATGCACTTTTAGATGCCAAATACGCTGGCAAACCTTTTTTTTGTAACGATCCCCGCGCAGAGGTGCGTAGTTTGCCAAGTTCGTGGGCTGCCTCAGACACTCCCAGACGATCTGCAATCTGCAAAATATCCACTGCCTCAAAAAGCAATTTGCGGTCTGTGTAATATTTTGCCTGGTAGATCAATTCACGAGCATAATTGATGATGTATTCTTTATCGTTCGTACGCGATGCGATCTTCAATAGCGCTCGTCTCTTGCCAAGCCGGTTTTCAACAATAGAAGTGCGGTTTTTATATCTAAGTCGACTTGCATACAGGATCGCAGAATGCGTATCACCGCGCACAACATTTGGCTCCAACAATGCAATGGTGCGTCGTATAACGGGAGCAGGTGTTCGGCTGCGATTGGGCATCATAGTTGCAAGATTATATCGTGCCGCAAGGTGCCCTTGCGCTGCCACGGCCTCAAGCATAGCCTTGGCTTTTTTATCATCTCTCTCTACGCCATACCCATTCTTCAAAAGAACAGCACGATTATTGATCGCATCAAGATTCCCAAACAGCGATAAATATTTGTAAACAATATTCGCGCGTTCGAATTTTCGCTCTTTTACCCAACGAGCGGCCACCCCGTTCATTTGGTGCGCAACCTCGGGCACGGCGCCTAAGAAAAATGAGCTGGTCAAAAGAACTAGAATGAAAAGAAAGAAAATGCGCTTCATGTGTGGAAACCTGACTTAAACAACCAGCCCTACCGATACCTGGATTATCTAAAGACACCACAAACAGGGTCGCCAAAGATGCCAAATAATCCATCAACATATGAAGAGCCAAATTCAATTGGTCAGACCCAATCATTGAGTAAGAACCCTTTAACCTCATTGCACCTTGGGCCCGCTTCGGCTACCACCTCTCCCCATGGCTAAAACACCGACGTCGACCAAAAAATCCCGCGCCAAGAGTGCCCGCCCTGATACCAAGACCATTCACGTGCGCGGCGCGCGTGAGCACAATCTGAAATCGGTCAACCTGGAAATCCCGCGCGACGCGTTGGTGGTCTTCACCGGCCTTTCAGGCTCGGGAAAATCGTCCCTCGCATTCGATACCATTTATGCCGAAGGTCAGCGTCGTTATGTGGAAAGTTTGTCGGCCTACGCGCGCCAATTCCTGGAGATGATGCAAAAGCCGGACGTCGACCATATTGATGGCCTGTCACCTGCGATTTCGATTGAACAAAAAACCACATCCAAGAATCCGCGCTCAACTGTCGGCACCGTAACAGAGATATACGACTACTTGCGCCTGCTTTTTGCGCGTGTTGGCGTGCCCTACTCGCCGGCAACCGGCCTGCCGATTGAAAGTCAAACCGTCACCCAGATGGTCGACCGTGTATTAGCGCTGGAAGAAGGCACCAGGCTTTATCTCTTGGCCCCTGTCGTCAGGGGGCGCAAAGGCGAATACCGCAAAGAACTGGCCGAGTGGCAAAAGGCCGGCTACCAGCGCGTCAAAATCGATGGCGAATTTTACGAAATTCCCGATGCACCGAAGCTTGATAAAAAATACAAGCATGACATTGACGTTGTTCTCGATCGCATCGTGGTGCGCGGCAACATCGCCACACGGCTGGCCGATAGCTTTGAAGCGGCACTTAAACTGGCGGATGGTCTTGCCATTGCAGAGTTTGCCGACAAGCCGTTGTCAAAAACCAAAACCAAAGGCGCGCACAAATCCAAAAACGAAACGCATGAACGCATTGTATTTTCCGAACGCTTTGCCTGTCCCATTTCTGGCTTCACTATTGATGAAATCGAACCGCGCCTGTTTTCCTTCAACGCGCCCGCCGGTGCCTGCCCGACGTGTGACGGCCTGGGCACCGAATTACAGTTTGAACCTGACCTTGTCGTGCCAGACGCCAGCCGCAGTCTTGCTGAAGGCGCGATTTACCCATGGGCCAAATCAGGCACCGCATCGCCTTATTATGAGCAAACGCTTGATAGCCTCGCCAAACACTACAAAGTGTCGACCAACAAACCCTGGGAGCGCCTGCCCAGCCATGTCCAGCTGGCACTGCTCTATGGGTCAGGCGATGAAGACATCACTTTCACCTACTATGATGGCGTCCGAGACTACGACACGGTCAAACCGTTTGAAGGCGTCATTGGCAACATTGAGCGGCGCTGGCGCGAAACCGATAGCGACTGGGTGCGTGAAGAACTATCGCGCTATCAAGGCGCGCACGCTTGTGATGCCTGCGGCGGTTATCGCCTCAAACCGCAAGCGCTGGCGGTGAAGGTTGGCGAAAAACACATCGGCGAAGTCGGCGACCTCTCAATCCAAGCGGCCAACCAATGGTTTGCTGATGTTCCGAAAACATTTACCAAGAAGCAAATCACCATTGCCACGCGCATCTTGAAAGAAATTCGCGAGCGCTTGCAGTTTCTCAACGATGTCGGCCTGCAATACCTGACGTTATCGCGCGCATCGGGCACGCTGTCGGGTGGGGAAAGCCAACGCATTCGCTTGGCTTCACAAATTGGCTCCGGGTTGACCGGCGTGCTCTATGTCTTGGATGAACCGTCAATTGGTTTGCACCAACGTGACAATGAGCGTCTACTTGAAACGTTGAAACATCTGCGCGACCTCGGCAATACGGTGATTGTTGTCGAACACGATGAAGATGCAATCCTGGCGGCTGATCATGTTGTCGATATTGGACCGGGCGCGGGCATCCATGGTGGTGAGATTGTTGCAGCGGGCACACCTGATGAGGTGATGGCAACCAAGACAAGCCTGACCGGACAATATCTCACCGGCGAACAGCAAATTGCGTTGCCCGCAAAGCGACGAAGCCCGCAAAAAGGCAAGGCGCTGAAAGTTGTCGGCGCTGAAGGCAATAATCTCAAAAACGTGTCGGCTGAAATTCCACTAGGACTCTTGACCTGCATCACAGGCGTTTCAGGCGGCGGCAAATCCACACTGCTGATCGACACCATTTACAAGGCCGTAGCCCGACGCCTCTCCAACGCACGCGCAAACCCGGCCCCACATGACCGCATCTTAGGGCTGGAACACCTCGACAAAGTCATCGACATTGATCAATCGCCAATTGGGCGCACGCCGCGTTCCAATCCAGCCACCTACACCGGTGCCTTCACGCCCATGCGCGAATGGTTTACCGGTCTGCCGGATAGCCAAACACGCGGTTATGCACCAGGGCGCTTTTCGTTCAACGTCAAAGGTGGCAGGTGCGAATCCTGCAAAGGCGATGGCGTCATCAAAATCGAAATGCACTTTTTGCCCGATGTCTACGTCACCTGCGACCAATGCCACGGCAAGCGCTACAATCGCGAAACGTTGGAAGTCAAATTCAAAGACAAGTCAATTGCCGACGTGCTCGACATGACGGTTGAGGAGGGTGCTGAGTTCTTCAAGGCCGTGCCCTCCATCCGCGACAAACTTGAGACCTTAGCCCGCGTCGGTCTTGGCTATATCCACATCGGCCAACAGGCAACAACGCTTTCAGGCGGCGAAGCCCAGCGCATCAAGCTCTCCAAGGAGTTGTCGCGACGCGCAACGGGACGCACGCTTTATATTCTCGATGAACCGACCACCGGCTTGCACTTCCACGATGTTGCAAAACTGTTAGAGGTCTTGCATCAGCTCGCCGAAGCGGGAAATACCGTGGTGGTGATTGAGCACAATCTGGAAGTCATCAAAACCGCCGACTGGATTATTGACTTAGGACCTGAAGGCGGCGATGGCGGTGGTGAAATTGTAGCTACTGGCACGCCGGAAGACGTGGCACGGGTGAAGGGCAGCTACACCGGGCAATACCTGAAAAAAGTCCTCGCCAAAAACCGCAAGGCGACGCCTTTGAAGGGCATAGCAAGACCCTCAAGCGGCACTGCGAAGGTGGCCGCAAAACGCAAGGCACAAGGGGCAGTGAAACGGAAGACGATTAGTCGAAAACCTGCGGCCAAAGTCAAAACGGCGAGGCGGAGTAAAGTTTAGGCCAACCTGTTCGTCTGTGCACAAACGACCTTGACTGCTCACCACAAATGTTCTACTTTTGTTCTCATGTGATTTGGATGAGAACAATGCCCCAAGACGCTTTCGCCGGACCCCACACCATTGAAAAGCTTGAACGACTGGAAGGTTATTTGACAGCCTTCTTAACCGTCATGAAAAAGCAGAACTTCAAAACCATATATTTTGATGCTTTTGCTGGCACTGGAACCATTCCAACATCTAAAGAAAATTTGTCATTAGACTTGGGTGACGAAGCGCGAGCTTTTGTTACCGGGTCTGCCAAACGAGCGTTAGCTCTTAATCTGTCCTTCGACGAATTCGTCTTTGTTGAAAAGAACCCAAAAAAGGCTAGGGAACTAGCAGCACTAAGGACAGAATTCCCAGATAGAGCAAAGCAAATCCAAATTTCTTGTTCGGATGCAAACACAGCCATCCAGGAGTTTTGCAAAAATGAAAATTGGAAAAATTCGAGAGCCGTTGTGTTTCTTGATCCTTTTGGAAACCAAGTTGAGTGGCAAGCAATCAAGTCGCTCGCACACACACATGCAGTTGACCTTTGGTACCTTTTCCCTGCTGGGCTAGGTGTTGCTCGTCAAATTGGAAATGATGGCACCGTACACTTCACACATGAAGAGTCCTTAAACCGGTTGTATGGAACAACGGAATGGGAATCCACTTTGATTGAAAAACGAGAAACAAACCCTGATCTTTTTGGACACATTGACGTTCAAATACAAAAGAAGAATGATGCACCAATAGTAGCAACTGAGTTCATGATTAAGTCCATGAGGTCGGTGTTTCAAGGTGGTGTGCTCGACGATTTTTTGCCCTTGGGGTCGAAGAATCATCATAACTACTCGCTACTATTTGCATGGGCCAATCCAAGCCCCAATGCAAAGAAAGCCGGTAAAATTGCCAAGGCCGTCATGAGGAGCAACCGTTATGGCAGGCGGAAGTGACATCGAATGGACGGACGCCACGTGGAATCCGGTGACGGGTTGCCTGATGGTCTCGCCAGGTTGCACAAACTGCTATGCAATGCGCATGGCAGCACGCCTACAAGCTATGCAACACCCCTCATACAAAAACGTAACGCGCAAAAGTGGTAACAAACAGGTTTGGACTGGCAAAGTCCATCTCAACCAGAACGCGCTTGAAATTCCCTTGCGTTGGCGAAATCCGCGCCGTGTTTTTGTGAACTCAATGTCCGATTTGTTTCAAGATGGTGTGTCACCCGGCTTCGTAAAGCAAGTTTGGTCCGTGATGGAACGTGCGAAGTGGCATTCGTTCCAAATTCTCACGAAACGACCAGACCGAATGCTAAAGCTTTTGACTGAGTACGATTTTCCTGTACTGCCAAATGTTTGGCTTGGCACCTCTGTTGAGTGTCGCGACTACATTTATCGTATTCGGGAATTGCGCAAAACGCCGGCGGCGCTACGTTTTATATCTTTTGAACCACTCATTGGCCGAATTGGTAAAGTCAGCTTGCGTAACATTGATTGGGCTATCGTGGGCGGGGAATCAGGGCCGTCTGCGCGTCCGATGGATGCCAGTTGGGTCGGCGAGATTCTTGAAAATTGTGAAAGCTATGATACCGCCTTCTTCTTTAAGCAGTGGGGCGGCACGAACAAAAAGAAGACAGGCCGAAAGTTTCGTGGAAAAACATGGGACAACTATCCCGAAGAAAAACTCGTTGCTGCTGAATAAGTAGCGGCGATAAACAGGACCTCACACCATGGACATCATCGCTGTCATCATCCTGCTCGCCATCCTACAGCTCATGGCGTTTGGTATGATCACCGGGTTTTCGCGTGGTAAGCTTGGTGTCGATGCGCCTGCAACGACCGGCAATGAACAGTGGGAACGTCGCTTTCGTGTGCAGCAGAACACCATGGAGCACGTTGTGGCGTTTGTGCCCGCCATTTATCTGTGCGCAACCTACACCAATCTAACCCTGGCCATCGCTGCGGGCACCATCTATCTCATTGGCCGCTGCATTTATGCCTATTGCTACATCAAAGAACCAAAAACACGCGCGCTCGGCATGATCTTGTCGTTCTTCCCAACGGCGACGATGGCGTTGGCTGCCCTCGGTGGCGTATTGATGACCGTGCTGGGCTAGTTGGGTTTCGCCTACTCCAGCGACGGCAATCGACCTAATGTGACTTCCGCTTCCCATAAGCTGCGGCGCAATTCTGGCACGTGTGCGCAAAGACGTACGTGATTTTTGCCAAGCACAGTTGGCACTAAGATGTAATAGAAGTGCGATTCATCAGGCACTTCATGAATGAGGCCCCAGCTTATTAAATAGTTGAGATCAGAGTCTGAAATGAATTCCTTCAATTTAATATTGAGTTCCGGCAACCCCAACCTCCAACGCGTCGCGGCCATATCGACAAAAACCAAGGCGCGACACCGTGCCAGAGTCATGCCCGGTGGCGCATGCTGATGTGCATAGTCCTTAAACGCCGCCTCTCTTGCAACGTGTCCGCGATCGGCAATGAGATCTTCATAGCAACGGTGAACAAAGGAGATCTTCTCGCGCAACACAGCCGTTCGTAACAGATCAAGGCGATCATTGTGACGCTTACTCACCCCAATAAGATCAAAACTGCCATCAGGTTTGTGTATCGAAAGGCTTGTGCCGGAATGCACATTGAGGTCACGGCACTGATTCACGACGTCGATCTCTAAGGCATTGTATCGCCTGCCGAGATCAACTTCGGACCAGAAGAAATGCCCCTGCACACGTTCGGCAAATTCTAAAACCGGGTCAACGCTTTTAAAGTCCAGGGAGATGTAAGCATCGCCATAGCCTTCAGGCATCATCATCCAGGGTAGCTTTTCCACCTGGCGATTATCTCTCAAGGTGGCAAACACCAGATTCTCATAACCCTCATCGCCAGCGTCTTTCGCCAAAAATTCACCAAGCTCCGTAGTGTCCGTGATGCGCCTTGCCGCATCAACAAAGTCCTCGTAACTGAGCATGAACGCTGCTCTCCTCAAGGCTAAACTTTAGACGATTGGCACTCAAACCGGTCCATCTGTCTATGAAGCACCAGGATCAGTGTTGCACAGGGCACACCACCTGGTCGAATGAACTCAAGGGCAGGCTGGACAATCGAGCTCCCGTGAGCGTATCGCCTCAAAAAGCAGACTTATCCCTTCAACTGTCGGGCGAAGCGTTGCCGTAGCATCGTGAGTTTGGGATCAATGTAGGTTCGGCAGAACGGGCGGTTAGGATCCGCGTCATAGTAATTCCGAAACTGGTCGGGCGACGGCTTGAAACCGCGATGCGACAACACCAGCGTCACGAACGGCGCTTCAAAGTCCGGCTGCAATGCATCAAGCACCGATTGGACCTCGCCATGTTGCACTGGATCATGAACATAAATGGCGCTGCGATACTTCCCCCGCAGCTTATGCTGCGACATGCTGGAATGAGTGCGCAGGTGGATATCAATCAAGACTGCTAAATGAATGTCACCAGGGTCAAACGTAACATCAACGACTTCCGACCACGTGTCATGCGGCGGATCGGACTTTGCAAAACCTTGATCCACAGAGACGATACCACGTAGCGCCTGAAACACGGCCTCCGTGCACCAATGGCAGCCACCGCCAAACCCAATCTGTTCAAGTTGTGTGTTCATCACCCTCAATCACGCGTCGTTGCTACCACGCACCTCAAGATGACGCATGACCGCTCCTCGTCAACGCGCGCACTGTTATTTACGCCTGTCGTTCGTCCCAACAGCAACGATGGTGTTGGACACCCTCGGCGGCGTATGGATGACTGTCATCGGCTAACAGCCCATCACGGGGCGGTCAAGCTGACGTCGTCATATGAATTTTTGGAAAATTTATCCCCACGAGGCTGCATCACCTTAAACTTCTCACATCCGGCTTGAAAGTTCGGGGGTTCGGGCGCGCGCCGGTGTCCCAACGCAAGCGGGAGGTGAGGGTCAACGGCTTGGGACATAGGCTTCGCCGAGAGACCGTCTGCCGCCATCGATTAAGTACGTTGGCGATGCCTTTGGGATGCAAAAGGACAACGCGGTGGTACCCCGTCCCTCACCGGCGGATCGGCTTCGGTCGCATCCTAATATAACTCAAACGGCCAAGCCGTTCCGCTCCCCGAACACCTCGGGGCACTCAAACACTTTCAACCTTCGGGCGTTTGACGTCGCGAGATCAAATGAGCGTGCGCGGCGCGGCGCAATCTTTTAAAGACAGCGGGCAAAACTCCATCGCGCGGATCAGCGGATCAGCGGATCAGCGGATCAATTGTCTTTGCCGCATCATTGAGCTAAGTTTGAATCCATGAGCCTCTTTTTCACAGTCTTGTTTGTCACCCTCATCGTGCTCGGCGCACTGATGGCGTGGAATGAAGAACGCATCTCCTCTCAAGACCCCTATGATGACGATGACAAACAAGCGGGCGCAAACGCCCCCTTGTCGCTTTTGCCCGGCGACATCAAATACCAAAGCCCGAACGGCAAGTTCCGATTTTATTTCCCCGTCACCAGCTCAATTGTTCTGAGCATCGTACTGACGTTGGTGCTCAGGTTTTTCGGGTAAGGTCCAGACCACTGGTCAGCAAAACCAGAATGAGCGATCACCACGTATAGTTTAAATGCAGCGCACGCCCCTGCCGGTTCCCAATCAACAACTCTTGCGACCAAATTTCGGAGACCTGCCCCCCATGACGTCAGCAAACCCTTCGACACCCGACCGTGAGCTTGAACTATCGCTAGCGTTGATGCGTCTTGCGATTGCAGGTTTTTTGATAGTCTGGGTCTGCGATAAACTGTTCAACGCAGATGGTGCCGTCAAAACATTCTCAAAATACTATTTCGGCTTATCAGGCGATACGGTAATGCTGGGCATTGGCCTGGTGCAGTTGGTGTTGGTCCTCGCGTTTGGCGCAGGTGTATTCAAAACGATTTCCTACGGCGCGGTGACACTCATGCACGCTGTGTCAACCATCGCCAGCTATGAACGCTATCTCGATCCGCTGGCACGGCCCAACATTTTGTTTTGGGCCGCCGTTCCGGTGCTCGCGGCCATGGTGGCGCTATTTATTTTACGTGCACGCGATCGGATGTTGACGTTAGGTGGAGAGTGATTGTCAGCGCTGCTCTGTCCTAAGTCGGACCTGCTACCCGGCCTCGACAATCTTCTTCAGGTTGGCCAAGCCTTCCTCATATTTTTCACCGATCATTTGATCGATGTCGTGCCTCATCAAAATGCACATCGCTCGCATCACGAAGTTGTGCTCACCGAGCATCGTCCATGTTACTTTGGTGTTGGCACCTTTGGGCTCCACTGCGAAAGCAACATCGGCGGTGGCTGGAAACGGAGACACAAAATCCAATTTCATTTTGACGTCGCTTGACGGATTGGAATCGACAATGGTCATGGACCCTTCGCCAACCTCGCTATTGCCCTTCCATTTGCCAATAGCACCTTTACCGTCCTCAGGGCCTTCGTAAGTCATCACCGCGTTGGGATCGACCTTCGCCCACGGTGACCAGACATCAAACTTTTTCAAACTGTTGATGTGCGGAAAAATCGCCTCAGGCGTTGCCGCCATCTCAGCGGACCGGGCAACGCTATAGCCAGCAGGTTGCATCGCAACGTAGGCAAGAAAGGCCACGATAATAGCGAGCAAGAGAATGAGGAGTTTCTTGAACATCATGCACCTCGGGCTGTTTGAAACGGAACTTGTGCGTGCCAGATTTGACGCTGGTGATTTGGCGCTGGTAAGGCATCGATGCTGGAAATTCTAAAATCCTGCCCTATAAAGGCGGCTCAATTTGTCGGTTAGGCTTGCCATCATATGCTGAAATTCCTGCGAAAGGAACTGGTTGCGCTGCTCGCCGAAGCGGGCGCTGCATTGACGGTGCTTAGCCAGTTGGCCAGTGAAGTGGCGATGCCAGATTGGCTGCGGGATTTTCTAGGCTTTTGGCGTCAGGTTTTGACAACTCTTTGGACGCCCTTACTCAAGCATTTTGATACTACCCTTCACCCACAACTTATCGCAGCACTGTCACTAGCGTTGTTTATGTGCCTGCTTGGAATTGGTGCCCGTATGGCGCGCGCGCGCGGGCGCGCACCCTTGGCACCAATTGAATTTCGGTTCCTGGAAGATATGTCGTTTCCGAGCCTGCTTGTGTACGCAGGCCTCGTTTATGCCTTCTTGATTGGATCAGGACCAGACCCCGCACAAGAACCGCCGATCGTGTTGTTCGGAAGCGAGATCGCGGGGCGCTATACATTCGCGCTCATTGTCACCATCGGCTATGCGCTTGGTGACTTTTTGGGGCACAAAGCTTTTCATTGGCGCCTTTTGCGTGTCGCAACGCTTGTCGCAGCCGTGGTGATTGGCCTTATTTTCGCCGCTGCACCGATTGCGACCTAACCGCCAGACACGAAATTGCAAATAAAAATATTTGTTTTTCGCGACGGATGCCCACCCTTACGACCGTTATTCCCTCATACGGCCACAACTTGGTTCGGTATTGCGCGTATCATCTGCTGCAACCGGGTCAAGACCCCCCCCCAAACGGTCGTTTAAGGACAGAGGAGTTCAAAAACAAATGTCAGTGAAACGCAATTGGATTATCGGCGGTTTGACCGTCGCGCTTGTCAGCGCCGCAGCCGTGGGCGCGATGGCCCGACAGGGTGGACACGGTTGGGGCCATCACGGTGGTGGCTGGGGCGGTGGACGACATCATTCCCGCGGGATGAAACGCCCGATGCGCATGGTTTGTGGACGCCGCGCAACAGAACGCGTTGACCACATGCTGGTGCGCATCAAGCACAAGGCAGATATTACCGACGTACAAACGCCTGCCTTTGAAGACTTTGCCGATACCGTGCGCACAGCTGTTGATAAGGCGCGCCAAAGTTGCCCACCAAAACCGGCCTGGAAAACGCGTGATCGAAACGCTGAGAACCAAGACCAAGCAGAAAAAAAACCACGCCTCAGACGTTCCCCAATTGAACGGCTGGAAAACATGGAAAAAATGCTAGCTGCAGGCCTCGAAGCCATCCGAACCATTCGGCCGAGCGCTGAAAAACTTTACGCAAGCCTGACGGAAGAACAGCAAACTAAGTTGCGTAAAATGCGCGGCAAGCGCGGCTGGGGCAAACACCGCAGAGGGCGCAAACATCAAGGTCGTGATCACGATGGTCGCCGTGGCAACGAGCGTGGCAGTGACAGCCAGTAAGCGCTAGATCATGGTTCATCCATAGAAACAAAAAAACCGACCGCACCAATCAAAGTGCGGTCGGTTTCGTCTTCAAGTTCAAGTTCAAGTTCAGGTTAGTTGGCCGCCAACCTAAAATCCACGTAATACATTGCCTGCCCACAAAATGGCGAAGGCTGCCAAAACAACTTCGAAAAGATGCTTTGACACCATTGGGCCAACTTCTGGAATAGCAATACCAAGATATTTCACGGCAATCGCAGCTAGAACCAACAATGTTGCAACCATCCAGGTCACAACTTTCGGTGCAGATAGGAACATTGCGTTCTCCTCATCGTTAGTGCACTGAAAGACGGCGAGATGTGCCGTCTTGGGGCTAGCAATAGACAGCAATCGATTCGAGGCTAGCGCCCATCTGTGGTTTTCAACGATCAATGTGACACCAAAGCGTACAATGCCCGCCAAATGGCTAATGAAACAGTGTTTACGATACGACGACGAAGAAACCCCGACAACGCGCCGGGGCTTTTAACTACTGCACTTTCATGCGATCGGCCTTCAGTCCTAGATCAACCTGCGAAAAGTTGGGTTCGTCTTTGAGCAGATGGTTGATCTAGTGATAGCGGTACACTTGGCGATAACGTCGCTGAGGACGGTAGCCATGGGCACGACGTGGCGGACGACGGTAGCCATAGGCACGACGTGGTGGACGACGATAGCTATACACATAACCCGGTGGCAATTGGCGAGAGCGGCGCTGAGGACGATAGCGCCTTTTTTTGGCAACGCGTTGGCGATATTGTTTGGCATGACCACGAATGGAAATGCGCGTTGACACTTTGCCGTGACGCGACACCAATCGATACAGTGTTTTGGCATTGCGCGGCGACAAACGAATACAGCCATGCGATGCCGGTCGACCAAGACGGCCGGTGGCATAAGTGGCGTGGATCGCAAAGCCACGATGGAAGAAGATGGAATGCGGCATCGGTGCCCCATCATACTTTCTAGAGTGCCACATGCGGGCCATCCATTGTGGGCGGTAGTTGCCGGTCGGCGTGAGATAACCGCCACGCCCGGAGGAAATCTTCCAGGTGTGTTTTGCAGCACCATTTTCGCGCACCGTCAGACGTTGCGATGTCAGATTGATCTCAAGCTTTAGCGTTACAGGTGGTGGCGCTGGTTTGGCTGGCTCAACAGCCGTCAATTCCAATTTGGCCTGATCTGCCTCAGTGGCAGCTTGTGCATTTGAATCAGTTGCGGTTTTGGTAGTTCTGGGCTTTGCCGCATCATCATACACAACCGGCCATTCAACAGCCGCCGCAGGCCCGCCAGCCGCAAGGCTGATCATGACCACAGCAAGGGTCGCACACATTCTCATCGTTTGGTGTCCTTCAACTACGCATTACAATCGGCGATAACAAGCTACGCCATCGCCACGGCAAACTCAGACAACCGTTGCCGGCCATCGCAAACTTTTTGCCTCACTGTTTGCAACCGTAGTTACAGAACTCTTGTTAAGCCGCGCCTCTGTTTTTTGTGGGCGCAGGTCTCATATTTTAGTTGGTAATAACAATGCGGGTCCCACCGCGATGAGCACGCACCAACGAAAACAGACGTGCTGCATTGCTTGGATGCAAGCGAACACAGCCGTGCGATGCTCTGCGTCCAAGATATTTAGTTTGATAGGATCCATGGATGGCATAGCCACCACGGAAGAAGATCGAGTACGGCATGGGTGAGCCGTGATACTTGCTCGAATAGTGACGCCGAGCGAGACGTTTAGGGCTGTAGCTGCCGTTAGGTGTGTTGTATCCACGACGGCCTGTCGAAACGCGCCACGTATGGCGCAGATAACCGCCAACATAAACACGCATGACTTGTGAGCTTTTGTCGATATGGACACGCACACCAGCGTCGGCTTTTTCAACTGAAGCCCCAAGGCTTAGTGTCAGCACAAAAAGTGCGAGAAGTGCATTACGCATCGTCCTATTCCCTTTACGCAGTACAAAATAATGTTCAACAGAACATACAGCGGGTGGACTGGCGAGGCACCCCAAACTGGGATCAAACACTTCGGCGAAGCGCTTGTCTCAGTTGTGGTGGCTGCCAACTGTTGTCCGGATCATAACCGCCGTTCGTTAATGATAGGCTGCTGGACAGGCCTTAGCCTAGGGATTCTCAGGCACACATTGACTTTTTTTCAGGTGAGAGGGCACGCAAGCAAGGTTGCAGGTCACAACTGGTAACGGATCCGAAACAGCTCTTACCAAGGGGTAAAAGGCGCGCAGGCCATCAAGACCGTTCAACGAACACGCTTGGTAGCGCAATAACGCTCTAATTGAACAAAAGATCAAACAGCGATTTTGGCTTTTTGGGCTTGCGCACCTTGCTCGGCCGCGACTTGGAACGCTCGCCCTGCGCCGGCGACCAGGCCTCTCTATTCCTCCAACCACCATAGAACCGCCGCCGACCACCACCCGAAGTCGTGGCCTGTGCCCTGCCTTTGCGCAAATCAAAGACGTCGGTCGCCCCATCCAAGTTGGCAACAGTCAGCTTGCCGTTACCCCAGGTCCATGTTGATCGCTCTTTGCCTCGTGTATCGAGCTCAATTGCCACGACGCGATTGTAATAGAGGTCAACAATCGCAGCATGCACGATGCGGATGGTTTTGCTGCCTTGCTTCACAACGCCACTTTCATAGCGCAGCACACCGACACCCTTGAACGGTTCATCACGTACCTGCCAGGAAATCACCTTGGGATTGGCTGAACTCCAACGCTCAAGCGGCACTTTTAAGCGCCGATAAAAGGCGTTGCGGGCAAAGAACCGATTGTTCTGAACATAAACCTGCCAGCCGTCTACTCCCTGCCGACCAACGGGACGCTCTGTCTCAACGCCCAAACCAAACCGCTCAAGCGCCACAATTGCTGCACGCATGCCGGGTTTCAGCCGCAGCGCTTTGCGCAAATCCGCAATGGCCTGGTCGGCGTTCCCAACCGCTTCTTCTATCTCAGCCTTGGCCCAATAAACTTCTGGACGCTCACCATCCAACTCGCGCGCGTTTTCCATATCGCGGCGGCCAATTTCCGCCTGTCCCGTCAATTTGTAGGCATAAGCCCGGTAGGCATACGCAACGCTCGAGCGCGGATTAAGTTGTAGCGCCTGATTGATATCCTGGAAGGCGGCCTCATTGGCCCCTGCCATGGCATGGGCAAGGCCACGAACCTCATAGGCTTCGGCAAGTTTGGGATTAAGTTCAACCGCGCGCGTAAAGTCAGCGAGCGCGGAGGAGACATTCTGCGTAGCCAAATAGGCCCTGCCGCGAATGAGATAAATCGCCGGATTGTTGACGTCAAACGCGATCGCTCGCGACAGGTCCTCAACGGCCCCGTCGTAGTCCTCCAATTGCATCAACGCTTGGGCGCGGTCGCGATAGCCGACGGCAAAGCGCGCGTTGGCGGTTATGGCACGGGTAAAGTCGCGCATGGCAGCATGCGGTCGGCCAAGGTTGAGGTATGAGCGCCCACGGCCACTGAAGGGTGCTGGATTGCTCGGGGCCAATTTGACGGCGCGGGTATAATCGCCAACGGACTTAGACCATTCGCCCTGACGCGCAAGAACACCGGCGCGATTGTTGTACGCGGCGGCATAGCCGGGTGCGAGCACCAGCGCTCGGTCAAAATCCTTGCGCGCTTCTTGGAGCAGGTCAAGTGACAACAGCAGGTTGCCGCGATTGTTGTAGATAGCGGCGTATTCCGGAAGCAGTTGCACGGCGGCATTAAAATCTTCAATCGCGCGCTTGGATTGACCGAGACGCATGTAAGCGACCCCGCGATCATTGAGCAGGGCCGCGCGGCGATCATTGGTCAGGTTGTTGTCTTTGAGTGCGGCTGTAAACTGTGCCACCGCTACGCCGGTATCTCCTTTATGAAGCGCTGCAGCACCAGCATCGGCTGGCGAACCTGGTGTTTGACGCGCGACGGTGGATTGCGTGCCCAGGATCAGGCCGACAACCACACATGCCACCATGATCATGTGCGAACCAAAACTTGCTCTGGGTGTGTTTCGTTGTGCGCTCATCTCGTGTCGATCTTTGGCATGGCTTTTATGCGTGGGTCTGGCGTGCATCCTAGCTGATTGGCCAGGGCCTTTACTAGCCCGCAATGACGGCCCTCTGAAGGCTTACATGGCGGAAAATCAGGCCCGGCCATCAACACCAGCGCCCATTCGTATACGCCGCTGCGTAAAAGCCGACGGCTTGGTCGAGCGTTGTATAATCAGGATCGGCATCAGTGTCTCTAAGGACATCTTGAGAGTTGTCAGAGATTGTCGCCGTATCGCCCAGCACGTTCTTTTGTCCCGTGCCAGTTAAAAAGTGTTGAAATGAGAATCGTAAAACACTGTACTATACGCCATTAGACGGACGTATAACGTCGCGAGATGGGCCGCGACGGGCGCAAACAACGCAACATCCCGCGCGGAGAAGGCATGTGCTGACACATCTGCTGAAACGCATTATCGCGCAGGAGGCCAACAAGCGTTGGTCTTTGGTCGCGACGGCAGCGGAAATTACGCTGAGGCCGTCCGCCTTTGCCGACACGATGGCGAAAAGGCCGGGCGGGCCGTTACGTGCAGCGTGCCGGTTTATGCTACTCACTGTCGGCACCGTTTTACTTATTGAGGCTGTGTTTTCCTACGTCTTTAAAACTGCGTTCTCTGATTTTATTCACCACGCCTTTCCAATCCTGGTTGCCGCTACGGGTGGCATTGCCGTCTATGCCCTTCTCAAACTTTTATGGACGCGCACGGCGCGGTTTTCTGACACCTTGGCGGGATGTCTTTATGTTGGCGGCACAGCACTTCTGGTTATGGTCGTGGCGATCTTCACGTTACTCACCGTTGATTTTGCAACCAACACCACCAGCGTCATGACAAGCGGATGCGCACCACGCACGATCATGTGTTTGCTCAGCGGCAATACGCAAAGTGAGTATGGACTGATGCAAAACGTGGCTACAGACGAGACACAAGGCTGGAGCTTCAGCGTTATCCTATGGACGATCTTAATCTGCCTGGTGTTTTACACCGCCGTGCTGACGACGGTTCTAAAACGCACCATGAGCGTCGCGCGTTGGCGCACCATCATCGCGGTCACCATCTCCGTGGTGCTGCTCTCACCTGGCTACCTTGTGTTGCTCAACGCGATTTATCGATGGCTCTATTCGGTGGCTTAGAATCGCACCGCGTTAATGGCCCGCACGAGATGAACTTGATTTGCGCCATGCTCGAAAATTGGCGAGACACAATCACTTCACCTGTCACTGCCCGATCTTCCACCTGGAACAAATCTGCCCACTCCCTTGCCGATCTCCCTCTAAACGCCCCTCTTGATTTACGTTTACGTAAACGTTAGGATGGAGACATCCGCGTGCGATTTGCATGTGGCTTTATTTGGGATTTTGGCCACGCTAACGAACACTTATTCACGCGCGCTAACAGGCACACATCGACAGCAGTGGTGCACACACCGCGCATTGGACTGAACACGACACTTTTGGAACAACAATGAATCTTTGTCTGCGCTTGATATGGGTTTTGGTGACAGGGTTTTGGGGCACGCGTCTCACCTTGCCAGCAGGGGCGTCGCATCTGACCTTTCGCACCTGGTTTCATGATCTCGACACGAGTATGCACATGAACAACGGGCGCTATCTGACCCTCATGGATTTGGGCCGTTTAGATCTGATGATCCGCAGTGGGCTTGTGAAAACCGCGCTTAAAAAGAAATGGACACCTATCGCCAGCTCGGTTGCGATACGGTTTAAGCGCGAAGTGCGTTTGTTTGGCCGCTTTCGCATGGAGTCGCGCATTGTCGCGTGGGACAAAACACAGGTCATCATCGAGCAAACAACGTATCTGGAAACGGGGCGCCACAAAGGTCAAATCGCTTCGCACGCATTTTTTAAAGGTGGTCTTTATGAGCGCCACAATAAACGCTTCGTGCCGATTGACGAATTGATGGCGGCCATAGGCGTCAATGAACCAAGCCCGCCGATGAGCGCAGAAATCGAAGCCTTTCTGGCAGCAGACCGGGCAATGAAAACAGCAACGCAACAAGCGCAGTACGCGAATGATGTCATTTGAGCTTGCCCAACACGTCCCAAGGTCGTGTTGGTGCGACTGAGCTTGCCCAACACGTCCCAAGGTCGTGTTGGTGCGACTGACCTTGCCCAACACGTCCCAAGGTCGTGTTGGTGCGACTGACCTTGCCCAACACGTCCCAAGGTCGTGTTGGATTAGAACATTCGTTTCAGACGGCGAAAAATCTTAGGCAGCTGCTCTGGCAAATCTTCTGCGATCAGGCCAACGCCAAACCTGTCTGCCACAGCACCATGCAACCACACCGCCGCACACGCGGCTTCAAACGCAGGCATGTGCTGAGCCAGCAGTCCGGTGATCATGCCGGCCAACACGTCGCCCGAACCTGCGGTGGCTAGTGTTGCAGGCGCATTGTCATTGATCGCCGCGCGTCCATCTGGATCAGCGATAACGGTGTCGGCCCCTTTCAACACAACCACGGCCTTTAATTTTTCGGCTGCGCTGCGTGCGCGTTCCAACTTGCTGCCTTTGAGGTCAGGAAAAAGTCGAGCAAATTCGCCTTCATGCGGCGTGATCACAACCGGGCGGTCCAGTTGCTGTTTGATTGCGTCACTGAGTTGATCGCGGGCCTCAGCAAACACAGACAGTGCATCGGCATCAAGCACTGTTGCCGCACCCGATTTCAAAACCGTCACAACCTCGTCTTTTGTTTCGGGAAACACACCTCGTCCGGGACCAATCAACACCGCATTCTTGCGGGCGTCAGATAAAATGTGTTGAAGGCCAGCTAGGCTTGCAAAACTCTCCAGCATGATCGCCGTCAACTGCGCTGCGTTGATGTCGGCGGCATCAATGGGCGAGGCAACACTCACCAACCCGCCACCGACGCGGAGCGCTCCACGTGCCGCCAGCCGTGCCGCGCCTGTTCGCGTTGCAGGCCCACTGACAACGACCGCATGACCGCGATCATACTTGTGTGCATCGCGTTTCAAAAACGGAAATTGTGCGTTCCAAACGGCCGGTCTGTTGTGAGATGTCTGAGGCTTGATGTTTTGCAGTACTTCAGAAGGTGTGCCGATATCGGCAACCTTTGTGATGCCGCACAAGGCGCGACCTGGGAGCAGAAGATGTCCAGGCTTTAAGCGAAAGAAAGTTACCGTGTGCGTGGCCGTTATCACCGGCCCCTCTGCCGTACCGGTATTGCCATTGAGCCCGGACGGCACATCGACAGAAACCGTCGGCACAGGGCGCGCGTTAACTGCGACCACCACATCTGCAGCAACGCCTGAAATGGGTCGCGATAGCCCAGCGCCGAACAGTGCATCGACAATCACATCGCTGTCTTCGATGGCAGAAGGACTGAGAGCTAGAACTTCGCCACCAAACCGACCGGCCATGACTTTAGCATCGCCTTGGAGAGCCGTTTTGTTGCCCAGCAATAAGACACGCACATCAAGTCCGACATCTTTAAGAAGACGTGCAACAACAAAGCCATCACCGCCGTTGTTGCCAGGCCCGCATAGAATCCGCACCCGGTGTCCAGCGTTTTCAGCACACTCCTGAACAACGTCGGCGACACTGCGCCCTGCAACTTCCATCAGGTCAAGACTTTGCACGCCAGCTTCGAGCGATAAGGCGTCGGCCCGTTGCATTTCTTCGGTGGTGAGGAGTTCGCTTGCATGCATCGTTATTTTTGTGCGGGTCGCGAGGAACCGAGCGACACTGTCCTTTGTGACTTAGCCTGTTGACGTGGTGCGTGAGTTTTACGCCTTCACAATGAGTAGTCTTTTGTGCGCTTGTTACAATTGCAACGGCGCAGACCACGGCCACTCTAAATGCGATTGCGGTCGCTCTAGACCACGTCCATCTTAGGTTGAATCAGTGGGCCTGCACTAGATCGTCGCGCCTTTTCTTGTGCACAGCCAAGCTATTTACGCGACGCTCTATCCCATAACTCTATCTAACGACTGGCGATCAACTTATCTGCTCAAAGTCGATGCCGACTTTTCGCAGGTTGATCTAGGTCTTTGCTTTGACGTGTCTTTATCCCAAAATCATCCAACACAAGCTTGCACAGTGTTGGCCAGACCGGCTGCCACTTTTGGGAGACACGCTTTGTCCTTATGTTTGCGCGTGTCTTTATCCCAAAATCATCCAACACAAGCTTGCGCAGTGTTGGCCAGACCGGCTGCCACTTTTGGGAAACACGCTTTGTCCTTATGTTTGCGCGTGTCTTTATCCCAAAATCATCCAACACAAGCTTGCACAGTGTTGGCCAGACCGGCTGCCACTTTTGGGAGACACGCTCTAACCTTTTGTTTTGGATCATGTTCTTGGCGTAAAACCGCGGACACTTTTGGCTCGAACATGATCTTATTTTGATCTGAGTTTTTATTGACCGGTTGAGGTGATGGCCGATTGGGTTGTGGTTGGCGGGCGTCGTCACACAGCTCATCTGCCTGCTCATTGAGCAGGCAGCACAAAATTTAGGCATTTATTACCTCTGCAACAGCATGCTCCACACCTTCATGCACTATAACATCCTGACATAGCTGGACTTAATTCTTTGGCAACAGTTGGCATAACCTGTGCTAACCAACCGTGCATGAGCCAGACGAAGGCAGAGGCCGATTGTTTGCGGGAGGTTAAGGGGCAAATGAAAAAAATCGAAGCCATCATCAAGCCGTTCAAATTGGATGAAGTGAAGGAAGCACTGCAGGAAATCGGACTGCAAGGCATTACCGTCATTGAAGCCAAGGGCTTTGGTCGCCAAAAAGGCCACACGGAGCTCTATCGCGGTGCTGAATATGTTGTTGATTTCCTACCCAAGGTGAAGGTTGAAATCGTTATTGATGACGAATTAGCGGAAAAAGCCGTTGAAGCTATCCAAAACGCCGCTAAAACAGGACGCATTGGGGACGGTAAGATCTTCATCTCAACCGTCGAAGAAGCCATTCGGATCAGAACCGGTGAAACCGGATCCAGCGCTGTCTAGCTGACTGGAACGATAGCCCCCGCGCGGTGCCAACACCCATAAGATACAAACGATGCTTGCTCACAAAAGGGGAGAGCCAATGAAAACTGCGAATGATGTCCTTCAACTGATCAAGGACAAAGACGTGAAGTTCGTCGATCTGCGCTTCACAGATACACGCGGAAAGATGCAACACGTCACTGCTGATGTCAGCTGCTTTGATGAGGAAGTATTTGAAGGCTATGCCTTTGACGGCTCTTCGATTGCTGGTTGGAAAAGCATTGAAGCGTCCGACATGATGCTGATCCCTGATCCAGCCTCCGCACACATCGATCCATTCTTTGCGCAAACGACACTTGCCATCTTCTGTGATGTCAATGAGCCTACTACCGGCCAGTCTTATGAGCGCGACCCGCGCGGCATTGCCAAAAAGGCAGAAGCCTATATGGCATCGCTCGGCATAGGTGACACAGTGTACTTCGGCCCAGAAGCCGAGTTCTTCATCTTTGACGATGTGCGCTTTTCTGCAGAACCGTATTCAACGGGCTTCCGCGTTGATTGCACAGAGTTGCCATCCAACACCGGTACTGAATACGAAATGGGTAACCTCGGTCACCGTCCACGTACCAAAGGCGGCTACTTCCCAGTGCCACCGATTGACAGCTGCCAGGACATCCGTTCTGAAATGCTATCCGTGATGACGGAAATGGGTGTTGCAGTTGAAAAGCACCACCACGAAGTGGGCGCTGCCCAGCATGAGCTTGGCATCAAATTCGGCCCGATCATCACCATGGCTGATCACCTGCAGATCTATAAGTATGTCGTCCACAACGTGGCGCAGGCTTATGGCAAGTCAGCTACGTTTATGCCAAAGCCAGTTTTTGGCGACAACGGTTCGGGCATGCACGTTCACCAGTCAATCTGGAAAGATGGCCAGCCTATGTTTGCTGGCAACAAGTATGCTGACCTTTCAGAAACCTGCCTGCACTACATCGGCGGCATCCTGAAACACGCGAAATCGATCAATGCGTTCACCAACCCATCGACCAACTCTTACAAACGTTTGGTCCCTGGCTATGAGGCACCTGTTCTGTTGGCGTACTCTGCCCGCAACCGATCTGCATCATGCCGCATTCCGCATGTGACCAACCCAAAGGCCAAGCGCATTGAGATCCGCTTCCCCGACCCAACCGCCAACCCTTACCTTGCCTTTACCTGCATGTTGATGGCCGGCCTTGACGGCATCACCAATCGCATTGATCCAGGTGAAGCCATGGACAAGAACCTCTATGATCTACCACCAGCCGAGCTAGCCGACATCCCGACGGTTGCAACAAGCTTGCGCGATGCATTGGAAAATCTCGACAAGGATCGTGCGTACTTGAAGATGGGTGGCGTCATGAACGACGATATGATTGATGCCTACATCGCACTGAAGATGGAAGAAGTTGAGCGCATGGATCTGATGCCTCATCCGGTTGAGTATGACCTTTACTACTCAGTTTAAGGCAGTGCGCTTTAGAGCATGTCAGCTTTTTAATGAAATCACCGACCTGCTCTAACACTTTGTTTTGAGCTGTGTCTTTATCCCAAAACCGGTTTCCACTTTTGGGAGACACGCTCTAGACAGCGCAACAAGACGACACAAACAAAAAAGCCCGGAGTGGAAAAGCTCCGGGCTTATGTCTATCTTTTGCAAATCCTACAAAAAAGAAATGTTATGATTTTGGAGGACAATGTGACAACGCCCTGTCCAACTTCAGCATTGGAGATCCAGAACTCGAAGCTACACCAGACTCAATAAAACAGTCTACGACTTCCACACCTAAATAATTTGGACGAACAAGCGAGAATAATGTGTGGCCGGCTGCACAATAAGGCGATGCCATCGACGTGCCACTCATTTCTGCATACTGATTTTGTGATATGGCACCGCTTGAATCATGTGCCACCGCACTCAAGATATTCACACCCGGACACGAAAGGTGCCCTTTTTCATTTGAAAAATTTGCGCGGTTACCTGCCTGATCATGTGCCTCAACGACAACACCATTGCTGACAATGTTGCGTTCCCGGGCCGTAATTGCGGCCCAATTCATTGGGCTCGCAAACTTTGCATCAATTGGATCAGCCAATCCACCACTATCATTGCCAGCTGCGGAAAAAACAACTTTATTCTTTTGAGCTGCTAAAGATAAAACTGAAACAAAAATTTCTCCTTGCGCAGCAACAATCTGTCTCCACTGTTCAGATGACTCGGTATCAGGGTTTATACCAAAATTTGATATCCAGTTATAACCCAAACTAATATTGAATGTCTTCACCTCGTCTTTATTTGGAATAAATTCATTTAATGCCGCCAGAATTTGGCCAAATGTCTGCACAAAAGCAAGGATGTTTCCACCAGGCTCTGAAGCGTGGAAATTGCCGGCTTTTGGCCTAACAAAGCAATTTGGTATTACTCCTCGAATACCCTTGCCATTGTTCTGTGCGCAAGCAATCCCTGCAACATGATTGCCATGATCATCCGCATTCATATCAGAACTAATGCTTGAAAAAATAATGTCTTCATGAGATGCAAAGCCCACATCCATTACGCCAAAAATTACGCCATTATCGGCTCCCGGAAGCTCCCATACGTTATTCGCTTCAATATCACCAACACCCCAGTCTAATATTTCTGAATCATTGGTGAGCTGCCTTATATTAACTGCTTGCGCCAGATTATCTACAGCTTCATCCCTGAGCACTACATCTGGCGCAGCACCGCGCACTGTTGGGTCGCTTTTAAAGTCCTTGATTGATAACAACATGCCACGCAAATATATATCGTTGCTTGAATCATCCCCAAGCTTTGAAACAAAGTGCTTTGATAAATCAGTTTCAATCTGAACCGTTCCAATTTTTGATTGCTTCGAGATTACTTTTGCATTTCTCCGCTCAAGAAACGTCTTTATGTCGGACGCTTACCGCTGTCTTCAAATTGGATGATCATTGTATTTGGAATAATGAGAGGAACAAGAGCCTTACCTTGCTCGTTAGAGCCATATTTTACTTTCTTTTTGGAGTCTAATTTATCTGGCTCAACAAGAATTTTTTTGGGGGACTTAGCAGAAAGCGATGTTCTTTTGGCGGTGTCTAGTCCCGCAATTGCCTGGCTGGTTTGCTCGGATGGAAGTCGACCTAGTAATTGATCTTTGGCGTGAACCGAAGGAACAAGCACTACAAACATAGAAAAGAAACAACATAAAAAAATCTTCATAACTGCCTCCTAAAACTAAAAAAAAGAAAAAGAAAAAGAAAATCTAAAAAAATCGCGATCAAATATTTTCTTACACTTGTAAGAATGATCGGTATTATAGGGTATCACAATACCAATCTATTCGATAGTCCCCTCCAAAAATTTCCAGATATGCAGATAGAGGCCATCGCGGGTCAGTGTGGAGTGATCGCTGCCTTTCATGGCAACAAAGGTTTGGTTGTTTTGCACCGGAAAAAAGCGCCTAGCTGGCATCTTGCGCGAAACCACACGCGGCACATACCCAAAGTTTGATGAACGCATCCGCCAAGGCCTGGCAGCCAAAGGCGGTGGATCTGTCACGGGGGAACCTGCACTGATCCCAATGCGCTTTTCAGATGGCACCTGTGTATTCCGTTTCCGCCAGCGTCTAGGAAATGGCTATATCATCGACAAAAATGGTAATGTCAATCAAGACAACGGTGGCGGTGAATAATACGCATCTCCGCTCGTTCGTAATGGTTTGGTGTACTGATTTATGGTGATGGCTGATCTAAACGATCAGCATGCCATCGTCGATCATGACTGAGATGGTCAGGCCGGATACACCATTGAGCTGGGCAACATCGACAAAGCTACCGCCACGTCCGATTTGGGCTGACAAGACTGTGCCGTCACCGTTTTCAACCAGATTGAACACTTGGTTTGCGTCAAAGCTGCCTGAGAAGAAGCTTGAGACATCCAAACTGTCTTGTGTAGAGAAGTCTTCGATCTCATCAGCACCGTATTCGCGCCTCCCGCGCACAACGTCACCTTTTGCGAATACGAATGTGTCGGAACCATCGCCTCCCGTCAGACTGTCTGACCCACGCAAGGAACGAATGACATCATCGCCAGCGCCACCGTTGAGGACTTCGCCAGCGCGATTGCTGCCGAGGATTGTATCGTCGAAATCAGAACCGACTACCGATTCAAAATTTGAAATACGATCATCGCCATCCCCTTTGACCGTGCGACGCCCGAGATTGATTTCAAGCGCAGAAGTCGCATCTGAAAAATCGATGGTGTCAAAGCCTCGACCACCATTAAAGACGTCACGACCGGAACCAGCCATCACGATATCGTCGCCATTGCCGCCGGAAACACGATCATTACCAGCTCCGTCTAAGAGTATATCGTTGCCCGCCCCCCCATTGAGACGGTCGTTGCCATCTCCGGCTAAGAGAACGTCATCCCCACCGCGCCCGTTGAGGCGGTCATTGCCTGCGCCGCCATCAAGCTGATTGTCATCGCCAGCACCATTTATTCTGTCATTGCCATCGGAGCCGATGACGTTCTCAATGTTTAAAACAGTGTCTCGGCCAAGGCCACGCGCAGTGCCGCTAGCTAGATCCACGTTTGCGCGCCCCGCGCCACTCATATCCAGCGTATCGATTCCCGCACCACCGTCATAAACATCGTTGCCACGAGCGGCGACAATTGTGTCATCGCCTTCACCCGCAACAAGGGTTTGATTGCCTGCTACGTCGACAAGGGTCATCGGCTGTGGTGCAAGGCCATCAATAAAGTCTGATAAGCCTGACTGCACACCGTCAAACTCAACTGTCACATTCTCAATTGTCGACAGCGAAAAACCGAGGTGGACAAAGTTGGTCATGTCACCAATGGCTTCGTTGGCAAGCATGTCCGCAGCGCCACCAACAGCCGCCAGTCGGTCCTCAAGATAGGTTTGCAGGTCTCGCAGGTCGTCTTCAATGTCCTGGCTGAAATCGCCGGATGCCAAACTAAACACTAATGTGTCGCTACCTGCACCACCGGCCAGTGTGTCTGCACCATCACCAAGGGTGTAGATAATCTCATCATCTCCAGCCTCACCGGTGACCGTATCATCGCCAGTACCGCCGATCAGAATGTCGTTGCCTGAGCCGCCAAAGAGTCGATCCGCACCCGAACCGCCATCAAGGTGGTCGTCGCCGCCATCGCCACGCAGGCCGTCATCGCCTTCACCGCCAGATAAGCGATCGTTACCGCCACCGCCGAACATCCCGTCGTCGCCATTTTCACCGAACAATGAGTCGTTGCCAACGTGTCCTGTGAGCGAATCTCGACCATCGCCGCCATAAAGGAAGTCATCACCATCCGCGCCATTGACAGCTTCGTTGCCAGCAGAGCCAATGAACGTGTCGGAAAAGTGTGTGAGTAAAAAGCGCTCTATGCCGACATAGCTGTCGCCTGCGGCAAAACCTGTAGTGTTTGCCAGATCGGAAAGATCAAGAGTCAACCCTTCCGTCGCACCACGATAAGAAACCGTACCGGTTCTCGTTATCGCCATTGTCTCATCGTTTCCGCATTTACGGCTGTTAACGCCTTGTCCCTTTGATGAAACAAGCTAGTCCATGAATCTAAAGGTGGACTTTGTGAGACAAATACAATTTGAGGTGTTGCCAAAAAAAAAATCAAAAATAGTTGGCAATACTGGCCGCAGACCAGTTTGAAAACTGTAGATTTCATGCTGAAAATATTAATAGAAGATCAAGACAATCAGTAAAATTGTTGCAACACCAGCATAGAAGAAATTGTGCTCATGACTGAGGACCCAAGCCACAATCCGGCGCGGGTATTCAGCCCAGGGCATGCGCGCGAGGTTGGACAGCACCAAGCCAAGCAGCAATCCTATAAGGAGTGAGCGAAACTCAAGACCGCCCGTGCCGTCAACACCGCTTGCAAGCGCGCCTGCATTTCCAGAGCCGTTGCTGGCCATCGTAAATATCCCGCCGACCAACAAACCAAGAGCAAGGAGCGAGGCGAAAGAAGCGATAGAGCGCATGATATGTCCTGCTTTATTCTGCAGTGTGACAAAACCAGTTTTGCGCCACAGATGCGCTAAAACCAAAAGATAAAATTAAATCCTTCACCTCAAGAAACCGTTAATCAGTTGGAGAAACTAATCTTCAGCGGCGCTTTCGAAAGCAATTCTTATTGACAACACCAAACCCAGCGAGATGCAGATAAAATTTGTATATTGACAGGGCGTTTTGCGAAGCGCAGACTTCAAACAATCACAAACAAGGGAGGTCTATGAAAATGTTTCCCCCTGACCAGTTTGAGCCGCTTGTGTTTGCTCTGACAGCAGCTTGGTAATGTGCATCACGATGTCTTGGGACTGACGCCTTTTCATTAAGGATCCCGTCTACATCTAAGGCATGATGCATATGATCGCCCAACCATGGTGTTGTGCGTTGGATTGGTCTGCACGTCTCAGGTGCAGCAACCCCAATGACGAACGTTCATGAGCGGCCCTCAGACAATTTGAAACTTGAACTGAAGGTTGCTTGGCGGCTCACAATGTGTCGACGAGAACCTGCGGTGACGGAGTTTTCGGCCGTAAGGGTGCGTAGTAGAGATATGAACGCGACATCGCGTCGAAGGAGTAAAAAACGCAGACGATTTTTGGAACACCACCATACGATCTTTCAGTTATGAGGCGTCACGTGCTGAGTCCTAAACTCACGGTGAAAACTCACTTTGAAAGATTGATTTTAGAGAGTCTCATTGGAGACTTCGGAAACAGGTTGGTGTTTAAACCAAAAGTAAGATGCAGCCCCTGAGCGAGAGCGTTCAATCTACACGAACCGTCCAAACCGTTGTGACCGACACGATGACCTTCAGAAAACCAAACTTTGATTGGTGGAGACAATAAAGACGTCGCACACCAGAGAGACAAAATGATGTATTGGTTTAGCTCTTGCAGCCCTGACCATTGAGCATCAATATCTCTCAACCGCGACACCGCTTGGAACCATTGTCTCAGATCAAAAACCTGCAAGGCCCGGCCAGGGATGCCACACACCATGGCAACCATTGGACCGGGCTTTCGCATTCTCATGATCCACACACACATGATCCACATACACATGGCCCGCGCACCTCAATGCCATCTGGCCGGTTTATTTTCGTCTTTGAATGACCCCAATGCGCACATATGTACGTGCACGCTTCTCCAAAGGTTTTCTCCGTTGGTCCCAAGGTTCTGAAAACCCGCTATTCTTCCCAACTTCAATGAAGTGCGATGATCTCCAAAAAGCCATGCCGCTAAAGCCTCATTTTATCTCTGTACTGTGCCGTAGTGTCCCCATCGCGAGTGTTCTCGTGTTGGCAACGACCGCACCGTCCCTTGCCGATCCAAAATATGGGTGGCACACGGCACATGTAAGCAACCAACCCACACTTTCCCAGAGCATCGCGCCACCCCCTGGATATCAGCGCCAAGAGATGCCTGCCGCCAGCTGGGCCACATGGCTGCGCGGCCTACCGATGAAGCCGCAAGGCAGCCCAGTGTTGCTCTATACAGGGGGGCGTAAATGGCGCCAAGATGTGCACGTAGGTGTTGTTGATATTGATATTGGCAAGCGCGATCTCCAGCAATGCGCGGATGCCATCATGCGTCTCAGAGCTGAGTGGCTGTATTCCAGAAAAAAAACGAAGCGCATTGCCTTCAACAACACCAAAGGCAAACCGATGGTGTTTCACCGCTCCAAAACCCGCCCCTATACGTCTTTCCGAAAATACATGACGCGCGTATTTGCTTACGCTGGCACCTACTCACTAGAGCGCGAGCTCAAGCCCAAGCGTGTAAAAGACGTTGCGATTGGTGATGTGTTTATAAAAGGCGGTTTTCCAGGACACGCAATTCTAGTTGTTGATGTCGCCACAAACCCGACCACTGGACAACAGAAATTTCTATTGTTGCAAAGCTATATGCCCGCCCAAGACATGCACATCTTAAAGAACCCAAACGATCCCTCAGGTGGTCCCTGGTACGACGTCGTCAGTGGTGCACGTCTTGTGACACCCGAATGGAAATTTGCCGAAGATGCCTTGCGCACATGGCCGTCGGGTTCTTAGAGCGCGCGCACAAACCTCACAGCAAACACAAGGCGGCAAGTTCCTGGCGCAGCTTCACGGGCATCTCAGCAAGCCCCTGGCCCGCGTTAGCACCAATGTCCGCCGGCGCATCCTCCACATCAAGATAGCGCCAGCCTTGAAACGCGCGTCGGCGTTGCGGATGAACCGGAACCAGTTCAGGGTCAAGCAAAAGAGCACACGATGGCAATCCCTTGTCACTTTGCACACTTTCAAAGCCAAGCAACTTTTGGCGGACCTGAATGAGTCCTTTGATCACCCAATAGATAGAGCCACCCTCTAAAATATCATCCTGTCGCTTAGGCCGCTGGCGCGTCGTGTGGTAGGCACATTTCTTTCCAACCGCTTCCCAATATCGGGTGCGATGATCACGTTGCCAAACTGCTAGGCCTTCAATCAAACTCACGCCGACGCACAACTTGATCATATGAACGGTCATCGTGGTCTCACATCACTATTGAGTGCTAAGAATTCATGCCTCTGCGCAGGCGCAAACGCTACGCGTCATTCAAAGGCGAGTGTCGCGCGACTCGCCCGCCGAGGCAAAAGCCACTCAAACGATATCCACCGCCAGTGAAGACCAATATGTAAATTCACCACCGCGCAAGCCTGATTATGAGCCCAAAATGGCCATGAAATAGTTCCAACTCGAGCCTTTTTTCCCAAATCTCAGTGGCGTATGCTGACCATCTGATGATTCACCTGAAGACGGGACCTAGAAAGACCAATGCGGGTTTGGCGCCAAATCACACACAGCTGCGCAACGCACGCGGCCCAACACGTCGGTTGGCTTGGCCCAACACGGCTTGTCCTTGTGTTTGTGACCATGGTGGCGTGCGCAGGATGCACCAGCCAATCCAGCCCAGCCCTTAAGCCCCTCGACGGACCGGCCTCTACCAAGCACACCGGAGCACCTTCGAGCTACACACTCACCAGTGAAGAGCGTGCGCTTGATTGCAATGTTATGCGTGGGCGCATGAAGGTAGCGCTTCTTCAACTGCAATCTGAACATAAAATGCCTGCGAGCACTGGCCTTTCACGGGGCATGCAAACGACAGCGGCAGGAATTTTTGGAGGCACAACGTACGGCACTGATCCAAGGGCAGAGACCGCCAGAGAAACCGCACGACTTTATGCCTACAACAGTCACCTCAAAAGCCAGGATTGCAAAACTTTTGATTTGCAGAAAGAGCTGGCCGCCTCTGTGCCGGGCTAAATCCACCCCCGCAGATCCATCAAGACTGAACCAAGAAAGCTGAGCCATAAAACGCATCAATGCAGCACGAGGACTGCACAAAGCGTCCGTTCTCTCCAAGGGTAAATCGCAAAAAAACAAAGCCCCACTAACGGTCTTCGTTAGCAGGGCTTTGCACATCTTTTTGGTAGCGCCATCCAACAGGGACGCTCAATGTCATAGCGCAGAATTATTCTGCTGGCAGGCAGGCAACACCAATTGCGACACACTGGAAGCGGCTGCCACGCTTGCGGCAGTCAACATCACGATCAGAAGCGTTATCCCACTTCGACCAATCATGGCCATATTTGCGACGCACATCAATGCGCCAACCCCAAACAGCCTGTTCAGACGCTTTATCTTCAGATTTTTCACGGCGTCCATATGAGCTTATAGGGTCAGACTTACATTCTTTTTTCTTAGTGACCTTTTCACCCTGAACAACTGTACTCAGCGTGTCCTGACAAGGGCGTGCTTTGCGGGTGCATTGCCATTTGCCATCTATGCGCTGGCAATCAATGTCGCGATCCTGCGCATAGCGCCAGGAATTCCATTCTGCACCGTGCGAATTGCGAACAGCACGACGCCATGCAAACAATGAACTCGGATATGCAATGATCTGTGTTGCCGCAGGTTCGCCCACCCCCTCGATAACATCAGATTTACAATCGCGCGCGTTTGCAGATGCTGTAATCGAGAACACAGCCAAAAACGCCACACATACAACGGACAAAACTCGTTTCATTGGAATTTTCCTTCATTTCAAACGTACATTATTTCTTGCCGGGATGTTTCCAAGAGCTTGGCAGATACCGACCTTAAAAGCCGCTGCTATAGACCTCAAAAAAACAACCAACACACGGCAGCAGAATTCTTTTTTTGCGAATTCTTCAGCCAGTGAAACCCAAGGGGCCCCTCCAGTCCCAGCACAGGCGTGAAAAGAGACCTTGGATACAACAGAGTCAAGTCCTCGAACATGAGCCAACCCGGTAAAGGTCCCAAAAACCAGGCGATCGTTAGGCTGAACTCAGGCAAAAATCTGTGTGGTATTATCGTTGCGGCCAATGCGGTTATGCAAACTCACTGTTTCGTTGCCTCAAACAAGGCAACACAGCCAGAGGTTTCAATTTTTACGCCACCAAACCGAGAGTCTAGAGCACGCTGCAAAGCCTCCACATCATCATGTGTATTCGAGAAAATTCCGCGTTGGTTATAGATGTCCATCAACTTTTGTGCAGACCTGGAACGTGGCGCATCGCCTTGTAGGATCGTCGCTCCAAAGATCACTCCACCCGCCACCATGACGTCCGAGAGATGATCAAAAAGAACTGCTTTTTGTGCCATTGTGCCTGGCAAGCAATGCAAAAGATAGCACATGCCAACGGACTGAAACGGACCAAGCGCGGGTAAGGGCTGTAAGACATCTGCTTGAACTGTTTTGGGACTAAGGTCGGCGATGCGCCGTGCTGCAGCGTGCAGGGAATTTGGGTTGAGGTCCAACAACGTGATACTTGGCTCAAGGTTAGGCCAACGGGCATGCTTCAAGAAATATCCCGTACCCACACCGACATCGAGGTGGTTACTGGTCACATTGCGATTATAGAGCGCCCGCAATTTTACCGTTGGACAGCGCCACAAGAGATGGTTGCAAAGGCCAAGCACCCAAAGGTCATAGCTCTTGAGAACAAGAGGTGTGTAAACGGCTTGTCCTTGGCCCTTTGCGGCCGTGTCCAGCTCAACCATAGATTCCCTCAGCAGAGATCAATGGGGTCCAAACCCCGACCGCACCAATACACCCCTAGTCGTGGCCTAGTCGTGGCCTAGTCGTGGCCTAGTCGTAGCCTAGTCGTAGCCTAGTCGTAGCCTAGTCCCGGTTTGCGCGCCCAATACGACTTTGAGAACGTATTGACCAAAGATTTTTTCCAACACTAGCCAAGCCCGGGCCCGGTCACTGGGCCCACTCCATGTCTCTAGTCCCATTCTCCGGCCTCAGCACGCGGTGATAGTGGGGCGATAGTGGAAAGTTTCAGCACCACCCTTTCCGCCACCGCCAAATTGGCTCACAATCTGCACGAGCTTTTGTCATCCCGCAAATGCTTCGCACAATCATCCTCTCATTGGATTCCCCTTTGAACGCCATGTCTGCTGATCGCCCGTCTACCCTGCCCTGGCCCCCGCTCATACTCATTTTGTGCGCTGTCGCTGCCTGGGCGTTGAACCGCTTTACACCGTTACAGTGGCCAGGGCTTGATGATGGCCCGGCACGGTTTGTTGGCTACGGTTTTGGTGTGATTGGTGTTGTCTTAGTTGCGTGGGGCATTGCATCGCTTAAACGTCATGACACCACCTTCCTACCACACGAAGCGAGCACAACGTTGGTAACGACGGGACCATTTCAAGTCCTGCGCAATCCGATTTACCTGGGCGACGTGTTTGTTTTCTTTGGCCTTGCGGAAATGACCAAAAATATATGGTTTGTTATTTTTGGCGTGGTGTTCGCCCTCGCCGTGACGTGGCTCGCCATACTGCCCGAAGAGGCGCATCTAGAAGCGCGCTTTGGGGATGCTTATCGCGACTATAGAGCCAAAACCCGGCGCTGGATTTGAGGCCTGCCCTAATGTCAACTGATTATGCTACAAAGGAACGCGCCTTCCTGGATGCCCTCAAGGTAGATACTGGCCACTCTCTCGACGAGTGGCTCGCCTTGATTGGCGCTGAGATGCTCGAAGAACGCAACGACATTATTGATTGGCTGCGCCAGCATGGCTTCACCTTTTCACGCGCCTCTTGGCTGGAACGCATTCATCATAACGGCGGGCAACCTATTTATGCAGGCAAGTCATTTGGTGCGCCAACCATCAACGAGGAACCACCGACGAGATTGGCAGCATCTCTAACTGCGTCAGACTCCACAACGTCGAAACACACGACTGAGAAGGATGATGCCAAACCTAATGCCACACCAAAGCAGAAACCAATCCTGCGCGTCGTCAGCTCAAAACCAGCTGCACGCACAAACTCAGCCAAAGCCTCCCAAGACATTAATGAGATTGACCAAACCCTTACCCGCGCCAAAGGCCTGCGTCCGCTCGCTCAACATGTGTTGGCAGAAATAAAATCCGTCGTACCCGATGTGAAAGTCTCAGCACTCAAATCCGCGCTGGTTTTGGCGACCGGTGATACGCCGTTCGGACTGCTTGTCGTGTCCGCAAAAGACCTGCGTCTGGGTCTCGCTCTTTCGCACCTGCCACTTGAAAAGCCCTTTGAGCCGCCGCGATTTGCCGCTGGCCACACTCGTATTTCAGAAAACATGACCCATATGTTGGTTCTGGATGATGTGCGCCAAATCACGCCCTTGGTCCTCACCGGCGTACAGAATGCCGCAACACGGGCCTAAAGCGCGATAAATTCCACTGAGCACCACGGATTCGCCGAATTTTTCGGTGTTTGTGCAAGCTCCCGAGAGGAGGGCAACAATGACCACAAGACCCAACAACTTGGTGATACATACCGGGCTTGCGTGCGCACTGACGGGTCTTTTTGTGTGCGCACCACTTTTCGGCACATCAGCGGTTGCTCAAACCGCATATCGCGACAGCATCTCTGACCTTCTGACCCGTGTCGGCGTATCGCCTGCCAAGGCAGCCCAAGTCACACCGAACTCTCCTACAACAGGACAAGACCCGCGTGCGGGCGATCCAGCCTATGAGCAAGCCCGTCGCCTGATGTCGGCTGTTGATGCAATTTTGAAGGATACCGCCTCAGAGCGCTCTGAGGCGCGTAAGCTTCCCGGTAATGATGACTTTATTCTGACACCGCTTTGGACCGAGACACGCGAAGACCGTCAAGAAAAAATTCGCAACCTTCTAGACTCAGCGCTTGGTATCGTCACCGATGTGCCCGTTGTTGAGGTGCAGAAAAAAATTGAAGGGTTGCGTAAGAATATCCGCGAAACAGAAGACAACATCGTCACGCTTAAGGAAAAACAGATCACCGCCCCGCGCGACGCGATGTTACCCGGCGTTTTGACCGACACGGTCAACAGTCTGCAGGAGGATATCGACACCAGCAAAAAACGCATCACCGAGGCACGAGCAGAAATTGAGACGGCGAAAATTGAAATTCATGATGCGCTTCAAAAAGCCGGCATCACTCTTGAGAAAGATCAGGTTGATCTTCTGCTCGACAGTGTTCTTTCCTCCGACCTAGTGCGTCTTGTCGCAACGTTTAATGCCGCCAAGCTGATTGACGGCCAACTCGGTAAACTGATGACCGCGGCTGGTGAGAACATTAATGCCTCACGCAAGTATTTTGCCATGCATGCAGCGCTGTTTGCCATGTTGGTACACGCGCAGAATTCAACGATTGAAAAAATAGACACCCACTATTTGCCGCGCCTTGATGCCATTTTGAAGGATATTCGAAAAGCCAAAGTCCGCACCCAGCGCCTTCTGCGCGCCAACAACAGGCCGGACCAAAAGCGCGCACTCCACGCCAACCGCGAGAGCCAAAAACTGGCTGAACAGGCTGCAGAAGGCTACAAACAGTATCTACGCCAACAGCGCGAACAAATTGCCAATGCCCGTAGGCGCGCCACCCATGACCTCAACATTGCAGACAACACCTATGAAACGGTTGAAGCGAGTTTTCAGCTTCGTCAGTTGATGCGCGACAGCGCCGCCTCGTTTGAAGCGATCCAGAAACTAGAAGCGCCAACCTTTGATCAGATTTTCAAAAATGAAGAATTACGCCGCGAGTTTGAAAACCTCACCCGCAAGCTCGATGTACCGACGAGTTAAAGTAAGAACAAAGCGGCGAGACCCAGGAAAGCGAAAAATCCGACGACATCGGTCACCGTTGTGACAAACACACCGGAGGCAGGCGCAGGGTCGAAACCAAGCCAGTCCATGGCAAGTGGAATGAGGATGCCGGCAATAGCTGCCGCGATCATGTTGATTACCATGGCGGCGGCAATCACCAGACCAAGAGTATCTGATCCAAACCAGATATAAACCACCGTTGACATAATGAGCGCAAAGATAAAGCCGTTGGCAAGGCCAACCAGCGCTTCTCTGGTCACAATCCGTGGGGCGTTGACGCGACCAATCTTGTTGGTAGCAAGCGCCCTGACGGTCACAGTCATGGTTTGCGTGCCGGCATTGCCACCCATCGAGGCGACAATGGGCATCAACACCGCCAACGCCACCATCTGCTCAATCGTTGCGTCAAATAACTTGATCACCCACGACGCCAGTATCGCAGTCAACAAATTGACGACCAGCCACGGCGCCCGGCTCTTTAAGGTCTCAGCAACACTATCGGCGAGGGTTTCATCACCGATACCGGCGAGCGCCTTCATGTCCTCTTCCGCTTCGTCCTGGATAACATCAACGACATCATCCACCGTGACAACGCCAACCAGACGGTTGCTGTCATCAACAACAGGCGCGGACATCAAGTCATGGCGTTGGAATTCGCGGGCAACCTCTTCCTGATCTTCTGTCGCCTTCACGGTATGAAGGTCAGGATCCATAATGTCTTCGACTTTAACATCGCGTTGCGTGCGCAAAAGGCGCGACAACGATAATGCACCCACCATGCGGTGCTTCGGGTCCACCACAAAAATTTCTGAAAACGCATGTGGCAGATCCTCAGTTTCGCGCATGTAATCGATTACATGCCCCACCGTCCAAAATGGTGCCACAGCGACAAAATCGGAGAGCATCAAACGGCCAGCGGTTTCTTCAGGGTATTCAAGGTTGCGTTGCAGTGCGACGCGATCACTTGACGACACCTGCTCTAGAATTTCTTCCCGGTCACTCTCCTCCAGATTTTCCAGAAGATAAGCCGCATCATCACTGTCGAGTTCTGTGACAGCCTTGGCGAGAAAGTCGTTGGGGAGCTCTTCGGAAACCTGGTCACGAACGGTCTCGTCTAGCTCCGACAAAACATCAAAGTCGAGCGATTGGCCTACGGCCTGAATGAGCGGTGCGCGGTCTTCAGGATCGAGCAATTCAAGGACGTCGGCAAAGTCAGGCGAATTGAGACCGCGCACGAGCGCTGCTGCTGATTGAATATCATCTTTATCGAGGGCAGCGGTGACCGCACGCACGCACGCCGTTGAATTAAACGACTGCCTTTCACCCGTTGGCACCTCAACTGGGTTTTTGACCACAGGTTCGGTCATAAATTTGCATCACCCCTACCAATAAAAATTGGCGTTCAGAATCGCACTGCTTTGAGTTGCTGCTTGCCCCATCATTTGCAGACTTGCAACAGCAATTTTTCCATTGCCCGACACTGATACGATAGCGCAGAGGCCAAGGCGCCTCGATCTAGTCAGCGCCATCTGGCCACCTTGTGGATGCCCGCCAGTGGCATCTATTACAAAACCACATTTGCCGCACGCCCTGTGGTGCGGTATTGCCACAATTACGCGAACCCCCACGTGATAGAATTAAGTGTCGCCTTGATGACAAGCGCCATTGACCCGTGAGCACAACTTTATAGGCTATATCCGTCACCGCTATGCGAACGACCAAAATAATTCTCTCCGGAACCAAAGGGTTGCTGCTGACCCTGGCTGCGGTTCTGTCTTGGCAAGACAGTGCCCTTGCTCAATTGCCGGTCACATCAACAACAAGTGCCCCCACAAATTGCTTAGAACGTACTGACGTGCTTGGCATGTCGCGTGTGGTTGAAATCGACACCACCGCCGGTCCCCGCTTTGGCGAACAGTATGAAGAGAATGTGTTCCTTGAGGATGGCGAAGTCGTTCTGACCTTTGATGACGGGCCGTTGCGCCGCTACACTAAGCCCATCCTTGACATTCTCGACCGTCATTGCGCTAAGGCAACGTTCTTTTCGGTTGGCCGGATGGCCGTCGCCGACCCTGCCATGCTGCAGGAGATTGATCGACGCGGGCATACCATTGGCACACACACCTGGTCCCACAAGAAGCAACGCAACCTTAGCCAGGCAGGCGCACAGCGCGAAATCGAGCTTGGCATGAGTGCAGTTGCGGCAGCCCTTGGCAAACCCGTCGCACCATTTTTTCGCTTTCCCTACCTGTCGGACCCGAACCGCTCGCAAAAATATTTGCGCAGCCGTGGGCAAGGCATCTTCGGCATTGATGTTGATTCACGAGATTTCAGCACACGGTCCGGAACCGTCATGGCACAGCGTGTGCTGGTCAGGTTAAAGAAAAAAGGCAAAGGCATTATCCTTTTTCATGACATTCAAAAATCAACGGCAACCGGATTGAATGGGCTCCTGACCCAACTTAAAAAACGCGGGTATAAAGTCGTTCATATGGTTCCGAAAGACACTTCTAAAACAGTGCCACGCTATGATGCGATTGCTGCGAAGCGGGTAAAGCACAAAGCCAATGCCAAAAAAGCCAATCCGCTTGCAGATCGTGCCATCACCTGGCCAAACGCAGCCGACAAAAATGAAGAGCTGCCGTGGGTCAAGAACAAGAGTCCGGCACGCCATCGACCAAAAACGACAAAACGAAACAAGCCCAAGCCAACGCCTCCCAAAACGGACTATGAGCAGCGCTGGCAAATGAGCCCGTTTGGCCGTTAACCGCGTCCCCGCAGCACCATTCTGAACACCGAAAATGTGGCTCACGGGCACATTTTGCAGGCGCAGCGGAGCTTATTTTAATAAAAATCCGTTCACGCAGTTGTCGAACCGCCCCAAATCTCTCAAGGTCCACCAAAGCCTTTATTTGGATGAGACCATGCCGCCTCGCACGACCACACAAAATTTAGTTCACCAGACATCACGACTGACCCAGATCAGCCTCTTATTAAATTGCATCTGCTTGGTGATGATTGCGACGGCGGATAGGGCGCTGGCAAAAAAAGTACGGTCCTGCGATACGCCCGGTGCCGGGCTTGGTGTGTCACGGATCATTGAGGTCGATGCCTCAAATGGCCCGCTTTATGGGGCCATTTCCAAATACAAAAAAGAAGATGATATCCTCAGGCGCAATGAAGTCGTGCTGACGTTTGACGACGGCCCCATATCGTGGGTGACCAAATCCATTCTCGACACGCTCGACGCGTTCTGCACCAAGGCAACATTTTTCTCGATCGGCGAGATGGCTTTAGCGTATCCGGATACCGTCAAGGATGTCTTGCGCCGTGGCCACACACTAGGGTCGCACACCTGGTCCCACCCGCTTAACATGCGCCGTTTCAGTATCGAAAAAGCAACGGCGCAAATCGAGCGCGGGTTCTCCGCTGTTGCACTCGCTGCCGGGCAGCCCATTGCACCTTTCTTTCGCTTCCCTGGCCTCAGCGATTCCGATCCCATGCTCAAGCATCTGCAGGCTCGTGGCGTCGCAACGTTCACTGTCGACGTCGTTTCCAATGACAGCTACATCGGCAGCCCCACTCGGCTTGAACACTACACCATGGCCCAGCTTAACAAGCGCGGCCGCGGCATCATGCTATTTCATGACATCAAGCCAGCCACCGCAAAAGCGCTGCCCAATATCCTGCGACGCTTGAAGAAAAATGGTTACAAGGTGGTGCATCTTCGCTCTGCCCAACCGCTTATGCGCATCACCAAATATGACGACAATCTCAAAGCCATTCTTGCCAGAACACTGGCCAAGAAAAAGAGCGGAAAACAAAACCTGGTACCGTTCTATGGTGCCGTAGCACCCAAAAATCCGGATGCGGTGATCAACGGTAAAACGCTTAACGTGACCAAACTCGTGCCGCCCGCACGTGAGCGCAAGACAAAATCAAAACGTCTCCATAAAGGCACGTCGCGCGTGATCTCCGACAGACACCACAGAGGCCTTTCTAGGAAAAAGATATCCAAGAAGCGGCGCACCTATCGCCGACGGCGTAGACCACGCCGCCGCTATCGACCACCGCCGCCATCGCCAACGTTTTGGTTCTAAAGCATCGCGCCTTTTAGTTATGCACATAGCCTGCGTGTTTAAAGAAGTTCCAGCATTCTCGCGGGGGGAACAATTTGCAGATGTCGCCGGCGGCATGCCAAAGGTCCTGCTATGTTCGCGCTGCTGCTTTTCTTCAAGATAGCTTTGAGTTTAGTAAACGCCATTTCGATGGGGTTGAGATCGGGAGCGTAAGGCGGCAGGAACAAGAACCAAGCCCCGCGTTCGGCAAGTGCGGCTTTGGCGTTGACAGAGTCGTGCGCCTTGAGATTGTCGAAAATGACGACATCGCCGCGTGCCAGCGTCGGAGCGAGTTGCGTTTCGATATGGAGATCAAAGGCACTGCGGTGCATCGCACCTGGAATGATCCATGGTGCCGTCAAGCCCGAACACCTCAGACCGGCAATGAACGTCTGGTTGGTCCAAACCCCCGTGCGGTGCCGCACCCGGCAGCCGCTCACCTTTCAGCGCACGCCCTTGCAGCCGGGTAAACGTTGTGTTGGTCGAGGTTTCGTCAATGAACACCAGCCGGTGCGCCATCTGGCGCATGATCGGTTGGCGCGCGTTAATCCAACCACGCCGTTTTCTTGAGACGTCGCTGCGTTGGCGTTCTGATGCGATCAGCGTTTTTTTTATAACTAAAACCAGCGCGACATAAAAAACGAGACAGCCTTGACGCTTCAGCTTTCACACCATGGACAGCCAACAATTTGGCGGCCAGTTCCGGCATTGTGATGTCGGGTTTTGCTTCGACTTGTTTGATCAGAAAGTCTCGATACGCGGCCAGTTTGCCAGTTCCAGGCGGCCGGCCCATCCGCGATGGTTCAATTGAGCCCGTCTGAGTGTGCCGCGCCATGAGCTTGATCGAAAAGCTGGCGCTGACATCAAGTTTGCTTGCCGCTGCCCGGCACGACTCCCCGCGTTCAATGCGATCAATCACACGTTTATGAAGGTCTTCAGAATAAGGTTTGGCCATGATCCACCTCCTAAAATAGGTGAATCATATTCGAGCGGACTTGGGTGTCCCATGAGTCCAAATAATGCGCAAGCGCGCTAGCTCCTTGCGCCTTTTGTTGTGCACGCTGAAACTATTTGCGCGACGCTCTATCTCATGGGCTCTATCTCAAGACTCTAATCCCAAGGCTGGCGATCAACTTATCTGCTCAAAACCGAACCCAACTTTTCGCAGGTTGATCTAGGCGGACTTAGCCATTGTCCTGACTATCATCGACCGCAAATTGCAGGCGGTAGAGTTCAGCATAGCGACCATTTTGAGCGACCAACTCACTATGGGTGCCCGCTTCAACCGCGACACCATCCTCAATGACATAAATCCGATCTGCATGTTGTGCAGTCGACAGGCGGTGCGCGATCAAAACCGTTGTGCGCCCTTGAGATAAGTTACGGATCGAGCTTTGCAGAATCTGTTCTGATTCACTATCGAGCGCCGACGTTGGCTCATCGAGCAGTAAAATTGGTGCGTCCTTAAAAAAAGCCCGAGCAACCGCGAGACGCTGCTTCTGGCCACCGGAGAAGTTTGCAGCCAATTCATTTATCTCACTGTCATAGCCGTGCAGCGTGCGCACAATAAATTCATGGGCATTGGCCGCTTTGGAGGCAGCAATCAAGACGTCTTCACCATTGCTGTCATCACCACCACGAATATTTTCGGCAATCGTACCTTCAAACAAAAAGGCTTCTTGATCGAGAAAGGCGACCTGCGACCTGAGCGAAGCGAGTGACACCGCCTCAAGGTTTGAGCCATCAATCTTGATGTGGCCTGCTGACGGGCGATAGAGCCCTTGGACCAAGCCTAAAATCGTCGTCTTGCCACCACCAGATGGGCCGACAAGCGCGGTGGTTTTTTGACCCTCGAACGTGACATCAATGCCTTTTAAAACCTCTGGGCCGTTTTGATACTGAAACCGCACGTCTTCAAATGCGATTTCACCAGCGGTCACTTTGAGGGGTGGGCGCACGGCATGCTCGTGGGCATCTTCAGGTTCATCAAGTAACTCATACATCATCGTTACCGGTATCGCTGCCGTTGCCAAATCAACATGAAGGCGCGACAGACGTCTTAGTGGTTCCCCAGCAAGCAACAACGCTGTGATGAAGGAAAAGAAGCGACCTATCATTTCAGGGTCGGAATCAGCGCGCATGACCCCGTAAAGAATAACGCCTGCAATCGCAAAACCTGCGAGAATTTCAGACAAAGGAGCAACGGCCGCGCGCACTTTCACCAGCTTGACCGCAGCCTGCTCGGTGATAGAAATTGCAGATCCCATCTTCTTACGCATCAAGTTCTCAAGCTGGAACGACTTGATCATTTTGGCGCCCTGCGCGGTCTCTCGAGATAATGAGACCACGGTGCCTAAAATATCTGTGGTGACTTGCGAGGCCTTCTTTGCCCGCTTTGAAAGTTGCTTTAATGCAAAGGCTGCAATTGGCGCGGTTACCAGAACAATCAAGAACATAATTGGATCTTGAAAGACCATCACCGCGCACAAACCGATAACCGTCAGCAAATCGCGACCCAGACTGACAGCAACCAACTGGATGAGCTGGCGGGCATTGGTTGCACCTTGATTGAAACGGGCCACCAAATCGCCTGATGACCAGCGCCGAAAAAACTGCAAATCCATTGCCAGAAAATGATTGTAGATGCGGCTTTGCAAGTCAGCTGTAATCCGCATGCCAACTTTGGCCAGCGTGACCTCTTGCAGATAGGAAAAAATACCCTTGGTAATGAAGATGGCTGAGATTAATGCCGGAAAGAACAGCACCTGGGAGCGATCCTTATCGACAAAGATCGAATTGGTGAGGTCTTTCATCAGCCAGGCCGACAACGACGTGCAGATCGCCACCACCACCATGAATACCAATGCCAAGGCGTATTGCGGCCAATGCTGGCGACCGTACTCATCAAGGATCCGCTTGATCGGTGGCAGCACAGAGGTATTAGACGGGGGATTTTTGGGCATAATGGAAAAAAATCTGTTCCCTGCTGGTGCGGACGAGAGGACTTGAACCTCCACGGGATTTCTCCCACCACCACCTCAAGGTGACGCGTCTACCAATTCCGCCACGACCGCAACTCAACCGCAGGGCCTTCCTGGATGCTTCAGCGGCACAAATTCTGGTGTGCCGGGGTTGGCCCTAAGAAGGGAGGCTCCGACTAACAGAGGCCAACCCAGATGGCAAGAGCGGTGCCTCGTCTTTTCACCAGAGCTTGGTTTTGAGCACTGTACCGGGCCTTAGCCGACCAGAAAACCCCCGATGACACCGCGCAGAAAAACCTTGTGCGGGCAAGATATGCTAACAGATCGCTATGGCGAACCAATCCGCACCCGCTTATTCAAGTTGCGCTCCGACTGACGCAGCGCCCCCAGTACGGGTGGCGTGGCGGGTAAGTCGACGCCCCGTCGCTTATCCCGAGGCCATCACCCAGATGCACAAGTGGAGTGATCAGGTGGGCACTGGACAGACGTTGGAACACGTCTGGTTGCTCGAACACCCAGCGCTCTATACCGCAGGCACCAGCGCCAAACGCAAGCACTTACTGGTGCCAGACAGATTTCCGGTATTCACCTCTGGTCGTGGAGGGGAGTACACCTATCACGGGCCCGGACAACGCGTTGTCTATCTTGCACTGGATGTGCGGCAAAGATTTGGTGGTGATGTCAGAGCCTTGGTCCACGCGCTTGAAGATTGGGTGATTGCAGCACTTGCCACACTGGGTGTTTCAGGCCAACGCGGCGCGGGGCAAATTGGCGTATGGGTCCAGGCCCCCGGGAAATCGGACCAGGTGCCTCGAAAGATTGCATCAATTGGGGTGCGCGTGCGGCGTGGCATAGCTTTGCACGGTTTAGCGCTCAATGTAGCGCCTAACCTCGAGCACTTTTCAGGTATCGTTGCCTGTGGTGGCGATGGAGATCGACCAACCAGCCTTGCTACACTTGGCGTCACGGTGACAAGGGACGAGGTTGATGAGACGCTGAAATCGACCTTCGAAGAAACAATGCGCGCTTGCCCAAGCAACCGTTCGAGCTGGTAAGCCCATGCCACGGTGTAATAGATCACCACTGATCACGGCCGATGACGGCGCTTCATGCGGGCACGATCATAGCCGCACGCGTCAAACCAAAAAACCGTCGGGGCCATCGCAGACGAATTGCGATGGCCCCGACAAGCATTGTGTTTCAAGCTTCTTTTGCTGCTGAATTAGCGCCGACGCGCCGTTTTCCGCTTTACAGCCTTGCGCTTGGCTGTTTTGCGGCCTGTGGTTTTAGGCGCCGCAGACTTGCGCTTGACCTTGGTTTTCCGCGCTGTCGTCTTGCGCTTAGACGTTGCTTTACGCTTTGCGGGCGCGCGCCGGACCTTTGTTTTGGCCTTTGTTTTGCGCTTCGTCGTCTTGCGCTTGGCTTTAGCTTTGGTTCTTGGTTTTGCCTTCACCTTACGGCGTGTTTTTGTTTTGGCTTTGACCTTTGTTCCCACTTTACGCTTCGATACAGCCTTACGCTTGGTGGTCGTTTTGCGCTTGGCCTTTGCTTTGACCGTTGTGCGCCGTTTGGCTTTCACTTTGGTTTTTGCACGCGCCTTTGTTTTTCTTTTTGTTGGGCGTCGTGCTTTCGATTTCACCGCCATGTTTCCATCCTCTCTTACTCTTGCTGTCATCAAAGACGAGCAATACTTCACATGTCGGATGGCATGTGATGATGCAGTGTTTAAACACTTTGTGTGAAAGTTGCAAATCGCACTCATATTTTGCAACATGTGCGCGCCGTAATCATCGACATGTTTGATGTCAAATTTTGTAAAATTGCAGACAACATTGGTGCATGTTTGGTGTTCATGTGCAGATTACAACGCGCCCATTTTGACGCCGATGAATTTCATAAAATAGATTGATTTACCTGCCACCAATCTAACGACAAGGACGCGCTAAGGGCACAACATTGCAATTTGTTGCAGTGCGTGAACAGCGCACGCATATGCGCGCGTTGCTTTGTTCGCCAAGGTGCTAGATATGCCCGCACCAAGGCGTTACGCAACGTAGGAGTGTAAGGTTTGAGCCGCGTTAGTCGCGCGCAAACTATTCAAATTCAAGGATAACTTCATCGACAGCCAAGCTATCACCTGGTTTGGCGTTGACCGTCTCTACGATGCCATCGCGCTCTGCGCGCAAGATGTTTTCCATCTTCATAGCTTCAACAACGGCCAAACTATCTCCAGCTTGCACGCTTTGACCAACAGATACGTGAATGTCTTTAACAAGACCTGGCATTGGACAAAGCAGGTATTTGCTCATGTCCGCCGCGATTTTTTCCGGCATCAATGCTGCAAGTTCTGCTTCACGCTCGGTATAGACATAAACCGGTGCCTGAATACCGCGATAGGACAGTGATACACCGTTCAAAACAGGACGCACCAAGACGCTGACAGGCTTGCCGTCAAATGTACCTTGCCACACGGATTGGCCTGGCCACCAACTTGATGTCACCGCAATAGATTTGCCATTCGTGCTGCCATCATCGTTCAGAAAGCGGATTTCGAAGGCTTCAGGGTTTTGACCCAGAACTTCAATATGGAGGCTGTTATTACCGATCTGCGTCACCCTGCGCTTGGCGAAAGCCACGCTTGAACCTTCCATTTGCTGCGTGATCTCACGACGACGCGCATTGTGCAGGTGATCCATAGAGGCGGCGACTGCGGCCAGAATACGCGCTTCTTCCCCTTCAGGTTCGCGTGCCAGGAAGCCGTCTGGGTATTCTTCTGCGATAAATCCGGTCGACAACTCGCCAGAGCGCCAACGGGGATGCTGCATCAAGGCCGCCAGGAACGGAATGTTGTGTTGAATGCCGTCAATCAGAAACGCGTCCAAGGCCTCAGCCTGCGCATCTATCGCCTGTTCGCGGTTTGCCGCGTGTGTCACCAGCTTGGCAATCATCGGATCGTAGTACATCGAAATCTCACCACCCTCGAAAACGCCGGTGTCGTTGCGAACGGTCACGCCATCTTTCCTACCTTCTTCAGGTGGGCGGTAGCGCACAAGGCGGCCAATTGAAGGCAGGAAATTGCGATACGGGTCTTCGGCATAAATGCGGCTTTCCACCGCCCAACCATCGAGTTTCACATCCGATTGCTTGATGGTCATCTTTTCACCTGCGGCTACTCGGATCATCTGCTCGACGAGGTCGATACCGGTCACTAGCTCGGTGACAGGATGCTCCACCTGCAAGCGCGTATTCATCTCAAGGAAGTAAAACGAGCGGTCCTGCCCGGCTACAAATTCAACCGTTCCAGCGCTATCATAATCAACTGCCTTGGCGAGTGCGACGGCTTGTTCACCCATTACCTTACGCGTTTTTTCATCAAGCAGAGGTGAAGGAGCTTCTTCAATGACCTTTTGGTTGCGCCGCTGGATAGAGCACTCACGTTCGCCAAGGTAAATGATATTGCCATGCTTATCGCCCATCACCTGAATTTCGATGTGACGTGGATTGACGATAAACTTTTCAATAAAGATGCGATCATCACCAAACGATGACTTGGCCTCTGAGCGGGCAAGTTCGAAGCCCTCTTCGCATTCAGCCACACTGTGGGCGACGCGCATCCCCTTACCACCACCACCAGCAGAGGCTTTGATCATCACCGGATAGCCGATCTCACCGGCAATCTTGACTGCGTGCTTGGCATCGGAGATTTCGCCAAGATGGCCTGGGACGGTCGAGACCTTGGCTTTGGCCGCAGCTTTTTTGGATTCAATCTTATCACCCATCGCCGCAATGGCTTTGGGGTTGGGGCCGATAAAAACAATGCCGGCGTTCTTCAAATCCGCACAGAATGACTCACGTTCTGACAAAAACCCATAGCCAGGGTGAACGGCTTCGGCACCCGTCTGCCTGCACGCGTCAATAATCTTGTCTGCAAGCAAGTAACTTTCAACTGCCGCTGGCGGGCCAATATGGACCGCCTCATCAGCCATTTCAACATGCAAGGCATCGCGGTCGGCATCGGAATAGACGGCCACAGTCTTGATCCCCATGGCTTTCGCAGTCTTGATTACGCGGCACGCAATCTCGCCCCGATTTGCAATGAGAATTTTCTTGAACATTTCCCCGCACAGCCCTTGTTGTTGATGATTGAAAAAATGGTTGGTGGCGAGTTCTAGCGGGCCCTGAGGCCGCCGTAAACTGTGCTTAGGCGCGGTAAAACGTCAATTTTTGAGACCGAGGCGTTGTCGAACCAGATCAACAGCTGCCTGAAGCTCATAAAAGCGGTCTGAGAAAGTCAACGGCACCGGGATGACCCGCACTGATTCACTAATCTCTTCGATCTCTTTCTGGTACTCCGCAAGTCTCTCACGGGCCGTATCAATGGCAATTCGATGCTCCAGGTCTTTGAGTTGGCCGTACCAGTAAAGCAACCGCCGCCGGACCCGCCATTCATAGAGCCATGGCCCAATCTTAATCAGCGGCAGCAAAATGGTGGCAATCGGCACAATCAGCACGATCATGCGCTCAATAAAGATCGCCAGCCAGAATGGCAGCAGGCGCTGCAGGAACGGAACCCCTGAATTGTAGGCGATTTCGGCCGCATCTGAGAGTGGGAATTCTGGATCAGTCCGCTTGGGATACTCCCCAGCTTTCTGAAACAGGCCACCCTTTTTATGAATCCGCTTGGCGGCATTCACCAACAAACCAACAATCGCGGGGTGGATGTCGTCTCGCGCCACAAGACCGGCTTGCGCAGCGACCAGAGTTTTATCGTTCGTCGGAATATTGCGCACAAAGTCGATCACGCCCTCAGGCAAATCAACACGTGCGAGAAACGGAAAAATGCGCGTCATCGCTTCGCCCTGAGCAAAGCTCATCAGACTGACACTGTCATCCCGCAACAGGCCCTGCACCGTTTTGGATTTGGGCGAGGCGACAAGGAAAGCGGCATCGCATGCGCCAGATTTTACGCACCTCGCCGCTTTAGCGCCGCCAACATCCTGAAAATCAGCGGTTGTAGCATTGATGCCATTTGGTTTGAGCAAAGCCAAGGAGAGCTGACGCGTACCACTACCTTGCCCACCAATGGCAATCTTCAACCCCTTTAGAGCTGAAAGACGCTTGATCTCGTCTGTGCTGCGATAAAAAACCCAAACTGGCTCCATAAACATTCGGCCCAGTGAGACGATGCCCTTTACTGTGTCAGCCGTTGCAACACCGCCTTGGACAAGGGCCAGGTCAACACCAGACTCCGCCTGTCTCAGCAGCGCAATATTTTCAACCGACCCCGCCGTTGATTTGAGCCGGAGCGTAATGCCAGCCTTGGCAAGTTCTAAGGCATACTGCTTGGCAAAGCGGTGGTAGGCGCCCTGCTCACTGCCGGTTGCGATCGTGATGTTCGATGGCGGCGCGGGCTTGATGAATTGGGCAGCAACCCAAAAGCCAAGCGCGGTCACCACCAGGGCGGGCAATAGAATAAGAAAACCTTCTTTGGATAAGAATTTTGAGATCGAGAATTTCATGCACCCATCACCTGCAACTACCTAGTTCTGTACTCAACAGCACATCGCACCACATTCGATCAGAAAAACTTGCCTTGTGGAAGGTATCTTAGTGCCCACTTGGTTGGTTATGGACACGAACAGGGGGCAATCGCGACTTGAGCCAACATCTACAGCGCAAAAGCAATCATGGCCGGACTGGGTCCGGCCATGACGAGAGGTCTTTGAAATTTCAAACCTTAATCTAAGCGGCTTCAGCTAACTTGGAAATGCGCTCTGCAAGCAGGGGATGAATTTTAGGGCTTTCCTTGTGCAGGAAGTCGATCAGCGCTTTTTCATTTGCGCTGAGAATACCGTCGCGACCGATGCGGTCCGCCAGCCATTCTGCTTCTTCTTCTGTGATCACTTCGTTGGTGACAATTTCAGCGCGCTGGCGTTCGAGGCGCGCCAATGCTCGTTCCTCTGGGCTCTGTTCGCGGTACGAGCTCAACACTGACGTCAATGAGCCACTAATCATCTTGCTAAACAAGGCGCCTGAAGCAAATTCACCACGACTATCGATCCAGGTTTCTGCGTGCAGGGCTTTCTCGCGTGTCGGCACCGCATAGCCTGAAGAAGCCATCAACACATTGGCAATCGCTTTGGTGAACAGATCCGTCCAAGCTGGATTGGGCTCAGCAGATACGGTGGCATCATTGATATCGAACAAAATTTCCGCCTCGTCACGGGTCACTGCAATATTACCATCGCCACCAAAGGCATAAAGAACACGCCGTAGGAGTTCGACTTCAGCTTCACCAATAACACCCTTTTGCAATCCGCTACCGGTGCGCAACGGGCCGGTGTCTTCCACGACAGCGCGCTTGATCTGGTCAAGGCTGTGGCGCACCAGTCGCACAGGCGACCAGCGTGCCCTGTCCAGCACGTTGACCAACAATTCGAGTTCGGTTTTGGTTTCGATGTGCCCGTCTTTGGCAATGCGATCAATTAACCAGTCAGCGTTTTCGGCCGTCACATAACCCTCAGGCCTTGCCTGATTGACGAGATAATCCGTCAGCGCTTCGATAAAGAAGTCTGTCCAGCTGGAATCTTTGACGCCACAGGCCTCATTGGCTTCAAATAGTTTTTCAGCTTCATCTGGACTAATAATGCCGTCTTTATAAAAAGCCCGTCGCAGCCGAGCGACATCAAAATCTGTGATCGCGCCGCGCGCGACAATATCTTCAAGCCCACTGGAATTGAGGGAACTCATCTCTTGCTCCACCACAAATACGCATATATCCAAGCGGGATCATAAGTTGTTCACCTTACCAAGATGCTAACGAAGTGGTTCAAACCGGCTTGTCCACCCGGCGACAACGTGAACGTTGGCAACAATAAAAAGGGACCACCCAAGGGGTGGTCCCTTCTACCTCAAGCAAAAGCAGGGATGCGAGAAGCGCTTTTGCTCCTAGGTCTCGGTCATGAACACACTGTCGAAGGCGTTCATTCAATTACTGCCAGCGACGTGTGTAGCGGCGATAGTTGTACCAAGGTGCATCATCGAACCGCTCGGAAATGCGATTGTTGTGACGGTCTCCGCGATTGCGCCAACCGCGTGCATAACGGCGTTCATCATCATGCTTTTCAGCGTAGATGGCATCGTTGGCGTTGCTGAGCATTTTGCGCATGCGTTTGCGCTCAGTGTGATCAAGTCGACTATCACGGCAGAACCTACGCAACTTGCGTGACATACGCTCGTTCTGTGAAACAAGGTGGCGCGCTTCATGGCGGGTCAATTCACCAGAGCGGACACCCTGGGTAATACGATTGGCTTGACGCTCAATGCGGCGTTCAAACTTTTTGCCTGCAAAATTAGCCGCTGCCGGAAGGGCAGCAAATGTCATGGCAACGGTTGCCGAAACGGCGGCGGTAAGAATGGTTGAAGCTTTCATGCCTCGAACTCCCCTTATCGGGCTGAACTGACACCGGCCAGTTCCTCAAACCCATGATGAGACCCTAATAGGGGCGCTTTGAACCCTTCCTGAATGTGGTTTGCAGCAACCGTTCAGGTTCAAAGATTCGTTTTTAATTATTGTTTTTCAATGCCCTATAGGATCGCACTCGTGTGAGTCCAATTGCACCGAACGCATTGGAAAAATTTGAGCCGTGCTGCGTTTAAAATTGTGAACACTGCCAAACGTTTGCAATTCCTACCAACACCGTGTCCAGAACTACGCCGCACACCGCAAAAAAGGGGCGCCAGAAACGGCGCCCCGAGGATAGTCATGGGAGGAAGGTTAGAGGTGTGCTCTACAGCCTCGAGCCTTTTCTCGTGCTAGCTGAAGCTGTTTACTCGACGCTCTATCTCAGCGCTCTATCCCATGATTGGCGATCAACTTATCTGCTCAAAGTCTAACCCAACTTTTCGCAGGTTGATCTAGCGATAGCGGGCCAACCAGCGACGAAAGCGCGAGTACTGCCAATCGCTGGCTTCGCGATTGATATTTTCGCGGGCAGCTTCCTGTACATTGCAGATGTGGCGAAACTCACGGCCATTGACGTAACCATCCGAGCGCGCCTGACGCAGCAAGTTATCAATGGTGTTCTGCTCACGCACCAAACGACGATACTCAATGCGAGTCAGGTCGCCAGTCCGGCGATAGTCTTTGATGAGTGTGTACTGGCTGGCCATTTCACGCTCAATGGGCGTGGTGTCGTGGGCCTGAGCCGCAAATGGAGTTGTAGCCAAAACAGCGAGGGCAAGAAGTGTTCGTTTCATCATCGTCTCCTGGGGTTGGAACTGTTAACAAGATCCCCTTGGACAGATGACTAATCCTTTGTCGCTGAATGCGTTCTGAATTCCCCTGTCAGCTAACGTTCATTTTGTTGTTGCGCGCTTGGGCGACGCCCGAAACATCCGCTAAAGCGGGATGTTGTCGTGCTTCTTCCACGGATTTTCCAGCGTTTTGTTGCGCAGCATGTTAAGCGCTCGGCAGATCCGCTTGCGGGTATTGGCAGGCACAATCACCTCGTCAATATAGCCGCGCTCGGCAGCGACGAACGGGTTGGCAAAGCGGGCCTGATATTCATCAATGCGCTTTTGAAGCTTTTCCGGATCATCGAGTTCAGAGCGATAGAGAATTTCAACGGCGCCTTTGGCACCCATCACTGCAATTTCAGCCGTCGGCCAAGCATAGTTCACATCGCCACGAATGTGCTTGGAACTCATCACATCATAAGCCCCGCCATAGGCTTTACGGGTGATGAGGGTCACTTTCGGCACCGTTGCCTCAGTAAAGGCAAACAGAAGTTTTGCGCCGTGCTTTATGAGACCACCGTATTCCTGGGCGGTGCCGGGCAAGAAGCCTGGCACATCAACAAACGTCACCAATGGAATATCAAAACAATCGCAGAAACGCACAAAGCGCGCACCTTTTCGCGAGGCATCTGAATCTAAAACGCCCGCCAATACCAAAGGTTGGTTCGCGACAATCCCAACCGTGCGCCCTTCCATACGGCCAAAACCTGTAACAATATTGCCGGCAAAGTTTTCCTGGATTTCGAAAAAGTCGCCTTCATCAACGGTCTTTGTGATCAACTCTTTGATGTCATAGGGCGTGTTGGGGTTCGTTGGAATAAGCGTGTTAAGCGACTCTTCAATACGATCAGCCGGGTCCGCCGTCGGCAATTCCGGTACACCATCCAGATTGTTCGAGGGCAGAAAATCCATCAATCGGCGGATCTGCAAAAGCGCTTCGAGATCATTTTCATAAGCATTGTCGGCGATCGACGACTTAGAGGTGTGCACTCTGGCACCACCCAACTCTTCTGCCGTCACCGTCTCATTGGTAACCGTCTTCACAACGTCGGGGCCAGTGACAAACATGTAAGACGTGTCACGCACCATGAAGATGAAATCGGTCATGGCTGGAGAATAAACATCACCACCAGCACAGGGACCCATAATGACGGAGATCTGCGGGATGACGCCCGAAGCCAACACGTTGCGTGTGAACACTTCACCATAGCCGCCAAGCGCGTCGACACCTTCTTGAATACGCGCACCACCGGCATCAAACAGGCCAATGATGGGGGCTCGGTTCTTCAACGCCATATCCTGGATCTTAGTCATCTTTGTTGCGTGCGTCTTTGAGAGCGAGCCACCAAACACGGTAAAGTCTTTGGCAAACACATAGATAACGCGACCATTGATCGTGCCCCAGCCAGTGACAACGCCATCGCCTGGAATCTTGGTCTTCTCCATTCCAAATTCGGTACAACGGTGCTCGACGTACATGTCGAACTCTTCAAACGAGTTCTCATCCATCAACAGGTCGATACGTTCCCGCGCCGTTAGCTTGCCGCGCTTGTGCTGGGCTTCAATCCGTTTCACACCACCGCCCAACCGGGCATCCGCGCGACGGCGCTCTAGTTCTTCGACCACTGATTTCATGATGGCACCCTTGAATAATTTGAAACGCCCGCCGCCCGCGAGCAGCGACTTACTGGCTGGCCACGAGGTCCGGTTGTGCCCGGGTTGAGGCCGTCAGCGCGCCCAAGATCAGACCGCTCGTTTAGCATAGCCCCGGGCCGAGGCAAATCCATCCCGAGACCAAAGCAGCAGGCCAATTGTCTCGTAGGGTTAAGCGCTCATTTGAATGGGCTGATTTTAGCTCTGGTGCGCGCGCTCTAGCTGGACTGGGCGGCGATCAACCTGGATCTCAGGTCGCCTGGAGCCAATTCCAGCGACAGGCCTCCTTCGACATGCTCTGGGCCCACCTGGGCGCCACGGTCGCGCAACCAAGAGAGAGTGCGATTGATGAAATTCTGGAGCGGAATTTCAGAGGCCATCATATCACGCCAAAGGCCTCCGATGCGTGCTTCCGCCAACGACCGCTCAGACCAGCAGGGCAGAAAAAACTGCCCTTCCCCAGCGCCTGACACCAACAATGCAGGGCCAGCAGAATCTTCCAACGCAAAAATACGTCCCTCGCGCACCACCTTCATTACAAAGGCATCCAACGTCTCAAGTCTGATCCGTTCTGCAAGCATCGTTGGATCGGCTTCAATCTCCATTGGTTCAGCCGTCCAATCCAAACCCGCGATGCGCTTTAAGTGCGCCAGGGCGGGTAGAACTTCTCCAAGGTACTCCGCCAAAGTAAGGTCTTTAACACGCGGGTTTTCAGCAACCACCTCTGACCAGCGCTCGGCTTCAGATCGGATGGACCAAAACAGCGTGACGTCGCGTCCACGCTGCGCGCGTGAGGGCACGCGTGCCAAACCTTCTTCACCAGCAACGGCAAATACGCACCGCTGTGTTGCGACACGTTTGAAAAAACGATCTAAGTGCGTTCGTTGTTGCGGGGTCTTAGTCTGAATGAGCACGACGCTTAAGATCCGATCTGAGACGTGACAGGGTTTTACCCGACCAAGAGGTACCAGATTCGGTCCCTTTTATGAGGCCGCAATCGCCCAAAGGTTGGCCGAATCGGCAAAGCTATCCGCCCTTAAAAGACTCTAGACAGAGCGCGCGAGAACAAACAGGCGTTCAGCCGCTCTGCCATCCCTGAGGCGGATTTGGCGGCGTGCCTCGGCGTCACCATCTACTCCCCACCGTTCAATTTGCCAGTCCTCATCAAGGTTGGCAGCCTGCCACAGATTATCAAACGAAAGCCTGCCATCTTGATAGGCCAGTGCCAGCAGCGCTGAACCGGCGAGCGTCGTCAACTCATGCAAGGCTGCCAATTGAAATGGACAGCCATCCCTCAGGTGCTGACGCACCGCTTCAGCCGTCTGCGGCAGTTGGGTCACGGGCATCACACCACTGGCACACAACCACCTGACACCAAAGCGCCCTTCCGCCCAGGTTATGACCGGGTCCCAAAATTCTGCTTGGCGCGCCACTAAATCAGCAGGCTCCTTGGCACGATAGCAAATCGCATCGTGTCCAGAGAATTTTGCAATATCATCAATCACCAGTTGGCGATTAGAGATGACACCATCGAGTGTTGAATTGGAGCGCTTGGTCAGCGGCATTGATGAGGGATCAATAACTTCAATTTGCGCCTCCCACTCATCGCCAATTGCCTCTGCAAGCGCCTTGGTTGGAACACGAAATTCCGACCCCTGAGGCGTGCGCACGGGGCGCTCATCAAGCTTGATGGCAAAGCCCTTTTCAGATGGGGCAACGACAACGCTCTTGTAAAACCGCTTGGGCAGAGATTTGCCAGCACTCTTTCCCGCTCCCTTTCCCGTTCCTTGGCCCGCATGTTGGCTGACCTTGCCCGATTTGGGCTTACCCTTCACGTCCTTGTCAGAAGCACGTTGAGCGGAGGTCTCAGTTGAGGATTTAGCCAAAGGTTTCACTCCGTGGTGCAATCAAACTTTGGATGTCAGCAAGCAACGACTTGGTTGTGTGCGTGATATGGTGAGCCCCAGCATCCTTCAAATCAGCGACAGGATGATAACCCCAACTGACGCCAAGCGCCCTCACTTCAGCAGCGCGCGCCATATCCATATCAAATGTCGTATCACCAATCATCACTGTTTGAGCTGGATCTGCGCCAGTTTCTTGAAGGGCATGAAAAATCATTGAGGGATGTGGTTTTGAGGGGTGCTGATCTGCGGTTTGGATACTGTCAAAAGCGTCGTGCCAATCTTCCCGCTTGACCAAGCGATCTACGCCCGGGCGCGATTTTCCAGTGGCGATAGCGAGCGCGATATCCTCTTGGGCGCACAATGCCGCAACGACGTCTTTTATTCCGGGATAGAGCGGTTCTTCTGTTGCACTCGCCTGGCGTTGCTCTGTAAATGCCGCCTTATAACGTGCCACCAATTTGGTTTGCATATCGCTGCCAGCCCCTGGCGCGAGAACTGCAAATGCCTCAAGAAGTGACAAACCTATGATTGACATGATCTCACTGCGTGGTGGTGTCGGTATGTCAAAACTGGTGAATGTATCGCCAATGGCGGCAACGATTGCGTGCTGGCTATCGACAAGTGTGCCGTCGCAATCAAAAATTACAAGTTTCAAACTGAGTTTCCATTTTTGGTCAAACGTCGGCGCACGAAATTTGCAGACCCTCTAAACGTCGAAATCGTCATCACGATCAAAGCGATTAGCATCCAACCCCAGCATCTCCCAACTACGCAACATATGCTCGGGCAGTGGTGCCGTCACATCAATCTGTTTGTCCTCAAAGGGGTGCTGCAGGATCAGACGGCGGGCATGCAAATGCAGCTTGTCTTCAATGTTCTCTACCGCAAATTCCGATCCGTCTGGATATTTATTATCGCCCACAATTGAGTGACCAATCACGTCCATATGAGCGCGCAACTGGTGTTGACGTCCGGTAACGGGTTTAAGCGACACCCAAGCAGCCTTGCGCCCGGCCCTGTCAATGACAGAGAAATGCGTTGTTGCATGCATGGCTTTGTCTTGTTCACCGGGACGGGCTTTGCGAACGCGGTCCCCATCAGGCCCGGAGGCTTTGACAAGGGCCACTTCGACCTTGCCTTGCGCGGGACGCGGCACACCTTTAACAAGCGCCCAATAGGTTTTGGCCGCTGACCGTGTTTGGAAAACACGACCCAAACGAGAAGCAGCGTGGCGGGTTTTAGCAACCAGCAGAATACCTGTTGTATCGCGATCGAGACGATGGACAAGGCGTGGGCGATCTCCAAAGCGATCAACCATGCCCTGTAACATACCATCAATATGGCGGTTGGTTGAGGTGCCGCCCTGAACAGCAAGACCAAACGGCTTGTTGAGCACAAACACATGGTCGTCTTCGAACAAGATCAAGCTTTCAATAAGATCTCTGTCAGCCTTGGAAATGCCGGGTGCCGCACGGGCGTTTAATGCAGTTCTTGGCGTGAGTGTGCGAATGACCTTGGGCACACGCACTTCATCACCAGGTTGCAACCGTGTGTTGGCCTGCACACGTTTAGAATCGACACGGATCTGGCCAGAGCGCACAAGTTTTTGCAAATAGCCATTGGTCAGATTGGGAAATCGACTGCGCATCCAGCGGTCAAGGCGCATACCCTCCTCACCAGCGTCAACCGCGATGGTTTCAACGCGATCACTCATGCCAACAACCCTCGTCCGACCCATAGGCCGACAAACAACGCCGCAATTGAAAGCACAACGGAACCACTTGCATATGCCAGCGCCAATCCCCAATCGCCACGCTCAACCAGGTTGGCAAAATCGAGTGAGAATGCGGAGAAGGTCGTAAAACCACCAAGCAGACCGGTTGCAAGAAAGGTTCTGGCATCCAGTGACCCTGAAAATCGCAACGCAAAACTCGCGATAAGAAGCCCCATGGCCAGCGATCCGACGACGTTAACAAACACCGTGGCCCAAGGAAATGACGCACTGAGCAGTCGGCCAAAGCCGACATTGACGAGGTGTCGGGCACCAGCTCCCAAAGCACCACCAGCGGCCGCCAAAAGTAAAAGTCTCATAAGGTTTCAGTCTTTGTTATTGAAGTTGGGACACAACGCTTGTGTCTTCGGCACCATCGCATCAGACATCATCGTCATCGTCATCTTTAGCAAACGGCGCACCAACCGCCCAACCAATCGTCCACCCGACAATGAGGCCAACCAGATTTGTAGCCATAAAGCCCATTTGATTGACAGTTTCAGCGCTATCTGAACTTTCATAGTACTGCTGCAATGCCAGCCAGTTGGAAACCGGACCGCTCAAGAACTTCATCGCCAGAACCGTCGTGACAATCGCAAAACCCATTGCAATCACATAACGCATTTTATGCTTGCCTTCCTGATAATCTCGAGCCTGCCGGTGGGCCAACGCGCATTCTGCAGAATTCTATTTAACTTCCCAGAACCAGATTTCCCGTGCGCCCGCATAGTTCGAATAATAACCAAGCCAGGAAAACCATTCCATCAGCCATTTGGAAGATGAGCGATAGCCGTTCCAGATATCAATATGATCACCTGTTGGTTGTCGACCTTGTTCCCCGGAACGATGCCAATAGTCCTGAATGAACATGATACCAGTACGCCCGAAAATCTTGGGATAAAAGTTCGCCACTTCATCGCCCTTGAACGTTTCACGCGGGCCGACACCTGCGATACTGGCACGCTCAACAGCGCGGCCTAAAGCCGTGGCATTGATGAAGTGCATCTCAGAGCGGGGATGCACAGAACAATACGCGCACCCGGATATTTGCGATGGCTGCACACCGGCACGACGCAACGCGACACCCATGCGGATGGCACATTGATTGGCAAACACCGGATAGCCTTTTTTGACCGGCTTGCCTTCCAGGTTGACGATATCCTTGGGCGCGATACATGGCGTCGACAAACTTTCGTTGATCGGATGACCGCGCCATAGATCTTTGAATTCAATCATCTTTGAAAATCCTCCAGCAAGGATACCCGGCACGCACCCGGCTACTCATTTTCATCTGCGATTATAGGCGGCTCCAGGCATCGTTACCAGCACCTTGGACGTTGAGCTGGGAGCCCAAAGAGCACCCTAAAGTGAACCTCCTCAGCCCTGTTTTTTCCGCCTTAAACCCTGCCAATAGCTGAGGCGCTTACGTAGTTCACGCTCAAATCCACGTTCTGGGGGGTTATAGTATAAAGGCCGCTCCGCCATTTTATCGGGGAAATAATTTTGACCGGAAAAACCATCCTCAGTGTCGTGGTCATATTCGTAACCATCCCCAAAGCCTTGATCTTCCATCAACTGGGTTGGCGCGTTGAGGATGATCGCGGGCGGCGACAGGCTGCCAGCGGATTTTGCGGCCTGCATGGCAGATTTATATGCGATGTAGGCGGCATTTGATTTCGGCGCTGTCGCCAAATAGATGGTGGCCTGGGCAAGCGCCAGTTCGCCTTCAGGAGATCCCAAGAATTCAAAACTGTCTTTTGCCGCGATGGCTTGACTTAACGCAGTTGGGTCGGCAAGGCCGATATCTTCAACCGCCATACGCACCAAGCGGCGAGCAATAAACAAGCGGTTTTCACCACCATCCAGCATCCGGCACAACCAATACAAAGCCGCGTCAGGATCAGATCCGCGGACAGATTTATGCAACGCAGAAATTAGATTGTAGTGCCCGTCACGACCTTTGTCGTAAATTGGTGCGCGCCGCTGAACCAGTGTTGTTAAAGCAGCGCGATCAAGATCTTTGCCACCTGCCTTGACGGTCGCGAACACTTCTTCAATCAGATTTATCATAGCGCGGCCATCGCCATCGGCCATGCCCTTCAACGCTTGTCGCGCATCTTCATCAAGGGGAAGAGTGCGACCCTCCTCTCGTGCCGCACGCGCAAAAATCAAATCAAGTGCCGCATCATCAAGACGATTGAGCATCAACACTTGGCCACGCGAGAGGACAGCTGCGTTGAGTTCAAATGATGGGTTCTCTGTCGTGGCCCCAACTAACGTGATCGTGCCATCTTCCATATGCGGCAGGAAACTATCCTGTTGTGAACGATTGAAGCGGTGGATCTCATCAATAAACAACAGTGTGCCTTGACCCTGTTCACGGCGGGCTTTGGCGCGATCAAAGGCCTTGCGTAAATCTTGGACACCCGAAAAGATCGCCGATAATTGTTCGAATTCGAGCGCAGTTTCATGGGCCAGTAGGCGCGCGATCGTTGTCTTGCCGCAACCAGGTGGTCCCCATAAAATAATGCTCGGCACGCGGCCTGCTTCAAGCATGCGTGTCAGCGTTCCATCTTTGCCAACAAGATGGTCTTGCCCCACCACCTCACCCAGCGTTTGCGGACGCAGGCGATCAGCCAGCGGACGGGGCGCGGTGCTTTCTAAGTTTGCAGCTTCGAAAAGGTTGCTCATATTGGTTGCTCATAGACGCCGAGATTGGGACGCCGAGATTGGGACGCCGAGATTGGGACGCCAAAGATCGGGACGCCAAAGATCGGGTGGTCATGTGGCGACCACATCCGGGCCTCGCATACCATGCATAGGCAATGACGGCGAGGCCCTCAGCGCGCGATCAACAGGCGAGCAGCCTTAAACGGCACACCTGGATCAAGGGGGCTGAGACGTGACCGTCTAGATCAACCTGCGAAAAGTTGGGTTCGACTTTGAGCAGATAAGTTGATCGCCAGTCATGAGAATGAGTCATGAGATAGAGCCATCAGATAGAGCGTCGAGCAAATAGCATCGCTGGCACGAGATAAAGGCTCGACGCTCTAGATTAGGCGTGCATGAAGCAGGCTATCCGGAAACACGCAAATGGAGGATTCGACCCTTCCGATTGACGCCAATATTCCAATATCGCCGCTTTTGATTCAGTGCTTGGCTCAGGTCTTCAAGGCCAGAAATTTTGCGACGGCCGACTTCAAAAATCACATCACCCTTACGAAAGCGATATTGGGCTGCGATTGAACGGGGAAGGACTTTGAGGACTACGACCCCACGTTCATCTTCCAAATCCATCTCTTCTACAAAACCACCTGTAATATTCGCCACCGTCAACCCATCAAGCGGGTGATCACCAAGTAACTCTTCGATATCAGAGGCCTGAGGTCCTGGCGCCGCGCGCAGGGCAAGGCTGAGTGTCTTTCGTTTGCCGCGACGTAAAACCTCGACAGGTGCGCTCTGACCAACACCAATCGTCGTCAAACGATAAAGAACACTACGTTCATCGCGGACTTCAAAATTGCCAACGCGGGTGATCACATCACCCAACTCAAAGCCTGCTTGAACCGCAGGTCCGCCGTCGAACAAGCGAACAACATAAGCGCCTGAAATGCGGTCAAGGCCAAGCGCATCGGCGACGTCTCGGGTCACAGATTCAAGCTTGGCTCCAAGCCAAGGCCGCTTAATCTTTTTGCCAGCAAGTGCACCATCTAAATAGACGCGGATCAAATTTGAAGGAATGGCAAAGCCAATGCCATGCGACCCCCCGGTCTTGGAAAAGATCATTGTGTTGATACCGATCACATCACCTTCAACATCAACCAACGCGCCGCCAGAGTTGCCAGGATTTATGGCGGCATCGGTTTGAATGAAGACTTGTTGATCCGAGCGGCCGACTCCAGTGCGTACAAGCGCTGACACAATGCCACTGGTCACCGTTTGACCAACACCAAACGGATTGCCGATTGCAAGGACGAGATCGCCAACTTCAAGTTCATCTGAATCACCAAGGCGTAGACTTGGAAACGTCTCGCCATTTGAATTGATCTTCAAAATAGCGATATCGGTTTTTTCATCTTGGGTGAGGATGGTGGCGTCAAACTCGCGTTGATCTGAGAGCGCAACGCGGATTTCAGTTTTGCCACTGCTTTTTACAACATGGGTATTAGTGACGATGATACCTTCAGGGCTAACGATAACACCTGAACCGAGAGAATTTTGATAGCGCTCGGACGGGCGGCCTGCCCGATCACCGAAGAAGTGTCGAAAAAACGGATCGTTGGCAAAGGGTGAGCGGAAGGTGCGCACACGCTTGCGCACATAGACGTTCACAACAGCCGGTGCGGCGGTGCGTACAATTGGTGCAAATGACTGACGGATTGCTTCACGCGAGGTTGGTGCAACACGCTTTTGGGCTGCAGCCGGGGTCATCAAGGGTGCAGCAACCACAACTGCTGTCAGGCCCATGCCAACGACGACTAATGCACCTTTGCCCCACGCTGATGCGATACCAATCATCTCATTCAATCTCCAAGATTCACTTGTCACCGGCCCTATCTACACAGGCCGAAGGCTCGCCACTGAGTGAAGCGATACTATGGCATGAACATGAACGCACGAAGCAAAAACCCTCGCAAGCGCTTGAGCACTGCGAGGGTTTTTGAAGAACTTATAATGGTAGGGCTGCGCGCGAAGCCTATACGGCACCTGGAGGCGGTGGAACATCTGCGTTTTGTTCCTGCTCAGCCAGATATTCGGCATGGCGTGCGCGATCTTCAGCTCCCTTTACGCTTTCGTCCCGATCAACCAGCTCAATGACGGCACGCGGCGCGCTATCACCGTAACGAAAACCAGCTCTGAGAACACGCGTGTAGCCACCGTTGCGATCTTTGTAGCGATCAGCCAGCGTATCAAACAGCTTTTTGACCATGTCGTCATCGCGCAGACGCGCAGCTGCGATACGGCGTGAATTCAAATCACCCTTTTTGGCAAGCGTAATGTACTTGTCCATCACACGGCGCAAATCTTTCGCCTTGTGTAGTGTGGTGACGATTTGTTCGTGACGAATAAGAGCGGCAGCCATGTTGGAAAACATCGCCTGGCGGTGGCCACTATCGCGGCTAAAGCGCCGTCCGGCCTTTCGGTGCATCATTGGTCTAACCCTTTCGTTGTTGAATGCGCCGTTCTGTGGCGACGCTTATGTGGCGCACGTTCGAGCGTGCTTAGTTCAAAAAAACTTATCGCGTTAAGAAGACCTAGAGCGTCGCGCCTTTTCTCGTACCAGCGAAGCTGTTTGCTCAACGCTCTATCCCATGGCTCTATCTCAGATTTGGCGATCAACTTATCTGCTCAAAGTCGAACCCAACTTTTGGCAGGTTGATCTAGTACTGGTCCTCAAAGCGCTTGGCCAACTCTTCAATGTTGTCGGGCGGCCAATTTGGTACTTCCATGCCAAGGTGCAGACCCATTCCGGCCAGCACTTCTTTGATCTCGTTGAGTGACTTGCGCCCGAAGTTTGGCGTTCTCAACATTTCAGACTCTGTCTTCTGAATGAGATCACCAATGTAAACGATGTTGTCGTTCTTGAGGCAGTTGGCCGAGCGCACAGAGAGCTCCAGCTCGTCGACTTTTTTAAGCAATGCCGCATTGAAGGAAAGCTCGGGGTGTTCCTGCTCTTCTTCAGGTTTCTTCGGCTCTTCAAAGTTAATGAAGACAGCGAGTTGATCTTGCAGAATGCGGGCGGCCAGCGCGACGGAATCTTCAGCCGTGATTGAGCCGTCGGTTTCAACCGTCATTGTCAGCTTGTCATAGTCAAGGATCTGACCCTCACGCGTGTTCTCAACTTTGTAAGATACCTTCTTAACTGGCGAATAGAGGCAATCAATGGGGATCATTCCAATCGGTGCATCTTCTGCACGGTTGCGGTCTGCTGCAACGTAACCCTTGCCCATGTCAGCTGTGAATTCAACGCGGATAGACGCGCCTTGATCCAAGTGGCAGAGCACATGCTCAGGGTTGAGGATTTCAACTTCAGAGCCGCACTCGATGTCGCCTGCTGTTACCGGGCCCGCGCCTTCTTTCTTGAGCACCATACGCTTGGTGCCTTCCGAGTGAATGCGGATCGCGATCTCTTTGATGTTGAGAATAATGTTGGTGACATCTTCTCTGACACCTGGGATCGAAGAAAACTCGTGCAGCACACCGTCAATTTGAACGGTCTTAATGGCGGCGCCTTGCAGAGATGACAGCAAAACGCGGCGAAGCGCATTGCCAAGTGTCATACCAAAACCGCGCTCAAGCGGTTCGGCGACAACAGTTGCAACACGACGCGCGTCGCGCCCTGATGCAATATCAAGCTTGGATGGCTTGATTAGGTCTTGCCAGTTTTTTTGAAGAACGTTGTTTGTCACGCTGTGCCTCGTCTCATTTTGCCCGCTAGCGCCTGGTGTTTGGCGCCCCATGGCTCGTTCAGAGCCGTATTCAAATGTTGGTCAGTTGCAGATAAATCGTCATCGCACCAACAAGCCAACGAAGCGTCGCTAAACCCGGCGGCGCTTTCTTGGCCGACACCCGTTATGTGGGATCGGCGTAACATCTCGAATGCTGGTGATTTGGAAGCCAACAGCCTGCAACGCACGCAGCGCGCTTTCGCGGCCAGAACCTGGGCCGCATACTTCCACTTCCAAAATTTTCATGCCGTGCTCTTGCGCTTTCTTACCGGCGTCTTCAGCAGCCATCTGAGCAGCAAACGGCGTTGATTTACGTGAGCCTTTAAAACCCATCACACCTGCAGATGACCAGGCCAGCGCATTACCCTGCGCATCCGTAATTGTGATCATCGTGTTGTTGAACGTTGCATTGACGTGCGCAATGCCTGACGTGATATTTTTCTTTTCACGCCGACGGGCACGGCCTCGGTTTGCATCTTTGGCCATTCTCAAAAACTCCTAAACCCTGTCGGCTGGAAGCAGGGCGTTTGTTCAAAGTCTGTAGTCCGCCAGATCCGCACACATGACGGTTGGCATAAATCTTAAAGTTAGGCTTTCTTCTTGCCTGCAATCGCTTTTGCCGGACCCTTACGCGTGCGCGCGTTGGTGTGGGTGCGCTGACCGCGTACGGGCAACCCTTTGCGGTGGCGCAAACCACGATAGCAACCCAGATCCATCAGACGCTTGATGTTCATTGCTGTGTCACGGCGCAGATCACCTTCAACCTTGTAATCCCGGTCAATGGTCTCGCGCACTTGAAGCACTTCGGCGTCAGACAATTCATTGACGCGGCGTTCACGCGGAACGCCAACTTTTTCGCAAATTTCTTTCGCGAATTTCGGGCCGATCCCATGGATGTATTGAAGCGCAATTTCTACACGCTTCTGGGTCGGAATATTCACACCTGCAATACGGGCCACGTCTGTCTCCTCGCGCCTATGTCAGCTTTAAGCCTGGACCGGTGTCCCGGGCTTCACGATCCGTTCCGTTCTCCACGAGCCAATGCGCGACAGTCCTGCCCTCCAAAGTGGTGATCCACTGTGGAGCGGCACTATCGCGAGCGCATTTTGAAAACGCCCTTGTTTAGCCCGCCTATGTATCTCCGTCAACCTCATGATGTATAAGGATTTAAGCCTTTTGAATTTCGTCTAAAACAGCGCCAATCTGGCTCGAAACGCCGTCAATCGAGGCCATGCCATCAACGGCCCTGAGCTTATTCTTCGCAAAGTAGTAGCCAATCAGAGGCGCCGTCTCGCGGTAATACGCCATCAGGCGGCTTTTGACCGTTTCTTCGTTGTCGTCGGCCCGGCGCGTAAAGTCACTTTTGCCGCACTTGTCGCAGACGCCTTCTGTTTTGGGCTGTTGGAATGCATCGTGGTAGCCAGCGCCACAATTAGAGCAGCTGAAGCGGCCGACAATGCGTTCCACCATGGCGCTGTCATCAACCTTCATTTCGATAACGGCATCCATGGTTTTCCCGTTGTCCTGCAGAAGCGTGTCGAGGCCGACCGCTTGAGCCAGTGTGCGCGGAAAGCCATCAAGGATAAAACCATTAGCGCAATCAGGTTCTTTGATCCGATCCGCAATGATGCCGATCACGATATCATCAGAAACGAGGCCACCAGCTTCCATCACCGCTTTGGCTTTCAAACCGATCGCGCTACCGGCTTTGACAGCGGCGCGCAGCATCTCACCTGTTGAAAGCTGAACCAAGCCTTGGGCATCAGCCAGCTTTTGAGACTGCGTGCCTTTGCCAGCCCCTGGCGGCCCAAGAAGAATTAGGTTCATCGCCTTCCTCCGCGTGATGACGCACCCCTGAGTTTAGCCTTCTTGATAAGGCCCTCATACTGGTGCGCCAAAAGATGACTTTGCACCTGCGCAACGGTGTCCATGGTGACAGACACCGCGATCAGCAGCGAGGTGCCGCCGAAGTAGAATGGCACAGCAGCCTTTGCACGCAGAATTTCAGGCAACACACAAACAGCGGCCAGATAAATAGCACCAACGACAGTGATCCGCGTCAAAACATAGTCGATATATTCAGCCGTGCGATCACCAGGGCGTATGCCTGGAATAAAGCCACCGTATTTGCGCAAATTGTCAGCGGTGTCCTTCGGGTTGAACACCACGGCGGTGTAGAAGAACGCGAAGAAGATGATCAGCGTGACAAAGGTCAACAGATAGAGCGGTTGGCCGGGACCAAGTGCTGCCGTAATCGTGTTCAGCCAGTCTGGACCGCCACCTTGCGCGCTTGAGAATTGCGCAGCCGTCACAGGTAACAACAACAGGGACGATGCGAAGATCGGCGGGATCACACCAGATGAGTTGAGCTTCAACGGCAGGTGAGAGCTTTCACCTTGGGCCTGTCGATTGCCGACCTGTCGTTTCGGATATTGAATCAACAAGCGTCGCTGGGCACGTTCAATAAAGACGATCGCGGCGACCACAAACAACATCAGTGCCAGAAGCGCCAACAACATGAAAGTTGAGATTGCGCCTTCGCGCGCCATGCCGAAGAGCTGCGGGATCGCAACTGGCAGGCCGGCGACGATGCCAGCGAAGATGATCAGCGAGATACCATTACCTATGCCGCGCTGAGTGATCTGCTCACCAAGCCACATCAGGAACATTGTGCCGCCGACAAGCGTAATGACCGTTGTCAGGCGGAAGAAGTAGCCTGGGTCAATAACGACTGCACCCGCTTCTGAGCGCGACCCTTCAAGACCAACAGCAATACCGTAGGCTTGGAACGCAGCCAAAATCACCGTGAGATAGCGCGTGTATTGGTTGATCTGCTTGCGACCCTGCTCGCCCTCTTTCTTCAGCTTTTCAAGCGTCGGGTTCACCGACTGCATGAGCTGCATGATAATCGAAGCCGAGATATAAGGCATAATGTTCAGCGCGAAGATCGCCATACGCTCAACGGCACCGCCAGAGAACATGTTAAACATGCCCAGGATGCCTTGCGATTGAGAATTAAACAGCGCTTCGAAAGCCGCGACATTGATGCCGGGAATAGGAATCCAGGTGCCAAAGCGATAAACCAACAGCGCACCTAGCGTGAACCAGATGCGCCGCTTCAGGTCTTCCGCCTTGGAAAAGGCAGAAAAATTTAGGTTCTTAGCAAGCTGCTCGGCAGCTGAAACCATGATCCGTGTCTCCCACCTGCACAAAGCCAGTGTGCAGCAAACTCTTCAGGTGGGGGCCAAACCGCAAATTAAAAGGCGGCAGTCCCCATAAGTGTTACTTTTTCTCTTTGGCCGCTTTTTTGGCAGCCGTCTTTTTGCGCTTTTCTTCGTCCGCCGCCAAAACCTTTGGCTCAATAATTTTGATTGAGCCGCCAGCCTTTTCAATCGCAACCGTTGCAGACGCTGTCGCGTGATTAACTGTTAGTGCCAGCTTGGCTTTCAACGCGCCATTGCCGAGAATCCGCAGACCATCTTTTGCACGCCGCACAGCACCGATTTCAACCAGCGTAGCAACGGTAACGTCACCACCATCTTTCAGCTTGCCAGCTTCGACAGCAGCTTGCAGTTGACCAAGGTTGATCTCGTTGTAGTTCTTGCGGCGCCACTTGGTGAAACCACGCTTTGGTAGACGGCGATGCAATGGCATCTGGCCACCTTCAAAGCCTGCAAGAGCAACACCCTCGCGCGACTTTTGGCCTTTGACGCCACGCCCTGCTGTTTTGCCGACACCTGAGCCGATACCGCGACCTACGCGGACCCGGTTTTTGTTGGCACCAGCATTGTCTTTAACTTCGTTGAGCCGCATGGGACCCACACTCCTTAATAAGTGTCCAAAACCTTAGGCTTGATCTTCCACAATGCGCACCAGGTGATGCACCTTGTTGATCATGCCCCGTACAGCAGGGGTATCTTCCAACGTTCGCGTACGATGCAGCTTGTTGAGACCAAGACCTACCAAGGTCTGCCCTTGCACCTTATTGCGTCGGATCGGAGAGCCGATCTGTTCGACTGTAACTGTCTTTTTCGCTGCCATCTTCGTTCACCGGTTGGTCGCCGCTTTGAGAGACTAGCCCCGCAGCAGCGCAATCAAAGTTTGTCGCCTTAAGCGTCTGCGACCACTTCATCTTGAGCCGAAACATCACGCCTGCGCGAAACGATCTCGGACACTTTCTTGTTGCGACGGGCTGCCACGGCGCGTGGGTTCTCCTGCCGCTTCAAGGCATCAAAAGTGGCACGAATAACGTTGTATGGGTTGGTTGAACCAACCGACTTTGCAACAACGTCCTGCACACCCAGCATTTCAAAGACAGCGCGCATAGCGCCACCTGCAATGATGCCGGTACCGGCAGGCGCCGCTCTCAGCACAACTTTACCCGCTCCGTGACGGCCCTTGCTGTCGTGGTGCAAGGTACGTGCATCGCGCAACGGCACGCGCACCAGATCACGGCGTGCAGACTCGGTCGCCTTGCGAATAGCTTCAGGAACTTCACGCGCCTTACCGTGACCAAAGCCAACGCGGCCTTTCAAGTCACCAACAACAACGAGCGCTGCAAATCCGAACCGCTTACCACCCTTCACAACCTTCGCAACGCGATTGATGTGAACCAGCTTGTCGGAAAATTCGCTCTCCTCGCGATCACGGTCGCGTCCGCGATCTCCTCGGCCTGGGGAACGTGCCACAGTTAAAGTCCTTTCATTAGAAGTTCAGCCCGCCTTCGCGCGCTGCATCAGCCAAGGCTTTCACTCGGCCGTGAAAAAGATATGAGCCACGATCAAAGATCACGTCATTGACGCCAGCGCCTTTAGCGCGCTCGGCCAATAGTTTGCCAACAGCCTTTGCCGCTTCGGTATCTGCACCGGTCTTCAAAGACGATTTCAGATCGTTTTCTAACGTTGAAGCAGCAGCAAGTGTCTTGCCTGCTGTATCATCGATCACCTGCGCATAAATATGCTTAGACGAACGAAACACCGACAAGCGCGGGCGACCTTTGGCGCGTTTTCTAAGCGCCAAGCGGACCCGCTTTTTGCGGCGCTCTAAGAGTTTTCTTATGCCAGCCATAATTTTATCTCACGTCCTATTTCTTCTTACCTTCCTTGCGGAAGATGTATTCGCCCTGATAGCGGATGCCCTTGCCTTGGTAGGGCTCTGGCGGGCGGTAGGCGCGAATTTCGGCTGCGACCTGACCCACCAACTGACGATCAATGCCGGAAACCTCTACGATTTCCTGCTTGGCGCCAGCCACCTTGACTTCAATCCCCTTTGGGATGTTGTGAATGACTTCATGGCTGTAGCCAACATTCAGCTGCAGCTTGTCTTTACCCTTCATCGCCGCGCGATAACCAACACCCTGAATTTCAAGCGTCTTGGAATATCCTTCCGAAACGCCTTGAACGAGATTGAAAATGCACGTGCGCGACGTGCCCCACATGGACCGTGAGCGCTTGTCATCAGCACGTGGTTTTACCTCGATGCCATCATCTGTCTTTTCAATCAGAACCTCGTCAGGGGCTGAGAATGCCAGCTCACCCTTAGGGCCCTTCATCTTGACGATTTGGCCATCGATGGTCGCGGTTACACCCGAAGGTACGGCGACGGGTCTTTTGCCAATGCGCGACATAGTTTTCTAAACCTTGTGTTTGCCAGGCCCTCGTGTCCCGGCGTTCAACTAGAAGACGTTACAAAGAATCTCACCACCAACATTTTCTTCACGCGCCTTGGTGTCAGACATCACACCCTTTGGCGTGGACAGAATGGCAACGCCAAGACCGTTGGCAACCGCAGCCAAATCCTTCACCGGCGAATAAACGCGCCGACCGGGCGTTGAAACCCGCGCAATCTTTTTGATCGCAGGCTCCCCGTTGAAGTACTTCAGCTCAATTTCAAATTCAGGCATGCCATCTTTTGGCTCAACACGAACGTAGCCGCGGATAAAGCCTTCATCTGCAAGCACATCAAGCACGCAGCCGCGAATGTTAGAGGCAGGTGTTGCCACTTTTGGTCGGCGGCGCATTTGCGCATTGCGGATACGTGTCAGCATATCGCCTAGAGGATCGCTCATCGACATGTGTTTCGTTCTCCCTACCAGCTCGACTTGACCATGCCAGGAATCAGGCCTTGACTGGCGAGCTCCCTAAGCTGGTTACGGCACATGCGAAGTTTGCGATAATATCCGCGCGGACGCCCTGTAATTTCGCAACGGTTGCGCACCCGGTTTGGTGCAGAGTTGCGTGGCAACTGCGCCAATTTCATGTGCGCTGCAAAGCGGTCTTCAGCGGAAACCTTCTGGTCATGCGCAATTGAGCGGAGTTGCTTACGCTTCTCCAAATATTGCGCGGCCAGCTTTTGCCGCTTTTTGTTGTTTTCAACAGTACCTTTTTTAGCCATTCGTAATTCTCCAAAGGCCTTTCAGGGGCCGCCTGAGGTCCTCTAGTTGTAAAACGGGAAGTTGAAGCCACGCAGTAGTTCGCGTGCTTCATCGTCAGTGTTGGCCGTGGTGCAAACCACAACGTCCATGCCCCAGATTTCATCTACCTTGTCGTAGTCGATTTCAGGGAAAACAATGTGTTCCTTCAGGCCACAGGCATAGTTGCCACGACCGTCAAAACTTTTTGGATTGAGACCGCGGAAATCCTTCACGCGTGGCAGCGCGATTGTGACAAAGCGATCCAAAAATTCATACATACGGTCACCACGTAGCGTGACCTTGGCACCAAGCGTCATGCCTTCGCGCACTTTAAACGTCGCGATGGATTTGCGCGCCTTTGCCAATTGTGGCTTTTGACCTGCAATCATCGACAGATCGTTTGCGGCGTTTTCAAGCTTCTTACGGTCAGCGGTAGCTTCACCAATACCCATGTTGAGTACCACTTTTTCGATACGTGGCACCTGCATTGGGTTTTTGTAGGAAAACTCTTTGACCAGCTGGTCACGCACAACATCTTTATATTGCGTCTTCATGCGCGGCACATAATCCGCAGGGCGCGCTGATGCACCTGCGGATTTGCCAGATTTTCCGGATTTGCCGGATTTGCCGGATTTGCCGGATTTTTTTGCGTCGTTATCAGCCATGACCTAATTCTTCTCCGAGATCACTTCACCAGAACGTTTGGCAAAGCGAACTTTTTTACCGTCTTCCAAAAGCTTAAAACCAACCCGAGTTGGCTTGCCATCTTTTGGATCTTCAAGCGCCAAATTCGAAATATGAATTGGTGCTTCTTTCGAAATAATGCCGCCTTCTTGGGTTGGCGATTGGCGTTGGTGTCTGCGGGCAACATTCACGCCGCGCACCACCGCACGATTTTCTTTCGGGCGCACTTCGATAACTTCGCCCTTTTTGCCTTCATCACGGCCAATCATGACGATGACGTTGTCGCCTTTTTTGATTTTCAAACTCGCCATTACAGAACCTCCGGTGCCAGAGACACGATCTTCATGTGCTTCTTGGCACGCAATTCGCGGGTTACTGGGCCAAAGATGCGGGTGCCAACTGGCTCGCCTTGCGCGTTGATGAGCACAGCCGCATTGCGGTCAAAGCGGATCAAAGACCCATCTGCCCGACGCACTCCCTTTGCAGTGCGCACAACAACTGCTTTCATCACCTGGCCCTTTTTGACACGACCCTTAGGGATCGCCTCTTTGATCGAAACAACGATGATATCACCGACACTTGCATATTTGCGCTTTGAGCCACCCAGCACTTTAATGCACTGGACGCGACGCGCTCCTGAATTGTCGGCGACGTCGAGATTCGACTCCATCTGGATCATCGCTAATGCTTCCTTCTCACTTGCCACTGCCAAATTTTGCAGGGCGCATCTTATTGTTCGTCTCAATTGCGTCGGTGAGGCTTAAGGTTCGTAGACCGTTACGCTCCTGCCAAAACCACCCAACGCTTGTGTTTTGAAATTGGCGCGGTCTCTTCAATAGAAACCTGATCACCAACCTTGAACTTGTTTGCTTCATCATGCGCCTGATACTTCTTGGTACGGCGCACGGTCTTTTTCAGCAGTGGGTGGGTGTAGCGGCGCTCCACCTGAACAACGACCGTCTTATCGGTTTTGTTCGACACCACCACTCCGCTGAGAATCCGCTTTGGCATTACTGTCTCCCTTAACCGGCGGCTTGTGTTTCGCCGACCCGCTTCTCGCGCGCAATCGTCTGAACCCGTGCAATGTCACGGCGAACCTGCCGTACACGCGATGTATTCTCAAGCTGGCCAGAAGCTTTCTGGAAGCGCAGGTTGAACTGCTCTTTCTTCAGCTTGACCAGTTGGTCGTCCAATTGATCGAGCGACATATCTCTAAAGTCGGCGGCGCTCATCTGTCTTCCTCATCTCTACTTCTGCGCTTGCCTTTTGGGTGCGCAGGGTGATCTTTACAACGTTGCCTAGCCAATTCGCGTCACAATTCGCGTGGTTAGTGGCAGCTTGGCGGCACCCAATCGCAGCGCTTCACGCGCAACTTCGTCAGGCACACCATCTAATTCAAACATGACCCGGCCCGGCGCGACCCTTGCGCACCAATAATCAACCGCACCTTTACCCTTACCCATACGAACTTCAGCAGGCTTCGAGGTGACAGGCACATCAGGGAATATCCGGATCCAAACACGTCCGGCACGTTTCATGTGACGTGTAATGGCACGACGCGCCGCCTCGATCTGGCGAGCAGTAACACGCTCTGGCGCCATGGCTTTCAAACCGTGCGAGCCAAAGTTCAGCGCCGTGCCGCCCTTGGCCGCACCATGGATGCGACCCTTGAACACTTTACGGTGCTTAAATTTTTTCGGTTGCAGCATCGTCTAAACCCTTTGAAATCCCTTAAGCGTTTGGTTTGCGAGCGCCATCACGGTCGCGACGTTGGCGGTGACCACCACCTTCTTGCGCTTCCAAGACACGCTTTTCTGAGGCCATGGGATCGTGCTCCATGATCTCACCCTTAAACACCCAAACCTTGATACCGATGATGCCGTAAGCGGTTGCCGCTTTGCCGTAACCAAAATCGATATCAGCGCGCAGCGTGTGCAACGGCACCCGGCCTTCGCGATACCATTCGGTACGTGCAATTTCAGCGCCGCCAAGACGGCCGGCAACGTTGATACGAATGCCAACGGCTCCAAGGCGCAATGCCGATTGCACAGCCCGCTTCATAGCACGACGGAAGGCAACACGGCGCTCAAGCTGTTGCGCGATATTCTCAGCGATCAGCGTGGCGTCAATTTCAGGCTTGCGTACTTCAACAATGTTCAAGTGCACTTCTGAATCTGTCAGACGCGCCAACTGGCCTCTGAGTTTGTCGATGTCAGCGCCCTTCTTGCCGATCAAAACACCAGGGCGCGCTGTGTGCACCGTTACACGGCACTTTTTGTGCGGACGTTCGATCACAACCTTCGAAATACCGGCCGGACGCTGATACTTCATGATGTGGTTTCGAATGGCGCGGTCTTCATGCAGCAGTCGGCCATATTCGGCACCACCAGCAAACCACCGGCTATCCCAAGTCCGATTGATGCCGAGGCGCAGGCCAACGGGATTAATCTTCTGACCCATTATTCGACTTCCTTCTGTGCTTTAGCTTTTGGCGCAGCTTTTTTGGGCGCAGCTTTTTTCTTCGCCTTTGGCTTTTCAGCAGGTTTTGTTTTTTCTTTAGCTTCTTTTTTCTTTTCAGCCTTTGCAGCTTCTGCTTCAGCATCCGTTTCGCGAACAACTACGGTGATTTGCGAAAATGGTTTTTCAACCACAGCTGCGCGGCCACGACCACGGGCATGGAAGCGGCGCATCACCATGTTGCGGCCAACGTGGGCTTCAGCTACTACCAGATCGTTGACGTCCAGGTTGTGGTTGTTCTCAGCATTAGCGACAGCGCTCATCACACACTTGCGTACGTCATTGGCAATCCGCTTGCGCGAAAACTGCAAGTCAGCAATCGCCTTGTCGACTTTCTTGCCGCGGATCAGGCCTGCAACCAAATTCAATTTTTTGAGGCGAAACCCGAAGGTTCTTGGTAATAGCCATTGCTTCGTTATCGGCCAAAACCCGCTCACGCTTTGCTTTGCCCATTATCGTTTCACCGCTTTCTTATCGCCCGCATGGCCGTTGTAGGTCCGAGTTGGCGAGAACTCACCAAACTTGTGGCCGATCATGTCTTCGTTGACATTTACCGGAACATGCTTCTTGCCGTTGTAGACGCCAAAGGTCAGACCAACGAACTGCGGCAGGATTGTTGACCTCCTGCTCCAGATTTTAATCACTTCGTTGCGGCCAGATTCGCGCACTTTGTCCGCCTTCTTAAGAAGGTAGGAATCAACGAATGGGCCTTTCCACACTGAGCGTGTCACTGTCTTCTCCTAAAGCCTTGTGGCTACTTCTTCTTCGAGCGCGACCGCACGATATACTTGTCAGTCGATTTATTACGTCGCGTTTTATAACCTTTGGTAGGCTTACCCCAAGGCGTTGCCCAGTGCTTACCACCATTAGTACGACCACCGTTAGGGTGATCAATTGGGTTCATGGCAACAGAGCGCACCGTTGGGCGCGTGCCCATCCAGCGTGCGCGTCCTGCTTTACCAATTACTTCGTTGCCGTGATCAGGATTTGACACCGCACCAACAGAGGCCATGCAGTCGGCGCGAACTTTGCGCGTTTCACCTGAATTAAGCTTCAAAATCGCCCAGCCGGAGTCACGTCCGACAAGCTGCACGAATGCGCCAGCTGAACGGGCGATCTGTCCACCACGACCAGGCTTTAATTCCACATTATGAATGATGGTACCAATCGGCATTGATGATAGCGGCATGGCGTTACCTGGCTTCACGTCAACACTTTGGCCGGAGATAACTTTGTCGCCAACGCCCAATCGTTGTGGCGCCAGAATATAAGCCAAGATGCCATCTTCATATTTGATCAACGCAATAAATGCGGTCCGATTTGGATCATATTCAATTCGCTCAACCGTTGCCGCTATGTCGTATTTGCGGCGCTTGAAATCCACCTTACGATAAGACTGCTTGTGGCCACCACCGATGTGACGCGTCGTAATGCGGCCATCGTTGTTACGACCACCGGTGCGGGACTTGCCCTCAACCAGCATCTTTACAGGCGCACCCTTCCACAACTGGCTGCGATCAACGCGCACCATGTGGCGCATGCCAGGCGATGTTGGGCGGTATGTTTTTAACGCCATTAAACTTCTCCCTAAAGACCCGTAGTCACATCAATCGAGTCACCCTCGGCGAGTGTGACGATGGCCTTCTTCGTATCGCTTTGACGCGCCTTGATGCCGCGAAAAACCTTGGTCTTGCCTTTGCGGACCAAGGTGTTCACAGCCGTCACTTTAACGCCAAACAGACTTTCAATCGCTGTTTTGATTTCAGGCTTGGTGGACTTCAACGCAACATTGAAGATCACCTGATTATTCTCAGAAACCAGCGTCGACTTTTCAGTAATCACCGGCGAAAGAATGATGTCGTAGGCGCGGATTTTATCGATCATTATTTCGCTCCCTTAACCTGACCGCCAAAGCGCGCTTCGAGCGCTTCGATGGCAGCTTTGGTGAGGATCAATTTCCGGCGCCGCAAGATGTCGTAGGCGTTGATGCCCTGGATCGGCAGCACATCAATATTCGGGATGTTGCGTGCCGCACGCGCAAACGGTTCGTTCAAATCAGCGCCATCAATGATCAGCGCGTTTGTCACATCGAGTTTGCTGAACTGAGATTGCAGCGCCTTGGTCTTGCCGTCCTTCGACTGAGCGGCATCAAGGATGATCAGCTCACCGGCTTTGGCTTTGCTTGACAGAGCATGACGCAACGCAAGTGCCCTGACCTTCTTTGGCATATCGATGGCGTGGCTTCGAGGTTTCGGGCCAAATGACTTACCGCCGCCACGGAACTGCGGGGCAGACCTAGCGCCGTGACGTGCACCACCCGAGCCTTTTTGGCGCACAATCTTGCGGGTCGAAGCGGTGACTTGCGAACGATCCTGGCTGGAATGTGTACCGGCCTGGCGCTTCAACAATTGATAGCGGACAATGCGCTGCAACAGATCTTTTCGTGGCTCAAGGCCAAAGATCGCTTCGGCCAGATCAAGAGAACCAGCAGACTTCGCGTCCAATGTTGTAACAGAGGCTTTCATTACGCTTCGCCCTTCTTATCGGCACCCGCGCCACCATCTCTTAAGGCAGCAGGCATAGGTGCGTCTTTTGGCAAGGCCTTCTTGACGGCATCGCGCACAACCACCCAGCCACCCTTGGCTCCAGGCACTGCACCGCGGATCATCAACAGGCCACGCTCAACATCCGTTTGCACAACGATGAGATTTTGTGTTGTCACGCGCTCGTCGCCCATGTGACCCGCCATCTTCTTGCCTTTGAAGACTTTGCCTGGGTCTTGACACTGACCCGTTGAGCCGTGCGCACGGTGAGAAACCGAAACCCCGTGAGTGGCGTTCATACCGCCAAAATTCCAACGCTTCATCGCACCTTGGAAGCCTTTACCTTTGCTGGTGCCAGTGACATCAACAAATTGACCGGCCACAAAATGATCAGCAGTAATTTCAGAACCAACTTCAATCATGTTATCCGGCGAAACGCGAAACTCAGCGAGTTTGCGTTTTGGCTCGACCTTAGCAACGGCAAAGCTTTGGCGTTCTGACTTAGTCAGGCGCGCAGGCTTGCGCGTACCAGCACCAAGCTGCAACGCGGTGTAACCGTTCTTGTCTTCAGTGCGTTGGCCCACAACTTGAAGCTTTTCAAGCTTCAAGACCGTCACAGGAATATGATCCCCTGCGTCGGTAAAAATGCGGGTCATACCCACCTTCTGTGCAATCACTCCGGAACGCATTGGTGCGCATTCCTTCCCTAGCTGGTGTCATGCGAGAGGGGCTTAAAGAGAAGCCACACCGCAGAGGACAAAAGGCAATTTTAAAGTTTGATCTCAACGTCCACACCGGCGGCCAAATCGAGCTTCATCAGCGCATCGACCGTTTGTGGGGTTGGATCAACGATGTCCAAGAGACGCTTGTGAGTTCTCATTTCGAACTGCTCACGACTCTTCTTGTCTACGTGTGGTGAACGGTTGACGGTAAATCGCTCAATGCGGGTCGGTAACGGGATCGGCCCGCGAACGTCCGCACCTGTGCGCTTCGCCGTATTCACGATCTCACGCGTCGATGCATCGAGAACACGATGATCGAACGCCTTAAGACGAATGCGGATGTTCTGAGCGTTCATTGTTTTCCAACTCACCAATAAGAGAAAGCGCGATTTGTGTGACCGCCTCGCGCTTTCTTGTCCCTCAACCTTTATGCGTCGATTTTCGCCACAACGCCGGCACCAACGGTTCGCCCGCCTTCGCGGATAGCGAAGCGAAGCTTCTCTTCCATTGCGATTGGCTGAATGAGCTCGACATCGACTGTGACGTTGTCGCCCGGCATCACCATTTCCGTGCCTTCAGGCAGGGTGACAACACCAGTAACGTCGGTGGTGCGGAAATAGAATTGCGGACGGTAGTTTGTGAAGAATGGTGTGTGACGACCACCCTCCTCTTTGGTCAGAATGTAGGCCTCTGCTTTGAACTTGGTGTGCGGTGTGATGGTGCCTGGGTGGCACAGAACCTGGCCACGTTCGACAGCTTCTTTATCAATACCGCGCAATAAGCAGCCAACGTTGTCGCCAGCTTCACCCTGATCGAGCAGCTTGCGGAACATTTCAACGCCGGTAACAACCGTTTTCTGGGTGTCTTTGATGCCAACGATTTCAACTTCTTCGTTGACCTTAACAATGCCGCGCTCAATACGACCGGTAACAACCGTACCGCGACCAGAAATCGAGAACACGTCTTCAATCGGCATCAAGAATGGCTGATCCTTAGGACGGTCTGGTGTTGGAATATGTTCGTCAACGGTTTTCATCAACTTCAGAATGGATTCTCTGCCGATTTCTGGGTTCTTTTCTTCCAGAGCGCACAAAGCGGAACCTTGGGTGATGGGGATATCGTCGCCTGGGAACTGGTAGGCTGACAGCAGTTCACGAATTTCCATTTCAACAAGTTCGAGCAGGTCAGCATCGTCGACCTGATCAACTTTGTTCATGAACACGACAAGCGCTGGAACACCAACCTGACGGGCAAGCAGAATGTGCTCGCGGGTCTGAGGCATTGGGCCGTCAGCAGCTGACACAACCAGAATGGCACCATCCATCTGCGCCGCACCCGTGATCATGTTCTTCACATAGTCAGCGTGGCCTGGGCAGTCGACGTGCGCGTAGTGGCGCGCTTCGGTTTCATACTCAACGTGTGCCGTTGAGATGGTGATGCCGCGCTCACGCTCTTCAGGTGCCTTATCAATTTGGTCATAGGCAGAGAACGTTGCACCGCCTGTTTCCGCCAGCACCTTGGTAATCGCCGCCGTCAACGATGTCTTGCCATGGTCAACATGACCGATTGTTCCAATGTTGCAGTGCGGCTTATTCCGCTCGAATTTTTCTTTAGCCATGGCTTGGCTCTCCGTCTTCTAGTTTCGTCCCACTGGGACAGGTTAAGAACTCTCAAAACCAGGGCCGAAACCCTGGCAGGCTTTGCTGATTACGCGAACTTTGCTTTCACTTCATCAGCGACGTTTCTTGGCACTTCATCGTAGTGCGCAAATTGCATCGAATACTGGGCCCGCCCAGTAGACATCGATCTCAGCGTGTTGATGTAACCAAACATGTTGGCCAACGGCACCAAGCAGCGCACAACAGTCGCGTTTCCGCGCATTTCTTGTGAGCGCACTTGGCCACGACGCGAATTGACGTCACCGATGATGCCGCCGAGAAAATCCTCCGGTGTCACAATCTCAACGTCCATGATCGGCTCAAGTAACTTGACGCCACCTTTTTCACACGCCTCACGAATGGCAGAGCGCGCTGCGATCTCAAAGGCAATCGCAGACGAGTCGACTTCGTGGTAGCCGCCATCATAAAGCGTCGCCTTCATATCAACCATTGGGAAGCCGATGAGAACACCGTTGTCCCAAACCGATTTGATGCCTTTTTGAACGCCGGGAATGAATTCCCTAGGAACAGCACCGCCAACGATGGTTGATTCAAATTCATTGCCCGCGCCGGTTTCGTTCGGCTCGACTTTGAGTTTGACGCGCGCAAACTGACCGGTACCGCCGGATTGTTTTTTGTGCGTGTAATCAATGTCGGTCGCCTTGGCGAGCGTTTCGCGGTAGGCTACCTGCGGCGCACCAACTGAAGCCTCAACCTTGTGCGTCCGCTTCAAAATATCGACTTTAATGTCGAGATGAAGCTCGCCCATGCCCTTGAGGATGGTTTCTCCCGACTCTTGGTCGACAGAGACACGGAACGATGGATCTTCCAAAGACATTTCGTTCAGCGCCAAAGCCATTTTTTCTTGGTCGGCTTTGGTCTTCGGCTCAACCTTTACTTCAATCACGGGATCTGGGAATTCCATTTTTTCCAGGATCACGGGATTGTTTGGATCACACAGCGTTTCACCGGTGCGGGTGTCTTTCAGACCCTGCAGCGCAATGATGTCACCGGCATACGCTTCTTTGATCTCTTCACGGTCATCGGCATGCATCATGTACATGCGCCCAGCGCGCTCTTTCTTGGAACGCGTTGAGTTAGAAAGCGCCGTGCCCTGCTCAAGTTTTCCAGAGTAGACGCGGCAGAACGTAATCGAACCAACGTGATCAAAGTTCATGATCTTAAACGCCAGCAGTGCAAGCGGCTCATCGTCTGATGACTTGCGCACTGTTTCGCTGTCGTCTTTTGGATTGATGCCTTTAATAGCCGGCACGTCGACTGGGCTTGGCAGAAAATCAACAACTGCATCGAGCAGCGGCTGAACGCCTTTGTTCTTAAACGCGGAGCCGCACATCATCGGGTAGAAGGCAGACGTGATGGTACCCTTACGCAGCAGCTTGCGAATGGTATCAATGCCCGGCTCATTGCCTTCCAGATACGCTTCCATCGCATCATCGTCGACCTCGACGATGGCTTCAATCATAGCATCACGGAATTCTTTTGCCTTGTCAGCCAGGTCCTCGGGAATGTCGACGGTGTCGTAGTTGACGCCTTTATCACCACCGTCCCAGACGTAGGCCTTCATCTCAATGAGATCGACAACGCCGCGGAAATCATTTTCAGCACCGATTGGAATTTGGATCGGAACTGGGCGCGCACCAAGCTTATCCTTGATGTCTTGAACGCACATAAAGAAGTCAGCACCAGTCTTATCCATTTTATTGGAAAATATAATGCGCGGCACATTATATTTGTCGCCTTGGCGCCAAACGGTTTCTGTTTGTGGTTCTACGCCCTGATTGGAATCGAGTACACAAACCGCGCCATCAAGCACTCGCAGCGAACGCTCAACTTCAATTGTGAAGTCCACGTGACCTGGAGTGTCAATGATGTTCAAGCGACGTTTGTTGCCATCACGGCCCGGCCACGAACAGGTCGTGGCAGCAGACGTAATTGTAATGCCGCGTTCTGCTTCCTGATCCATGAAATCCATGGTGGCCGCGCCATCATGCACTTCGCCGATCTTATAAGAACGGCCGGAGTAGAACAGAATACGTTCTGTTGTTGTCGTCTTACCAGCATCAATGTGGGCCATGATGCCGAAGTTACGATAATTTTCCAGCGGAAATTCGCGAGCCATGAGCTTGCCTCAAACCTTTATCTGCTACCAACGATAGTGCGAGAATGCACGGTTGGCTTCGGCCATCTTATGAGTGTCTTCACGTTTCTTAACAGCCGAGCCGCGATTGGTACTCGCATCCATTAATTCACCTGACAAACGCTCAACCATAGTGTTTTCGTTGCGTCCGCGTGCTGCTTTAATGATCCAACGGATCGCCAAAGCCTGGCGGCGTTCATTACGCACTTCAACAGGAACCTGATAGGTGGCACCACCGACACGACGTGAGCGCACCTCAACTGCCGGCATCACATTTTCAAGTGCTTGATGGAACATCTGCACTGGATCCGACTTGGCTTTGTCTTCCATGCGATCAAAGGCACCATAAACAATGCGCTCGGCAACCGACTTCTTCCCCTTCTCCATCACCGCGTTCATGAACTTGGTGACGATGATGTCGGAAAACTTCGGGTCTGGATTGACCGGACGTTTCTCTGCTTTGTGACGACGGGACATACTTGCTATCAGCCCTGCGTTAGTGAAAACCAGTTCGCCGATCATCTCACAAAGAGCCGTTCGGCGGGTGAATTGAATATCTACTTCGGTCGTTTTGTACCGTACTTCGAACGACGTTGCTTACGGTCTGCAACACCTTGGGTATCAAGCACGCCACGAACAACGTGATAACGCACACCGGGCAAATCCTTGACGCGGCCGCCACGGATCAAAACCACAGAGTGTTCTTGAAGGTTATGGCCTTCGCCTGGAATGTAACCGATGACTTCGTGGCCATTGGTGAGCCGGATCTTGGCAACTTTTCTCAGCGCCGAGTTTGGCTTCTTTGGTGTTGTTGTGTAAACGCGCGTGCACACGCCACGCTTTTGCGGGCACTGCTCCATATGGCGCGATTTAGAGCGGTTGACCTTAGAGCGCCGTGGCTTGCGGATCAGCTGTTGTATCGTTGGCATACGCCTCGTCCATCCCCATGCCTTCTATGCGTCAGCGCATACGGCAAAATGAGCCTGCCAACCCCAAAACGGGCCTGACATTAAAAAACCAGAGGATCGACCGGTTAGCTTGCGCCACCCGCCGATCGTGTCCCAAACATGTCCTCTGCTTTGCGACGGCAGCGTTTAGGTCTGACAATGCCAAGAAATCAAGACCATATCGGTCAATCTCAGGCACCCAAATCAGCCTACGGCCAACCGTGAGAGTGGGCGAGGTATATACTGAGGCTCCAACCCCGGTCAACAGCTTGTGACGGCCTGATCGCTTATTTTTTGCCGCAGCCCCAAAACGATAACGGCCACCCTAGATGAGCGGCCGTTTTCAAATTCGTTTGGCGATCAGAAAAGCCTTATATTAAAGGCTATTCCTCTGTTTCCGACGTCCGACGACGACGTTGAGCAACGCCTTCAGCCTCACCCTCTGCTGGGGCCGCCAGTGCAGCTTCTGCCACTTCCTTAGCCTGCTCGCGCTCAATTAGATCATCACGCTTTTGCGCGACCTTACGCAAACGGCGTAACATGCCACCTGTTCCCGCCGGAATAAGGCGGCCAACGATGACATTTTCCTTGAGACCCTCAAGGGTATCGACCTTGCCAATGACGGCGGCATCGGTCAGCACACGCGTAGTTTCCTGGAATGAGGCCGCTGAGATGAACGAACGGGTCTGAAGCGAGGCTTTAGTGATGCCGAGCAGCACTGGCACCGCCGTCGCGGGCCGTTTGCCTTCTTTTTCCGCCGCCGCATTTATCTCCCGGCACTCGATCCGGTCGACCTGATCGCCCTTAATCAAAGCCGTCTCACCAACATCGGTGATTTCCACCTTCTGCAGCATCTGACGAACGATAACCTCAATGTGCTTATCGTTGATAGTCACGCCCTGCAGACGGTAAACGTCCTGGATTTCCTTGATCAGATAGTTTGCCAGTTCCTCAACACCCTTAATCGCAAGGATGTCGTGCGGTGCCGGGTGCCCATCATAGATAAATTCACCCTTTTCAATCCGGTCACCAGGCTGCACCGCCAAACTCTTGCCGCGGGCGATGAGATATTCAGAAACATCATCGTTCTCATCGTCGGGCTTGATCAGGATCTTCTGCTTGTTTTTATAGTCCTTGCCATATTCGACGGTGCCTGAAATCTCGGCAATGATCGCGTGATCCTTCGGACGACGGGCTTCAAACAATTCAGCAACACGCGGCAGACCACCGGTGATGTCACCAGATTTCGCAGACGCCAACGGAATACGCGCCAGCACATCGCCAGCCTTCACCGTTTGACCCGGCTCAACGGACAAAATGGCATTCACAGCTAGTTGGTAACGAGCGTCCCCACCACGAGCAACTGGGATCAGATTACCCTTGTTGTCTTTGACCACAGCAGATGGTTTGAGATCGGCGCCACGCGGCGTTGCCCGCCAATCGATAATAACGCGATTGGTTGTGCCCTTCACTTCGTCGGTCTGTTCGCGAACAGAAGCGCCTTCAAGGAGGTCTTCAAAGTCGGCCTTTCCATTCACCTCAGTCATGATCGGACGGGTGTAGGGATCCCATTGAGCGAGCTTAGTGCCACGCTTCACCTCATCACCGTCAGCGATAAAGACGCGGGAACCATAGGGAACCTTTGTAGACGACAGCTCCTTGCCAGACTGATCAGAGATCACAGCCGACATGGTGCGGGTCATCGCGATGATACGACCCTGACTGTCCTTCTCAACAGCCTTGTCTTTCAAGGTGACGGTGCCATTGAATTTCGATTCAATGAACGAAGAGTCTACCAAGTTCGCCGCGCCACCAATGTGGAACGTACGCATGGTGAGCTGGGTGCCAGGTTCACCAATCGACTGGGCAGCGATCACACCAACAGCTTCGCCTATATTGACAGGCGTTCCGCGAGCAAGGTCACGACCATAGCATTTGCAGCACACACCAACATCTGTCTCACAGGTGAGAACGGAGCGGATGCGCATTTCCTGCACTTCTGCTTTCTCAATGGCTTCAGCATGGCGTTCTTCAATCAGCTCGCCGCGCTTCACAAGCACATTTGCATTCTTGCCTTTGGTGCCTGGTTCGATGATGTCTTCAGCTGCCGTACGACCAAGCGCACGTGCGCCAAGCGTCACAATCACCTGACCAGAATCAACCACTGGCTGAATGCTAATGCCGGCATCGGTTCCGCAATCTTCAATGGTGATGATGCTGTCTTGGGCCACATCAACCAGACGTCGGGTCAGATAGCCGGAGTTGGCAGTTTTCAGCGCCGTATCCGCCAGACCTTTACGCGCACCGTGGGTTGAGTTGAAGTACTCAAGAACCGTCAGGCCTTCTTTAAAGTTCGAGATAATCGGCGTTTCAATGATCTCGCCCGATGGCTTGGTCATCAGACCGCGCATGCCGGCTAGCTGCTTCATCTGGGCAGGTGACCCACGCGCACCAGAGTGGCTCATCATGTAGATCGAGTTGACGAATGTTTCGCCGGTTTTGGGATCCTTCTCGGTTGCTGAAATGCGATCCATCATCTCTTTCGCGATTTGATCTGTACACTTGGACCACACATCAACCACCTTGTTGTACTTCTCAAGCTGGGTGATCAGGCCGTCGTTATACTGCTGTTCAAATTCGCGAACCATCTCTGTCGTCTTTTCGACGATTTTGACTTTGGTCGATGGAATGCGCATGTCGTCCTTACCGAACGAGATGCCTGCTTTAAACGCGTGATGGAATCCAAGCGCCATAATGCGATCACAGAAAATGACCGTATCCTTCTGACCACACGTTCGATAGACGGAATCAATCAGCCCAGAGATGGCTTTCTTGGTCATCAGCTGATTGACCAGGTCCAGCGTCACACCGGGCTTCTTTGGCAACACTTCAGCCAAGATCATGCGACCCGGCGTTGCATCAAAGATGTCTTTTTGTACTTCACCATCCTTGTCAAGGTATTCAAATCGCGCTTTGACCTTAGCGTGCAGGGTCACGGTGCCTGCGTCCAAGGCGTGGCGCACTTCTGCGACTGAGCCAAAGACAGAGCCTTCACCGCGTTCACCATCGTTGATCATCGAGAGATAGTAGAGACCGAGAATGATGTCTTGAGACGGCACAATAATCGGCTGGCCGTTGGCGGGATGCAGAATATTGTTGGTCGACATCATCAAAACGCGGGCTTCAAGCTGGGCTTCAAGCGACAGCGGTACGTGGACCGCCATTTGGTCACCGTCAAAGTCAGCGTTGAACGCAGCACACACAAGTGGGTGTAACTGGATGGCCTTGCCTTCAATCAACACAGGCTCAAACGCCTGAATGCCGAGACGGTGCAAGGTTGGTGCGCGGTTAAGCATCACGGGATGCTCGCGGATCACCTCGTCGAGCACGTCCCAGACTTCTGGACGTTCCTTTTCAACCAACTTCTTGGCTTGCTTGACGGTAGCAGCCTGACCGAGCGCTTGCAGGCGCGCATAGATAAATGGCTTGAATAATTCCAGAGCCATTTTCTTTGGCAGACCACATTGATGCAGCTTTAATTCCGGACCAACCACGATCACGGAGCGGCCAGAGTAGTCAACGCGCTTGCCGAGCAAGTTCTGACGAAAGCGGCCTTGCTTACCCTTCAACATGTCAGCGAGTGATTTCAACGGACGCTTGTTGGCACCCGTGATAACGCGACCACGGCGGCCGTTATCAAACAGAGCATCAACGGATTCCTGCAACATTCGCTTTTCGTTGCGGATGATGATGTCGGGCGCTCTAAGCTCCATAAGCCGCTTCAAGCGATTGTTTCGGTTGATGACGCGACGATAGAGATCGTTGAGATCTGAAGTTGCAAAGCGACCGCCATCAAGTGGCACCAGAGGGCGCAGCTCAGGCGGGATCACGGGAACCACAGTCAAGATCATCCATTCCGGGCGGTTACCTGATTCAATGAACGATTCAATCACCTTAAGCCGCTTACCAAGCTTCTTAGGCTTCAACTCTGTGGTTGCCTCGGCAATTTCCTTGCGCAGGTCTTCACGGATCTGATGCAGATCAAGCGCCATCAGCAGTTCGCGAATGGCTTCAGCACCAATGCCGGCGGTGAAGCTGTCAGGGCCATATTCGTCGAGCGCGGTGTTGTATTCTTCTTCCGTCAGCAATTGCTTTTCGGTGAACGGAGAAATGCCGGGTTCAATAACAATGTAGTTTTCAAAGTAGAGAACGCGCTCAAGATTCTTCAGTGTCATATCCATCAGCAAGCCAATGCGCGATGGCAAAGACTTCAAGAACCAAATGTGCGCAACGGGAGCGGCAAGCTCAATATGGCCCATGCGCTCACGGCGCACTTTGGCAAGCGTAACCTCAACACCGCATTTTTCGCAGATCAGGCCTTTGTACTTCATGCGCTTGTATTTGCCGCACAAGCATTCATAATCTTTGATCGGGCCAAAGATGCGGGCACAGAACAGACCATCACGCTCCGGTTTAAACGTTCGGTAGTTGATCGTTTCTGGCTTTTTGATCTCACCAAATGACCACGACAGGATATCATCAGGGCTCGCAATCGAGATCCTGATTTGATCAAACGTCGGCATAGGTGCCTGGGTCTTAAACAGGTTTGTGATCTCGTTCATTCGTTTTCTCCGACGAGATAAAGTGCAGCGCCATGCGCTTTATCTCTTGGCTCAATTATGTGCCTCGGCAAACAGGCCTAAGGCTTCTTTATTGTGAGGATGCGCATAATCCTCAAACTGCAACTTGGCGACAGCAACACTTCGCTGCTGTCGCGCAATGCTATTCCGCAGCCGCCGGTGGCAACTGCGGGGTTGGTGCTTTTGGCTCTTCTGTTCTTCTTGCCTCTTCCAATGCCTCGACATCAGAATTGGTCAGCTCAACATTGAGGCCAAGTGCTCGCATTTCTTTGACAAGCACGTTGAAGCTTTCTGGAACACCGGCCTCAAAGGCATCTTCACCACGAACGATGGCTTCATAGACCTTGGTGCGCCCTGCAACGTCATCCGACTTCACAGTCAGCATTTCCTGCAAGGTGTAAGCCGAGCCATAGGCTTCAAGCGCCCAGACTTCCATTTCCCCGAAGCGTTGACCGCCAAACTGCGCCTTACCACCAAGCGGCTGTTGGGTGACAAGGGAGTATGGACCAATGGAACGAGCGTGAATCTTGTCGTCCACCAAGTGGTGCAGCTTTAACAGATACTTGTAACCAACCGTCACTTTGCGATCGAACTGTTCGCCGGTGCGGCCATCGCACAGTTGCACCTGACCGGATGAGTCAAAGCCTGCCTTCTCAAGTAGATCAACAATATCGCCCTCGTGAGCACCATCGAACACCGGCGTTGCAATCGGCACGCCGCGTTTGAGTTGTTCGCCGAGCTCAACTAAGTCGTCGTCTTTCAGCGTCTTTGATGGCAGCTGCTCACCGTAGATTTTGTCAACCGCCTCTTTGAGTTCTTCAGAGCGACCTTCGGCCTTGTAGGACTCAAGTGCGTTATCGATCACACGGCCCAGGCCCCGACAGGCCCAGCCCATATGTGTTTCCAAAATCTGGCCGACGTTCATGCGCGAGGGCACACCAAGCGGGTTGAGCACAACGTCAACCGGTGTGCCGTCATCTAGGAATGGCATATCTTCTTTCGGCACGATCATTGAGACCACGCCTTTGTTGCCGTGACGGCCAGCCATCTTATCGCCCGGCTGCAACTTGCGCTTCACAGCAACGAAGACTTTGACCATCTTCATCACGCCGGGGAGTAGTTCATCACCGCGTTGCAGCTTGTCGACCTTATCCACGAAGCGGCGCTCCAACCCCTTCTTTGCGTCTTCATACTGTTTTTGAATGGCTTCAATTTCACCCTGCGCCTTTTCATTAGCAAGGCCAATTTCCCACCATTGACTGCGCGGGATATCATCTAAAATAGCAACATCAAGGGTCGTGCCTTTGCGGGCTTCTTTCGGACCCTTGGCAACTTCTTTGCCCATCAGAACTTCGCGCAAACGCGCATAGACGTTGCGATCAAGAATTTGCATCTCATCGTCACGGTCTTTGGCAAGGCGTTCGATTTCCTCACGCTCAATCGACATCGCACGTTCGTCTTTATCAACGCCATGGCGATTGAAGACACGAACCTCAACGATGGTGCCAGCAACACCTGGCGGCAATCGCAGTGAGGTGTCGCGAACATCGGAAGCTTTTTCACCGAAGATGGCGCGCAGAAGTTTTTCTTCCGGCGTCATTGGGCTCTCACCCTTCGGCGTGATTTTTCCAACCAGGATATCACTAGGATGGACTTCAGCACCGATTGAAACGATGCCCGCCTCATCGAGGTTCTTGAGCGCCTCTTCAGAAACGTTCGGGATATCGCGAGTGATTTCTTCCGGACCCAATTTGGTGTCGCGTGCCATCACCTCAAATTCTTCAATATGGATTGAAGTGAAGACGTCATCAGACACAACCCGCTCAGAGAGCAGAATGGAGTCTTCAAAGTTGTAGCCCATCCACGGCATGAACGCGACCAGTACGTTCTTACCAAGTGCCAAGTCACCAAGGTCGGTTGACGGACCGTCGGCGACAATCTCACCCGCTGTCACTCTATCACCTACGTTTACCAACGGACGTTGGTTGATGCAGGTGTTTTGGTTTGAGCGTTGGAACTTGCGCAAACGATAAATGTCGACGCCTGGTTTTGAGGGGTCTGTTTCTTCTGTTGCCCGGATCACGATACGGGTTGCATCAACCTGATCGACAACACCGGTGCGACGCGCTGCAATCGCGGCGCCTGAATCGCGTGCAACGACTTCCTCCATGCCCGTGCCAACCAATGGCGCTTCCGCACGAATAAGCGGCACCGCTTGGCGTTGCATGTTTGAACCCATCAACGCACGGTTGGCGTCATCATTTTCCAGGAACGGAATGAGCGCTGCGGCAACCGAAACCAGCTGCTTTGGTGACACGTCGATAAAATCAACGCGCTCACGTGGCACCAGCATCACGTCGCCTGAAAAACGCACCGTCACAAGGTCGTTGACGAACTCACCTTTGGGGCCAAGCTTCGCGTTTGCCTGAGCCACATGGTGGCGCATTTCTTCCATCGCTGACAGGTAGACCACTTCGTCAGTGACTTTGTTGTCGGTGACACGACGATATGGGCTTTCAATAAAGCCGTACTTATTGACGCGCGCAAACGTTGCCAGCGAGTTGATGAGACCAATGTTTGGACCTTCAGGCGTTTCAATCGGGCAGATCCGACCATAGTGAGTTGGATGCACGTCGCGCACTTCAAAGCCCGCACGCTCACGGGTCAGACCACCAGGTCCAAGTGCCGACAAGCGCCGCTTATGGGTGATTTCGGACAGTGGATTAGTCTGATCCATAAACTGCGACAGCTGCGAAGACCCAAAGAACTCACGCACAGCAGCGGCAGATGGCTTGGCGTTGATCAAATCCTGCGGCATCACCGTGTCGATATCAACCGATGACATACGCTCCTTGATGGCGCGTTCCATCCGCAGCAAGCCAACGCGGTATTGGTTCTCCATCAACTCACCTACCGAGCGCACGCGCCGGTTGCCGAGATGATCGATGTCGTCAATTTCACCACGACCATCGCGTAGATCGACAATCGTTTTAATGACCGCAATGATGTCTTCTTTGCGCAGAACACGCATCGTGTCTGGAGCATCAAGCTCAAGGCGCATGTTCATCTTCACGCGACCAACAGCGGACAGGTCATAACGCTCTGAATCAAAGAACAGACTGTGAAACAGTGCTGTTGCCGCTTCAACGGTTGGAGGTTCACCTGGACGCATCACGCGGTAAACATCCATCAACGCTTCATCGGTGTTGGAGTTCTTATCTACGATCAAGGTGTTGCGGATGAATGAACCGATATTGACATGATCAACATCAAGGACCGGGAATTCTTTGACCTTCTGCTCCTTGATGCTTTCCAGCATCTCAGCATCAATCTCAGCGCCCGCCTCGGCGTAGATCTGGCCGGTTTCCAAATCGACGATATCTTCAGCCAGATAACGCCCTTCCAAATCTTCAGGCGCAACGATGACTTCCTTGACACCGCCTTTGCCAATTTCGCGCGCCTTGCGCACGGTGACCTTCTCACCGGCCGGCACAAGCTCGTCACCGTTCTTGGCATTCAGAAGTGGACCAATCAGCGTCACGCCGCGCATGCGTTCAGGCACAAATGGCATCTTCCAACCGCGACGGCTGTCTTTGATCTGAATGTGACCGTAGAACGTCGACAGGATCTCTTCATCATCAAGACCCAGCGCATAGAGCAGTGCAGTTACCGGCAGTTTACGACGTCGGTCAATGCGAACGTGCACAATGTCTTTGGCGTCAAACTCGAAATCAAGCCATGAACCACGATATGGGATGATGCGGGCAGCGAAAAGGAGCTTGCCACTGGCATGCGTACGACCACGATCATGATCGAAGAACACACCAGGTGAACGATGCATTTGCGAAACGATAACGCGCTCGGTGCCGTTGATGACAAACGTACCGTTTGACGTCATCAGCGGAATTTCGCCCATGAACACGTCTTGCTCTTTGACGTCTTTAATCGACTTTGCGCCCGTCTCTTCATTTATATCAAACACGATAAGCCGCAACTTAACCTTCAGCGGTGCTGAGTAGGTCATGTCACGTTGCATGCACTCATCAACGTCATATTTTGGTGGTTCAAAGTCGTAGCGGACAAACTCAAGTGTTGACCGTCCAGAGAAATCGGAAATCGGATACACCGATTTGAACACCGCTTGCAGACCATGGTCGTCGGAACGCCCACCTTCTGGTTCCTTGACCATCAAGAAGTCATCATAGGAACTCTTCTGAACCTCGATGAGGTTTGGCATCTCTGCCACTTCACGAATGGACCCGAATTTTTTCCGGATGCGCCTGCGCCCCGTTACGACTTCGCCCATGTCCGCTCCTTCACGTTTCTAGCGCGGCTGCCGGCCCGCGCACTCTGCCCCCTCAAGTCGATAGCGCTGGCCACGGCGCCTCCCTTGAGATGTGTTCTTCAACGGCTTACCGGAACCCCTCAAAACGATGCGATATCGCTTGGAGAGGCTCCGGAAAACCGTTCTTTACGCAACCCATGCACGTCAGTCGGCGGCGGGCTTGAGAATTGCTCCTCTTGGCTCGCCGCCAACAAACTGCATGTCTTTAGGTCAGCTCAACCTGAGCGCCTTGATCTTCAAGCTGCTTCTTGAGCTTTTCTGCTTCTTCTTTGTCGACGCCTTCTTTGACAGGCTTGCCACCGGCTTCAACGAGGTCTTTTGCTTCCTTCAGGCCAAGACCTGTGATCGCGCGAACCTCTTTAATGACGTTGATTTTCTTGTCGCCTGCAGCTTTCAAAATGACGTTGAATTCTGTCTGCTCTTCAGCAGCTGCAGCGCCAGCACCAGGAGCTGCTGCAACAGCAACAGCAGCGGAAGCGGAAACGCCCCACTCGTCTTCCAGCTTTTTGGCAAGCTCAGCAGCTTCCATCACAGTTAGCTTTGACAGATCGTCAACGATCTTTGCCAGATCGGTCATGTTAGTCTTCCTTCCAAGTTTGAACCTGTTTCAGGTGCGTGTTGGCCTTCTGGCAAACACACACAAATGATTTCCACCTTAGGTCTAGCCGGCACTTGCTTTGGCTTGAATGACCCGAGCCAATTGACCACCTGGCTCTTTGACTGTGCGGGCGATTTTGGTCGCCGGCGCATTCAATAGGCCAATCAGTTGGGCACGCAGCTCATCAAGCGATGGCAACGCTGCAAGCGCTTCCACGCCTGAAGCATCAAGAACATCCTTGCCCATCGAGCCGCCGAGGATCACGAGGTTGTCGTTCTCCTTTGCAAACTTGACAGCAATTTTCGGCGCAGCGATGGGGTCTTCAGAATAGGCTATACACGTTGGCCCTTTGAACAGATCCTCAATACCCGCTACGTCGGTGTCCTTGAGTGCAAGCTTTGCCAACCGGTTCTTCGCCACTTTGACAGAACCACCCGCCTCTTTAATTTGGCGGCGGTAGTCCGTCATTTGTGCGACGGTTAAACCAGCATAGTGGGCGACAACCACGACACCTGTGTCCTTAAACACATCGTGCAGCGTTGACACGAGCTCACGTTTCGCGGCTCTTTCCACTTAGGCTCGCTCCTTATTTTGCAACACACCTTCGCTTGAAGGGTTGTTGCGGGTTGCACCAAGCGCAAACATCAAAGTCCAAACGGACTTCACATCGTCTGCGCCACTTGTCCTGCCCTTCCCGCAACCAAAGAACCTGGCGACGGTGCTGACCCAGAAGGCTCAAACCGGAAGCGTGCCAAATGCTTGGCGCAAATCCGATTGATCTCCCATCTCATGCTGGCCCTCTTTATCTTAAGGCTTAAGCAGCTGGCACGTTTGTTTGTCGCCAAACAGCAGTGTTCACCACACCAACAATCTCGGACAGGTCTCCAAATCAAAAATCCTAATCGATCCAAGATTTGAAGTTTCAGCCCCGAGAGGCTAAAACGGTTTCCCGAGGCTTAAGCGCCTGCGGAAATATTCGAAGTATCAATTTTCACACCTGGGCCCATGGTTGAGCTGAGTGAAATGCGCTTGAGATACGTGCCCTTGGCACCGGTTGGCTTGGCTTTCATCACTGAATCGACCAATGCTTTGACGTTTTCAGCCAGCGCTTGTTCGGTGAAACTGGCTTTGCCAACGCCTGCGTGCACAATGCCGGATTTCTCAACGCGGAATTCAACCGAACCGCCTTTGGCACCCTTAATGGCCGTGACAACATCCATCGTCACTGTGCCAACACGCGGGTTAGGCATCAGGCCACGTGGACCCAGCACCTTACCAAGACGACCAACGAGGCCCATCATGTCAGGCGTTGCAATACAGCGATCAAAGTTGATCTTGCCCTTTTGTACTTCGGCGACAAGTTCTTCAGCGCCCACAATGTCTGCGCCTGCTGCCTTGGCTTCGTCCGCTTTTGAACCGCGCGCAAAAACGGCAACCGTTGCCTGGCGACCAGAGCCATTTGGCAGATTGCAGACCCCACGCACAACCTGATCAGCGTGCTTTGGATCAACGCCCAAGTTCATGGCGATCTCAACCGTTTCGTCAAACTTGGCTTTGGCACCATCTTTGACGAGCTTCACTGCTTCATCGATGGAATACGCCTTGTTAACCTCAACAGCTTGGCGCAGTTTGTGGAGACGTTTGCCGCCTGCCGCACGCACCTTCACGGATTCTTCTTTTGTCATGCTTGTTGCCATGATCCTACTCCACCACCGTTAGGCCCATTGACCGAGCTGAACCGGCAATCGTGTGTGCTGCCTGTTCGACATCGTCAGTGTTGAGGTCTACCATTTTTAAAACTGCAATTTCGCGAACCTGCTTCATCGTCACCGAGCCAGCCACAGAACGGCCTGGCTCTTTGCTACCTGACTTAAGCTTGGCAGCTTTCTTGAGATAGAAAGACGCTGGCGGCGTCTTCATCACAAACGTGAACGAGCGATCCGTAAAAACGGTGATCTTAACTGGGATCGGCGTGTCCTTCTCAATGTCTTTTGTCTTGGCATTGAAGGCTTTGCAGAATTCCATGATGTTGACACCGCGCTGACCGAGCGCGGGGCCAATAGGTGGCGATGGGTTTGCACTCCCTGCCGGCACCTGTAGGTTGATAAAGCCGTTTATTTTCTTTGCCATTCAAATCCCCTGGCGTTGTCGGGATGGCGGACACACGGATGTCAGTCATCCCAGGGTTAGCGGTTAGCGGGTTTTGGACGCCTTCAAAGGCATCCGCCACCCTCCCGCACAAGTTGCATGTGAAATCGCGCTGCTGGCTCAAGACGCGTCGGGCCTGTCTAAGGCTCCGCCGCTGACTTGGCCATGTGGCGCTTTAGCTCGCACGACCGCCTACCCCGGCGGCTTAGCACTCCTCTAATCCTCAAACCGATACCAGCAGCCGCTTTTAAGATGCCACTTTCTCAACCTGCCCAAATTCCAGTTCCACAGGCGTCGGACGACCAAAAATCGATACCGCCACCTTGACCCGAGCCCGCTCCTCGTCAACTTCTTCGATGTGACCGGAGAAGGACGCAAATGGTCCCTCTGCAACCTTGACCTGCTCACCGACCTCAAAGGTGATGGTAGGCCGTGGCCGTTCAACACCTTCCTCAACCTGGTTGAGGATGCGCGCGGCTTCCTCTTCGGAGATCGGCATTGGCTTACTGTCAGCACCCAAAAACCCGGTGACCTTTGGGGTGTTCTTGATCAGCAAGAACGCCGAATCCGTCATATCCATTTTGACCAACACGTAACCAGGCAGAAACTTGCGTTCTGAATGGACTTTCTTGCCGCGTTTGATCTCAATATATTCTTCCGTCGGCACCACAACGTCTTCAAACGCAGCTTCAAGTCCCGCCGCCTTGGCACGCTCCTTAATGGCTTCGGCCACTTTGGATTCAAAATTCGTATAGGCGTGTACGATGTACCAGCGCTTGGCCATCTTGCTCTCTTTCCTCGCCACCGCAATGTCAGGCAGCGGCCCCCGCAGTGATAAACTCAGCCGACCGCTATTTGCCGAGCTCTAAGATCAGGCCAACAATCCAGCTCAAGAACAGGTCGGCAAAGAAGAAGAAGATGGCCGCAAGCGTAACCATGATCAGCACCATCACGGTGGTGATCCACACTTCACTCCAGGTTGGCCAAGTGACCTTGGAAACCTCTTGTCGAACTTCTTGTATGAACTCAAATGGATTTTTTGCCATCAAAACTTTTCCTATGACGCCATGCGTCAAAGCGACGCATCCCGGATTTCGGGAGGCATCGCACAACCTTTTCCAGCGGATTTAGATCAAAGCGATCAAAATTGACAGAAATTTCGAACACCCACTCTAATCTATTCCACGGAGATAGAGCAACAGGTCTGCGCTTCAACAAACGCAGGTTGCTCTAGCCCCAACAGGGACCCCGCACCGAACAAATGGCAGGGGTGGAGGGTCTCGAACCCCCAGCCTTCGGTTTTGGAGACCGACGCTCTACCAATTGAGCTACACCCCTAAACGCCTCAGAGCATCAACTGCAGACCTCGGAGCGCGTTTCTTTAGCGGAAGTTTTGGCCTTTGTCACGGGGTCTGCCCAATTTGACGGTCAGGCCTGAGGCACGACCGTGACCGCCGTACCATAAGCAATCACTTCAGTAACCGCTGAGGCGATTTCATTGGCATCATAGCGCATTGCAAGAACCGCATTGGCCCCACGCGCCTCAGCTTCTTTGATCATAAATTCATAGGCCTCCTGCCGGGTCGTCTCGGCAAGCTGCGCGTAAAGGGGAATGGAGCCGCCAAAAAGGATCTGAATACTCGCCCGAACATTGCCGACAATGGAACGTGAGCGCACTGACAGGCCGCGCACCACCCCAAAATGCCGCTCAACACGATAGCCAGGCAGGTCATTGGTCGTAACGACGATCATGGCAACTCAACTCTCTTGTGTTCACTGTTCTTTTGATCGCAAGGCGCGACGGCATTGTCAGAAACACCAACCATTCTGAGGCGTGTTTGGCAACCAACAACACCATGGCCAACCTCACATTTGGAGCAGATCCGCAATGATGCGCTCAGCCGCATACTCAGCCGTCTCCGTCGTCGTATCAACCATCATCTCCGGGCGTTCAGGTGGCTCATAGGGGCTATCGATGCCTGTGAAATTTTTTATCTCGCCACGCCGCGCCTTGGCATACAGCCCTTTGACATCACGTTGCTCGGCAACTTCGAGTGGCGTCGCGACATAGATCTCATGAAAGTCATGGGATGCAACCGTCTCACGTGCCAGGTGACGCTCCGCTTTGAACGGTGAAATGAACGATACCAACACAATCAAACCGGCATCACACATCAACTTGCTGACTTCAGAAATGCGCCGAATGTTTTCAACCCGGTCGACATCGGTGAAGCCAAGGTCTTTGTTGAGACCATGGCGCACATTATCACCATCCAACAACATCGTGTGCCGACCCGCCGCATTGAGGCGCTGTTCAACGATATCCGCAATCGTTGATTTGCCTGAACCTGACAGACCTGTGAACCACAACACACACGCTTTTTGCTGCTTTTGACGCGCCCGTTGTTGCGCCGTGATCGTGGTTTTCTGCCAACGAATATTGCTGGCCCGGCGCAGCGAATAATCAATCAGGCCGAGCCCAACAACTGCATCTGTCGCCGGATCAACGAGTGAGAATAGTCCCGCTCCGCGATCTTCCAGAAACGAGATGCACTGAAACGGCTCTGTCGTGTTGATGTTGCAGACACCAATGTCGCCCTTAAGAAGTCGATTGCGCGCAATGCGCTGATCGGCATGGGCATCGCGCTCATACTTGATCCTTGTTACGGTGGCCTCGTGTTTTTCGTTCGTCGTTTTCATGTGCAACGGGCGCCACGGAATCAACGGGTCAGGGCCAACCCAAAAAATGCGCGCTTGCAGATGGTCTGACAAAAGGGCCTGCGGTTTCGAGGATTGCGACCCATCGCCACTTTCACCATGCGCACAACCAACGACGTGGTCGATCAACGTTGGGCCCATGTACCAACCAAGGCTGCTATCGCGCTCAAGGACATTGCCAGCCGTAGCGCTATCGACCGGAACCGCTGTTACAGTGTGAAACGCGCACCGGGCTTTCACGAACGCTAACAGTGGGCTCAAAAGCGCATCAAATCCCTTGCGCCCTTCAGGTGGAAGGTCACCGCTTTCGACGCTCAGCACCAAATGCGACACGCCCAGTTTCGAGGCCAACCAGGCCCAGCGCTGAATGCGTTGAAGTGCGGTTGCACCTGCTTCAAAGCCTATAAGGGCAACATCAGCCTCAGCGCCTGCACGAACGAGTGCGCTCATGTCTTGGTCGGGGTCTGGGAGTGGTGTCCATGAAAGGGCCGCCCCCAACGGCGCGCCTTTAACGGCCTCGATGACAGCGGGCGCGCAACCAGCCTCGCCAAGCGTGAGGACACGGACGGGTCTCGGGGTTGCGCTTGAATTTTGCGAGGCGTCTGACATGCCTTCCACCCTGACTTTGGCCACCCTGACTTTGGCCACTCTGACTTTGGCACCAGACCACGGGCTGGCACTCTGTCCTACCATCTACGTGAATCGGAAAGGCGGGTGCAAGATGGCTCGGTAATTATCAAGGGGATGATGGAGCGGGTAGGGGGAATCGAACCCCCGTATTCAGCTTGGAAGGCTGCTGCACTACCATTGTGCTATACCCGCACCTCTTTAGCGGTTCCACACTTTCTAAAGTCGTGTGGAGACACCCGCACCTCTTTAGCGGTTCCACACTTTCTAAAGTCGTGTGGAGACACCCGCACCTCTTTAGCGGTTCCACACTTTCTAAAGTCGTGTGGAGACACCCGCACCTCTTTAGCGGTTCCACACAACTTTAGGACGTGTGGACCAACAAAAATGGTGGAGGAGGTTGGATTCGAACCAACGTAGGCGAAGCCAGCGGATTTACAGTCCGCCCCCTTTAGCCACTCGGGCACTCCTCCGCCCACGTCATCCAGGCAGCATAAAGCACCCAAATGAAAACGCCCCGCACTAGATTTCCGCCGGGGCTTGACGTTTATGATAATCTCGCCGCTCGATGTCAAATGGAAATCCACCAAGATCCCGTCGCGGCGTAAACACCTTGGTATAAGCCCAAAAATTTGACACCCCTTGTCACAGCCGCAGGACCTCTCAGACCCCTCATGCCCGCTCCGTCTCGACCCAAACGCAAATTTACACGCGCCAACACGCCGCGCCCTCATGGCGATGAACCGCTCCTGCTTTTTGGCCTCCATGCCGTTGAAGCCGCGCTTCAGAATCCTGCCCGGACCATCACACGCCTGGTGGCGACAGAAAACGCTGCCCGCAAGCTCGCCGACACCATTGCGGCACACGGCATTGCTGTTGAAACACTGGCGACGCGTCAGTTTGATCGCATGCTGCCCGCTGACACTGTGCACCAAGGCATCTGCATTGCAACCGAACCTTTGCAAGAACCTGCGCTTGAAACGCTTGCCGAAGCCGCACATGACGGCGGGCCATTGGTCATTCTGGACCAAGTGACCGATCCGCATAATGTCGGCGCAGTGTTGCGCTCCTCCGCCGTCTTTGGCGCCAGTGGTCTGATTATGACGCGCCGCCATAGTCCGCCGCTCAATGGCACGTTGGCCAAATCGGCGTCGGGCGCACTGGAACTCATACCCATTTCTGTGGTGCAGAATTTGGCGAAGACTTTGGAGTCGTTAAAAGCATCAGGTCTCTCAGTGCTTGGCCTTGCTGGCGAAGCCGATAACGCAATTGAAACTGAAACCTTTCAAAGCCCAACCGCATTGGTGTTTGGCGCAGAAGGAAAAGGTCTGCGTGAGTTGACGCGTCAAACCTGCAATCGCCTGGTGCGCATCTCCGCCGGCGGTGATCTTGCCAGTCTTAACGTCTCCAATGCCGCCGCTGTCGCACTCCACGTCGCGGCGCAGAACAGGTCGGGTAAGACTTAGGCGCGGACGTACGTCAAGCTGAAGCAGTCAACGCGTTGTTGAGCAAATTTGGCTGATGCATTGTGACCGACGCAAACGGTACCAATCGCAACCGTCAATAGGTCACGGTCACGACGATTGTGTCAGAATAGGTTGCAGCCGTCGGGGTTGTCTGCTCGACACAAAATGTCTTAGAAATTCACATTAAAAAAATAAAAGGGCGGCAGCGGTGCGCGGTGCGGGAGCACTCAATGCCAAAGCATTAAATGCTCATCGCGCGCCTACCCCCTGCTGCCGCCTATTCAGATTGCGCGTTTTAAAGTCGCGTCGTCAGCTACCAGCGACGATGGCGAGACCGGCGACGGGTCAATGCACGGTAACCAGGCTTGCGATAGCCCCATGCCCGATTGTAACGCGGATGGACATAACGCACCCGATGACGGCTACGCATCGCGCGTGCTGAACGCCAATACCCAGAATTGTAGTACGGATGATAGCGTGGCCGCTTGTAACGATAGGCGTACGGGGCTGTCACAGAATGTGTGCGATACGTGTGCTTATAGCGTGGATAGTAAACCCAATGGCGCACAGGCTGCACCCGGCCCCATCCAGCAGGGGGGGATCCACGATGCCAACCAAAGGCATGGGAGGTGCTGGGCGCGAAAAAGCCCAGACTTAGAACGCTGACGACGAGCGCCAGAACGCTTTTTGAACGCATACTCTTCTCCTTGGGGAACACAAAAACTAATCAACCCAAGCTTCTGTCCTAGGACGGTATGGATAATAATTGATTAAGAAATGTTAGGATTTGCCGCCCGTGGGCGTGCTGCAATCGTGAGAAATACGCAGATTCCACAACAGTTTTCTGGCACCAGCCAGCGCCCAGCTCCGAACACACTAGAGCAGCCTCGCGCCTTTTCTCGTACCAGCCAAGCTGTTTGCTCAATGCTCTATCTCATGGCTCTATTCCATGACTCTATTCCATGACTCTATCTCATGACTGGCGATCAACTTATCTGCTCAAAGTCGAACCCAACTTTTCGCAGGTTGATCTAGTGCGCGTTGTGGTAGGCCTTTGGTGATAACACCGTCAGCACCAGAACATATAGGTCTAACCACAGCGACCAGTTGTCGATGTAATAAAGGTCGTGATCAAGGCGGCGCTGCATGGCGTGGTCCGTTTCCGTTGCACCTCGATATCCCTGCACCTGCGCCCAGCCTGTAATACCGGGGCGCATATTGAGCCGCCGTGCATAGGTGTCGAACCGCCTTTCATAGAGCTTATCATGGGCAACCGCATGTGGGCGTGGGCCTACCAAGCTCATCTCGCCTTTCAAGACGTTGATCAGTTGCGGTAGCTCATCAAGGTTCCAACGCCTCAGAAAGCCACCAACGCGTGTCACCCGCTCATCACCCGAGCGCGCCTGAACAATGGTTTCGCCATCATCCAATGTGGTCATGGTGCGGAATTTCAAAATCTTGAATTTCTGATGGTTAAAGCCGCGTCTGCGCTGGCGGAACAAGATCGGACCATCGCTATCCCACCGGATCAGCGCCGCAACAACCAACATAACCGGTGACAATAATAAGAGCGCGAGCGACGTCACCACAAGATCTAGCACCCGTTTGACAAAGGCTTCTGCCGCAGTCAAAGGCGGAACCGTAAGCGACACCGTTGTCATGTCGGCAAAACGCCAAACCTGAGCTTTGCGAAACTTACCAATCAAATCACTGGCACCCAAATGAAGGGCGGCGGGCAAGATACTGAAGGCCGCAATAGCGCGTTCAGCAAAAGCTCGGTTGGACCACTCTGAAAACACAATCACATCGTCGACACGCATCAGTCGTGCACGCGCCACCGCATCATCAAAACTGGCTTGCAGTTCTGTGAGAGTTTCGGTGTCATCTTCGCTCATGCCGCGATAGGGCAGCGCAACGGTCGCGACAACACGCACAGCACTGGCGTTGCCTTGCAACTGCTGTTCAAAGCGTTCCAACTCTGTACTGTCTCCAACCAACATCAAACGGCGCGGCTCGACACGTCCCACATCAATCAGGCGCTTCAACACACCCCGGATAAAACTGGAAACCAGCATCAATACAGGCGGGCCCAAAACAAAGAAGGTTGCAACCCAGCCACGAGAATAAGCTTCAGTGGTCTTGGTCATAAAACCGATGACGGCGAGGCAGGCAAATGTGAACCCCCAGATCCAGGTCACCCGGCCAAGCGGCTTGCGTTGCTCAAGGTAATCATTGAATTGGTATTCATTGCGAAACAAGAACGGCAGTGTGTATAAGAGCGCCGCTAAAAATCCGAGGCGGGCGTACAGATCGAGCATGCCAATACCCCCATACGCATAAAAGTGATAAATCACGCCGGTCAGCAAAGAAAGGCCGACGATAGCCAACAGCTCTGTTATAAGTGCTGCGGCGACAAAACCAATGCGACTAAGCCTCCACCGCCCCTGCGCCGACTTATCATGAGCAAAATCCAGTCTAGTAACCACCGTCACACCACTTTTCAAAACACAAAACCGAAACGCATCCGACGTGCGCTTAACCTTCACAGCACCCAACATCTCCAAGGCTAAGCATCGGCCACCCTGTCGCCCTGTCGCCTGTTACGACTGACTACGTTGTAAGGGACTTAACACCTTTGATGGAAGCCTATGACAAATAAGTAACGGCCGGTTAATTTGCCAATTGGTCCCTTAACAAGACTAACACTGCGGCGTAAGTGGAGCTAGTCTCAACGCTACTGTAGAGACCTCGTTAGACCCTGCTGACAACCAATTATTGCCAAAATTCAGAATGAACGGGGTTTTCACCTCGACCTATCCCGACCAGGGTCGAGGCTGGCACAGCGTTTGCGGTAGAGTACCTTGATCTAAGCTCGGGTCTTCATAGGCTCCGGCCCAATACGCCCACTTTGAACCAGCATCGCTGCAATTTGAAACGCCAATAGAAGCCAAAATGGTACAATCCTTCGGACGGCAAAGACTTGCGCGCATTCAAGGCACTGCCCCCGTGCGCATGGAAACGGTCGCAGCACGTTATTCAGCCGTGGGTGCGAACCCAACACCTGAACCCAATTCCTATGACACCGATTTTGCTGGTTTCTTCAACATCCTGAAACGCAGTACGCTACCGATCATCTTGTTAAGCTTGGCGTCGCTATTGGTGGGTATGGTTTATCTCGCGCTCACTCCAGCAACCTATTCCGCCAGCACGACGATCCTTGTCGATCCACGCTCACGAAAAATCGTTACCGACGAGATCACACAGGGCGGGCTTACGTCCGATTTGGCACTGGTTGAGAGCCAGGTGCCTATACTATCTTCTGATGTTGTGCTCGGTCGTGTCGTTGACGAACAAGACCTGACGAATGATCCGGCATACAAATTCTACCAAAGCAGCGGACTTATCGGGCAAGTCAAGAGCCTGATCAGGGGTAAAAGACCGACACCTGATGCGCGTGCCTATGCCATTGAAAACTTATCTCTCGCCATGAAGATTCATCGCGCTCAAAAGACTTATATTCTTGAAGTCGAGGTGACCTCAAATACGCCTGTTAAAGCAGCGCGTCTTTCGACGGCGATCGCGGAAGCCTATATCGCAGAACAAACCAAAGCCAAATCCGATGAAGCAGGTGCTGCCAACAAGTTGATTGATTCCCGCCTCGACGAGCTGCGCAAGAAGCTTCACCGGGCGGAAATACGCGCTGATGAGTTCAAAAAGGCCAATAAGATTGTCACCTCGGAGGGCGGCATCGTCGCTGAGCAACAGCTCGGTAAGCTCAACACAGAATTGGCAACAGCACGCGCCGTTGCAGCCGAAGCGCGCGCGCGTAGAGCTGAAGTTAAAGAGATTTTGAAGGCGGGCGGCAATCCAGATGCCTTGCCTGCTGCCGTCAAGTCTAGCCTGATCCAGAAGCTGCGCGAGCAGTCCGCCCAGGTCGCCCGCCGCGCCGCCTCGTTAGGCGCTCAATTCCAATCGCGCCACCCGATTATGATCGACATTCGCTCGCAACAACGCGAGATCGGCGCTCAAATCAAGCAAGAGCTGAGACGCATCGTGTCGGCCTCAAAATCGGAAGCAGAAATCGCAGCTAAGCGTGAAGTGGAAGTTTTGCAAGCGCTTGAAAAAGCAAAGGCGCTAGTTGCCCGCTCGAACACGGCGCAAATCAAACTGCGTGAGTTTGAACGCGAAATAAATGCCAGCCGCGACTTGCTCAATGCTTTCTTGGTGCGGGCCAAGGAGACCCTGGAACAACAAAACCTGACAGCCTCCAATGCACGCATCGTTTCACGCGCTGGCGTGCCATCGTTTCCAAGTTGGCCACGCCCATTGCTGGTGCTGGCCCTTGCCAGCCTTGGCGGCCTTGGCATTGGTATCGCATCGGCCTTAACGCGCGATCATTTTGATACCTCTATTGGGGATCATGCCACGCATATAACACAGACCACCTTGCCAACGATTGCGTCATTGCCAAAGCTCAAGGCGATCACAACACAAAGCGGTTCGTTGATCGGCAAAGCGCGCGATGTCCTGGAACTGTCGTCTTTTGTTGGGCTGTCGGATGTCATGCTGGCCCTGTCTGATCGCAAAAATCGACATACCAACGCGTTTCGCCAGTCGATATTGCAACTTCTCAATCGCTTGCTTGCCGAAATTGTTCCAGGCAGCGCACGCACCTTGTTATTTGTGTCACCAAGCTCCAATGCAGGCAACACGTCGACTGTGCTTGCCCTTGGCTATGCTGCAGCACTTGCAGGAGAACGTGTTCTGCTTGTTGATGCCGCCTCAGCTGATCCTGAACTGTCACGTGTTTTTGGGGGCACCCGGCAATCAAATGAACGCGTGATGTTGGATGACAAGGACCAACTTGAAGCACTAACCGCTGTTGATGCCAACTCCGGTCTTGCGGTATTGCCAATTGCACTAGCTGACCTTAGAACGCTGAAGACGCAGCAACGCCAACGTCTCATTGAAGGTATTCACAAGCTTGGCGCAGACTATGATATGGTGCTGATTGATGCAGGCGCATTATTGGAGGACGCCACCGCACTGAGCCTCCTTTCGGCCGCAGATGATGTAGTCGTGGTCGCCCGCTCTGGCATGACAGATCAAAATGAACTGAAACATACCGAACGCCTACTGATGGCATCTGCCGACAACCTTCTTGGAACCATTGTGACGATGGATCCCGGTGCCGGCCCGAAAAGATTTTAGTTGTATTCGAGTACGTGATGACCGACCCAATCCATTCTCAGCCAACCGTCCTTGCCAAAGTGGACGGCTGGCCGATCCATCTTGCTACACTTGATAGTGCTATCACCGAGATTGTTAAGGCGGCAAAAAGAGTCGAGAGTTTTTCTGTTGTTACCCTCAACGTTGATCACTTGGTCAAGCTAAGACATAACCAGTCTTTTCGGAAAGCCTATCGCCTCGCCCACTTCGTCACCGCCGATGGTGCACCCATTGCTTGGCTCGCCAGGCGGTCTGACAAATCCGTTCGCCGCACGACGGGCGCTGATCTTATTGTCCCTCTCGCACAAGCTGCCGCCCACGCAGGCCTGCCAATCTATCTCTTCGGCACAACAGACAAGGTGCTTGGCAAGGCGGGGGCCTACCTTGCGGCACAGAGCAATAATACACTTGATATTGCAGGCACCTACGCACCGCCAAAAGGTTTTGACCCTGAAAGTGCCGAGGCTGACGCAGCACTTGATGCGATCGCAACCTCCGGCGCGCGCCTTTGTTTTCTTGCCCTTGGTGCACCTAAGCAAGAGGTGCTCGCTGCACGCGCCGTTGAAAAAGGCCTCAACGTTGGATTTATTTCGATTGGAGCGGCCCTCGATTTCCTCGCTGGCGAACAAGTGCGTGCCCCAAAATTTCTACAGGATCACGGCCTGGAATGGAGCTGGCGCCTCGTTACAAACCCAATGAGACTTGGTCCGCGCTACGCCTCGTGTGCACTAGTGTTGGCGGACGTCATTGTGCGCGACGTGGGTGGACTGTCTCGGCGCAATTGGTCTGGCAGCACCGCTGCCTGAACTGGTGATTGACTTGGTGTGTTAAGGGCGCTTGATGTTAAAAGCACGTGACGATAGAGACTGGTTCCCAGCCAAGCCCGACGATGAACGTGCGCCAAAGAGCGACAAAAACCTTGTGACAAACGCCTGCACCAAGCTCCTTTTTTATGTTCCAAGCCTGGGTGATGGCGGCGGAGAACGATTGTGGGCGGCACTTGCAACTGCGTTTCATCGCGCCGGTCACGACGTAACGTTTGCAGTGGACGTTGCATCTGAAGACAGCCATCACGTCCTTGCAGCAGATATTCCGCTCACCATTTTGGGGCACAATCACACCTACGCGATCCGCAATCTTGCACGCTTGTTAAAAAAACAGTGCCCGGACGTCGCGTTGTCAGCAATTGCGGGCTCAAATTTCAAGCTCATTGCCGCACGCCTCATTAGCCGCACGCCCACCAAAATTATTCAGACCTTCCACGGTCACAATGAATGGAAAAGTGGCCGACTGAGTTACGCGACAGCACGCCTACTCCCGCTTACGAGCCGCCTCACCGCGCGCACGGTGGCTGTGTCAGAACCCCTGCGCGCAGACCTCGTTAACACTTGGCACGCCAAGCGCGCGCGCACGGTATTCATTGCCAATCCAGTATTACTGCCACCCTCCATCACCCAGCCTACTGAGGGGACACTCAACGCCCGCGCGCCCATCATCCTCGCTGTTGGTCGCCTGTCCTCTGACAAAGACTATCGGACCCTGATCAAAGCCTTTGCTCATCTCGGCCAAGATGATGCGCAACTCATTATTGTTGGCAAAGGCCCTGAGGAAGCCAGCATCAACGCATTGATTGACTCTCTTGGAGTGAAGAACCAGGTTACGCTCGCAGGCTACGTTGCAGAACCATGGACCTATTATGAACGCGCAAAATGTTTGGCATTATCGTCAAGGTCAGAGTCCTTTGGCAACGTCATTGTGGAGGCGCTCGCCCATGGTCTCCCCGTCGTTGCAACCGACACCGATGGGGCAAGACATATTTTATCGTCTCCCGATCTGGGCACCTGCATTCCTGTTGGCGATGTACAAGGTATGGCCGAGGCGCTCGCCGCGACCCTCGACGACCCTGGTGATCCCGCACCACGCTTTGAGCGCGCAGATGCGTTTTCAATGGACAAACGTTTGCCAGCTTATGAGGCATTAATTGCACAGGTTCTTGACCGGCCCATTGCTCAGCCGGACCGCGTTTGCACGAAGAGTGAGGGCTGAGGTCAAGCGCCATGAACGCAACCAACAAAACCATACCCTCACGCCGCGTCTATCTCGACTTAACCCACCTTGGCCGTCATGTCACCGGCATTGAGCGCATCGCCATTGAACTTTTTGAAAAGGTCGCTTTCGAAGGTGCCGATGTGCGCTCCGTCCGATCCAGTGGCACGTTATCAATGATCTTCATGCAGCAGGTTTGGCTGCCGCTGTTGGCTCTATTTAATCCACGTGCGCAGTTTATCTTCCCCGGTTTTCCACCGGCACCTTGGTTTGTTTTCTGTCGCAATCGTGTGATTTGGTATGTCCATGATCTCTTTCTAATCACACGCAAAGATGACCTCAGCCGAAAAGCAAAGCTCTATATGGCTGGCCCATTTCGTTTTGCGGTCTCGCGATTGAAATATTTCTATGTCAATTCTAAAAAAACGGCATCCGAACTGAAGCCTTTTGCAGCCAACGATGCGGTGATCGCGCTTTATCGACCGAACGTCAAAAACGTGTTCAATCTTACCGCTCAGGGCCGCGCATCACGGGCATCCGATGCGCATCCACTCAAACTCGTCAGTCTCGGCACAGTCGAACCGCGCAAAAACTACGCGCATGCGGTTGCGGTTCGCGATGCATTGACCGCATCGGGCCACCCCGATACGGAGTTGCATATCATTGGCCGCGCCGGATGGGGTCAAGCCAGCGAAGCTATTAACAAACACCCAAATGTCATCGTACATGGTTATTTGAGCGGCGAGGATGTGAAGCAAGTTTTAGAAGACAGTGATATCTACCTGTGCACGTCGTTTGATGAGGGCCTTGGCCTGCCATTGTTAGAGGCGCAATACGCGGGTCTTGCTGTGTTTGCGCCAGATGCACCGGTATTTCGAGAAGTGCTTGGTGACAGCGGACATTTTATTGATCTTTCAAAGACCGAGAGGGGCGCTGAACAAATTGCAAGCCTGATACGTACCCCCGGTTGGCGCCAAACTACGAGCAAAACTGCCAGCGCCAATCCCCTGCGCTGGAATGCACGCGCGGCAGACGACGCCGCCGAGGCCGAAACGGTCTTTTTGGCGGGCCTGCGGGAGTCTTTTGGTGGCAATTGGGCAGGTGAGAACTAGGTCATGATAAACCAACGCTCAAAGCCCACGCTGACGCGACGCGCGGCCTTAGCATCGGGCACCGCAGCACTTGCTTTTTCCCCTTTCACAGGCGCAAGTATTGCCCAAGCGGCACGTGTCGGTGCTGATGGTGACGGCGAAAACCTAGCGGCACTTGCAGCCCAAAAAGGATTGACATTCGGCGCGTCTTTTGCGGTTCATGAACTGGATCGCCCGTATGGCAAACGCTACGCTGAACTCTATCAGCACGATGCACGGCTGATCACCTCTGAACTTTGCCTCAAGATTCCAATCCTGCGCCCTGATGCGCACGTCCTCGAGTTTGCACCTGCCGACCGATTTTTTGCCTTTGCCTCTGAAAACGGACTTGGCGTGCACGGTCACACTTTGATCTGGGATGATTATCTTCCCGACTGGATCAAACAATTGAGTGGCGTGGAAATTGATCACTTGTTGAATGCGCACATCCTCACCGTGCTGGAACGCTATCAGGGCAAGGCTGAGACCTGGGATGTTGTCAATGAACCGATTGCACCATGGGACAAAAATCCAGACAATCTGAGACAGGGGCCGTTTTACGCCCACCTTGGCGAGGACTATATCGGCCACGCGTTTCGGCTCGCCCGCGAGCTAGAACCGAAAGCCAAACTCCTGCTCAATGAAGCCCAGACAGAGTCAGCCGATGACAATGGCGCAACGTTCCGCAAAAGCCTTCTCGCACTCATAAAACGCCAGCTTGACAAGGGCGTTCCAATCGATGGAATTGGCCTACAATGTCATCTGCAATCAGAACGCCGATATGATTTTCCGCGCTTTGCAGCCTTCATCCAGGACATTGTTGATCTCGGCCTCGACGTGCAAATCACCGAGCTTGATGTCAATGACAGTGCCTTTTCAGAACAGGTAAAAAAGCGTGATGCACAAGTTGCCGACCTCTATGCGCGCTTCTTGAAAGACGTTCTTGCGGTTCCAGAGGTATCATCGCTTGTGCTGTGGCAAATGACAGACGCCACAAGTTGGATGGCGGACCCAGCGCTCAAAAACGGTCTGCGCAAGGACAAGCGTCCATCGCGCCCGTTGCCTTATGATCGCAATTTTCAAAAAAAACCAGCGTGGCACGCTATTGCCGATGCCCTGCGGGCAATGCCTGAGAGACGCGCGGTCATGAAGAAATAACACCCTGGAAAGAGTGTCGCCGCCTAGATCATGTTCGTGCCAGTCTTCGCCCACTGCATTTCTGAAAACCGTCCACGCTGGAGTTGGCGGTGGTTTTCATAGCACTTGGCCAATTGTACTTCAGGCTTGAAATCGCAGATTTCATTGGCGACACCGTCCGGCGTGATCGTACCTGCAACAATCGCGTCGTGCACCTTTACAAAGGCATCAGATAGGCGCTCTGCCATATCATCGGCACTGTCGCTACGCCCAACCAGTGTGCCGCTGACACCGTCTTTGATAACGCAGGCCAATTGCGGCAGATGGATTGCAGCCACCGGGCGCCCCGATCCCAAGGTCTCGAGTACTGAGAATGGCATGCCTTCAAATTCGGAGGTCAGGATGCCAGCGTGCACCGAGCGCAACACCTCAGCGACACCCTCGGCGCTTTTAAAACCATGCAATACCGCGCTGTCTTTGATGTCTTGGAATTCTTCAAAGCGGGTTGGATCACTGGTGCCCATGTAATGGAATTCTGCACCGCCCGGCAGTTTGTCATTCAAACGCGCCATGGTCTTAAACATTAAGGACGGCACCTTAAAGAGATCGAGACGACCGGCAAATGCGACCTTAAAGGGCGAGGTGTCAGCAAACGGTGTTGGCGCGAACATCTTGGTATCGACCCACGTCGACTGGGTATCGATCTTGGCGGCATGGCGCGGATAGGTCTGCTGCATTCGTTCTGTAATCACCGGATTGACGCACAAGAACTTGGTACATGCAGCCATCGTTACGCGTTCATTGATGTTGTGTACGTAGCGGTATTTTTTCAGAATACTATCCATCTGCAGCTTTGGCGCGCCTTCACCATGCAGCATCTGCACAAACGGCAGCCCGAGACCACGCACAAAAAGGGCAAATTCGACCCGTTGCAGATCAACGCTTGTTGGTACCTCTTTCAAAGCCCGACGCACCGTTGGCAAATTCTTGAAGAGCCCTGACATAAATTGAAAAGTCACGGAATTGGCAACATTTGTCGCCGCTGTCTTGGCTCTATCATCGGAATAATGCAGGACGGGAAGAAAATCGAATTCAACACCGCGAAATGTTTGTTTCGAAACCTTACCCAATTCAAGGTCACCGATTGCGTCAACGCCAACCATAAGAAATGAGAAATCATCCGGCAAGAACGCGATCATGTCGCGTACAAAGGTCTCAATGCCACCTACTTTGGCGCCGCGAGGGTCAAAGGTATGGACGACGGCGAGACGATAAGGCTTTTCAGATTCACTCATAATGGTCGCTCAATAACTTTCGTTTTCTTTGCAGCTAGACGGTCGTCCCAATCCTAGTGCTTTTAGGACGCCCCAACACTGCGAACTGTCTTGGACACAGCCTGCCTCAACTCGGGGTAAAGGAGTGCGAGCGCCCCTCCATACATTAAGGCACCTATTGTAATGGACACCGCCAACGCGCCCGCCGAAGCCGTTGCTGGCAACAGCCAGACACTAACCGCCATTACAGCCGTCGCAGTCCCAATCTTCAAACTATCCCAAACAGGCAAGGCAAATGAATGACTGCCCCAGGCCCAGACCAGGGTGACGAGGGTTGAGACAAGCGCACCTGTCGCACCGCCCATCACCGCCCCTTCAAGTCCACCCACGTTAAGCCCGATGACGGTTCCGGCAGTCGCCAAAATCGCATCAATGAAATCATTCGCTAGTGGCACCATGGTTCTCTCCCGCAACAAGAAAACCTGTTCACCGAAATGCAGCCTAAGACTGCGCACAGCGCCTGCCAAAATGGCCCATGGCAACACGGCTTCGGTCACGCTTTGGAACGGCTCGGCCACTGTCAGCGCCACAAATATATCACTGACCAACCAAAGTCCTGCACAGGCTGGTGCGAGTGCGGCCAATAACAAAATGCCGTTTTGCTGAAGCTGGGCTTGGCCGCCGTCAAGCGTCGACTCGCGGCTGCGCTTGACGGCCAGCGGAAAGGCCGCTGCCGTCACCAACATCGACGCAAAGGCGGATACACGCAGACCAAGCCCCCAGCCGACCGTCACCAGGCCGACAGCAGCCGCTCCCTGCTGCCATTCAACAACAAATCGCAAACTGTTTTGCGCCACCCACACTAGAATGCAGCCGACAACCAACGGCAAACCGTAGCGCAGCGCCTGAGCGACCACGCTACGGTCAGCCATCAGTGCGGAAAATCCAAACTCAAGACGCGTTGCTGCAATCGCCAAGGCAGCAAGCTGAGCAACAACGTAGCCCGCCAAAACCCAGGTTGTTGTTGCCTCATAGGTAACGACAAAAAACAAACCAGCGGCCAGCCCCAAAACCGGCCAACAAATTTGCATCAGAGAATACGACAGTGTGTCGTGTTCTGTCCGTGCCCGGTCACTCAAGTGTGCGACCATGCCCCGTGTCACGGTGTAGAGCATGGTGACGGCGATTAGGGACAAGTCCCAGGTTTCACCAATCACCATCGGCAAAATGAGCACAGCGAAGCTCGCCGCAATGGAGGCGAAAGCAAGTGTTGCTGTTTCAGAATTTAAGAACCGTGTACGATCTTCAGATGTGCCCTCATGATCGTGATAGCGCACCGTGGCCAACGAAAACCAAAACAGTGTTGCCGAATAAATCAGCTCCTGGGTCGCCACAATCAGCGCGAAGACGCCCATCTCTGTTGGCGCCAGGAAGTGAGTCCACACCACCATCGCCACCAGTTGCACAAGCGGACCCAACACCTGCGCGGGCATATAGAGCAAAGTCTGCCGGATAAGCATAGTTTAGTGTTGTGTCCAACGAGGGCTAAGATGGGGCGGGAGGTTTCGCCCACTGTGCATGATCTGAGTGTCCACGGGGCAAATTCCTTGTCCCATGCTTTATTCTATTGGGGGACCCACCGCGACTGTTAACTGTTCTGTCTTGGTGATATCGTTAAAGCACTAAACATGACCCCACGCTGATGATTTTCTTAGGGTATTGATGGATTGAACCGGGCACAGGGCGAGACCTCGTGCTAGGACCAGGCCCACCTTTTGATGCCCGCGAGCGGTTTACCTAAAGATGCACATCAGACTTGAGCTTCCCCGCACCCGCCTCAGACAGTGGCACCTTTGGCTGATTGAACACCTCACGCGTGACGGGGCCCACAGCGTCAGCATTACGCTCAACGATCATGAAACGCCATCTGCAACCGCGCTCAATCTGCTGCTGTCACTCGAAACGCTGACCATAAAAGGGGCTACCCAGGCAGGCTCTAAACCTTTAACCCCTGTTGACGTTTTAAGCGGGGAGACGACACCAACTGAGGCTCAACCCGATGTCATCGTGCACATCGGAGGTACCGGGAAAGATGACACAGGCGCGCTGGTTCTCAACCTTGTCTTTGATGATCAGCCGCACGAAGACGCGCTGTGGCTGGCTCTCCTCGACCGGCGCGCACCGACGGTCGGACTGCATGACGGGTCAACTGACGGCCAAACTGCGCACACGACGCAAGCGATCGCACTTCCGGGGCTTGAGGCCCCGCACCTCCTCAGTCATAGCGCAGACGCCGTTTACGCACGTGCCATCGAACTGATCGCGGCGCGCATTGCGAACTATGGTCGTGGAATACGCTCCCCTCACCAAACACACTGCACCCCACTAGAGCCGACGCGCACCCTTCGCGAAGGCCGCGCCTTACAGGGAACAGCGACGTTCCTCGCCCGTCGTGTGGGCGATAAAGCACGCACGATTTTAAACCGCGTGACAAAATCTGCCCCGCAATGGTCTGTCGCATGGCGCCCTCGTAGACCGCTATCACCAGGCGCCACAACCACGCTTAACGTCCAGGATTTCCACGGGCTTCACGATGACAATTCGCGCTATTACGCCGATCCCTTCGCTCTCGATAAAGACGGCCTAACCCATGTCTTCGTCGAGGAATTCCCCTATGCGACGGGGCGTGGCCTGATCTCCACTTTTACCATCAATGCCGATGGACACTGCTCGACACCGCGTCCTGTTCTTGAAACCGGCGTCCATCTCTCTTATCCGCAGGTGTTTGAACACGCGGGCGACATTTTCATGTTGCCGGAAGCCTCAGCATCTGGTGGTCTTGACCTCTACCGGGCCGATCCCTTCCCTGACCGCTGGGTCCATGATACCCGCCTCATGGATGAACCCCTGCATGACGCCACGCTTCATTTCGATGGTGCCCGCTGGTGGCTATTTGCAGCAACGCACTTCTTAAAAAGTTCATCGTGGTGTGCGCTCAAGGTCTTCACCGCAGACACTATACGTGGCCCGTGGCACGCGATAAGCGATCATCCCGTTAAAGTCGACGCACGATCCGCCAGACCGGCAGGGGCCCTGGTGGTGCAGGACGGCGCCCTGTGGCGACCGGCCCAAGACTGTTCAACTGGCTATGGCCATGGCCTCACTTGGTGTCAGGTTGAGGCCCTGACCCCGGAACACTATTCAGAACAGGCCCTCGGACGCCTCAACTTTACCGCCGCCAGCACGTGCCTTGGACCGCACACCTGGAATGCCACCGGGACAATCGAGACCATCGACCTTTTCGCCGCACCAAACGCACGGCCTCGGGCGTCGCCCAGCCGCTGATGCTCACCGGGTCGTTCCGTAAATTTAGCTTTTAAAGATAGTAGCCGCACACCTGCTCGGACCTGGTGCCTACTAAAGGGCTTCAGCTGCAAAGCAACTTTCACAAGTTGTGCGCTGACAGCCGATTCTCTCTCTGCCGTAAGTAATAAATCTAGGGGCTGGAAGTAGCTAAGGGTTAGTGGTTTGCGTGTTTATGCCAATGTTTTAGCTGGGTTAGCAGCTGTTTATGGTTGCCTCCATTGAAGCGCCATTCGCACGCCTTCAATAACCAGTAAAAGTTGTCCTGTTTGATACCATTAAATTTGCGCATAGGCCGCTTCGCTTGGTTCCAAAAGTTCTCAATCCCGTTGATGTGATTTTGTCTGTCGGCGAACAACTCCGAGTGCTTGATGCGCATGTGATGAAAGTCCGACGCATCAAGCGCATTATAGGCCTTGAACGTGTCCGTGTAGACAATGCTGTCCGGTCGGACATTTTCCTCAATGATCGGTAGTAGTGTCTCTGTTTTGGCGTTTGGAATGATCGCCGTATAAACCTTGCCGCCGCGCTTTGCGCCTGCCACCAAAATAACTTTCGTCAGCTTCAATCTCACCAGACAATTCATCGCGCGGAATTGCTGGCAATCAACTGGTGCAGGCGCATGTAAAAACGAATGGCCGTGTTGGCCTGGACCCCGACCAACTCCGCCACAGCGCGAGCCGTGGTGCCGGCAACGAAGTGTTCAATCAACCAACTTTTCTGGCGCGCGGTTCGCCATCTTTTACGTGCATACATCGTAGCTTTTTTAGACCCCATATCAGGTCTTAGCTACGTCAGCCCCTAAATCTATTCCAACTGCAGGCCTGCGAGCAAAGCTTCCTTTGCCCCTGCAATAAGGTAGTCAGACCCATGAATTGTCAGATGCGTAGTGTCTCGAAAAAAGAGCGTTCCACCCTGATCGGTGGTGCAAACCTCACTCTTGCAGAAGATCAACTTTGGGTCGATAACCCGCACGGATGAAAAAGTAGCTGAGACTTTG
>CBDFNK010000019.1:0-210233 GCA_965250205.1 Hyphomicrobiaceae bacterium
TGCAGGACATAAAGATTGAACTTGAAGGCCTTCAATCCAGGCGTAAGCAACTTGATGAGAGCCGCAGTAAGCCTGAGGTTTTGCGCGCGTCGGTGAGCGGTGTTGTGGCGGATGTTCGTGTGGTCGTCGGTCAGGTTGTCGCCAGTGCCGACACGCTCTATCAAATTGTTGATCCAGATCATTTTTGGGTCGAGGCCATTACATTTGATCCAAAAACTCAGTATCGCGCCAGCGGCAAAGGCGATAACGGCCAGACAATTTGTCATTGGATTTAACATTTGTTGGGCGCAGTCGCACCCTGCAACAGCAGGCCACTGTGTTGCAGTATAAAATTCAAACTCAATCAAAGTCTCTCAGTATTGGGGAGCCGTTAACAGTAAGTGTGGAAACCAGCGAGCCGGTGTCGGGCATCATAGTGCCTAAAGAGGCTATAGCGGAGGCCCCAAATGGGCAACGTGTTGCCTACGTCCGTCATGCCCCAGAACAGTATCAAGCGGTGCCTGTGCGTGCTGAGGTATTGGATGGAACACGACTTCACATTCTCGCAGGACTGAAGACTGGCGACCAGATCATTGTACGCGGTGCCACGCTCGTCAGTCAGATCCGGTGAGGAAAGGCATGTTTCAGAAACTTCTCGCATTCTCAGTTCATCACCGCTTGTTCGTCGTTGCCGCAGCACTGTTGCTGGCTGGCTATGGCGCTTTCACGTTGCCCAAGCTTCCTGTTGACGTTTTTCCAGATCTCAATCGACCCACGGTTACATTGCTGACCGAGGCAGAAGGCCTGGCGCCGCAAGAAGTTGAGCAGTTGGTAACTTACCCGATTGAAACGACGCTTAATGGCATGCCGGGTGTCAAGCGATTGCGCTCGGTATCAAGTGTTGGCCTGTCGATCGTCTACATTGAATTCGATTGGCAGACAGATATTTATAAAAATCGCCAATTGATCGGCGAACGTCTCGCCGTTCTGCGTGAGCAACTACCGACCGGTGTACATTCCCAAATGGGTCCGATCACCTCGATCATGGGTGAGATCATGTTGATCGCCATTACTGGAGAAAATGTGCCTGCAATGGAGTTGCGGGAAATCGCAGACTGGGTTGTGCGCCCACAACTCCTTACCGTGGCAGGTGTCGCGCAGGTGATTCCGATTGGTGGTGAGGTGCGCCAGTATCGCGTCAGTCCGGATCTCATCGCGATGCAACGGCTCAAAGTCACGGAAGAAATGATTGAAGCGGTTATCAAAGATTTTGGAAGCAATACAGGTGGTGGTTTTATTGATCAAAACAGTCGCGAATATTTAATCCGCAATATAGGGCGTACAAAAAAACTCGATGATCTGCGCAATCTCGTCGTGGATATGCGTGGCACGCAACCCATTTTGTTGCGCCAAGTCGCTGAAATTAACTTTGCGCCCAAAGTAAAGCGTGGAGACGCAGGTTTTCAGGGTGAACCTGCTGTCATTGTGGGCGTGCAAAAACAGCCCAAAGCCGACACCGTTGCACTGACGCGCCAGATTGAGAACGAGCTTGCCAAATTGCAACCGACACTTCCTGTGGGCGTCATTGCCAATCAGGTGCAGTTCCGCCAGGCAACATTTATTCAGAACTCAATTTCAAATGTTAAATCAGTGCTCATTGAAGCGGGCATCGTAGTTGGTATTGTGCTGATACTATTCTTGATGAACTGGCGGGCAACCGTTATTTCGCTGACAGCAATTCCAATTTCCATACTCATTACCGTGCTTGTGTTTAAGGCGTTTGATCTTTCTATCAACACTATGACTCTTGGCGGACTGGCCATTGCAATAGGTGAGTTGGTTGATGATGCTGTGGTCGGCGTTGAAAACGTTCTACGGCGATTGCGCCTAAACGGCAGTAAAGATCACCCTGCACCTCGACTTAGTGTGATCCTTAGTGCGTCTCACGAAGTTCGATCCAGCATCATCTATGCAACAGCAATTATTGTGTTGGTATTTGTTCCATTGTTCGCCATGACCGGCCTTGAAGGTCAACTTTTCCGGCCATTGGGGGTGGCCTACATTGCATCAATCTTGGCAAGCCTTCTCATCTCGGTGACGCTGACGCCGGTATTATGTCACTATCTGTTGCGGGGAGATGAAAACGGCAGTGATGACGAGACATGGGTTGTTCGCTGGCTCAAGACTGGCAACGAGTCATTCCTAAACTGGACGATTGCGAACCCGCGCGTAATGGTAACTGCTATTGCAGGAAGTGTAATCTTGGCGGGCTGGGCGGCAGTACAACTTCCAAGGTCCTTTTTGCCGGCCTTCAATGAAGGAACAGCACTTGTCTCCATCATCTATAATCCCGGCATCTCACTCACTGAATCCAACCGCTTGGGTCGGGCGGCGGAAAAAATTGTCATGCAGGTGCCAGAGGTGGTGACAGTGGGTCGGCGAACGGGGCGCGCCGAGCTCGATGAACATGCTGAAGGCATTCATACCAGTGAGCTTGATATTGACCTGAAACCGTCGACACGATCACGATCTGAGGTGCTGTCAGACATCCGTAGTCAGCTTGCCGTGTTTCCTGCGGCCGTCAATATCGGGCAACCCATCAGCCACCGGTTGGATCATATGTTATCTGGTGTTAAGGCACAGATTGCCGTGAAAATATTTGGTGAAAATCTGGATGAGCTACGCAGCTTAGCGGCAACGCTCAAAACACGTATGGCGACGATTCCTGGGGTGGTTGATTTGCAGTTGGAAAAGCAAGTCCTCATTCCCCAGCTACAGGTCAAAGCCAACTACGAGCGCGCTGCCCTTTTTGGGGTCACACCTTCAGCGGTGACGGAAACACTCGCGCATCTGGCCAATGGGCGCGTCCTTTCAGAAGTTATCGATGGCAGCCGCAGATATGATGTTGTGTTGCGCTTAAAGGATGCAGATCGATCAATCACGGGCTTGAGAACGGCTTTGGTCGCCACACCAACCGGCTTTGTTCCGTTAAGCCGTCTTGCAGATATTTCTGAAGCTGATGGCCCTAACCAGATCCTGCGCGAGAACCAAAAGAGACGCATTGTTGTCCTCGCCAATGGTGATGGATCACGCGACATGGCAGCGATTGTAGCAGATATTCGCCAAGTGCTTTCATCAACGCGACTTCCGCAAGGCACGTTCACCCGGCTTGAAGGTCAATTCAAGGCCCAAGAAGAGGCGACACGCTCTATCTCTATTTTGTCACTGATCTCATTCACGCTGATCTTTCTCGTGCTCTATAGTCGTTATGAATCAGCCGTTCTGTCGGGGATTATATTGTCGAATATCCCACTTGCGATGATTGGCAGTGTTGCCGCGCTTTGGGCGTTTGATTTGTCCTTTTCAATCGCAAGCCTAATCGGCTTTATCACACTTGCTGGCATCACCGCACGCAATGGGATCTTGAAAATAAGTCACTATATCAATCTCACGCTATTTGAAGGTGAAGTTTTTGGTCAGGCGTTGGTTGTGCGCGGCACGTTGGAGCGCTTACGCCCCGTTCTCATGACGGCACTCTCAGCTGGCCTGGCATTGATACCACTTATGATTGGGTCTGATGTTCCAGGCCGAGAAATCCTACATCCGTTGGCTGTGACTATCTTTGGTGGATTGCTTTCAGCAACTGTGCTGGATGCCGTCTTCACGCCATTGTTGTTTCTCAAATATGGGGAAAGGCCGTTGCAAAGACTGGTGGCCAAACAGGAGGGTCGACCTACGGTTGCCCAACTACAATCTGAAGCGTACTAAATTCAACCTCGATCCGGAGATCTTTAATGTCCACTAAGAAATTCACGCCAATCGTTGCAATTGCCATTGTCTTGGCTTGGACGCAGCCGGCGTTGACGCACGATTCTGAAAACAATCCCGGACAATCACAACATGGTGGACAGTATGTAGAGTATGAGGTTCACCACGGCATTGAGATGGTGGCTGAGAGCAGTAAGCTTGTCTTTCATATGACTGAACATCTTCAACCACAGGATATGAAAGACAGTGTGTTTAAGGTTTTCGTGCAAACCAAAACGGGAACGCAAACTTTACCTGCAAAACCAGACGGGTCCACATTGGTTGCTGAGTTGAGTGCTCCGCTGACCAGTGGCGCAAAAATTGTGCTGACTGGAAAAGATGATAACGGTCACACGATACAAGCAAGATTTATACAGAAATAGTATGAGTTGTTCCAATCAACGGATTGGGTCAACATACGCTTTTCAAAATTCAAAAGAGGTTTTGAATATGACAGAAAATGATCGCGACCTTATCGAGAAAACAGTTCAACACTACATCGATGGCGCTATTTCTGGGAAAGGTGCGGATATGAAACCCGCATTTCACCCCGACGCGACGATCTATGGATATATTGGTGAAGATCTATTTGCTGGGCCGATACAAAAGCTTTTTGATTGGAACGACGAAAACGGTCCAGCCAAAGATCTTGTCGCCAAGTTTGCTGATATTGATATCGCAGGGTCAGTAGCGACTGTTCGACTTGAGTTGGACAATTGGACCGGCCACAAATTTACCGACCTGTTCACCCTTCTCAAGGTGGATGGAACATGGAAGATTATGAATAAAGTCTTTCATCTTCATGGCTAGCACGCTTGCAATGCCGTTTTGTGTGCAGTCGGTACCCGTCGTCGGTTGTCGTCTCATTGTAAGGTGCATTACCGAAGTTAGACAAACGCTCACACTGCAATGTCTGAGGCGCGGTGGACAATTTTAGATGCGGCACTAACGGCGTCGAAAACGGCTGTGGTATTTACGCGGCACTTCACCAGCGTTGGCGAGTGCATCGACGCAGCGCCGTGAAATATTCCCACCAGCCGACCGCATGCAAGAGCGCAACTTCGAACTACCAATCTTGTAGGATGGGCAGAACCTGTAGAAATCGCCTTTGCACGCCGACTTTACGCGGCGGCTATAAGCATTGGCATCGGTTGTTGCGACCAGTGCAGTCAGGCTGACCAACACAACGGTGAGTGTACCTCGGGTCATCTTCAAAATCCTCGTGATATGTCACGGTATTATGTGGCGGCTAATTTGGAAATTAATGCGTCCAAGACAATGCGCCTTTTGACGCGGCGGTGCGCGCTGTTGTCCATTCGTAGCCTGTTAAACTAGGCAGAGTGCTTGATATTGTTGGCTGAATGGAAATCGCAGAATTCAAAAAGTACTGATTTGTCGCACAACTACCGGTTGGGCTTAAAAGCGTTCTTACGCGAGAATTTTTCCATAAAATCACGTGAAGTAGGGCAACCCGAGAGTGGGTCCTAAGTCAGGTTTTTTGATGATCAAGATAGCAAAGTGTGCCGAAGCTCTATGAAAGACAAAGATGAAAAGGCACCCGCCTTGGCAAGGCGGTGCCTTTTCAAAACATCTTGGAATTCGTTTATTGTTCTTGATTAGTTTGTCTGAGGCACCGTTGGCTTTGCTGGTAAATATACTGAGACAAACGTTGTCTTTCCATTTTTAACTGCAGTGCCGGTCCAGCGACCACCTTCGTCGCGGCCAAGATGGGAAACATTTTTGTAGTTCTTAGCAAGCAGCAGTTTGCGCACCTGTTCAGCATTTGCATTAACAGAGAGCTGCGCCGTGAAGGCGTCTTGAGTTGAAGCCGTATCAGCTGCAAGTGCTGAGATCGAGGTTGCTGCAACGAGTGCAAGTGTCAGGGTCAGTGTTTTGCTCATGATATTTATCCTTTTTCCTTAAGTCATGTCTCAACTCTGAGAATGTTCTATTCTTAAGATCGTTCATTCCAAGAGTGTCGCGGCCGTTTGTTGTGTCAGGTGGCTCACGTTGAGACTTGACTTAGGAAAAAATGACGATCACTACAACTCACGTTGCCGTGCCCTGTAAACACATTGTCTTCAGCAAATTGTGATCAAAAAGATGAGGTGGCTGAAGATCATCCGCCTCACCAAAAAATGGCACTATGTCGTAACGCCTAGTTGTCGTCTTCTGCCTTTTCACAGGCTTGTTTTTCATCGCTCCAGGTCTCACCGTCCTTGCAGTCCTCCTGTGCACTTGAGTGCCGCGACCACTCCTCCGATTATGAAGGGTGCAGCGCACGGTATCGCGAACCAACAGAGTATAGGCGTATTCTGGATCGTATTGTTTTGCAGTCCGGCTTACATCTGGACGCATGGCTCTATATTTACAATCTGCCAACGGATTGCCTTATGCCTTTAAAAGATGGACGTTTTGTCGATACTGATGGCGTCTCAGATTGTCGCTCTTGAGTAACGCAATTCAGTGCGTTTACGCTGCAAGCCTCATACAACTTGACGACTTTTCCACTCAGGTGCCTAAGTTTATTTGTGCGGGGAACGATTACAGCTCATTTCAAGGAGCACGATGCTTATGCTTAGATTGACAGTATTTCCCCGGCTTGCTGCTATTGTGCTTACGACGATAATCGCAGGTGCTGTTTTTTCTTCTGCTGCCGAAGCGGCAAAAGAATGTAAGCCAGGTCATTGGCATTATGGTGCCAGTAATGGTGCTTTTAAGGGCAAGAAGGTTGCCATGCGCGATGCGATCCGGTCCTGGGCTAGCTTTACGGATTTTGAATATGGATCGGCATGGGCTTTTTTTAGGCTCGCTGCTGACAAGAGTTCAAAGTGCGAAAAAGAAGTCGGCAATCGTTGGCGGTGTTCGGTTGAAGGACGTCCGTGCAAACGCGTGCGCGGCGGCAAGCGACGTCGCAAATAATCGGTTCTATTCCGGGCTGAAAGAAGCGGCAGGCTAAAACCTGATTTTTGAAAGTCCGTCGCCAGAGTGTTCGCGGTCGGCAACGATCTCTGGCGCGAAACTGAGGCGGCGTTTTGCGCTCGTAGAGAACTACCCTAGATCGGCTCTCGTGGCACAATTAGTGCCTAGAGAATCCTGCGAAAAGTTGGAATCGCGACTTTGAGCAGATAAGTTGATCGCCAATCATGGGATGGAGTCATGGAATAGAGCGTTGAGCAAATAGCTTCACTGTGTACAACAAAAGGCTCGATGCTCTAGTTGGGTGATACTGCCCCAATAACAGAGCTGTGCAGATCAGATCCACACTTTCCACGTGTTTTATCACGATATGTGTTTTGCTGTGGTTCAAAGATTAGCTAGATTAAGCGTCTGGTTCACAAAAAGTGTGGAGAGTTATGCGGCGGGTTAAATATCAATCCATTCGGCCAACGGTACGGTCTGGTGATGTTCTTGCTTTCGAAGCCAAGACATTTGTCGGACGCTTGATCAGCGCCTGGACCGGCAGTCGTTATTCGCATGTCGGCATAGCAATGTGGCTGGCCGCATCAGGTGCCGAACCGCGGTTATTTTTGTTGGAATCTCGAGGACGCACGGGCGTTACGATGCGCTTGCTGTCGGGTATTGGCCCGTGCTGGTATCTGCCAACCAATATTCAATGGACGGTTGAGGTTAACCAATTCATTTGGCCGCGCCTTGGCAACGCAGTCTATGATTGGAAATCAGTTTTACGGCGTATTTTTTTTCGTGCAGCAAAACGTGATGGTGCCTATTATTGCTCTGAATTTGTCGGCGAAGTTCTGATCCGGGGTGACTTTCCAGTTAATGAAGAGTCGTTTAGCGATGCGGGCACGTTGGTACAAAGTGTTTTGCGCTTTGGGCCGGGGCAGATTTTTTGGTTATCGATGGAGGACAATAAGCCAATGCCTGAACCGATTGGCTTGTTCCAGCATGTAGAGCCTCAGGCCAGCTATCAAAGTCAGCCGATGCAGCGAGATACCAGCTACTAAAGTGCACGCGGTAGAGCAACTTAATCTGCTCAAAGTCGCGATTCCAACTTTTCGCGGGTTGATCTAGCGGGCTGCTAAAGTGGTCGTGCCATGAAATGGTGCTGTCGCGGTTGCAGGTGGACAGTGTGTTTCAACTGGGTCTGAGCCGTTCTTTGTTCTGGCCGCACTAAACTTATAGCGCCCATTACAGACACTGACCCGGGGTGGCAGCCAATCTTTTTCAAATTGGTCATGACCGTCCTTAAGCGTGCGCCAAAACGCCATTTGCGGATGGCTGGTGTAGGCTTCAACAGCCTCTTCGCTCATGCGAAACGGGAATACGTGAACATGATACCGCTTTTGACCGCCCTTTATCGCTGCGGTAACGATGGACCATAGTTCTGTGATCACGGGATCGGTCATGGCATAGCAGCCCACCGAGCCACAACCGCCATGAACCATGAGGAACGATCCCGTGCGGTTATGGCTTTGATCAAATAGATTTGGATAGCCAAGATTAAAAGAGCGGTGCCAACGGCTGTTTGGATTGAGCTGGCCCTTGGTGACCGTGTAAAAGCCTTCAGGAGATTGTTTGTCACCTTCTTTGTATTTGGGTCCAAGCTTTCCCGACCACATGCATATGGGATAGGTCGCGAAGCGATGAAAGCGTCCATCGCGCATGATCCAAAGTTCCAATTCGAATTCGCGTTTAAAGATGCGCATAAAGATTGGGGCGCCAAGGCGGATCCCGTGCGCATCCAATCGTTGATTGAGGTTGGCGAGATCAGGCGTGCCAAACATGGGGCGATTTAAACGAAACAGCGCGTGGTTTTGTGTGCGTTTGGCCGCAATCAGATTACGATCACGTGAATTGATATCAAAGCCGAGCGTATAGATGGCAGCGGCGGCGGCGGCAAACATCAATGTGAAAATCAGAAAAAAACGCAAGCCTCTCCGCTTTCGTCTCCTTGGCTTGCTCATGCTGCCCTCTTTAATCATCCCTCGACCATGCCACAATATGTCAGTCTCTTAGCAATGAAGAGCAAGCTTATGCAATCAATGTGACGGTAGATGGGGACGGACGTGAGTACCTCTACTGCCCACTAAATCCAAGGGCTGCAGCAGGAGGTAGGGACCGACGCATGCTTGGAGAAAGCTGCTTGGGCTCGGTGGTCGCAAAGCGGCGCATTTTCGGCCCCGGCACGGTGATGCGTTCTTGTGCGATCTGCATTTCTTCCGGATGCGGTGCGAACGGCGTCAAATGCTGACGTTTAAAGCGTGGGCATCGGGCTGTTGGACTAATTTGTCGTCCCTCCAGCACGACGTCGACGACATAGCGGCGCTCGCACACCGTTACAGTTGGCGGAATGCGATGGGCTTCGAAATAATCGTAGCCTTGTTTCATTGTGCGCCAGAACCGGTACCACTTCGATTTTCGATGCCGGGCCAGTTTTTCATCGGTCATGCGGAACGGAAAAGCGTGGACATTAAATTTACGCTGTCCACCACGAAGGGCTTCGCGCGACAGTGCATAGATCTCTTCAATCAAGGCATCCGTCATGGCGTAGCAGCCGGCTGACTTGCAATCGCCATGGACCATCAAATGCTGCCCAGTACGATACTTTGATTTGTCATAACTGTTGGGGTAGCCAAGATTGAACGCGAGATGAAATTTTGAGTTTGGATTGAGTTGGTCGGTGGTGATGGAATAAAAGCCCTCAGGTGCTTGTTTATCACCCTGGCGCATCTTGGGACCAAGCGCACCGGACCAATTGCAAATCGGATAGGTCTTGAAGTGGTAGTAGCGACCGTCGTTACGCAGCTTCCAAACTTCCAATTCAGATTCTTCTTTGAAGATGCGCACAAAGATTGGCGCAGAGACATCCATACCCTTGCGGCCAAGCATCGAAAGGGTGTCTTTCGACAGCGGTTGTTCTGAAGCTGGAATCGTTGGAGCCTGGCTACAGGCAGCGACAAGCGCACTGGCGGCAGTAATGATGCTAACAGCGACAGCAATGGATTTACTGCGGACAGCCTGGATACTCATAACGCTACGCTCCCCCTGGCGTACAGCGTGAAGAATTGGGCATATTTCGTAAAGATTTCATTAACCCTTCAGTCGCCAATGACCATAGTCGGCAACCCCCGTATGTTCAACGTCCAAGAGTTATCCCCAACAGAGCGGCTAGATTGCGGCAGCGATTGGGTGATCTTTTGCTGTGCCAACTGTGCGCTTTTAGACGGCGACAGGCGGCCAATACGGGTTGTAGCCTATAAATTGCGGCCGATTTCAAGGAAGCGCTCGTGACGCTGCTTCCTAATCTCTGTCGCGGACATATCGGCAAATTCTTCGAGTGAGTCGGCTATGGCATCGCCCGTGTCAGCAATGATCTGAGCCGCATCGCGGTGGCCGCCGCCCACAGGCTCGGTAATAATGGTGTCAATAATGCCCAGTTCTTTGAGGTCTTGCGCCGTAATTTTCATGTTTGTGGCAGCGTCAATTTTTTTCTCTGAATCGCGCCACAGGATCGATGCCGCAGCCTCCGGAGAGGCGACGGTGTAGATGGAATGCTCAAGCATGAGAATACGATTGGCGGATGCAATAGCGATTGCACCCCCTGAACCGCCTTCACCAATCACTACCGAAATCAGCGGCACGCCAATTTTCAAACAGCAATCGGTGGAGCGCGCAATGGCTTCAGCCTGGCCGCGTTCTTCGGCACTAATGCCAGGATAGGCGCCAGCGGTATCAACCAGCGTGATCACGGGTAAGGAAAACCGGTCGGCCATTTCCATCAAGCGAACCGCTTTTCGATATCCTTCTGGCATGGCCATGCCGAAGTTGTGGCGAATGCGGCTTTCGGTGTCGGAGCCTTTTTCATGACCGATGACCATGACGGATTGACCGCGAAAGCGCCCAAGCCCACCCAAAATGGCTTGGTCTTCTGCAAAATATCGATCACCTGCTAAAGGCGTGAAGTCTTCAATGAGCTGATCCACGTAGTCGCAGAAATGGGGTCGGTAGGCGTGACGCGCAACCTGAGTTTTTTCCCACGGTGTCAGTTTGGCGTAGGTGTCGGCGAGTGCCGCTTTCGCCTTTTGTTCCAGCTTAACGATCTCATCTTCAATCGAGACGGATTCATCGCCCTCAAGCGATCGCAACTCAGCGATTTTACCTTCGAGTGCTTTAATCGTGTCTTCGAATTCAAGATAAATCACCGTTGTCGGTGACGAATGAGACGAGCCTTGCAACAGGGGTGTTTCCTTTTTCAGAGTTAGTGGCAGTGCCGGAGCGGCTTGGCCTGCGAGGCTAACCGGACATTGGGATCTTAGCCGGACCTCTGTCAAGATGAGGCAAATTTTGGTCGTGGGTCAGGTATTACTAACTTTCTTAGGTCGGCCTGATTTAGGGGCCTGTTCGTCATAGATAACTAGGAAGTCTTTCCAGGACATCAACTCACCTGTAAGTCCGGCGTCCATGGCTGGTGAGGCCTTTAGGGTCTTATGAATACGGATGAAGTTATACCAGACCGAATAGATGGCAACCATATGGGCATGGTTTTCAAACTTTTTAGAGAACGCGTTGGTTAACCGCGTAAACCTGCGATTGTGCATGCGCATGGTTAAGTTTTGCCGCTCGACGTAGCTTGTTGAGATATGCTTTTGATCTGGGTTGCCCGTGATTGCTTTCTTTTTTGCCCCAAGGCATTTGCCAGATGAGTACCGTTTCTTGGGACCCTTTTGCATCTCGCCATAAATTTTTACCAGCATGGCATAATCAACGTCTATTCCGAACGCCCCATCTACCGCATCAAGATAGGGGTTATATCCATCCAACGTAAGTTGAATACGACTAGAGATACGTGCTGCAACATCATTCATGAAAGCATCGGCAGCACTTGCGTCTCGATCACCGATAAAATACGAAACAATCAGCTTGGTGTCAGCATCGAGGGCTGTCCAGGTCCAAACATCGCCAGCGCCATCAATTGGCTTTTTCATCTTTGCGACGTTCTTTTCTTTGGCCGCTGTGAAGCTCCAAATTTCATCAACCTGCACACGCTTGCATTTCAGGCCACACACATTGGCATCATGATAGCCCGCACAGAACTTGCCCATATCGACCAGCATCTTTGTGACGGTGTTGATAGAGCAGTCGCAGACCCTTGAAATAGAACGCATGCTTGAGCCCTCAACCATCATGTTGAGGATTTGGACGCGCTTCTCTAAGGGCAGCTTGTTCATGCCATTAATATATGAACTAAGATGCTTAGTGTCAAGCATATTGCATGCATATCTCCAAATATGCTTGCATATATGAGCGAGTCATGGCTTATTTGCAAGCATATCTTAGGGGTATAGCATGAACGAAAACGATGATGATTTTTCCGGTAAGGCCAAAGGCGGGCACGCTCGTCGAGATGCCCTTTCTCCGGAGGAACGGAAAGACATTGCGCGGAAGGCCGCGAAAGCACGGTGGGAAGCGGAGCCACTTAGGCTGCAAGAAGACTTAGATACTGGCGACCAATTTGTTTTATATACAAAGCCAGATGGCCAAGATTTTCAATTGAGGTTTGAGGGCGCAGAACCGTGGGCAAATCAAAGCCAAATTGCTGACTTGTTTGGGATTGATCGTTCCGTAGCAACAAAACACATACGGAACATTTTTAAAGAGGGCGAAGTTGACGAAGAAACCTCATGTGCAAAACTTGCACATGAGGGTCAAACAGGACAAATATTTAAAACAAAAATCTATAATTTGGACATGATATTGGCCGTTGGATATCGGGTTCAATCGTCCAAACAAGCTATTATCTTTCGCCGATGGGCAACCGACATTCTTAAGCAATACCTTATCGAGGGATTTGTGATTGATGTTCCACGCCTTGAAGACCCGGATGGGCGTCCCGATCACTTCGAAGAACTCCTCAAAAAAATTCGCCATATCCGTAGTTCGGAAAAGCGAATGTGGACACGCATTCTTGATTTGGCGTCCTTCTGCAGTGACTACGGCATGATGACCGACGGTGAACGAGATAAATTTTTTGCCACCGTTCAGAACGCTATGTACTGGTCTGTCACGCAAATGACGGCGGCCGAGGTAATCTATGAGCGCGTTGATTCATCGAAACCAAAAGCTGGACTTACTTCAATCAAGAGAGAGTTGCCAACAGTCGCAGAGGCGTCAGTTGGCAAGAATTACTATGGCAAGTCAGAAATTGAAACGCTAAATTTAGTTACCAGCATGACATTAGAGTTTTTTGAAAGCCAAGCAGAACAACGTCGCCCCACAACGATCGAACAATTCTTAGAAAAAATGCGCGAATTACTTAAGCTAGATGGACGCCCCGTAATTCGCAAAGACAACAGAGGTAGTGTCTCTATGGCGCAGGCCAAAAAGAAGGCGTCGCAAGAGATTAAAGCCTATAAGGAGAGGGTTAGGATCGAAAGAGAAATTGCCGGTGAAAAGGCGCTAAAGAAATTGGGGGCAACTATAAAAGGCCGCAGCAAAAAACGTTCATAGTCATTTGTTGGACCAACGCTTAGCGGCAGCCTTCTTAGCTATCTCAGATCTCTTTTTGGCGGAGAGTGATGCAGCCCGCGCCTTACCGCCCTTCGCCCCAAGTGCTTTAGCATTGGGGTCTTTGCCGTCATCTTCTACGGTTTCTTCGGCCTCACCCGTCGCTATCTGCATCACCTTTACAGCGTTGCCAATAACGTCAGAGGGGCGTTTGGTTTTTTTAGACATTGTCGCCACCGGCTTGTTCGGCCTCTTGGTATGATAATATTGAGTTACCAATTTTGATCCATGGCCTGATATGCGTAGGTTCAGAATTTCGAACAGCCTCTAATGCCGTCTTTAGTCGCCAACATGCTAACGGGTTGTCTGTTGGTGCGTTCTCTGGTGGTGCATCTAGGTAAGGATCATACGACACTTTATGTGGGCTTACATCGTGCGGAAGCCACACAAGAATTGCAGCTTTTTCTAGCGGATCACCTACCATCTAGCGTGGCTTCTTTATTTGCTTACCGCTAAGCATAGACGAATTTGACTTTGGTAGCTAGAATTGCTTTGGCAATCCTGCCTGTTTCAAAGTTTCGTTAGCAGTGTGGCGTGACCTGATCGAGCCGTCGACGGTAAAATGGCGCTGCGAGATTGGGCTGTACCAAATCTCGTGATCTCCGCGACCTTGCCTGTGAAAGTAACAACCGGCGGCTTCTAGTGCTCGTTTGACGTCGCGCGTGAAGCCCGGCATTGCGCTTTACTCATAGCTTGGATTGGCAATCCGCGTGCTCTGCTCAGCTATAATATGAACGGGAATATCTGGCGTATTATCGCCATTATATCCATTCAGTTCGAGCAAGTCGTCGAGCATTGCAAAGACCTTCGTGCGAAGTTCGTCGAACGTCGGGGCTTCCGCTGCAAGACCGTCGACGTCAGACGTCCTAGCGACCCAGACATTCGCCTCGTCGTCCCAACTTGCTCTGATGTAAATTGATAGTTGAGGCATGGCCTACCTTTGAATACGCACAACGTATGTTAAACATACCTAGATTGCACATAGGAGTTAAGCCAGCACGAATCAAGTTAACTTACCTTTAATCGCTGTGGCTTGTCGGACTCACGACGTCAAATTATCGTTACTTTTCAATGAGATTCATATGCAAATTTGGCCCAAACACCACACCTTACGCTGTCAACGCGCTGTTTCATAATACCTGACCCACCACCCAAATTTTGGTGCCATGGTTAGCTGTTTTTTGCCAGCGGGTGATGGTCTTGAACCAGCCGTTTCAGCCGCTCTTCGAGGACATGGGTATAAATCTCCGTCGTCGAAATATCCGCATGTCCCAACAATTGTTGTACGGCCCTTAAATCTGCGCCGCGATCGAGCAGGTGGCTGGCGAAGGCATGGCGGAGGACATGGGGTGAAACACGGGCTGGATCAAGGCCCGCTTCGAGTGTGATGGTCTTCAAATCTTGCGCAAAACGCTGGCGGGTAAGATGACCAAGCGCGCTCGTCGATGGAAAGAGCCAGCGCGTTGCAATCATGGGAGCCACGCCATCGGTGGCATTCTGACCAAGGTTAAGGTAACGCAATAGAGCTGTGCGTGCCGACGTATTCAAAGGAACGATGCGTTCGCGACCACCCTTGCCTTTGATCAGCAGTGTGCGCTCATCGCCTGCCAGTACAGATCGTGGCAGCGAGACGAGTTCTGACACCCGCATGCCCGTGGCATAAAGCAATTCCAACAGGCAGTGAAAACGCACAGCGCGAACCAGTCGGCGACCGCGCTGACCTTCGGTTACGTCGCGGGCGTAGTTCAGTAGCTGGTCAACCTCGTCGACCGTCATTGTTTTTGGCAGGCTGCGCTGACTTTTGGGTGATGCGGTGCCGCTCGCAGGATTATCGTTAATGATCCCTTCCGCTTCGAGAAATTTGTACAATTGTCGAACGGAGGAGAGCCGTCGCGCACGAGACGATGGCGCTAACCCTTTGCTCGCCTCATGCTGCATAAAATTGCGCACGTCTGCGGGTTTGGCGTCGATGACAGTAACGTTGTGAGCAGCGACGAACGTTCGAAACAGATCGAGATCGCGCCTGTAGGCAGCCAAGGTATTGCTGGCTGCCCCACGTTCTGTTGCAAGCATATCTAAAAAAAGCGCAATAGCAGATCGGTCATCTTCAAGCATGGCCACCGCGCCCTCAATTGCTGACTGCGCGTGGCCAACTGCCAAACAGGGCTTCTACGCCCAATTGACGGGCTTCTGCTTTAAGACCGGCACGCTTCAAGGCGCGAATGGAATCGCCAAGCGCAATCATGTGTGCGCCTTCAGCGCCATTTGGGCCTAAGGTCTTCATCGTCAGCAATACCATATACCCATAGTGCTTGTTTTGTGCAGCTTTCTGCAAGGCGCTGAGAACGCCCGTTTCAGGTAAATGTCCGCTGGTGGGTTGCGGTGTGCGGCTGGCCATTTCCCAAAGCGGGATGGGTACTTGGGTATCGACTGCATCAAGCACGGTTGCCAACCGATGCAACAGTACGGGACCAAAGAGTCCGCGCCGTGCTGCCCTTTCAATGAGGGTCAGGCCATTGGCCAGGCGTCCCTTTGCTGGACCTGGGTCAGCAATATCAATAAGTGACTGCCAGTGATCAAGATCAGGCCCGCCATCTTGGCGCTGTGCAGCTGCAAATGCCGCCCAACGGCGTGCATTGCCATAGTCGCCAGCTGCCAAGCTGGTTTCGATCCCTGTTTCAGCAAACCAACCCACTTCAGGCAGCGTTGAAATTTGATTTGCGGGGTCTGCCATCATGCGTAGGCCGTGCCAGTACAGGCCTGCTCGTCGACTTGAATCCAAAAAGCTGCGGATGTTTCGCGCCTTGCGTAGCGGACTGGATTCTGTTTCAGCTGCGTTAAAGAGCGCGGCACGGGCGTGCTTCATCGCCAAAATTGCGGCCACCTGTAGCTGCATCGCGTCGAGAAAAATCACCTCTTGCTTTTTGAGTTCCGCGGTAGATATCCGTCAAATCTCGGGTCAGAAATTGCATTAAGTTTGAGAGCCATTTCACCGGCTGCGATGCGCACATCCAAATTCGTTGTCTGGCTTGTCGCAACGGCTGCGAGCAAAGGTGGTTTGGCATTTGCCAAATGACCCCGGTCGATCACACCGCCAACCATTTCGACAATGCGGTAATCGATGATGGTCATGATTGCATTTGGCTTGAGCGCTGGCTTAATGCCGACAGAAAAGGCACGCAAGGCGGTGATGCCCGTCGACCCTCTCACCCCCATTGTCTTCTGCTAAATCTGCAGCCAACCCTGCCGCGGCTTGATTGTTGTCGTGTACAGCACAATAGCCAATCATGAGGCTCGCTGTACCAGTCAGGCTTTTTGGTAACTCAGCCATGCGTCGGACAAGCTGCTTGGCGATGGGACAGCCAGCATTTGGTTTCTTGGCTGCAAGCGCTGCACGTGCCTTCAGAGCATCATACAAGGCGGACGGTGGCGCATTGCTATTTGAACCTGCGAGCACACGATGGGCGTCCTCTAACAGACCAGACCGAAACAGCGCCTCAGATTGTACGGCTGAGAAGGGTACGGTTGCTTCGCCAGGGCTGGGCGGGGTTGCGTCGGATGTGATGACGCGTTTCCATAAGTCATGAACGGCTGTTGACCGGGGCGGGATTGTTAAGGCGGCGATGAGTTGTTCGATTTGGCTTACGGTAACGCCTTGCCACAACTCATAGGGTAGTGAGGTTGCCGTCGCGCGTTGTGACAGGTCCCAAGCTATCGCTGTTGACACTGCGATCAAGTTCGCCAAGCGGTGCTGCGTCGACATCGCGTCCGGTAAAACCAGGTTGAGGGCTTGTCGCGGCTGGTCCATTGTTTTGCCAGCCTTGATTATTTCTGGGGCCACTATTTGCGCCAGCTGATGGATCAAATCGCGGTTGGTCCTGCATCGGGTCGAGATACGGCTTTTGCGTGATGGCATCCTGGCTCTGTTTGGGTTTGGCCTTCACCTTCGGCTTGGTTTGAAACTGATCTTTCCAAAATGGATTGAATCCGTTTTGTGCGAAACTCGGTGTGGCGAGACCGAGGTTGAGTGCAACGACCACAAGTGTTGTTCCTAGAGGTCTTAATGGGGACAGGGCAGATAGTTTAGTCATTGGTCTCGATCAGACTGGTTGGGCGGGCTACTGGCAATAAGCACATCACAATCGTGAGCCCATTCTGTTGTCGCCTGGAAAGGGCGGCTTGAGTACCCGGCATAGTGTTAGAATTTGTCCAAATCGGCGCCGCTTGTGAGCCTTTTCAAGCTAATCGCGGCGGATAGAGACACTAGGCACGGACTTACGCACTTCTGCCGTCTCTGGCTCATAGTAGGTCGCCAGCACATAAAGTCCGCCTAGAACAATCCCAGCCAGGAGGCTCGTTATGGTAAGAAAACGAATGAGGCTTGGCATTTTCCAACCTTTTTGGCGTTGACGAGATGGCGCACAACAGCGCGATGGTTGTGACCATAGAAAATCAAGAATGCTTATACGATTAAAGTGTTGACTGCCAAACCAACCCGATTTGCCTGAAAGACCATAATGACGGCTGTTGCCAGTTGCCATCCTGGGACTGATATGGGGCAACTTAATGCTAATTTATGGTGTCGTCCAACCGGCTTTCACCACTTGGCGAAGGTTTTCACCAGCGGCCTGCCGATTTTCGCTACATCGCCACAGACGCAGTTGCTTTTTTCGGGAGAATGACAAAAAACGGAGACAATTCGGCTGCTTAAAGGCCCATGATGTGAGACAATGAGTTCCGCCTCGACAACGGTTTGGCAAATGTCGCACAATGAAATCAGCATTGGGAAACCACGCGTTACCAAAACTAGCGCTGGGGCCCGTGGCGCAGACCACACGAAACGCGTTTGCTTACCCGTGTGATCAAACTGGTCTAAGCCACCCCTCTACAACTTAACTGCTCCTAACCCAGACAAAGAAAGAGATTTTGGCGTGCCCATTCGACGCAAACAAAGCCAGGAAAATCAGAAACTGGCCGCGAATGCCGCTCGGGCTCTGGGGTCGCGCACGATTGTGATGGTTGGTCTGATGGGATGTGGAAAATCTTCGGTTGGCCGGCGCGTTGCCTCTCGCTTGCAGCTTCCCTTTGTCGATGCAGACGATGAAATTGAAAAGCGTGCCGGGCAGACCATTGAAGACATATTCGTTGAGCATGGCGAGGAATTTTTTCGCGACCGTGAGAAACTTGTGATCGCAAGTCTTCTTGACCATGGGCCGATGGTTTTAGCAACAGGCGGTGGGGCTTTTACTGCGCCCGAAACCCGTGGCGTCATTAAAAATACCAGCATTTCTATTTGGCTGAAAGCTGAACTTCCAGTGTTAATGCGACGCGTTTTGCGCCGTAGTAACCGTCCGTTGCTGAAGACAAAGGATCCCGAGGCGGTGATGCGCGATCTGATCGAAAAGCGCTATCCGATCTATGCTGAGGCGGATATCACGGTAGAAAGCCGGGATGTGCCCCATGACCTGATTGTCTGTGATATTCTCACCGCTCTCTCTCAGAGCCCCCTTATGGCCACGCACAACGATAAAGGTGCACCCGGTCGCGTCTGCAAAACAAGTGCGGATTGACCAAAAGTGCGCCGTTATGTGTTCTACAGTGACAGCAACCTGCATTAACCCATCGCAGGTTACCCTAGCTCCCGGGCCTGCGGTCTGATAGGACAATCGGCCCAAGTTCATTCTGCATCCGTTGTTGAGGCCTTTTTGAATGCCGACCGTCGTCAATTCTCTCGCTGCTGCAACGCGCGCTGAGCGCCAAGTTCGCGTGGCGCTGGGTGAGCGCTCTTATGATGTTTTGATTGGTCCAGATTTGTTGGATGAGGTCGGCCGCCAGGTTGCCGCCAGGGCACCAAAAGCAAAATGCGTTGTGGTCACCGATTCAAATGTCGCCAAGCTGCATTTGGCGACGTTGGAAGCATCTCTCAAAGCCGAAGGCTGTTTAGCTGGATCCATTGTGGTTCCAGCCGGAGAGGCCTCCAAAAGCTTTGCCCAGTTAGAACCACTGTGTGGGCAATTGCTCGAGCTTGGTCTTGAGCGTGGTGATTTCGTTGTAGCGTTTGGTGGAGGCGTAATCGGCGATATGGCCGGCTTTGCTGCCGGCATTGTTCGCCGTGGCGTGCGCTTTATCCAGGTGCCAACGTCGCTGCTTGCCCAAGTCGATAGTTCTGTTGGCGGTAAGACCGGCATCAACACATTGCACGGCAAAAATCTTATTGGCGTCTTCCATCAACCCAGTCTGGTCATGGCTGACACGGCAACGCTCAAAACTTTACCAGAACGGCAAATGCGTGCGGGCTATGCTGAGGTCGCCAAATATGGATTGCTCGGCGATGCAGCCTTCTTTGCCTGGCTTGAGACTGATTACAAAGCTATTTTCGCTTTCGATAGTGAAGCTCTCACAAAGGCCATTGAAACCAGCGTCAAAGCGAAGGCTGAGATTGTCCGCCGTGACGAGCTGGAAAAAGGCGATCGCGCTCTGCTTAATCTTGGACACACCTTTGGCCACGCTTTTGAAGCGTGGACGGGCTATGGCGACCGATTGCTCCATGGTGAAGCTATCGCCATCGGCATGTGTCTGGCGTTTCGCCTGTCTGAACAGCTTGGCCATGCACCAGCGGGCAGTGCAGATCGCGTGACGGCGCATTTCAAAGCCGTAGGTCTACCCACTGAGATTGCTGATATCCCAGGTGATCAGCCAGATATTGCGACCTTGCTAAAGCTGATGAGCCAGGACAAAAAAGTGCGCCATGGTGCCCTTGTTCTGGTGTTGGTGCGCGACATTGGCGATGCATTCTTAACCTGTGAGGTGCAATCTGATGCACTCGAGGGCTTCTTGGCGGGTGAAATGCGCGCTGGATAACATCTCCAGTCGCTAACGCCTTGCCCTGGCTGATTTGGCCAATGCCGTCTAGTCAGAGCTATTTAACCAGGGCCAATTGAACAGTTTCCTTGAGCAACCTTTGTTTAGTCAAACGCAGATAAGTTGCCCTAACTCTTTAAACCCCAACACTGCGTAAATTTGTGTTGGTCTCTTTAAACCCCAACACTTCGCAAGTTTGTGTTGGTCTCTTTAAACCCCAACACTTCGCAAGTTTGTGTTGGTCTCTTTAAACCCCAACACTGCGTAAATTTGTGTTGGTCCCTTTAAACCCCAACACCTCGCAAGTTTGTGTTGGTCTCTTTAAACCCCAACACTGCGTAAATTTGTGTTGGTCTCTTTAAACCCCAACACCTCGCAAGTTTGTGTTGGTCCCTTTGAACTCCAACACTGCGTAAATTTGTGTTGGATAGGTAGATCAAATCATCTGCCCAAAATCAATTCTGATTTAAGGTAGTTTGATCTAGCCTCTAACTTTTACCTACGGCGAACAAAGCTATGACGCTTGAAATCGGTTTAACTCTTTTGATTGTTCTGACGCTGATTGTCCTTTCTGGATTTTTCTCAGGGTCTGAAACGGCACTGACCGCGACGTCGCGGGCGCGCATGCATGCCCTTGAGCAGGACGGCAATGAGCGCGCGCGTCGGGTTAATTTTCTGCTTACCGAACCGGAACGCATCATCGGTGCCGTTTTACTTGGCAACAATTTAGTCAACATTCTTGCTTCAGCGCTCACGACGAGCTTGTTGATCGGTTTGTTTGGCGATGTTGGTGTGGCCTACGCGACGATCGGTATTACCGTATTGGTAGTCATTTTTGCCGAGGTTCTGCCAAAGACCTATGCGCTGGCATTTCCAGATCGGTTTGCATTAGCGGTGGCTCCGATCATGCAAGCGTTGATTGTTTTTATGCGCCCTGCAACGGCGGTCATTGAATTTATCGTCCGTCAAATTTTCAAGTTAACCTCTACCAAAATAGACGACCAAGAAAATATCCTGGCGGCCCATAAGGAAATTCGTGGCACCATTGATTTGCAAACAAAAGAAGGCATGGTTGCGCGCCACGACGCTGACATGCTCGGCGGTGTCCTTGATTTGAGAGACCTTCAAATTGCGGACATCATGATCCATCGCACCAAGATGCAAGCGATCAATGCTGATGAGTCCGTTGAGAAGTGCATCGATGAGCTTCTAGAATCGCAATTTACCCGTGTGCCTATTTGGAAGAATGAGCCCGAAAACATTATTGGTGTGCTTCATGCCAAGGACCTGTTTGCAGCACTTGGTAAGCAGTCCTGGGACATGTCGAAGATTGATTTCATGAGTTTTGCAACCAAACCCTGGTTTGTTCCGGAAACCACGAGCGTCAAGGTGCAACTCAATGCGTTTCTAAAACGCAAAGCGCAGTTGGCACTTGTTGTTGATGAATATGGTGAGGTGCAAGGTCTCATCACGCTGGAAGACATTCTCGAAGAAATCGTTGGTCAGATTGATGACGAGCACGATACCAACGAAGCCAACATTCGCCCACAGCACGATGGCACCGTTAATGTCGATGGCACCGTCGCAATCCGAGATCTTAATCGCTTCATGAGCTGGGATTTGCCTGATGAGGAAGCAACCACCGTTGCGGGACTAGTAATCCACGAGGCAGAGAATATCCCTGAGCCAGGACAGGTCTTCAAGTTTTTCGGCTATCGTTTTGAGATTTTACGCAAACATCGCAATAGGATTGCGGCTATTCGTGTCAAGCCATTGAAAGCAAAAGCCACACCGACTATACCTCGTCGGTCCTAGAGCATCCTGCGAAAAGTTGGACACTAGGGCCTGTGTTTACGCATCAGGCAGCGGTTCGTCCGGTGCCAGTGTTGTTAAAGCCAGTGCATGGATACGACCAGAAAGTTCATCTGCGAGCGCGTTATTAACAAGGCGGTGGCGTTGAACGCGGTTGAGACCAGAAAAGCGGTCCGAGATGACAAGAATGCGAAAGTGACTTTCGCCAGTTCCAGGTGAAGACCGGTGACCGGCATGAAGTGCACTTTCATTGATGACGTTGAGCCTCGTTGGCTCCAAAGCGAGCATCAATTTTTCTTTCAGGCGTTTCTCAGCGCTCATTAAGGGTCCTTTAGGCTTCTGGCGGCAATTGGACGCGCATTATGGCAGGCTTGCCACAACGCGAACAGAGAGGACTTTTAAGCTATGTCAAGTGCTTGTGTCTGTACGCATCGCACATCATAATTAGGGTGTCATGAAGCTGAATTCAAAATACTTCGATTCTATTCGCGTCTCGACAGGGCGCACCAAAACCGGTGCGCGCCACAAGACGGCGAAAAAAGTCGAGGGCCCACCGTGCCAGTGGAAAGGCTGCGACAAGTCTGGCTCACACCGTGCGCCTAAGGGCCGGGGTCGTGATGGCGAATATTTTGTGTTCTGTGTTGATCATGTCCGCAGCTACAATTCCGACTACAATTACTTTAATGGCATGAGCGATGGTGAAGTCGCTGAATTCCAAAAAGATGCCATCACCGGACACCGCCCAACTTGGAAAATGGGTGAGAATTCCGAGGCTGCTGGTCCAGAAGGTGGGCCAGCCAAGCGAAAAACTGGCGATTGGGATGATTATGACAAGATGCAGGATCCGCACGGATTCTTTGCCAAGCGGGCCAAAGAGGCGCGCAAAGAGGCCCAGGCACCACGAAGGCAGGTGAAACCCCTGGAGCTTAAGGCCCTGACCGCGCTGCATCTGGAGGCGGAAGCCAGTAAGGAAGAGATTAAATCGCGCTTTAAAGAACTTGCCAAACGCCATCATCCCGACACCAATGGTGGTGACAAGCGTTCAGAAGAAAAGTTGCGTGAGGTTATACAAGCCTATAATTACCTTAAGCGCGCTGGCCGGGTCTAACCCGACGTCGCTGAAAAGAGAGCGCTGGACGCCATTACCCTTCGTTGAAGTGCTTGTCGTGTAATCCCCAAAACAAGTTGGAATACTCCCCGCATATGGCTGGTCAAACAACAGCAGAGTTGAACAAGTCTGAATCCTCGACCAATGCTGCACCACTGCCCGATATGAATATTTCTGTGCGTCAGGTATTCGGCATTGATAGCGACCTTGAAGTGCCGGCCTACGCCAATTCCTCCGAGCACGTGCCCGATCTTGATCCAGATTATCTGTTTAATTCTGAAGTGACGATGGCTATTCTGGCTGGCTTCATGCACAACCGCCGGGTGATGATCCAAGGTTTTCACGGCACGGGTAAGTCAACACATATTGAACAGGTGGCTGCCCGACTCAACTGGCCATGCATACGTGTTAATCTTGATAGCCATGTCAGTCGCATTGATCTTGTCGGCAAAGACGCCATTGTCCTGCGTGATGGCAAACAAGTGACGGAGTTTCGCGAAGGCATCCTGCCCTATTCGCTGCAAACTAACACCGCGCTGGTGTTTGATGAGTATGATGCCGGTCGCCCGGATGTGATGTTTGTTATTCAGCGTGTTTTGGAAGTCTCGGGCAAGCTGACCTTGCTTGACCAGTCTTCGGTTATTCGCCCGCACCCGGGTTTTCGTTTATTTGCGACAACCAATACCATTGGCTTGGGTGATACCTCTGGTCTGTACCATGGCACCCAACAGATCAACCAAGGCCAGATGGATCGCTGGTCGTTGGTCGTTACGCTCAATTATCTGCCGCATGATGATGAAGTTGGCATCGTGCTCGCCAAGGTGAAGACGTTTGCAGCCTCAGATGCCAAGCGCAAACAGGCTGCAAACATGGTGCGCGTGGCAGAACTGACCCGTTCGGCGTTCGTCAATGGTGATATCTCAACCTTGATGAGCCCACGGACAGTGATCACATGGGCAGAGAATGCTGATATTTTCAACGATATCGGTCTCGCGTTCCGCCTGACCTTCCTCAACAAATGTGATGAGCTAGAGCGTTCGGTCGTGGCAGAGTTTTATCAACGCGCTTTTGGTGAAGACTTGCCAGAAAGCAGCGCAAACGTCGCCCTGAGTTGAGACACACGTAATGTCGAACGTCCCAAAGCGTCGCGATCCACTCAATGAATCGCTGAAGCGGGTGATCGGTATCACCCTCAAGGCGCTTGCCGGCGATGGTGAGATCGAGCCGGCTTTTGGGCCAACTAAACCGAGCCTGGATGGTAAAGTGGCCCATTTGCCGGAGCCAGCGCGCGTGCCATCTCCTGAAGAAGTGGCGGTCACGCGTGGGTGGGCGGATTGCCTTGCGTTAACGGCGGCTTGTCATGATGAAAATGTGCATCAGAAGTTGACGCCAGCTTCGCCTGAAGCGCGGGCCGTTTTTGAAGCTGTTGAGCGTGCGCGCGTCGAGGCTTTTGGTGCAAATCGTTTTGAAGGCGTTGCCCAAAACCTGACGGCAAAGCTAGAGCAGCACTATTCTAATGGCCGCTTTGCAAAAATTCATAACTTGGCTGAAGCGCCCCTTGAAGAGGCACTTGCTTTGCTTGTGCGTGAGCGTCTCACAGGGCAACGCGTACCGCGCAAAGCTAAGGCGATTGTAGATTTGTGGCGGCCCGTCATCGAAAGCAAAGCTGGAGATGTATTGGCGGAAATGAGCCGCCATTGGGATGACCAGGAAAAGTTTGGTGTTGGGCTCAGAGATCTGCTGAAAGCGCTCGACCTGCCTGATGATTTTAGCTCGACGCAGAACGAACAATCCGAGGACTCGGAACAAGAAGACGGCGAGAACGGTGGCGAAGAGCAGAACGAGGGTAACGAAGAGCAAACACCTGATGGTGAGGATGCATCCAGCGAGCCTTATGATGCAGATGGTATGACCAGTGACATGGAAGAGCGCGCTGATGCTGCCCCGCCGGATGATTTCGACGGCGAGAGCGATGATGCCGAAGAATCAGAAACCGATGAACCGTGGCAGCCCAATAGTTCAGTTCTCGATGACCCATCGGCGTTTGGCTACAATGTTTACACGCGTCAATTTGATGAAGAAATCAACGCCGAAGATTTGCCATCTCCTGAAGAGCTGAAACGCCATCGTGCTTTTCTTGATAAAGAACTCAAATCTCTCGCCAGTGTTGTGTCGCGCCTGGCCAACAAGCTCCAGCGTCGTTTGATGGCGCAACAGAATAGGGCCTGGGAATTTGATCTTGAAGAGGGCGTGCTGGATGCCGGGCGTCTCACGCGTGTCGTCATTGATCCGATGCAGCCGTTAACGTTCAAACGCGAAACCGATACCAACTTCCGCGATACTGTCGTGACATTGTTACTCGACAACTCAGGCAGCATGCGCGGACGTCCAATTATGGTGGCTGCGTGTTGCGCAGATATTCTTGCCCGCACGTTAGAGCGCTGTGGCGTGAAAGTGGAGATACTCGGTTTTACAACGCGCGCCTGGAAAGGTGGCCATTCGCGCGAGAGTTGGTTGAAGGCTGGTAAACCGAGCGAACCTGGTCGATTAAATGATTTGCGTCACATCATCTACAAGACGGCGGATTCTCCGTGGCGGCGGGCCAAAATGTCGTTAGCGCTGATGATGCGGGAAGGCCTGCTCAAAGAAAATATTGACGGTGAAGCGCTGTCGTGGGCCCACGCGCGGTTGATGGCGCGGCCAGAACAAAGGCGCATTTTGATGATGATTTCTGACGGGGCGCCTGTGGACGATTCCACGCTATCAGTGAATACGAGCAGCTATCTGGAAGATCATTTGCGTCAGGTGATTGAAGAAATCGAGACCCGTTCGCCAGTTGAGTTGATGGCGATTGGCATCGGTCACGATGTGACGCGCTATTATCGCCGGGCGGTAACGATCACTGATCCTGGTGAGTTAGCCGGTGCAATGATGAAAAATCTTGTTGAGCTGTTTGAAGAAAACGCACCATCAGGACCAACACGAAGACAGCAACGTCGCCATTTTGCGAAAACACGACATTAGGTTTTAGCAGCGATGCACGCGCTCAAAGGCAAAAGACTGAGATGAAAACCGTTTTGAAACGTCTTTGTCGCCCGACCGGAGGCCGAAAACGGAAAGCAGCCAGTTTGTTTTGTGCTCTAGTCGTGACAGCCGGTCTGGTGATGGCGGCCGACAACAAACCTAGGCTGAAACGCACAGCGCCGAAGGCGATCGAAGTGACGGCACGCGTGCTTTCTCATTTTGACAAGACGTCACCCAACAAAATGCGTTTTGGTCGACTGGCGTGGCGTGGTGGTGTCGAGCTATCCTCGCCGTCAAAACACTTTGGCGGCTGGTCAGGTCTCGCGCTTGATAAAACAGGTCGCGTTCTGTTGGCAATTTCGGATGCTGGGACATGGCTGCGCGCTAAGCTCACCTATCACAAAGGACATCTCAGTGGTCTGACCTCGACGGTGTTGGGCCCGCTAAAGGCTTTAAATGGAACGAGGCTGGCGCATTCACGCGACCGCGATGCCGAGGCGATAAGTTTGCTCACAGGCAGCGTTTCCTCAGGCCTCGCGCTGATTGCGTTTGAGCAAAATGATCGTGTTGGTGTGTTTCCGTTAGGAAAGAAAGGCGTTGGCGCGCCAAGACGGTATCTCAAATTGCCAAATGCCATTCGAAAAAACAGACGTCGCAATGGTCTTGAAGCGTTGACCGTCTTACGTGCTGGCAAACGGAAAGGTACAATTCTCACGTTTTTGGAAGGTCACGTGACCAAGGACAAGCGTCATCGCGGATGGCTGCTGGGGCGAGGCAAGCCAAAAAAAATCTGGTTACAGGATATCGGTGGGTTTTCGATTACCGACCTTGCAAGTTTGCCCGATGGCGGTGCGTTGGTTTTAGAACGTCGTTTTCGTTGGTCTGAGGGTGTGAAGATGCGTTTGCGGTATTTGTCTGCCAAGACCATTAAGCCTCAAGCCTACCTGACTGGTGAGGTACTGCTCGAAGCGGATATGAAACAGCAGATCGACAACATGGAAGGCTTGGCGGTGCATCAAAATGCGGAGGGCGAAACCGTCGTTACGCTGATATCTGATGATAACTTCAACGCCTTTTTTCAACGGACCGTGATGCTTCAGTTTGCTTTGGACCCAAAAACAACATCCAAAGCCGTCACGGCGACGGGCCTGCGATAGGGGCAGATAGCCACACAATGCCCATAATTCATAAAACTCAAAAGAGTCATTAATGACGCTGGAGGCCTTTTAGGACGGGAGTACACCGCTGGTTAGGCTGTGTGGTCGCTATTCGCATTGGCAAGGTGTCGTCCGTTGCCCTAAAATCACACGCATTAATTGGACGTTCGTTTGAGGTCCATGGCTATTCTGGGCGTGGACCTCAAACGGCGCGGAACCTGGAGAGATCATTGTGATTTACCTGAGAAAAAATTTGTGTGCGGCTGCAGCTGCCACACTATTGATAACGGTTGGTGCTGTGTCGCCTGCTGTTGCAGAAGATAACACGAGCGAATCTTGGTTGTGTTCCACCATGGGAGTTTTCTGTGGTGATAGTTCAGCGTCAAAATCAGATGCAGACGCGGATAAAGCCGACAAGAGTTCAGCCAATGCGGATGACAAAGCTGCCAAAGAGCCTGCGGCAGGTAAAATGAAAGATGCGGCAACTGATACGGCAGGTAAAATGAAAGATGCGGCAACTGATACGGCAGGTAAAATGAAAGATGCGGCAACTGATACGGCAGGTAAAATGAAAGATGAGGCAACTGATACGGCAGGTAAAATGAAAGATGCAGCAGACGCCGTTACACCTGCACCGTCTGCACCAAAACCGGCTCCCGCATCACCCTCGCCTTAGCACGATACAGTTGTGAAACGTTGAAAAGCCGAACATCCGGCTCCAACGTGTCAGCGATGAATTTCAAAAAGAAAAAGGCCCGCAGCATAAACGTTGCGGGCCTTTTGAATTTAGAATTCTTGTCGCGCGTGCCTAGAGCACGATCAACTTAGAAAAAATCGAATTGGGATTCCTTTTTTGTGCGAACAGTGATTCATCATACGTGCTGGTGAGGAGGCATGCATGCAGGCATGTATGCCTGGCTAAATCATATTCCAATGATCTTCGTTCCCGTGTGGCTGCTGCCGCCGACAAGGGAAAATCCAACCGCGCAATCGCAGCTCTGTTCGGTGTCAGTACGTCGGCTGTCTCGAAATGGTCAGGGCGATATCGGGCAACGGGGAGCGCTGACGCAAAACGGATGGGCGGGCATCGACGCGCGATCCTGGCCGATGAACGCGATTGGCTGCATGCCCGGATCAGCGCGCCCGATGGCGATGTCACAGTACGCGGGCTTCTGGCCGAACTGGCTGATCGGGGTATTGTTGTGAGCTACGGCGCGCTTTGGAACTTCATGCATCGTGAAGGTCTCAGCCACAAAAAGAACCGTATTCGCGAGCGAGCAAGATCGGCCTGACATTGCCCGCAAACGCACCGAAGCAAAACGCATCAGGGTAAGATTGATCCCAAACGTCTTGTGTTTATTGATGAAACGTGGATCAAAACCAACATGGCACCGTTGCGTGGATGGAGTTTGCGTGGCCAGCGCCTGCTGGCAAAAGTGCCCGGCGGTCACTGGCCTACGATCACGTTTTTGGCAGCCCTTCGCCACGACCGGATCGATGCACCCTGGGTCATCGACGGCCCGATAAACGGTGAAAGCTTTCTCGCTTATGTGGAGCAGTTTTTGGTTCCAACATTGTCACCAGGCGACATCGTCGTACTCGATAATCTGCGGTCACATAAATCCCGGGCCGTGCGCGACGCAATAAAAGCCGCCGGTGCACACAGGCCGTTCCTGCCAGCCTACTCGCCCGACCTCAACCCGATCGAGCAGATGTTCGCCAAGATCAAACACTGGATGCGCAAGGCCCGCGAGCGCACGGTCGATAAGCTATGGGACCGCATCGGCGAACTACTGTGCCGCTTTCCACCCGAAGAATGCGCCAACTACTTCAGAAATTCAGGATACCGTTCTACTTAAGATGATCGTGCTCTAGGTCAACCTGCGAAAAGTTGGGTTCGACTTTGAGGCCGTTTGATCTAGACGCCAGCTTCAGCAGCTTTCTCAGCTTTCGCTTTAGCAATCTGCCGTTTCAGCTTTTGGCATTTTGGCGACAAGTTATCAGCACGCTCCTTGGCCAAAAAGGCATCAAGACCGCCACGGTGCTCAACAGTTTTCAAGGCGTGGGCGCTAACCCGTAGCTTGAAGCGCTGGCCCAACGTGTCGCTGGTCAGCGTGACGTTGCACAAATTAGGGCGGAACACGCGCTTTGTTTTGTTTTCGGCGTGCGAGCGTAGCTGGCCGGACATGGGCAGTTTGCCTGTCAATTCACATTGCCTTGTCATCGTCTTTAACTCCTTCACCGATTTCGCCTGCCAGGCATCCGTGATGGGCCGCGCAATCAACCAGGGTCTTGTGAGAGACCCGTCTGGGATCAGCGGTGTCGGCAGTAGGCCTCTTTTTAGGCCCAATCGGCGGTATCCGGGATATCGCGAAGCGCCTGATATACTGGGGCCCTTGCCAAGCGTCAAGACGCCCATCTGGCGCCCTTTGCCGCCCCATTCGCGCTAAGCCGTGCCATGACCACTGTCTGGGTCCTTGTTTCGAATTGGTCCGATGATCAGCACTTTATTTACTCTTTGCAGCCATCATCGGGGTTCAGAGTTCTTGTAACCCCAAGTACCAGGCCCGCGTTCCCGTTGTTTTGGCCTGGATGAGAGAGTAAGTAGTAGATGAGTAGATCTAGCATTCTGTGCCGCATCGGCACCAAGGTCATAACCGCCCTGTTGGCGCTGCTGGCCGCATCACTATCCCCTGCCATTGCGAAAGACCAACACGCGTCCCGAGCCCCGCTAGGCCGGATTGACGCCCATTACGCCATTTCTCTTGGTGCTTTTGACCTGGGTGTTTTCAAATTTGAACAGCGCCGCCAGGGCAAAAACTACACACTGAAGAGTGTTGTGGAATTGTCAGCATTACTCGGTGCCTTTGAGTGGCGCGGCGTTACGCAAACTTCAGGCTCAATTGCAGGTGGTAAGCCGCGCCCTGAAAATTATGCCTTTGATTTTCGCTCCAAAGGCCGTGGCGGCTTGGTCCGAATGGCATTTGATAAGGGCAACGTTGTCGGCCTGTCAGCTATTCCATCGGCACCGGTAGGTGGCGCTATGGTGCCGTTAAAGGACAGCCATACGAAATCTGTGCTGGATCCATTGACAGCTATTCTCACGCTTTCACAAGCGTATGGTGCTAAACCCTGTGGCCATACGTTGCCCATCTTTGATGGCAAGCAACGGTTCAACCTCACCTTCAAATTTCGTCGCTATGAAGCGCTGCCCAACGCAACCCGTGGTGGCCAACGTGGTGTTGTTTGCCAGATTAAATACAAACCACTCGGTGGCTACGTCGCAAATAGCGATACGCGTAAATATGCGGCTGAGAACAATATCGAAATTGCATTTCGTCCGGTTGAAGGTGGAGCGGTGATGGTTCCCTATCGTTTCTCACTGCCAACAGTGATTGGGACCGCACGTTTGGATCTGCGTAAGCTTAATGTCGGCCCAAGTGGTGCACGGGTGGCCTCAGCGCGCCGTTAAAAGTGAATGTAAGTCCCACTCATTTCGTTTGCTTTGGAGACGGTCCGTATTGCGGGCCGTTTCTGTTTTTTGCAATCTCAATGACACAAGATCCGGTGTGACATCGTCACGAGCAAGGACGCCGGTGACGCCAATGCAACGTGCCCCTGCGACCGTTTCACATCTGGTGACGAAGGGAACGCTTCTGAACCCGTGAAAAACACATGAAAGCCTTGATCTTGGCGGCCACCAATGCAATGCCATGGGCCAATTCATAGGAACCACTTGCATCCGTGGTTGTTTTAAGGAGTTCACGGCTCATGGCCCGCGATATTGAATCGCGCACCCGCAATGTTACGGCTGTTCTCGGGCCGACTAACACCGGCAAAACCCACCTCGCAATTGAGCGTATGATTGGTCACAAGAGTGGCATTATCGGGCTGCCCCTGAGGCTGTTGGCGCGTGAAGTCTACGACAAGGTTGCAGCCAAGGTTGGAGCCGACAACGTCGCGCTTGTGACGGGCGAAGAAAAGATCAAGCCAGACAATGCCCGCTATTGGGTGGCAACCGTGGAAGCAATGCCGCTCGACATCGACGTTGAGTTTGTTGCGATTGATGAAATTCAACTTGCGGCAGACCCGGATCGTGGCCATGTTTTTACTGATCGTATTTTAAATGCGCGTGGTAGCGCAGAAACGCTGCTGTTGGGCGCGCAAACCATGCACGAAGCGATCAGCGATCTGATACCGGGTGCAAACTTTATATCCCGGCCGCGGCTTTCAAAACTCAACTATAGCGGTCAAAAGAAAATCACCCGCATACCGACCCGTTCAGCCGTTATCGCGTTCTCTGCCAGTGAGGTTTACGCGATTGCCGAGCTGATCCGTCGGCAACGGGGTGGTACAGCAGTGGTATTGGGTGCGCTGTCGCCGAGAACGCGCAACGCTCAGGTTGAGCTCTATCAATCTGGTGATGTTGATTTTCTTGTCGCAACCGATGCGATTGGCATGGGGCTTAATCTTGATGTCGACCATGTCGCTTTTACAGCGCTTCGGAAATTCGATGGCGCCCAACATCGCGATTTGTTAGCCGCTGAAATTAGTCAGATTGCAGGCCGCGCTGGGCGTCATATGAATGATGGCACGTTCGGTGTTACGGGTGATTGCCAACCGCTCGAAGCGGATCTGGTTGAAAAACTTGAAACGCATCATTTTGATGGAATCCGCATGTTGCAATGGCGCAATCGCTTTCTTGATTTCACCAGCGTCGCAAAATTGAAAGACAGCCTGCGTAAAGCACCAGATCAAGCGCGCTTGGCACGCGCCAGATCGGCAGAAGATGAGTTGGCGCTTGAAGCGGTGTCGCGCGATGATGAAGTTGCGGCGATTGCAGGTCAACCTGGTGCGGTCGAAAAGTTATGGGACGTTTGCCAGATCCCGGATTACCGTAAAATTTCACATCAAAACCACGCTGAACTGGTCGCGGATATTTATAAATCCATCACTAGCGAGGCTGAGGTCATTCCTGAAGACTGGCTTTCTGAGCAGGTCGCGTTTTCGGATCGTGTTGACGGAGATATTGATACACTATCAACGCGCCTTGCCCATATCAGAACTTGGACTTACGTTGCTAATCGTTCGGATTGGCTGAAAGATCCTATGCATTGGCAAGGAAAAACGCGTGATGTAGAGGATCGGTTGTCGGATGCTTTGCACGAGCGTTTGACACAACGGTTTGTGGATGAACGCACAAGTGCGTTAATGCGTGGTATGCGCGAGAAGACAGAACTCAGTGCTGAGATAGGCGAAGACGGTGCGCTAGAAGTGGAAAATCACAGCGTCGGCCGCTTGCTTGGATTTCGTTTCCAGCTTGAAAGCCAGGCCGATGGCGTGCACGCCCGTGCACTGCGCGGTGCAGCTGCACAAGTTTTGTCTCGCGAACTTGCAATGCGTGTGCGCCGCGTTGTGGCAGCAAAGTCTGATGCGTTTGTGTTGGACCAAAGCGGCACCATACTATGGCGCAATGAACCGATTGGTGAACTGGAAGCGGGTGAAGACCCCTTAAGCCCAGCGATTAACGTGTTGTGTGATGAGCATCTGGCAGCTCCTGACCGGGATAAGGTCAAAGAACGCCTTGAAAGTTATTTAACAGAAACTCTTGAGGAAAAATTACAGCCTCTCATTGCGGCTTCAACAGCAGCTGACGTTGAAGGCATGGCGAAAGGCATTGGTTTTCAGTTGCGCGAAAACTTTGGCGTACTGCGTCGTGAAGACGTAGCCGATGAGGTTAAGAGCCTTGATCAGGCCGCGCGTGCGCAGCTTAGAAAGCATGGTGTTCGGTTTGGTGCCTTCAACATCTATTTTCCTCAGCTCCTTAAACCAGCCGCAGCGCATCTAACATCAGTGTTGTGGGCATTGAAAAACAGTGCATCGGAAAAATTGGATCGACGCTCACTGCCTGCACTTCCCCGTGCCGGTCTGACCTCGGTGACAACCAACCCAAGCGTGCCCGTCTCTTACTACCGTGCCAACGGTTATCATGCTTGTGGACCTCGCGTGCTGCGCATCGATATTCTGGAACGCCTTGCAGATTTTATTCGACCGTTGGTGGCTTGGCGCGCCAAGCCGGATGCACCGGAGATGACACCGCCTCAGGGCTCCAGTGGTGATGGTGGGTTTATCGCGACAGCAGACATGATGTCGATCTTAGGGTGTTCTGCAGAAGACCTAGGTGCGACGCTGAAAGCGCTTGGTTTTGAGCCGCATGAACGCGCCAAGGCGCAATCCATTGAAGCTGCTATAAAGACACCGCCGTCAATTGCTGAAACGTCACCGAGTTTGGAAACATCAGACACATCTGTCAGTCCAGTGGCAGCCAATGGGGCGGACCCTGAGAAGTCTGAAGCAGTACAAGCAGCAGATCCGCAAAATTCAGAAGTCGACAAAGAGGGTGGAGAGGACAAATCGGTGACGGATGCGTCTGAACCAGGGTCAACGCAAACAGAAACGGCAAAGTCCGACGTCGATGCTACTGAGATCGTATGGCGGCCTGCGCGTCGGCATCGCCCGCGTCACCGACGGCCTGTTCGCGCTGGCGGAGCGTCCATCGAAAATCAGTCCTCAAAAGAAGGTGCGTCAGAAGATAAGCCGCAACAGAAGCACAAACGTGAAGGACGCGGTCACAAGGGTGATAAGTCCAACAGAGACCATCGCCTGAGTGATAAGAGCGGGCAACATGCCGGGCGCGGTGACCGCAAACATCGCGGCAAGCCGTCGTCCCACAGCAAACAAGGTCCCAAAGTACACCAGTCCAAACCACCAAAGTCCGAGCAAGGCGCTGCCAGTTCGCCATTTGCTGCTTTATCTGATTTGAAAGACGCTTTAGAAAAGAGCGACAAACAGCGCTCATGATACGCTGCCTAGATCCACCTGCGAAAAGTTGGAACGCGACTTTGAGCAGCTAAGTTGATTGCCAATCATGGGATAGAGCGCTGAGATAGAGCGTTGAGCAAATAGCTTTACTGTGTACAACAAAAGGCGCGACGCTCTAGATTAAACCGCCTTAGATCGGAATCGATTTTGGGCGGATAATTTGATCTATCGTAGAGAATTAGAGCAACCTGCGTTTTTTTAAAAAAGCAGGTTGCTCTCGCCAAAGGTGGCCATGTCAGATCCCAGCCAACGCATCGACAAATGGCTTTGGTTCGCTCGTTTTGCCAAAACACGTACGCTTGCAGCAGGGTTGGTTTCCACTGGGCGGATCCGGATCAATCGCATCAAAGTCTCTAAGCCAAGCACGACAGTGAGACCAGGTGACGTCGTTACAGCGTCAATCGGGCGCCGGGTGCGGGTGGTCAAAATCATGGATATTGGTGCCCGTCGGGGGCCTGCTCCTGAGGCCATGGGGCTTTATGAGGATTTGACACCAGTGGTGGACGTCCCCATCTCTGGGGGCAACGAAAGGCGTCGTGATTTGACATTCGGTGCGCGGGTCCCGGGTACGGGTCGACCAACCAAGCGCGACCGTCGATTGATCGATCGTTGGCGCAGCCAGGACGGTTAACAACCAGGCTGGCTTACATTTGGACTTGCACATGGGTGCCTGGCCGGGTTCTGTGTGCAGCGCAAACCTGAAGTGCTGGATTGGGATCAGAGCGCCTCCCAGTTTTGATAGAGAATTGGACTGCGAATAGATGACCTACCTCGTCAATGAGAACTGCATCAAATGCAAATATACGGACTGCGTAGAGGTGTGCCCCGTCGATTGTTTTTATGAGGGCGAGAATATGTTGGTCATACATCCAGACGAGTGTATTGATTGCGGCGTCTGTGAGCCGGAATGCCCGGTGGAAGCAATAAAACCAGATACCGAACCCGGCATGGAACGTTGGTTTGACCTTAACCGAGACTATTCCGAGAAGTGGCCAAATATAACGGCTAAGAAAAACGCACCCAAAGATGCGGATGATCACAAAGATACAAAGAACAAATTTGATAAACATTTTTCACCAGAGCCAGGTGAAGGAGATTAATAAATTTATACTTGGACTACACTGTTTCATAAGCAAATAGATTCAAAAAATGCCAGACATTTACCTCATTAATTAATGTTATTCTTTAAGCGCTGCGACACCTTAGGCTGGTAACCCCCCTTTATATTTCATGAAGAATGTGTTACATAGATGCTACATGGGCGAAGCTAAAAGTCTCCGAGCCCCGTTAAGCCTTGATTGATTGACGGACAGACGGGCGTGGCAACGGCGGAGATGAGGTTGCGAAAACACTATCGGAATTAGGCGATAGAGCGAGCAGAGGCGCAACTAGTCCACTGATAAAGGGTGAAAAGCTTAAGCTGGTAATACCAGTCGAGCTTCTGCGCCAGCGGGACAAGCCGAGAACGGGGGGCAGGCTCTCCGTGCTGGGCAAATTTGTGACGAACGCCTCTGGGAGGAGGCTTCAAGTGGGCGCTGCAGCAAAAGTGGCGTGCGTAACTGGAGTGAGACAAAACTCATATGGCTGAAAAAAAGAAAAAGACAAAGACGGCGGCTAAAAAGGCGACTAAAAAGGCGCCTGCCTCTTCGACCAAGCGTGTTGCGTCAAAGACGACCGCTCGCAAAGCGTCGACAGCGCGTTCTGGCGCGACAAGCCGGTCTGCTGCCAAAAAAACCACCACTGCGGCTAAAAAGGCAGCTCCAGCCAAGGCTACGGCGAATAAAACCAGCAAGCCGGCTGCAAAGTCGTCTGCCAAAAAGCCTGCTGCTAAAACGGTGGCAAAAACTGCTGCAAAGGCCAAGACGACGGCGACCAAAAAAGCGTCTGTTAAGGAAGCCATGAAGGCTGCGCAGGCCAAGTTGGCTGCTGCATCTGCAGCTACTAAGGCAAAAACCAAAGCCAAGGCACCTCAAGCAGCCGCAGCTCCAAAGATGACTCCGAGAGTTGCACCTAAGCTTGCTGTAAAGGCAGCTATTGCTGCCAAAGTTGCGGCGAAGAAAGCTGCTGCTGCGCCTACTGCGGCCGCTACTTCATCGGACAAGAAGAAGTCAGCTAACCAGCGTCACGGTTTCAGGATCGGTGAGTACGTGGTCTATCCCGCGCACGGTGTCGGCAAGATCATTGGCATCGAAGAGCAAGAAATTGCGGGCATGGCGCTTGAGCTGTTTGTGATCAATTTCGAAAAAGAAAAGCTTACGCTACGCGTTCCAACGGGGAAGCTGGAAAGCGTTGGCATGCGCAAACTTGCAGATGAAGCGTTGATCGCCAAAGCTATGACTGTGCTCAAGGGCCGTGCGCGCATCAAGCGGACAATGTGGTCCCGCCGCGCACAGGAATACATTGCGAAGATCAATTCAGGTGATTTGATTTTCATCGCCGAAGTTGTGCGCGATCTCTATCGTTCAGAAGCCCAGCCAGAACAGTCTTACTCTGAGCGTCAACTTTATGAAGATGCCTTGGATCGTATGGCACGTGAACTGGCAGCGGTTGAAAAGCTTGACGAGCGCGGTGCCGTTCAGCGCATCACGGATGTGCTTTCCAAAAGTGCACGTGGACGTCGCATAGCAGAAGAAGAAGCGGAAGCTGCTGAGGCTTCCGCAGCGTCAGCGTCTGCTGCTTAAAAACTCTGTGCGTTTGATTGAACGTTAAGTCATGCTCTGGAGCGTCGCGCCTTTTCTTGTACCAGAAAAGCCATTTGCTCAATGCTCTATCCCATGACTCTATCTCATGGTTGGCGATCAACTTAATCTGCTCAAAGTCGAACCTAACTTTTCGCAGGTTGATCTAGGCCGACACAGACCATCACAATTTTGAAGCGCCCGATATTTCAGGTTTCGAACCCTCAGGCATCGGGCGCTTTTTTGTGCGCCGTTTGATACGTGGAACTCTCAGGCGCTGTTTTCTGCGCCAATGCGGTTGGAATTCGGGCGATGCGCCTGCAAGTGCAGGTGCATCTCTCAAAGGGTCCTTTGATGGTGTAATACGCGGCTTCAAGGATTCAATTAATCCAGGGTGAGCCAACTTCATATAGGGGCCATTGTTGCGTTCAATCCAGCCCCTGACGCTAACGCGGCGTCCTTTCAGTGCAATGATATCGGCCAACGACGTCGCTGTGCCAAGCAGGGATCGTTTCGGCAAAGCAGCCGTAAAATCTTTCCGCCAATTGCGGCCAAAATTCAGATAGATTTTGCTTTTTACGACAGCAACATCTGCCACCTTGCCCGATATGAGTGCGAAGTTATGGCGGCGCTTGCTCAGTATCCAACCAGCAGGATTTGGTTTTAAAATGCGATAGTGGCGGTGGCGCCAGAGCCCCCGCGCTGGGTCGCGGGCCAAATGTTCATGAGCGATAAGTTCTGCCACACATGCGGTGGTTCCCGGCAAAACGGCGGCGCGGGCATGGCCGTGGGCCAGCATTTCCCCCTGCACCCAAAATCGTTGTCCGTCGTGCCAGGCAAAGACATGCGCCATCCATTGGCCGTAGCGATCTTGGCGCCGTTGGTCGAAGGCAAGGGTGACTTCCCTGCCTTCGACCAACGTTTTAAGTGCTTCCCTTGCCTCACGTTCTGGTTGCCAGACCGCGGTGTTTGATGATGTCAGCGGTGCGCGTGGCCCAAGTATGCCGAGCAAACGTACTTTGCGCCCGTCAGCTAAACGCAGCGTTTCACTATTTTCTATCCCGACAACGCTATGGCGTGGCCCAGGCTCAAGCAAACAACTCCTTGGTTGTGCTTGCTGTTCGCTCTGTTGCGCCAATGAAACGGGGACATTGGGAAATGACAAACTGGTGGTAACCAGAGTTGCTCCCACCCAAAGCGGTCTCACGTTCTTCCACCCGCGCATGGCTAATCCCAAGCTAAAAGATTTCAGCGGAAAGCTTAGCGTATCGGCTCGTTCTGAGATAGAGATCTAGAAGCGTCGCGCCTTTTCTCGTGCCAGTAAAGCTATTTGCGCGACGCTTTATCTCATGACTCTATTCCAAGACTCTATCCTAAGACTGGCGATCAACATATCTGCTCAAAGTCGAACCTAGCTTTTCGCAAGTTGCTCTAGTGCATATTCAGCAAAAGTGTACGCGGTTTCGCGGTTCGAACATGCGACAAATCAAGAACTTAGAACGCGTTTTAAGCAAAGTCGAAGTTGCTATCATCAAGTTGTGCAAGCCGGATGTTCTGGAGCGTCAACACATCATTGTTTCCAAAGTCAAAAATAACATCACCGTTGGCCTCCGTTGCGTGGTCCAGCACATCATCGAACGTTGCAACATCTGCAATATCAAGCGCGATGGTATCGGCCTTGTTCCAGTTCCACCACCACCAACTGGCGTTGCCCAATGAAAAGTCCAAAATGGTATCTGCGCCGTCTCCATCGCCAAATACAAAGGTATCGCTACCAAAGCCCCCAGAGAGTTGGTCTGAACCTGTGCCACCGGCCAATCGGTCATTGCCAAACCCGCCTCGCAGGACATCATCTCCACCTTGACCATCAGCGCTAATCTTGCGCCAAAAACCACTGAACGTGTCGTTGTGGTCTGAGCCCAACACATGTTCAATTGATTTGAGTTTGTCTCCTTCTGCATGACCGCCCGTACCGATGCCGGTGCCATAGAATGTGATCTGAACGGCGTCAGGAGATTGCGAATAGTCTACGGTGTCGAAGCCTCTTCCGCCGCGCATGGTATCGCGACCCTCTCCGCCAAGGAAAATGTCGTCGCCCGCACGCCCCAGCATGCGGTCATTGCCAGCAAGGCCCTCAAAGATATCAACGTCGGGGGTGCCAACTAAGCGGTTATTGTCGGGTGTGCCAATAATAGTTGCTGAGGTTGGTGGATCGGGGTCGGCAATCACGGTCAGGCTCGCACTGGCTGTTGCCGTGCCACCAGCTCCATCATTGATTGTGTAGTCAAAGCTCGCGGCGCCCGCAAACCCGGCCGTTGGCGTAAACTCAACATCGCCAGCGGTATTGAGAGTCACGCTGCCATTTTGCGCATTGGAAACGCTGTTAAGCATCACCACATCGCCGTCGACGTCACTGTCATTGGCCAGCAGGTCTGAGGCTAGCACCGTGATGCTTTCATCCTCGTTGGTTTCAAACCCTGCATCGGATTGGGCGACTGGGGCATCATTGACCGGCGTGACTGTCAAATCGAAATCAACTGTGCTTTCAGCAACACCATCGCTGACAACCAATTGCAACGCGAGTACACCGTTGAAGTTTTCTGGCGGGGTGCCAGAAAAAGTATCGGTGTTGGTGTCAAACGTCAGCCAGGTTGGCAACGCCTCGCCTGTTGCTAGGCGGGCCGTTACACTGAGCGCATCACCATCGGGATCGTTGTAGCTGTTTTCAGGTAGGGTAAAGCTCCAGCCCACGTCTTCCAAGTTGGACTGGGCCTCAATCGCTGCAATGTTGGGTGCTTGATTGGGGTAAATTGAAACGCCTGCTTCAGCTGTCGCCTGCCCGCTCTGGCCGTCAGAAACGGTGTAGGTCAGCGTGGCAAACACCTCAGTTGCGCTGGTTGTGGCGAGCACAATATCGCCATTTAAATCCAAAGACGCGGTGATATCTGGGTTGTCGGAGACAACTGCAATGATGGACAGCGGATCGTCATCAAAATCCCGGTCATTGGCAAGAAGAACGCTGGCAGCAATTTGTGCATTTGGTCCCCGCAACGCGTAGGTCGTGTCATCTGCTGCTTGTGGGGCTTCGTTGCTGAGCGGACCTGTTTGGGCAACGATTGAATCAATATCAGTGCGGGTCCAATTGTCGGTCCCAGAAACAAAAACACGATCAATTCCAGTGTTGTTGCCACTGCCATCAAAGTAGTCGATGACTTCAATGCGTCCACCTTGATCAATTCTGATGATGAGGTCTTCTGGAGTTTCTTGGCGTTGGAAAAATGAAACGTCGTCGGCATCAATTCCTTCAATATGGAGTTCGTCGATATCAATTTTCGCCCCGGTATCCAGAATTTGATCATCACCATCCCCGGCCAAGTAAAGGTAATAGTCACTGCCCTCGCCGCCAATCAGCACATCATTACCGGTATCCCCGACGAGGGTATCGCTGCCCCCAAGGCCGCTGAGGGTATTGCTATCCTGATTTCCCAAAAGGGTGTTTCTAAGTTCGTTGCCAGTACCATCAAGAACGGTGGCGTTGAGTGAGGTTCGCAACAGTGAAAATTGCGCGGCTGCTTCTGGGCTCACAAGCGTTAGATTTTCGACGAAGTCAGGCAATACAAAACCCGTTGACGCGACGACAGTATCTGTTCCCCCGCCCGCAGCTTCAATCACCGTATCGTTGGCGTTATCGATGACATAGGTGTCATCGCCGTTGCCACCCTCCATTGAATCTGAACCGGCACCACCATTTAGAACATCATCACCTTCGCCGGTTGTTATTGTGTCGTCGCCTTCAAGGCCCTGAACATCCTGATTGTTGACAGATGCTGTCACGATGACGTCATCGGCTGAACTACCAATGACGATGTCCGAAGGCGGAGGTGGGTCAGCATCCTCAGGGTTATATGTTGGTGCGTCCGGTCTTGCTTCAAGTGGTGCGGAAAGCATTCCGTTGTTTGTTAGAATGTTGACGCTGGCCTCCAAATTGGGAAACACGATTCCGGAGTAGTCGCCATGTGACACGCTATAGTCAAAGTCCTCAGCCTCACCGATGTCATAGAAGTGGATGCCAAGATCACCCTCTTGAAAATCAACGACGCGGACGATCGTTTCAGAACCAACATTAGTTAGATTGGCCGTATAGGTATAAGACGTTCCGTTATTTCCGACCCGTTCAAATCCTTCTCCAATGCCAGAAAACACATGGATGAGAAGGTCGCTGTCATCCCTATCGTATAAAATGCTGCCGGCGAAATCGATGACGCCTTGTGTTTCATCATCGCTAAAAATTCTCTGGTTGTCGTTTTGCCAGACAAAGCTGAAAGCACCTTGATCTTCATTTCCTTGTGAAATTGGTCCAGCGGTCTGCGGTAAATCAGCAAAACTAGCTTCGCCAGAAAATTGTGAAATTGCGCCAAGCACAGGCACGAGTTCTGCTCCATCAAATGGCGCAAAAGATTCGTTGAAAAAGTTATAGGATGCAAAAAGACGGTCACCTGAATCAGCGTCGTTGAGGACGATCTCATTTAATCCGTTATCGGGATCTGAAAGTTCAGAGATAACAAAGATATCGCTGCCGGTTCCTCCATTCACAAGGGTTCGTCCGCTGCCTGCAACGATTGTGTCACTGCCGGTGCCGCCGTAGATTTCAATGTCGTACCCACTTGGGCTGCGCGGGTCGAAGGACGTGACGCTGCGCGCATCAATGAGATCATCGCCGTCGCCGCCATCAAAACCTCTAAGGCCCCAGCCCAGATAGGCTTTGTCGCTCTGGTCGGAGCCAACAATCCATTCTGCGGAATTCAACCAGACGCCAACGTCGCTTCCAGTTTCACTTTCAGCTTGCACCAATATGGTGTCGGTGTTGGTAGCAGCTACGAACTGAATGGGTTCATCTGAATTTGAGAAATTGATCGTATCGCCCTGGTCCATTGACGATTGTTCGCCAGCGTCCAACACAAGACTTTCCCTGATTACTCCCAAGCCTTTTCCGAAATTAATTACGTCGCTTTCTTCACCCCATTTCATCTTCTCAATTGAGAGCAGATGGTCTTGGCCGGTGTTGTGGGTGGCAATGATATCGGCGCTCTTGTGTGGAACACGCATTGGGTTGATGACAAGAGTGACTTCGCCAATGCCGCCGTAGTTGATCGTGTCATTTCCATCTTGCGCGTAATCAAGACGCAGCTGTCCGCCGTGATAGGTGTGTCGGCCTTGCGACCAATTGAATTCATCGTTGTCTGTACCGCCAGAAAACCGCTCATATTTATCCGAATCGTCCGAGCCATGGAATGTGTCTTCGCCAGGCCCGCCCACAAGATTGATAAATGTGCTTTCAATGCGCAGGACATCATTGCCAGAACTGCCAAGTAGAGTTTGCCAGCCGTTGGTGCGTCCGACTCCAAACGGTAAGTTGGAACCTATCTCAATCCCAATTGAATAAAGCAGCGTAGCGATGACAGAGGAGGAATTAATGTTGAAGGTAAAACGGCTTGCGATGAGCTGCGCTTGATAGGGCAGTTCCTGGCTGTCAATGTCACGGGCCAGAGCGGCCATGAATTGCCATTGCACCTGCTCGTTACCAATGACCGGCAATACCCGAGAGCCGCGCGATCCGGGTGTGCCAATTTCATTCTGAAGTGCTGCGCCTGTCAGACCAGAATTGAGATCGGGAATGGTTGCGGTGCCACTGCCACCCAAGGTGCTCAAGATTTCAGCGCCTGGAGGTCCGCTAAAACTACCCTCGATCGCGAACCATTCATCCTGCTCGTAAGTAGAATCAGAGACGGTGTCGGGTTCGAATACCAGCTGCATGTGGTCGAAGCCCTTAACGGCCAGCCCCTTAATTGGTACTTTTTCTATGCGCAGCTGTGGCATCACAATCCTCCAATTCAAAAAACAAAAAATATGCGGTTGCACTCTGGGCAACGTATCGACAGCTCACTTCGGACTTTCGAGAAAGACGTTGGAGCGGGCAGAACATTAAGGTTGTATTTACCAAATTGCAATTGTAACTTGTACTAATATTGAGAATATCCTCAATCTGGCGAGCGGTCGGGGATAAATAGCTCCTCCTCACTATTCCCAACCCACTGCAATAAAAAATAATAAAAACAATAAGTTATGCCGTTATCAGATGACGCAGTGCGGGCTTCTCAGGGCCAATTTAACCACGTTTTGGGAGCAAAGCCGAGTTCTGTGCGGAGTTAGTGTCTGTGCTGGCAAAGGCAATCCCGTCTGGCCGCGCAGATGCGGGGCCGGCTCGGTGGCAGGGATTGAGCGCTATGTAGCGCTATGTAATGCTGTTTTTAGGGTGGGACAGGCCCTGCCTTTGCCCATCAAACAAGCAGCAGGTGTGGAGGCAGGGACGCACGTTTATAGAATTTATTGGTGCTTAAAACAGATTAGGCGACATACAACTGGCATGTCAGATAGACTGATCGGCAAAGAAACGGGTTGGGCCCTGGGGAGGAAGCAATGCAAAGCACGTCACTGAAGAGCATCATATTGGGATTTTTGGCGGGCGTCATCGCCACGCTCACCGTGCACGAATTACTCAAGTGCGTGTTGGTTGATGCAGGCTACTTGCAAGCAACGCCATGGGATATGAGCCCTGGATTACTGTTTGGTTTGCCAAAAATTGTTAGCCTTGCATTGTGGGGCGGCGCTTGGGGGTCGATCCTGGCTTTGATTTTTGGGAATGTCCCAACAGGATCAATGACTGTTAAGGGCGCATTGTTTGGCATCATCGGGCCCGCTGTGCTTGGTGCGTTCTTGTGGATCCCGCTGATCAACGGCCAAGCGCCATTTTATGATGGTGAACCCGCAAACCTCATTTCCGCTCTTGTCATTCTTGCTGGTTTTGGCTCTGTAACAGCGTGGCTATACGGCTTCTTCTCGTCAGGCTGTCGCTTTCCGTAACAGCGCTGATAAAACTGAAACATCGCGAGCACGTTTTGAGTTCCGACGGCATGAAAGCACCCTACGTTTTGCAAAACGTGGGGTGTTTTAGTTTGTTGGGTGCTTGTCGTCTTGACCCGCTTGGTTCGGTGGACCGGACAGGATGCGCCAGGCGGTTTCAATTTGCTGCATGCGTTGTATGCGTCGAGTGCGTTCGGCTTTATCATTCGAGTCGTCAGGACGCCAGCATTGGCGAAGGCCTGCTACGACACGTTCAATCACGTCTTCTCCCGTATTTTCGCCAATACCAAGCGCGGTCAGGGCTTCCTGTCGTGTCCTGGGGAGAAGCAAAGCACTTTCGTCAAAATCAGGTTGTTTGATCTTCGCAGCAACCAATTTTGGCATTGGTAATTCTGGCTCAGGCTTTGTGGGTTCAGCGTCTTGAGATGTTGGTTCAAGAGATAGCGTGGGTTGAGGCTTGTCGATCTTGTCGGACGCTGGCAGTGAAATTGAATTTGAAAGCTCAGGTGCAACGAAGTCTGACGCAGTGTCTGTTGGCACTGCCAACGTCGGTGAGGGTTGCTCGGGTGACTTATCTTTTGCAGAGGTTGGTTCTGCCTTCTGGGCAGCCTGAGTTTTTGGAGCTACTTGGTTTGCCGAAGTCTCTGTTTCGGAGCGTTCTAGCGAGAGTTGCCCCGCTGTTTGCACCATGGGCGCCAAGTTAGGCTTTCTAGGCGTCAAACTGTGTATTTCTCTTATTTCAGATTTTGTCAGACGTGGGGAAGGTACCGGTAATGACCTTGGCTTCGGTGTCAGTAAACGGTACGCAGCAAACGATAACGCCAGCAGCAGACTTGCCACAACGCCAAGCACAGCCAATGTGTTGGCAAGCGATGGTGAGGCATGTGGTTCGCGCAACGCGGGTGTAGCACTAGCAGGTAGCGCGCCTGTGGTCATCGGCGCGACAGCAAGCGTTGAGGTTGCTTTTTCAGAAGGCGACGCGGCGGCTCGTTCTCTCACCTCCACACCGCGTTTTTCTAGCAGGTCGGCAATGGAACGCGGCGGATCTGCGTTTGGGGCCTTTACATCACTGTGCGGTGCGGTTTGCGGTTTTGGTTCAAGAGCTGCCGTGCGTTTTGATCCGTTGAGTAATTTGGGAACAACAGAGGGTGTGGCGGCGCTGTCCTTGGCTCTGGGTGGTGACAAAACATCCGGCTTAGCAGGCGGTGCTTTTACCACTTTGAATTTGGAGACTGCTTTTTCCGCAGTTGAGTTTGGCGCTGGCGCAGTCTTTACGTTGCCCCTGGCAGCAGGGTTTGTTGCAACTTTTGGTTTTGTTACCGTGGGTCGATTGCGTGCAGGCGCAAGCGACGGTTTTACATCTTTGGGAACCGCAATGATATTGCGCTGAGTTGTTTTAGGTGCAGGCAGTCGTTTTGGTTTGACGATGGCTGTTTTTGGTTTCACCCGTCCTGCCCGTTCTGTCTGAGCGACAGGCGGATGTGGTTTCGATGAAAATGGATCGCGTGTCGCCTGCATAGGTTTTTTATGTTCGCTACGCACACCTTCAAATCGTGCCACAGTGCCACGAACGGGCGCAAAACCATCAGGCATCTCAACCAAAAACGCGTGTCGTGATGGTGGCGGTTGAAACCGCGAACGCGCAAAGCGTCGGGAACGCTCAGGGCGCACCCGAACAATTAAGCGCTCTTCTTCAAAGCGCGCGCGTCCCGTGGTGACATCTGAGATGGCGGCATAAAACTCCGGCCAACCAACTCGATCACCGTCACACTCAATGTCAAAGCGATGTAACATCATCGTGCGGCAGCGGTCAGACCCGTCGGAAGCACAGGCGGTAAAGGGTGCCGCCTCACGCCCACCGATGACCGCATAGCTTTGGGCTTGGGATGGGCGTGCACGAACGCCGCTGGCGTAGACTTGGCATGCAAAGGGAACGACGAGGTGCTCTGTGGCCTGCGCATTGGCACCTGTGCCCCAGCCACTCAGGCAGATGCACAATCCAATCAATGCACAAATTCGATGAGACATGAGCGTTACGCGATCACAGGTTCTGCAACAGTTGAGCGCCAAGCGTGCCATGGGCGGACAATCAAGACCAGTTCAATGCTCAAAATAGCCACAACTCTTTTGGCTTGCCGCGGCGCTTAATGCTTACGCTGGCGGTGCCAAAATATACCCAAAACCATGGCCGTTTGATGGAGACAGGGGGTATGTGCGCTTGGGCGGTGGCCTAGAGCGTCGCGCCTTTTCTCGTGCCAGCGGAGCTATTTGCTCGACGCTCCATCTCATGGCTCCAGCCCATGGTTGGCGATCAACTTATCTGCTCAAAGTCGTGATTTCAACTTTTCGCAGGTCGATTTAGTTCTCGTCCATCTTGAGTGCGGAAATAAAGGCTTCCTGTGGGATTTCCACCTTGCCGAATTCGCGCATCTTTTTCTTACCCGCTTTCTGCTTGTCGAGTAGCTTACGTTTTCGCGAAATATCACCGCCATAACATTTTGCGAGCACGTCTTTTCTCAACGCGCGAATAGTTTCGCGGGCAATAATTTTACCACCAATCGCCGCTTGAATTGGTATTTGGAACAGGTGTGCTGGGATCAGTTCTTTCAGCTTCGCGCACATGGAACGTCCGCGTGCTTCTGCGCGTGTGCGGTGAACAATGATGGAAAGCGCATCGACCGGCTCGGTGTTGACCAGGACAGACAACTTAACGAGCTGCTCGGTTTCATATCCTATGATGTGATAGTCAAACGATGCATAGCCGCGCGAGACGCTCTTCAAACGATCATAAAAATCGAAAACCACTTCATTAAGCGGCAGCTCATAGACAAGCATGGCGCGGTTGCCAGCATAGGTCAGGTCTTTCTGGCGTCCGCGACGGTCTTGGCACAGTTTAAGTACAGCGCCGAGATAGTCATCTGGCACCAGGATGGTTGCTTCAATCCACGGCTCTTTGATGTGGTCAATGTGGGTGACATCCGGCATGTCGGCAGGGTTGTGTAAGTCGAGCACTGTGCCGTCCATCAAGTGAATTTGATAGATCACGCTCGGTGCCGTCGTGATCAGGTTAACGTTGAATTCGCGTTCAAGGCGTTCGGTGATAATTTCAAGGTGCAGCAATCCAAGGAAGCCACAACGGAAGCCAAAGCCGAGAGCGGCGGAGGATTCTGTTTCATAGGAAAAGCTCGCATCGTTGAGACGTAGACGCCCCATCGCTTCGCGCAGGTCTTCAAAGTCCGCGGCGTCGACGGGAAACAGACCGCAGAAAACAACTGGTTGAACGGGCTTAAAGCCGGGGAGTGGATCACTCAGCGCTGATTTTTCGTCGGTGATCGTGTCGCCGACGCGCGTATCAGAAACCTGTTTAATTGCAGCTGTGAAAAAGCCAATCTCGCCAGGACCGAGCTCACTGAGCATTTCTTGCTTAGGTCGGAATACGCCGACCCGCTCAATCACATAGATTGTGTCGGTTGACATCAATTTAACGCGCTGACCTTTGGCAATCTTGCCATCAATTACGCGCGCCAGCACAACCACACCGAGATAAGGATCATACCAACTGTCAACCAGCATCGCTTTGAGAGGCTTTTTAATGTCGCCCTTAGGGGGCGGCAGTCGCTCGACGATCGTTTCCAGAACTTGGTCGACGTTGACACCGGTCTTGGCCGAAATTGGAATGGCATCAGAGGCATCAAGGCCGATGACATCCTCGATTTGCTTTTTAACGCGATCAGCGTCTGCAGCCGGCAAATCAACTTTGTTGAGTACTGGTAAGATCTCAAGATCATTGTCCAGTGCGGTATAGACGTTGGCCAATGTTTGCGCTTCGACGCCTTGGCTGGCGTCAACAACAAGAATCGCACCTTCACACGCCGCCAGAGAGCGCGAGACTTCATAGGCAAAGTCAACGTGACCAGGAGTGTCCATCAAGTTGAGCTGATAAAGCTCGCCATCCTTGGCTTTGTAGTCGAGGCGCACCGTTTGCGCTTTGATGGTAATGCCGCGCTCGCGCTCGATATCCATGGAATCGAGAATCTGTTGCTTCATTTCACGATCAGTGACGTTGCCACACAATTGAATCATGCGGTCGGACAACGTCGATTTGCCGTGGTCGATGTGGGCAATAATCGAGAAATTGCGAATGTGAGATGTGTCGGTCATGGCGGGTTAGATCAATCTGCCTAAAATCAATCGCGATCTAGGGCGGATAATGCTGTCTACTTCAAAGAGTTGGAGCAAGGTTTGCACTCAATAGCACCCGGCATGAGCCCGCAAAAGGACTGTTTCAACCTGCGTCAACTGGCCCTCAGGGCAACCCAAGTGTGCAGCTTTCGATGACAACGCGCCACCTAATTAGAATGATTCTAAGTTGATTGGTGGTGCCATGCTGTTTTTGATGCCGCTCCACAGCGCCCGACGTGATGAGGCAAGTAAAACGGCATCCATCACCCTCGGGTTCAGCCGTCTAAATTTGCTGCCAAGTGTGAAAGTTGCGGTTGCGTCTTGACGCTGCCCCATCTAGGCGGCTGAGTAGAGCGGAAAAGTTTTGTTTTGATGTTGGAGACCCCCCTACATGCGTTCGCATTGTTTTGCCGCCAGTCTGTTGGCGTTCCTCTTGCTCGTCCCTTCTTTTGCTGTGGCAGGTGCCGTAACCGAGGTTGGAAAAAGAGGCTCTAAACATCACGAGTATGCGCCGCCGAAATCGAAGAATTGTCGCAACACCGGTAAATTCTCAACCTGGCTATCAAAATTCAAAAAAGAAGCCGCAGCGAAAGGCATCTCAGCGCGCACCATCAACTCGGTGCTTGGTGGCATGCAGCTCAATCCAAAGACAATCGCGCGCGATCGCCGCCAAGGCTTTTTTGCGCAGAGCTTTATTTCGTTTCAAAAGAAGCTGGCAACACAATACCGCGTTGTGGCGAGCCGTCGGAAAATCAAGAAAAACAAGGCAACTTTTGATCGTGCACAACGTGAATATGGCGTGGCCCCATCGGTGATCACAGGATTCTGGGCACTGGAAAGTGATTTCGGTGCAGGAATGGGTAAAGACCCTATCTTTAGGTCGCTGGCGACATTGGCCTATGACTGCCGACGCAGCGACATGTTCCGCACCGAGCTGCTAGCGGCCCTTGAAATTATAGATCGTGGTGATGTGCGCCCAAGCGGTATGGTTGGGTCGTGGGCGGGCGAAATTGGCCAAACGCAATTCTTGCCGACGCGCTATCTGCAATACGCCATCGACTACAATAAAGATGGCCGAACGAACTTGTTTCGGTCTGATGCCGACGTGATTGGTTCCACAGCAAACTACATGCGTGATCTCGGTTGGCAGGCAAACCAGCCGTGGATTGAGGAGGTGCGCGTGCCACGCAAATTGCCGTGGGAACAATCCGGACTTGAAACCAAGCACCCACGTTCCAAATGGGCCGCCTGGGGTGTGCGCAAGGCGAACGGCAACCCACTGAGTGCCGATGACATGCCCACTTCGTTATTGCTGCCGATGGGTCGTTTAGGTCCGGCGTTTCTCGCCTACCCAAATTTTGATGTCTATCTTAAGTGGAACCAATCGTTGAACTACGCAACGACAGCGGCTTATCTTGCGACGCGCATTGACGGCGCACCCTTAATGCGTAAGCCCAATTCAAATATTCCTATTCTTTCACCAGACCGGGCTAGGGAATTGCAGCGCCGGTTGAAGAAACGCGGCTTTGATGTCGGCGAGGTTGACGGCATCATTGGTGCAAAATCACGCGCGGCCATTAAAACCATGCAGATCAAGTTTGGCTTACCTGCCGATAGCTACCCTACGCCGGGCCTACTTAGCCGCTTGCGTTAGAGCGTGTTTCCCAAAAAGTGGGGTGCGGTTGCCAACACTTCCTAAAGTCATTTTGGGTTGTTTTAGTGCAGTTTTACGTGCGGCTCTGTACGCCTGTTGAGTGTTCGTGAAAGGGTGTCAAGAAACACCTTCCAAAAGCCGTGCAGGGCCCACTCATGCATTTTGTAGAGTGAGCGATACATCATCTTGGCGACAAAGCCTTCGATCAGCATTTTGCGTCCGGTCACGAAGCCCATCAAAGTGCCGACCGTTGAATGGTGGCCGAGGGACACCAAGCTACCAAAGTCGCGATACTTAAACGGCTTCATGGGTTGGCCATTCAGTCTGTTGCGCAGATGTTTGACGAGATGTGAGGATTGTTGATGGGCGGCTTGCGCGCGCGGTGGAATTGGATGCTCTTCCCCATCGGGGACCAGCCAACAGCAATCGCCAAAAGCAAACACATCATCATCAATTGTTGTCTGCAACGTTTCTCGGACAACCAGCTGACCAGACTTGCTGGCTTCCAAGCCGTCTAAATCGCGCAAAATATTGGGGCCTTTTACGCCGGCGGCCCAGACAACCAACTCAGAGTCGACAAAATCCCCAGTTTTTAATTGGACACCCTTTTCGTTTACTTCAGTGACAAAAGATTTGGTGCGAATATCAACGCCGAGTTTTTCAAGAATTTCTGTCGTTGCTTTTGAAATGCGTTCAGGTAGCGCAGGCAAAATGCGATCTGTGGCCTCAAGAAGTATAATCTTGATATCTTTTTCCGGGTCAATGGAATCCAGGCCATAGGCCACCAAACCACGAATGGTGCCATGGAGTTCGGCTGAGAGTTCGGTCCCGGTTGCGCCAGCGCCAATAATAGCAACATTCAACTGACCGGGTCCGACAGGCCCCTCTTGTGCATAAGCTCTCACGCAGGCGTTGAGCATGCGCGTGTTAAACCGCTCTGCTTGTTCTGGTGTATCGAGCATGATGGCGTGGTCTTGTACGCCAAGTGTGCCAAAGTCGTGCGAGGTGGAGCCAATCGCCAGCACCAGCGTATCGTACTCAATCCAGCGATCTGGCGTAACTTCGCGGCCTTCATCATCATACGTAGCAGATAGGCGAATGCGCTTATGTGCGCGATCAAGACCACTCAGTTCACCCCAACGGAATTTGAAACTATGCCAGTGGCCTTGCGCCATGTACTCAATTTTGTGGCGGTCAACTTCCATGCTGCCTGCAGCGATTTCGTGTAGCAGTGGTTTCCAGATGTGGGTGCGGGAGCGATCAACGAGCGTGATCTGCGCCTTTTTTTTACGTCCCAGTTTGTTGCCGAGCTGCGTTGCTAGCTCCAAACCACCAGCACCACCGCCGACGATGACGATATGGTGTAGGTCCGATTTTTCAAGGATCATGGATTTAGGGGATGCCGAGGCCATAATTTGGAAGTTCTCCAGCTAATCGCCGATAAAGGTTGCAATGCTTATAGCGCTTTCAAGCTCATGCGGCGAGGGTGACAATGTCACAAGTCGTTTGTGTAAATAGATCGGTGTGGTTGATGGATTAAAGGCCAGATAGCTAGCCGCGTATAACGCCGCCCGTTGCTTTTTTGACTTGGGCAATGATGGCGTCGCTTACCGCCTCAATGGCTTTGTCATTTAGGGTTTCATCTTGCGGCTGCAGCGTCACTTCGATTGCGACAGATTTTTTGTTGTCTGCGCCGAGATCACCGCCCTCAAAAACATCGAACACGTTGATATTTGAAATCAACTTTTTGTCTGCTTTTTCCGCCGCCCGCAAAATCGATGCTGCGTCGATTGTGGCATCAACAACAAATGCAAAATCGCGGCGCACCGGCAGAAGATCGCTGGCAGGTAGAGCTGGTTTGGCTCGGCCTGTTTTCTTTTTCTCTGGCGGCAGGTTGTCTATGAAGATTTCAAAGGTAGCCACGGGCCCATCAAGGCCATAGAGGGTGCATGTAGCCGGATGTACCTCGCCGAAATGAGCCAGCACGCGCTTCGGCCCAAGGCGCACAGTGCCTGATCGGCCTGGGTGATACCAACTTGGCGCATCGCGGGTGATTTGTGCTTTTTCAATATCCACGCCCATGGCGAAAAGCGCTGCGCCCAAGTCGGCCTTGGCATCAAATAGATCCACCGGCTGTGCGGCGGCGTGCCAATTGCGACCAGCGCCGATCAACGTTTCAGCACCACCGCGTGCGCCTGCAGCAATCAGGTGTTGTCCATCAGCTGCGGCGCTGGAATAGGTTTGGCCTAATTCAAACAACGCGGCATCTTGAAAGCCACGGTTTTGATTGCGATGCAAAGCCGCCAGCAAGCCAGGCACCAGACTTGGACGCATGGTCGACAGTTCGACTGATATGGGATTGGCCAACTGCAGCTCATCTTGGCCACCAGCAAAGTGCTCTGCTTCATTTTGTGGGATGAACGACCAGGTCACGCATTCCACAAGACCACGGCTGGCGAGTACGCGGCGGGCAAGTCGCGTGCGTTTCTGATTTTCGGTGAGAACAGGTTGGGCAACACCGTGAACGCGCGGCAATGGCGTTGCTGGAATTTTGTCGAGACCAACAATGCGAACCACGTCTTCAACCAAGTCAGCGGGCCCGTGAATATCTGGCCGCCACGACGGGACGGAAACGTTCAGCGCGTCACCTTTGCCATCAATTTCGCAGCCAAGCGCTTTAAGAATGGTTTTAGTATCCTTGGTCGTGACCGCAACGCCTGTCAGTTGCTCAACACGTTTCGGATTAAAGGCAATCGTTTTGGCGGTATCGGGTACGTTGCCTGCAACAGTTGCCGTTGATGGGCTGCCGCCTGTGAGCTCCAAGATCCAGTGTGTTGCTAGATCAAGACCGGGCATTACAGAAGCCGGGTCAACACCGCGTTCAAAACGATAGCGGGCATCTGTAATGAGACCCGTTGCCCGCCCCGTTGCAGCGGTTCGCGTCGGGCTGAACCAGGCACTTTCGATGAGCACGTTTTGGGTGCCTTCGGTAGCAGAAGAGCTTTCGCCGCCAATCACGCCACCAAGTCCCAACGGTCCGTTGTCGTCGGCGATGACACACATCGCGTCATTGACCTCGTAGGTGTTGCCATCGAGGGCCGAAAAGTTTTCACCCTTTTTGCCAAGCCTAGCGTGGACTGTTCCTTTGAGTTTATCGGCATCATAGACATGTAATGGACGACCGCGGTCATGGGCAACATAATTGGTGACATCGACCAGGGCATTGATCGGGCGCAGACCAACTGCGCGCAGGCGCGCTTGTATCCAATCTGGGGAGGATGTGTTTTTAACACCTGTCACCATGCGACCAGCAAAGACAGGACATGCATCTTTGGTTTTCGCGTCAAACTCAAGAGCGATTTTGATTGGCGAGGCGTCATTACCCTCAACCTTGCCAATCTTTGGTTCTGGTTTCAGAGTCCCCAGGCCCGCTGCTGCAAGATCGCGCGCAATGCCACGAACGCCAGTGCAATCAGGTCTATTCGGTGTAATGGCGACATCAATCACTGGATCATTCAGGCCAACGATGTCGATGTACGGTTGGCCAACGTGTTTCGCCATTTCATCCGGCAAATCGATGATGCCATCAGCTTCGTCAGATAGTTGCAATTCAGCGTCCGAACACATCATGCCGTTCGATGTGACGCCGCGCACAGCGCGCTTCACGAGCGTGACATCGATACCTGGAACATAGGTGCCAATAGGTGCAAATACGCCGAGCATGCCTGCGCGGGCGTTGGGTGCGCCGCAGACCACTTCAAGCGTTGGCTTTCCAGGCTTGATTTCAACTTGAACGATTTGCAGTCGGTCCGCATCTGGGTGCGGTTTGGCTTCGGTGATCCGCGCAATCGTAAACGCGCCTAAGGTTTGCCCTAGATCTTCTACGCCTTCAACTTCAAGGCCGATAGCTGATAGCGTGGTGAGAAGCGTGTCGAGGGGAGCCTCGGTCTCTAGATGATCTTTCAGCCATGACAGCGTGAATTTCATGTGCTCGATTGCTTTCTGCTTATTAGTGCGCGCCAGCTTGGTCTGATGCGGCTGCGCTCCAAATTATCGGGACAGTCCACCGCCAAGTGTCGGTGTGTTCAGCATTGAGAATCCATAGTGGCGCAACCAGCGCAAATCAGCGGAGAAAAAGGCGCGCAAATCCGGGATGCCATATTTAAGCATGGTTATGCGATCAAGGCCCATGCCGAAGGCAAAACCTTGGTAGCGCTCCGGGTCGAGGCCGCAGTTGTTGAGCACATTTGGATGTACCATGCCGCACCCAAGCACTTCTAACCAGTCACCTGGTTTGCCAATCGCACCGGCACCAATGTCCACTTCCATCGACGGTTCGGTGAATGGGAAGTGCGAGGCACGAAAGCGCATCTCGACGTCATCAACCTCAAAAAAGGCTTTGGCAAATTCTTCCAAAACCCATTTGAGGTGTCCCATGTGGGTTGTCTCATCAATCACCAAGCCTTCAATCTGGTGAAACATGGGCGTGTGGGTTTGATCACTATCGCATCGGTAAACCCGGCCCGGCGCTATAATGCGAATGGGCGGTTTCGTGTTGAGCATTGTGCGAATTTGCACCGGACTTGTGTGGGTTCTCAACAGTTGCCGTGTGCCATCGGAACTCGGTGCGAAATAGAACGTGTCGTGATCTTGGCGCGCGGGGTGCTCATCAGGAATATTGAGTTTGGAAAAGTTGTAATCATCGCTTTCAATGTCTGGGCCTTCAGCAACGGCAAAACCCATGTCAGAGAATATTTCGATGCACTCATCAAGAACTTGTGAGACTGGGTGGATACGTCCACGTGCTTCGGGCCCGTCACGAATTGGCAAAGTTATATCGGCGCGTTCGGTCGCTAATTTTTCTGCAAGCGCTGCTGCTTCAAGTGCGCCCTTGCGTGCATCAAGCGCGTCCGTGACACGCGCTTTGACAGCGTTGACGGCCTGTCCAAATGCCTTGCGCTCATCAGGCTGCATGGCGCCAAGCTTTTGCATTTGAGTTGAGATGCTGCCCTTTTTGCCGATTGCTGCAACGCGTGCATTTTCGAGTGCTGCAAGATTTTCGGCCGCAGCGATGCTGGCCAGCACATCTTTCTCAAGAGCGTTGAGGTCAGCTGTTTGTGCTGAGGACGTCATCCGGTAATCCAGCCTCCGCATGGCCAAGGGTCAAGAGCGCGCGCCTCAATAAAAGCCTGACAGCTCCCTTTGTCCTAATATAAATGACAGGTCAGCAGGAAGGCTCAACACGCCGTGCAGGGGTGCACTTGAGCCGATCATAGCCTGAGAAGACCCCATCGCCCAGGACACAAGTGATGTTAACTGGCAGCTTTCACAGCTTTTGCAGCCTGATCGACGAGTGCTTTGAAAGCTGCAGCGTCGTGGACTGCAATATCTGCCAGCACTTTGCGATCGACATCAATGTTACATTTGTTGAGGCCGTCGATAAATCGACCGTAGGTCAGGCCATGCTCACGAGCGGCTGCGTTGATACGCTGAATCCACAAGGCGCGGAATGTACGTTTGCGCCGTTTGCGATCGCGGTAGGCATATTGCAGCGATTTCTCAACCGATTGCTTCGCTATGCGGATCGTATTTTTGCGGCGGCCATAAAAACCTTTGGCCTGACTGAGTACTTTTTTGTGTTTGGCGTGGGCAGTGACGCCACGTTTAACGCGAGCCATGGGAGTTCCCCCAATTCAAGATAATGGTGTTAATTGATACGTAGTTTGATGTGCAGATGGCGCTATTTAGCGCGCATACGGCATGTATTTTTTGACGATTTTGGCGTCAGCATCTGACAGCACCATCGTTCCACGAGCGTTGCGAATAAACTTCGCGTGGCGTTTGATCATGCCGTGGCGTTTGCCTGCGCCTGCTGCCATGACCTTGCCGGTCCCAGTGATCTTGAAGCGCTTTTTCGCGCCGCCTTTGGTCTTCATCTTGGGCATTTTGCTCTTCCTTTGTTGATCTTTGTTAGCCGATTGAGCCCCACCGCGCTGCACCACACAGTGTGGCACTTCGATGAGGGTTTTGGGCTGAAGACTGGGGTTTACGAATACGTAAAGCGATGCGCTAACCTGCCAGAAATTAAGCGAAAAAATCGCCACGGCATGCCCTGCCGGGCGACTTGGAGCGGCGGTTATAAGGCCAGCCTGTCAGTTTTGCAACTGCTATTGGGGCAAAGAACCTGGGGCATAAAAGCCCGCTCACACCCGCATTTTCGTGCTAAAAGCGCGAAAATTTGATTGCCATTTTGGCCCCTTTTCCTTGCCCCAGCCCCGAAATAGCGCCATATATATACAGGCCGCAGTCGAACACGCTTTGGTTTCAGTCGGTCCCCAGTTCGCTGGTTTCTCCTATCACTCCAACGCGCGATTTGATCTTTAAAATGTAAATCGAGAGGGCGGGTTGGCTCCCGCGCGTATGGAGGCAATTTATGTCAAACGGTACAGTCAAATGGTTTAACGGCCAGAAGGGATATGGATTTATCCAACCAGATGAAGGCGGTGCGGACGTCTTTGTTCACATTTCGGCGGTTGAACAGGCTGGGTTACAATCCTTGCAAGAGGGTCAGAAGGTCACATTTGAGACAGAGCGTGGTCGCAACGGCAAGCTTGCGGCGATCAATCTGCGCCCGCTATAAAGCAACTTTGTTGCATTCAATTCGATAAGGGAGCAGCCTGTCTGCTCCCTTATTTCAATACAGGAGCTGACGTTTGCTGGCCAATCGGGCCAGTTGCGAAGCAAAAGGATTTGCATGGCCAAAGAAGAGATGCTGGAGTTTGAAGGCGTGGTGGATGAGGTTCTGCCTGACGCCCGCTGTCGCGTGAAGCTCGACAATGGGCACGAGGTGATCGCGTACACGTCTGGGCGAATGAAAAAAAATCGCATTCGTATTCTGGCGGGAGATCGCGTGACGGTCGAGATGACACCTTATGATTTGACAAAGGGGCGCATCAACTTCCGCCACAAAGATCCCAAATCAGCTCCACCGCCACCAGGTGGTTACGGCGGTGGCAATCGCCGCCGCTAGCGCTACCAGCGCGCGCGATTTGGCAACTTAGGTGTGTTGCCCAATACCATAAAAAAAATGAAAGCGACTGCAGTGGTAAATTGCAGTCGCTTTTTTGGGTCGCCACAGGTCTGCCTAAAGTAGTGTTTTAGTAAGCCTGAATTGGGAAATAACGCTGCACTAGTTCTTCAAGGCGCCCGCTTTGTTTGACCCGCGTCAGGGCTTCATTGAGCAGTAATCTCAATTTTGGATCTGCTTTATTGATGACGATAGAAAGACCGTTGCCAAAGAACTTTGGTTCGAAGTATGCCCCACCCCGGAATTCACAACAGCGCCGTGATAAAGTTCCGTTGAGCCAGAAGGCAAGACCTATACTGTCCCCGAACAAGGCATCGACCTTACCATCGCGTAATGCCTCGCGAGCGGCATCGTTGCTGTCAAACGGTACGATGCGGCTATCGCGGAAGAATATTTTTAAGAACCGTTTATGCGCGCTATCCTTGGTGACGCCAATGCGCGAGCCGACAAGAGCGACCGGCGTGATGTTGCGCAGGGCGGACGTGCGGGCAAGGGCGAACCGCCCGGGTGTGTAGAAATAACGATCCGTAAATTCAAAATTTGTTGCCGTTTGCTGGGTGATGGCATGGCCAGCAATGACGGCATCGGTATCGCCATTTTTCAATCCCTTTAACAGTTCCGCCCAATCGCGCACTCGGATATCGCAGGCAAGAGATAGATCCAGACAGACGGCGCGGGCCAGATCGATATTCAAGCCGACCAACACACCCTCATCGTCATAGTAATTGAAGGGTGGGTAGTCACCGCTCGTTAGAAATCGCAACAGTACGCGTTTTTCAGAGTCGGTTGCACCATCTTGCGCTTGAGCGGTGGCCATCGCTTGAAGAACAGGAAAGTAGGATGGCGCGAACGATATCACGAGCAACGCCAGGAGGCAGCCTATTATCCGTTGCCTCCAACCCGTCGCGTGTACGGCTATTTGTCTTTTCTGTTTTCTCACTCTGGCTCCTGCTGGTGCTGAATGTGGGAGACTGGTGCTGTCTTAATTGGCTTCCACGCAAACGCAAAGTCCTGTTGTGCGAATTGACCGAATATTTCCCAAACCTGTCCCGATCAGTTTGGTGTCGACAGTAAGATGACCTATCGAACATGGAGAAGCTGTGGCAATGTCACCAATGCACCTAGGCAAATTGAATTGAGGGGGAGCTTACCCCGTCAGTAACCTCAAAAAAGGGGGGAGGGAGGATGCGTGTTGATTGCAGGGAGCGGCGACCGGGCGCGCGGTCCCTGGGGCGCAGGCACTCAGTCGGTCAAGATGAGAACTTCGCTTTATCCGCCGAATTTTCTGCCAATCGTCCACTGGTGCGTTGGCAACGGCTTGTGCTCATTTTGTTGTCGCTGGCATTGTGTCTTGGGGTGGCGACGGTTCCAGGCACAACATTGTCGATTTTTCTGGCGGTCCTCGCACTGCCCTTTCTTTGCGTCGTTCTTTTAAGGGCAGGCGCGCTGATTTTTTTATTGGCACGCGTGCAGACTTCAAAAGGGGTGCCGCCGCTCTTAGATCATACCTTGCCATATTATTCGGTTCTCGTCCCGCTTTATGAAGAAGCCGAGATTGTTCCAGATCTAATTGAAGCTCTAAAAGAGCTCGACTATCCAACCGAAAAACTGGATATCCAATTGATCGTTGAGAGTGCCGATCCAAAAACGTACGCCGCGGTGTTTGAAGTCGATCTTCCAGATCATATGCGCGTTCATGTCGTAGCGACGTCAGCGCCGCAAACCAAGCCGCACGCGCTCAATCATGCGCTCACGTTAGCCAAAGGTGACGTGGTTGTTGTCTACGATGCTGAAGATATGCCGGATGCCCAGCAGTTGAGGCAGGCCGCCACCCTTTTGGCAACGAATGAACGGATTGGTTGCGTGCAGGCGTGTCTTAATGTGTACAACCCAAGTGAAAGCTTTTTAACCCGTCAATTTACCATCGAATATACAGCTTTGTTTGATTGCGTATTGCCTACGCTGCGTAAGCTTGGCTTTCCGGTACCGCTTGGCGGCACTTCCAATCATTTTCCACGACAGGTTCTGGAAGAACTCGGTGGCTGGGACCCTTACAATGTCACAGAGGATGCGGATCTTGGCATCTGTTTGGCGCGCGCGGGCTACCAGGTCGAGATTTTGCGCTCGACCACTTGGGAAGAAGCGCCTGCAACTTTTCCGATATGGTTACGCCAGCGCACACGCTGGTTGAAGGGCTGGATGCAGACCTACCTGGTGCACATGCGCCGCCCCGCGCGTTTGCGCGATGAACTTGGTACGCGTGGTTTCTTTGGCTTGCAGGTCTTTATGGGCGGGGTTTTATTGTCCGTTTTGGTTCATCCTTGGTTTTATGTATTGGCCGCGCTCGACCTGTGGTCAGGTCAGGGTTTCATGAGTACGACGGCTTCGTCCGGATCGCTGCTTTGGGGGATCGCCGTTTTTAATCTTGTTGCGGGCTACGTCGCAGGCGTTGCGCTGGGCGTTGCCGCTGTCTCAGTGCGTGGTTGGATCGGCCTGGCGTTCAGTAGTATTTTCATGCCGATTTACTGGTTATTAATCTCATTTGCCGCCTACCGCGGTCTTTGGCAGCTTCTACGCGCGCCCTTTTATTGGGAAAAAACAGCCCATCGCGCACGTGCAAAAGACGCGCCTGAGGCAATTCTCAATCGTGGTTAAAGAAGTTATTAACGTTGTCCCGCTTTAATACATGGAACGCCACTTCAGGTTGAGGTGGCCACGTCGGTGTGATCCGTCGTGCTTGTTGAAAGGTGCGTTCCATGACCTGCAAAGTTCCAAACAAGTTCTCTGGCGCCAGCCTCACCACCTTTGTGTGGTTGATTAGCATCGCTGTTGTGCCGTTGGCACTAATGCCAACGGGAGCTGTTCACGCCGTTAGCGCTTCCGTCAAAAATTCCTGCAAAAGTGACTACCTTGCTTACTGCTCCAACCATGAGGTCGGCAGCAAGAATCTCCGTCAATGTATGCGCTCTGCAAGCAGTAAGCTCTCAAATCAGTGTGTGAAAGCACTGGTCGCAGATGGTGAAGTTTCCAAGGCTGACCGGGCGCGCTACGCAAAACGTTTCCGCTAGTCGAAGCCCCAAACAATTGACCGACTTTAAAGTGAAAGAGCAATTCATCTTCGTTTTAAACAACACCTAGGTTGCTCTGAACTTTTCCCCGATTTGTAGTGCGTACCCCCTAAACGACCTAAACATCAAAGGATTTATGATCATGCGTTCCATCGCTCTTGTAACCGTTATTGCTGCCATCGCAGTTGCTGGCTGCCGTCGTGAAGCTCCACAGTATGAGCCATACAAGCTTGGCGCTGACTTTGCTGTTGAACAGCAGCGCTAAGCAGTTTCATGCTGTTTGAAAATTAAAGGGCGTCACGTAAGTGACGCCCTTTTTGGTTTAATGGATGCGTACGACGCAAAAAAACAGATACTAAGTCTGCGAAATGGCGTATTAATAAATTGCAATGACTTTGAGAGTTAAGATCGCCGTCGAGCTAAACCTCTGATTATTTGAAAATGTGTTGCCGTGCCGGTGCCTGAAAATCTACCTCAGATATGACGTCTCCATCCCGCAAAACGTGCGTTAAAACACGCATTCCAAGTGAGACGGCAACATCATGGGCCGCAAACGCCAGAACTGCTTGAGCCACAAGTCGGGCATGTGTAACATTACGTCACGTGGATCCATTGGGTCCGCAGAAACGCATTGCGATGTGCAATTCGTGTGAAGTGCAGGCAGGTTGTGGCAGTTTTTCCGATAACAAATTCCGGTGTTCGCGTCGCATCAAGTACCAATCGGTCCTTGAATGATGTGGTTGCAGAGCTTAAGCGCGATCTCAGTGATGGTGATTTCCAGCATATTTTGGTATTTTATGCCGTCGACTATGACGCTGAAAAAATGATGATTGCATTGGCTTCTGCGTTTCCGGGCGTTCCCGTAACGGGTTGTTCGACGGCGGGTGAAATTACACCTGTCGGCATGGTCCAAGGCGGCATCTTGATTGTCGCGTTTCCAAAATCAGGTTTTCGCGTTCACACCGGATTGATTGAGGACGTTGCCAATTTTGGTGTTGAGCGTGCTGCCCAGGTTGTGCGGCAGTTAAAATCTCATATCAGCGATGATAGTCAGCGCGCATTACACGATCGTGTTTTTGCGATGATGATGGTGGATGGTCTTTCCAATGCTGAGGAGCCGTTAATTGCGGCAATTCACTGGGCGATGAACGAAATTCAGCTCATAGGTGGTTCTGCTGGAGACGGGCTTTCTTTTGAGAGCACCTCGATCATCTATGATGGTCGGGTTGTGACATCAAGCGCGGTCCTCATTCTCGTTGAGTGTAATATTCCATTTCGCGTTTTTAAAACGCAGAACTTTGAGCCGACCGCTACGAAGCTGGTCGTGACCGCAGCCGACACACAAAATCGCATTGTCTATGAATTAAATGCCGAGCCAGCCGCGCTGGAATATGCAAATGCAATTGGCTTGATGCCCGATGACCTCGGACCGTTTTCGTTTGCTTCTTATCCGTTGGTGGTCAAAATCGGCGGTGATTATTATTGCCGTTCGATTCGAAATATGAACCCAGACCGGAGTTTGTCTTTTTTCTGTGCTATTGATGAAGGGCTTGTCTTTACGGTCGCGTCACCCACTGACATCGTCGCTTCAACAGAAGCAGCGCTCAAGAGCGTCGAGCGCTCAATGGGCAAGATTGATTTTGTTCTAGGCTTTGATTGTGTACTGCGCCGATTAGCTGCAGAAACGCGGCAGGTCAGTCACAAGATGGAGCAAATTTATAAAAGATATAATGTGGTGGGCTTTCACACCTATGGAGAGCAATACAATGCCATGCACTTGAACCAAACGCTGACAGGGATTGCATTTGGTCATGAATCGTGAGGAACCGCGTGTTGGCTTGGATGGGCTTATGGTCTCGAGTGATGATGAGACGTTGGATGTGCTCCAGCAAAAGCTGGATAAGTTGGCAAAGATCAATAATGCCCTCATGCAGCGCGTTGAGCGCTCCATGGATCAGCAGGCCACTGCTTTTTCGTTGTTTCAAACCGCGATTAGCCTTGAATCCCAAGTTCGTCTTAGAACTGATGAGCTCAAAAACACGTTGGCACGTCTGGAGTTTTCAAACTCCGAGCTGGTGATGGCGCGCGATGCAGCCGAGCGAGCCAATCGTTTTAAGACGCGTTTTTTCACGGCCGTTGGTCATGATCTACTACAGCCTTTGCATGCCGCCAAACTGTCATTGTCGGCCATGTTGGGAAATGGCGGCGACGATGATCAATCGCGTCTGATCGCGCGTGTTGATCATGCTTTGGTCAGTATAGAAGAGATCCTTAAAACCATTTTGGATCTCTCGAAGTTGGAAGACGGATATATCAAGCCTGATATTCAAGATGTGGTCTTAGATAATGTGTTTCAGCTGCTCGTGCATGAGGCTGGTGGGATTGCACGCACCAAGGGGCTCGAGTTGTCTTGTCGTCCAAACAAGTGGATCGTCCGTTCTGATCCGCTGATGTTGCGACGCATCCTGCAAAATCTGCTTGCAAACGCCGTGCGTTATGCCGAATCGGGCAAGGTTCTGTTAGCTGCGCGGCGGCGCGGAGGTGATGTGCGCATTGAAGTTTGGGATACCGGTCCTGGCATTGAGCCAACAGAACGGGAAAAGATCTTCGAAGAATTTCAAAGGGGTGCTGCCTCAGAAGCCGCAGACATTTCAGGTTTCGGGCTTGGTCTGTCAATTGCCCAGCGTATGTCCGACACCTTAGGCCACGATCTTGATCTGTGTTCAAAACCAGGCAAAGGAACGTGCTTTCAAGTTTATGCAGCCTACGTTGGTGACCATATCGCAAATGTCACTCCTGATCCGCCAGCGGTGGTGCAGAACGTCTATGGTTTTGAAGATGCAAAAATTCTTGTGATTGATAATGAGGTAGCTGTTCTTGAAGCGATGCGGACGGTGCTGGAGAGCTGGTCGTGCGATTGTCGTTATCTTCGCAGTTATGCCGAGATCGAAGCTCTCTTTCGAGAGGAGCCCTACTTTAAATTCCAAGTTGTGCTTGCTGATTTTCACTTGGACCGGGGTGAAACCGGCATCACGGCTGTCGAGCAATTGCGGGCGCTGTGTCCGGTGGCCTTCAAGCCAGTGATTGTTACCGCCGATCACAGTCCAGAAACAGCAGACTTGGTTGCCGCTGCCGACTGCCAGATGTTGCTCAAGCCAGTGCGCCCGGCTCAGTTGCGTGCACTATTGCAGCACCTTCTCGCCTGATAGAGTACTGAGGTTTGGTATTAAGGGAAGTGTGACTTGGGCGCTAACGAGTTTCGCCGGTGAATTGGTGTGAGGCACGATTGGCTTTGTGAGATATTCGCTCAGATGGAGCTATTCTCAATATCCAGTCGCGACACTTCAATAACCGCCTGCGTGCGTGAGGTTACACGGAGCTTGCGCAGAATTTCGGATACGTGCGCCTTGATCGTCGTTTCGCCGACATCAAGCTCATAGGCGATCTGCTTGTTGGCGAGCCCTTTGCGCAGCATGATCAAGACACGCAATTGCTGCGGCGTTAGTGATGCTACGCGTGCGGCAATGTCTTTGTCAGAGGAGCCCGGCTCCAGCTTAGGCGGCTCATAGTCTTTTGGCAAATAGATCAGGCCCGACATGACGTCGCGAATGGCCTCGGCCAATTCCGGCTTACGCGTTGATTTTGAGATATAGCCAGCTGCACCACACGTCATAGTCTCGTGAATGACGCGTGGCTCTTCTGACGCCGATACAATGACAATTGGTGTTTTGGGTGTCAGTGCTCGCAATTCTAGGAGCCCCTCAACACCTTTGGTGCCCGGCATTGTCAGATCAAGCAGGATAAGATCGAAATTTCCAGATTCAGCCAGCGTGTCGCGTGCGTGGGCCACGGAAGAGGCTTCCGTGATCTGCGCCTCCGGAAACGCTGAGTGGATAGCGATTTGTAACGCATCACGAAACAAGGGGTGATCATCGACCACGAGAAATTTGGCGGTCACGGCCTCTAACTCCACTGGCTCACTGACGGCTGGTTCAACTGTCATAAAAGCTCCCGCATCGGCTATGCCACTGGTTTCAGTCCGCGTCTAGCTGGTTAGCGCTGTGAGTGCAATTTACTCCAGCTTTTGCTGGCTGCGAATTAGCCTTAAGTCTCTAATTCGACCTCGATTCGTGGGAATTTACCATAGTTGCCGCAGGCTTGGCCCTGAATGAGGTCGCCCGCCTCACAATAATGTCCAGGAATAAGGGCGCGAAATTGGTTCGACTTTTGGTGTACTTGACAAGTTATTTTGAGCGTTCCTTAAAGAACTGAAATTAAAATCGCAAAGCGTCATGAGAGCGTGGCGCGCTGAGCAACAAGCCTCAGCCCTGTGGTTGCGCCCATGACAGCCAAACTTTCGGAAAAAATCAATGCCTGCAGTTATTTCAAGTCCCGCTTCTAATCCGGTGGTTGAACGTAATAATTCGGTTGCGGAGCTGATTGAAATGGCCGTCAGACGCGGCGAGGGGAAACTGGCGTCTACTGGTGCACTGGCAGTAGAGACATGGCCCCATACCGGGCGTTCTGCAGCTGATAAGTTCATTGTTCGCGACAAAACTACCAACGACAAAATTTGGTGGGACAACTCTGAGTCGATGACTGAGTCTCAATTTGATCACCTCTACGAAGATTTCCAGGCCTTTCGTTATGCCAAAGACCATTTCGTGCAGGACCTTTATGGCGGCGCTGATCCAGGCCATCAATTGTCGGTGCGGGTTGTTTGTGAATATGCATGGCATGCGCTGTTTATTCGCCAGTTGTTGCGTAGACCAGAAATTGCACAACTCGCTGAGTTCACGCCGCAGCTTACGATCCTTGATTTTCCGAGTTTTCGTGCAGCTCCGGATTATCACGGCACCAAAGGTGAGCGCGTTATCGCTTGCAATTTTGAAAAAGGGATTATCCTCATTGGCGGTACCACGTATGCGGGCGAAATGAAGAAGAGTGTGTTCACGGTTCTCAACTATCACCTGCCGGAAAAAAGCGTCATGCCGATGCATTGTTCAGCAAACGTTGATGACAAAGACAATTCGGCTGTCTTCTTTGGACTTTCCGGTACGGGAAAAACGACACTGTCGGCTGACGCACGCCGCCAACTGATTGGCGATGATGAGCACGGCTGGGGTGGTGATGGCATCTTCAATTTTGAAGGTGGCTGTTACGCCAAGACCATTCGTTTGTCGCAAAAGGCCGAACCTGAAATCTACAGCGCTTGCAACCGTTTCGGTTCGGTTCTGGAGAATGTGGTTCTCAAGCCAGGCAGCCAGGAACCTGATTTTGATGATGCTAAGATCACGGAGAATACCCGTGGTGCCTACCCGTTAGACTTCATTGACAATGCCAGCGAAACGAGCCGGGCTGGCCACCCCAAAAACATCATCATGCTGACAGCAGATGCGTTTGGAATTTTGCCACCGATAGCGAAACTGACTCCTTCGCAGGCGATGTATCACTTCCTGTCTGGCTATACCGCGAAGGTTGCTGGCACGGAGCGGGGCATGAGCGATGAGCCGCAAGCTACGTTCTCGACCTGCTTTGGTGCCCCGTTCATGCCGCGCCATCCATCCGTTTATGGTAACTTGTTGCGGGATCTTGTCGCTAAGCACAACGTTGATTGTTGGCTGGTGAATACGGGTTGGACGGGTGGCAAGTATGGTGATGGCAACAGAATGCCGATCGCTGCGACGCGTGCCTTGTTGGATGCAGCCCTTTCCGGCGAACTTAAATTACAACCAATGCACACCGATCCATTGTTTGGTTTTGCCGTACCGCGTTCCCTCGACGGGGTCGATGACAAAATTTTGGATCCGCGTAGTACTTGGTCAGACCCGAATGCCTATGATGCGTTGGCGGCCAAGTTGATTGGCATGTTCAATCAAAACTTTGAAAAGTTTGCAGACTACGTCGATAAAGACGTTCTGGCGGGGGCACCCGGTGTCGCGCAAAAACCGGCCGCTGAATAATCATCCGTTACAATTTGGAACGTGGATTGACGTCTTGTCAGGGTCTGTTGTCAGGGTCTGGCCGCGATTTGGCCTGCCTCACACAAGCGATCTTTGCTAACCTCGCTTGTGGCCCTCCTGTTTTCGGCCCTCTGCGGTGTGGCTGAGCCATCTCTTTCACTAAATCACGCGTTTGATGTATAAAGACCCTTGTTTCAAGACATTGTCAGGCGTTGCAAGCCCCGTATTTCACAATCAAATCCGTCAATTTCAAATCTTCCTTAATCCCTGCAATGCATAAAATAGCCTAATTTTCTCAGCCACTTATGCTCATGACTTCAAAATTTTTGGTGATACGTGGCATTGTATTGGTGGCAGGCCTTCAAAGCCTAAAACATCTGGGTGTTTTCAGCTGTGGCACGACAAAAGAAATCACGACAAAAGCCTATCGCCCGCCAGGCGCTAGGCCGCTCTAAGGGTGTCTTTGTTTGCGTCGGTATCTTTTCTGGCTTTATCAATGCGCTTGCTTTGGCCGGTTCATTTTACATGCTGCAGATCTATGATCGCATCCTGCCGTCTGAAAGTGTTCCAACGCTTGTAGTGCTGACCGGCCTACTGATTGGTTTGTACGTTGTTTATGGCGCGCTTGATCTCGTGCGCGTTCGCTTGATGGGCCGGGTTGGTGCTCGTTTTGATCAAGAAGTACGAGTGCCCGTTTACCAAGCCCTACACACCATGCCCTTGCATTCGCAAAGTTCTGCACATGCCATGCAGCCCTTGCGTGACCTTGATCAAGTCCGATCATTTTTGTCGAGCCTTGGGCCCACCGCGTTTTTTGATCTGCCATGGGTTCCGATATATCTGGCGGCTGTTTATTTTCTGCATCCGGTATTGGGAGCGCTTGCTGCAGGTGGTGCACTGGTCTTGATCGTGATCACTGCGCTGACAGATATCAAGAGTGCCAGGCCAACACGTGATGCCGCGCTGAGCGGTTCTGAACGTGCAAGCATGAGCGAAGCAACTCGGCGCAACGCAGAGGTGATCCAAGCTATGGGTCTGGCGCAGCACTTGCGCCAGCGCTGGGGGGCAGTCAGTGACCAGTATCTGGCAGACCAGTTGGCGGCATCCGATGCCGTCACCGGATTTGGGACAGTGACAAAAGTCCTGCGGCTGATGTTGCAATCTGGGGTGCTTGGCATGGGTGCCTATTTGGTGATCCTGGACCAAGTTACGCCAGGGGCCATTATTGCCGCCTCAATCATTACCTCTCGGGCACTGGCGCCTATTGAAACTTCAATTGCGCACTGGCGTGGCTTTGTGTCAGCTCGGCAAAGTTTTCATCGCCTCAACGACATCTTTGCCGACCTCATGAACAAAGAGGCAGAGTACCTTGAACTGCCAGCGCCTAAGGGAACGCTTTCAGTAGAAAGCCTATCGATAGCGCCACCTGGCGTACAAGCGCCTGTTCTGCGCAATGTTAGCTTTGAATTGAAGGCCGGTGAAGGGCTTGGCATCATTGGGTCAAGCGCTGCGGGAAAATCAACCCTTGTGAGAGCCATTGTCGGGATTTGGAAACCAACCGCATTTGGTGGTTTGGTGCGCCTTGATGGTGCGGGCCTTGATCAATGGGCGCCAGACAGGCTCGGCGCGCACATTGGATATCTTCCGCAAGATGTGGAACTATTTGCTGGCACCGTTGGAGACAATATTGCGCGCTTTGAAACCAAGGCCGACGCTGAATCGATCATGAATGCAGCCAAGGCGGCTGGTGTGCATGACATGATTGTCCATCTTAAGGACGGTTATCAAACCGAAGTTGGCGAGAGTGGACGACACTTGTCAGCCGGACAACGCCAGCGCATTGCATTGGCCCGTGCGCTCTACAAAGACCCATTCCTTGTCGTGCTTGATGAGCCAAATTCAAACCTTGATGCCGTTGGTGAATCAGCGCTTGCGGGCGCCATTCGCTCAGTGCGTGATCGTGGTGGTATTGCAATTGTTGTGGCCCACCGGCCGTCGGCGCTCGTCACTGTGGACCAAGTCCTTGCTTTGGCAAACGGCCAAGTGGCTGCCTTTGGGCCTAAAGATGATGTGTTGAGAAAGTTTATTCGCTCAGCCGATGGCGTTGATCCAGAATCGTCGCCTCTGCCTGCACCTGCGGCCCCAAAAAGCGCGGCGGCGGGCACGAGTGGGTTAGGCGGCCTCCCTGGCCTCGTCATTGTGCCGGACGTGAGCGGAGAGGATGCATCATGAATAGTGTGACAAACTCCGATCCCGTGGCAAAACCTTCTAACGATAGGCCAGCTGTCGCGACAGACGTTGGCCGCCTCCTGTTTCTTGGATTTTTTGTCGTATTCGCGTTGATCGGTGGCGTTGCGGTCTGGGCTGCGACCCAACAAATCTCTGGTGCCGTAGTTGCATCCGGCCGTGTTGTGGTCGCGAGTAATCTCAGGAAGGTACAGCACCCAACCGGTGGTGTTGTGTCGAAGATCACTGTAAAAAATGGTGATGAAGTAAAACAGGATCAGCTGCTCATGCGCCTTGATGAAACCATCACCAAGGCTAATTTGAGTGTTGTTCAAAAGCAGATCAATGAACTTTCTATGCGTGCCTCTCGCCTCGAAGCGGAGCGTGATGGTCTACCAGGAGTGATCATCCCGGGTATCTTAAAAGGGAAAGACACTGAGGACGTTCAACGGATCATAAGAGGTGAGAACAACCTTTTTCGTTCACGTCATGAGTCGCGTCAAAAACAAAAAGCGCAGTTGCGGGAACGTATTGCCCAGCATGGTGAAGAGATCATTGGTATTGAAGGCCAGGTCAAAGCCAAGGCAACGGAAAAAACACTAATTGGCAAAGAGCTTGCCGGTCTTGAGACCTTAGAGGCCCAGAAATTGATCACGACCAATCGCATGGTTTCGATGCGTCGACAGGCGGCGCGTCTTGAAGGTGAACATGGTCAACTTTTGGCGTCTGCGGCACGTATTCGCGGGCAAATTACCGAAGTTGAGTTGCAAATTCTGAGCTTGGAGCAGGAGGCGCAAACAAAAATCGTCGATGAGTTGCGCCAAATCGACTCCAAGCTTGCTGAACTTGCAGAACGTCGCATCGCGGCGGTGGACCAACTCAATCGCATTGACATTCGCGCCCCAATTTCTGGTGTTGTCCACCAGATGACTGTGCACACGGTTGGCGGTGTGATCAATTCAGGCGAGCCTGTCATGCTGCTGGTGCCAATGGATGACAAAATGGTCATTGAAGCACGTGTGCTGCCGCAGGACATTGATCGCGTCTATCTTGATCAACCAACACGGGTGCGTTTCACAGCGTTTAACCAGCGCACGACACCTGAACTTGATGGCAAAACAACGCGTATTGGTGCTGAACTGACACGTGATAAAATCACGGGCGAAACTTTTTTTACGGTGCGCATCGAATTTTCCGAAAAGGAAGTGGCAAGGCTTGGCGACAACAAGTTGCAGCCTGGTATTCCGGCGGACGTGCAAATCCGGACCGCGGATCGCACAGCACTGTCGTTCCTGACCAAACCGCTGCAAGATCAGCTTTCCAAAGCCTTTCGCGAACGCTAAAAGCGGTGTGGGCGCGGTTGTCGAGGCTGAAACTCGATGAACGTGATCCGCGTAGCCACCTAGGTGGCTGATACTTCGTGTTAAAATGAGGATCTCAACTTTGCGTCGTGGTTTGGCACGCTCCTTAATTCTATGTCTGCATGTGATTGCGCTGTCGATGATGTGCCCTGCCCTGCCAGCCTCCGTATCTGCTTCTGAGTGGATTGCGGCAGACTACGTTGAGGGTCGCCTCATTTCAGCAACGCAAGGCACCGGAAATACAACCGATCTTCTTGTTGCGATTGACCTCAAGCTCAAACCAAAATGGAAAACCTACTGGCGCTCACCTGGTGACGCAGGCCTGCCACCTGAAACGGACTGGCAGAGGTCAGAGAATCTTGAACAAGAAACATTGCTTTTTCCAGCACCGGTGAGATTTCAACTATTTGGCCTGCAAACGTTTGGTTATGAAAATCGGGTCGTTTTCCCGGTCAGAATGAAGCTTAAGGCGGCTGGTAAAAAGGCGGATCTAAAACTCAAGATCACCGTGTTGATGTGTTCTGACGTATGCGTGCCCCAATCCCTCAATCTTGTGCTTTTGGTGCCGGCCGGTGAAGCGCGTCCAAGTGAACATGCGCATTTAATACAACGCGCCATCGCAGCCGTGCCAAGTGATGGCCCGTCGAGTGGGCTCAGGGTAAAGCATGTTACGGGCAGTTCCAATGGTTCCGCTGGAGGCATTCAGGTCGAAGTAGTGTCAGATCACCGTCTGGGTGATCTTGATGTTATTCCAGAAGTAACGCCGTTTATTGCGTTTTCGGCGCCAGTATTTACCCGTTCTGTTGATCAAAAATCGGCGCGCGCACTTTTTAAACTTGCTCAACCTCTTCCCGCCGGCGAAAGCCTGGCTGGGCGCAAAATCTCTGTGACAGTAACCAATGGTGGTGTTGCAAGCCAAACGGATGCCACCATCGATGGTGACGGGGGCACTCAGATTGGAAGCTCTCTGGCGACCCTGACCTTGATGTTGGGCGCTGCGCTGCTAGGCGGGCTAATCCTAAATCTTATGCCGTGCGTTTTGCCGGTTCTGTCCATCAAGCTGTTGTCGTTGGTAGAAGCCAAGTCTCACACAGCGCGCAAAGTGCGCACGAACTTCCTGGCAACTGCGGCTGGCATCATCAGCGCACTGCTAGCGCTTGCTGCAATATTGGTGACGGTGAAATCGGCTGGGGTTGCTGTGGGTTGGGGCATACAGTTCCAGCAACCCCTCTTTATTGCTTCAATGGCCGTCATCATTACGTTGTTTGCCTGCAATCTGTGGGGATTCTTTGAAATTAGTTTGCCATCTGCGCTTAGCAATTGGGCCGCTTCAAAAGGTAGCGATGATACATCCCAGCTCAACCATTTTCTGACCGGCATCTTTGTAACAATTCTTGCAACACCGTGCTCTGCACCTTTTGTTGGAACTGCTGTTGGGTTTGCCCTGGCCAGTGGCGCTGTTCAAACGTTGGCAATTTTTACCGCCCTAGGGCTTGGCCTTGCCCTGCCCTACATTGCCGTTGCAGTAAATCCGTCCTGGGTTCGATTTTTGCCGCGTCCCGGCCAATGGATGGTGAGGTTACGCCAAGTCTTAGGGTTTGCGCTTCTTGCAACAGCCATTTGGTTGATGACTGTCCTTGCAAACCAAGTTGGTTGGCCGCTGACAGGTTTGTCAGCTCTGGGGCTTGTCGCTGTCATTGGGGTGTTAAGGCTTTATCATCTCAAATCTTTGCGTCTCGCGGGGCCGGTCGTGGCTGGGTTGATCGCAGTGCTGGGCGGCGTCAGCATTGTGTTGCCAAACATTCTATCTTCAACGCAATCAGTCGTTTTGATTAAAGACAATGGCCCAATTTCTTGGCAGACGTTTGATGAAAGAAAGATACGGGGTCTTATTGCACAGGGGCAAACAGTGTTTGTCGATGTGACAGCGGATTGGTGCATCACCTGCAAAGCCAATAAGCGGTTGGTCTTGCATCAAGACACGCTTGTGAAGCGTCTGAACGAGGGCATTGTCGCCATGCAGGCGGATTGGACGTCACCTGACCCGAAAATTACCTCGTTCCTAGCCCGCTTTGGTCGCTATGGCATCCCGATGAATGTTGTGTTTGGGCCCGGCAGTCCGCAGGGCATCCTGTTGCCGGAACTCCTTACTTCAGAGAGAGTGTTAGAGGCTCTAAACAGTGCCAGCGATCACTCGGAAAAAAAACCTGGATAGGGTTGGTATGGACACCCTATTAGATACGATTAGAGCCGCCGCATAGATGGGTCTGAAAATTGGATCTAGATCATGTTCGAGCCAAAAGTGTTGGCCCAACATGCCTTTAGGCAATGTTGGCATTAAAGGTTCCAACATGCCTTTAGGCAATGTTGGCATTTATGTTTCCAACACTGCGCAAGCTTGTGTTGGGTTGTTTTGCGCCAGGACACATAATCCAAAACAAAAGGCCAAAACTAGAGCACGATTACTGATTCAACCTAAGATGATCGCGCTCTAGTGCATCACGTGCATCTTCTGCGCGTTCATAAATGTGTGGAGCAAGGCCACGCTTGCGCAATGCCTCCTGCATTTTCATGCGCATGAAAGCGCTGGTCGAGTAGCGCGTTGTCGTCTCGTAGTGATGTTCCATCATGTAATTGATCATGTCGGCATAATCGTCATAGAGGTCTTCCGCGATTCGACAGCCATCATGGTTGACAACTGAGCGGACTTTTTTTCCAGCCTTCGTGCAGGCATCAATAAGTACTTTTTTGAGGTCGTCTACATCATCTTTTTTGCGCACACTCCAGCCCTCAAGATTGAGGAAGAGAGTGTTGCGTTTCGCATCGTAACTGACGCGATCCGATAGTTTCTGGTTGAGCAAGTCAGACAACAGCTCCATCGGTTCATCAACGAAGATCCGTGTTTTCATCGGGATTGGTGTATTAATAAGGGGTTCAAAATCCATATGCTGAAGAATGTCCCGCTCAATATCTATTCCAGGTGCAACTTCAATTAACTCCATGCCAGCTTCGTTCAGTTGGAACACACATCGCTCGGTGACATAGATGACGGGTTGCGAGCGCTCGGCAGCAAACGGACCGTTGAAGGTCTCCTGGACGACGTGCTTTACAAACTTCTTGTTGCGCCCCTCATTGACGATTTTCAACGTGGCATCTTCAACCGCAACTTTAAGGCCACCAATAGTAAACGTTCCGGCAAAAACAACGGCGCGGGAGTTTTGTGAGATGTTGATGAAGCCACCAGATCCGTTCAATCGGCCAGCAAAATAGCTTGTATTGACGTTACCATGTTGATCGCATTCGGCCATACCAAGGCAGGTCAGATCCAGTCCGCCACCGTCATAGAAATCAAACATTTGGTTTTGGTCGATGATGGAGTGCGCATTGGCAGAAGATCCAAAACTTGATCCTCCGGCCAATACCCCGCCAACGGCTCCGGCCTCGGTCGTCAGCGTAATGTAAGGCGTGACCTTTTCTTCACTGGCCACGGCGGCAACTCCATCTGGTACACCAACGCCGAGATTTACGACTCCGTTAGGTGGCAGCTCAAATGCAGCCCGGCGGGCAATGATCTTACGGTGATCAAGCGGCATTTTTTCCAGGCCCTCAAGGGGAACGCGAATTTCGCCGGAAAGGGCGGGATTGTAGTTCACCGAATAGTTCATGCGGTGCATCTCAGGCGGATCGGCAACCACGACGCAGTCAACGAGAATGCCTGGAACCTTCACATCTTTCGGCGCTATAGAGCCATATTCTACAATGCGTTCAACCTGTGCGATGACAACGCCGCCGTTGTTATGAGCCGCCATCGCCTGGGCCATGTTATCAAGCGTCAATGCTTCTTTTTCATAAGACAGGTTGCCAAACGGGTCAGCGCTTGTGGCGCGAATGAAGGCAACGTCGATTTTCGTTGCCTTATAAAACAGCCACTCTTCGCCTTCGAAGTCGAGCAGCTTAACAATATCTTCCTTGGTGACATCGTTGACACGTCCGCCACCTTTTCTCGGGTCAACATATGTGTTTAGCCCGACCTTGGAGAACAATCCTGGTTGGCCAGCTGCGCAGGCCCGATAGAGTTGGGAGATAACACCTTGTGGTAGGTTGAAACCGCAAATTTTATTTGCTTGGGCCGCTTCTGCGACCTTCGGCATGCGCCCGAAATTGCCAGCGATGACACGTCTAAGCAAACCTTCGTGGTGGAAGCGACCTGTACCAAGACCCTTGCTGTCACCAGCGCCCGCGCACATGATCAAAGTCAGATCTTTTGGGCTCGAGGTTTCAACGTAGCGTCGTTCAAGTTCGGCATGAAGCGCCTCGGGAATGCAACTTTGCACAAAGCCTGTTGTTGTGACGACGTCACCATCTCGTATCAAAGCGATGGCTTCGGCGGCAGAGATCACTTTGTCTTTCATGGCTTGTGCGTTTCCTCATCCCGATTTTTTTTGTTCTAGCTGGTGCTCTCTTTCGGAGCCTAGACTTTAGTCCAATGTTTGGGAGTGGCCAGAAAAAAGCAAGCGGGAAATGAAATAAGGTGCGGTGGGGGGCAACACCAGGACGGTGTCATTTGCCGTGCAATTGGCTATCATTGGGTGGGACGCCTGGGTGGGCGTTACCTGCCCAGCTGCATGGTGTAGTGCGTGAGCGAGATCAAACGGCCTTAAACCAGAACCGTGATTTTAGGCGGATAATTTGATCTATTCTAAGGTGTTAGAGCATCTTATCTGCGTTTGAGTAAACGCTAGGCGTGCTCTAGGTGCGCCCCAACCTCAGAGCATTGGCGATAACGGAAACCGATGACAGGCTCATCGCTGCTGCGGCAAAGATTGGCGACAGCAAAATTCCAAAAATAGGATAGAGAACACCTGCCGCGATTGGAATGCCAATAGCGTTGTAACCGAAGGCAAAGCCAAGGTTCTGTTTGATGTTGGTCATAGTCTGGCGTGCGAGCGTGTGCGCCCTGACCAAGGCCGTGACATCACCATTGAGCACCGTGATGTCGGCTGCTTCAATTGCAACATCGGCACCGCCGCCCATGGCAATACCAACGTCGCTTGCAGCCAATGCCGGGGCGTCATTGATGCCATCTCCAGCGAAGGCAACTTTATGCCCACGTGCTCTAAGCGCCTCCACGAGATCAGCTTTACCTTTCGGCAGCAGTTTGGCGTGGACCTCTCCGATATCAAGGTTCTGAGCGACTACGTTGGCAGCCGCCGTGGTATCACCTGACGCCATGATCAAGTTCAGGCCATATCGTTTAAGGGTGTTGACGGCATCGTGAGCACTCGGGCGCACTGGGTCGGTGACAGTGATAGTGCCGATGGTCCGGTCATCCTCAGCAACAAAAATTTCAGTTGTGCCATCGTGAGAGTTCGGAAGTTCTGTCCGTGAAACAGCATTTTCCATCATAAAGCGCGCGTTGCCAACTAAAATACGGCGTCCATCGCAGATGCCGCTGATACCGGACCCGACGATGGCCTTAAAGTCGTTGACGGCTGTAAGGGCAAGGTTGCGATCCCGGGCCGCGTGCACAACAGCTCTGGCGAGGGGGTGCTCGCTTGCCTGTTCAAGGCTTGCAGCTAGCGTAAGTACGTGTGCTTCAGTCGTGCCATCAACAGGATACACCGCGGCGACATGAGGTTTGCCTTCAGTGAGCGTACCCGTCTTATCAAAAATGATGGTGTCGCAGTCTGCCAGCGCTTGAAGCGCGCTCGCGTTCTTGATCAATATCCCTTCGCGCGCACCTCGCCCGCTCGCAACCATCACTGACATTGGCGTTGCAAGACCCAAGGCGCACGGGCAGGCGATAATCAACACAGACACCGCTGCGGCAATGGCATAGGGCAGTTGTGGAGACGGCCCCCAAACCATCCAGGCCAATCCGGCGATAAGTGCGATGAAGGCGACGCCGGGCACAAACCAGTGGGCGACTTTATCGGCCAGACTTTGGATTGGGGCACGGCTGCTTTGTGCATTTTCTACTAACTGAATGATTTTTGCGAGTGTCGTCTCCGCTCCGGTTCGCTTGGCGGCCATGATGAGGCGGCCCGTTGTATTGATCGTACCGCTGGTTAGCGCATCGCCGGTTTGTTTGTGGACGGGCAAGGCTTCGCCTGACAACAAACTTTCGTCAACTGAAGAGTCGCCATCGGTGACGATGCCATCGACGGGAATTGATGCACCAGGTTTGATTACTAAGTGTTGGCCTGGCACGATGTCTGTCGTCTGGATTGTTTTTTCATTGCCTTTCTTATCCAAGACAAGTGTTGTCTTGGAGGTCAGGTCGAGCAGGCTGCGGATAGAATTTTCGGCTTTCCCACTGGCTTTGGATTCAATCAATTGTCCAATCAGAACAAGCAGGATGATGGCAGAGGCAGCTTCATAGTAAACGGCAACGGTGCCATCTGCCGCGCGTAGGCCTGGCGGGAAAAGTGTCGGCCAAAGCGTTGCAACAACGCTGTAGCTAAAGGCCGTGCCGACGCCGAGTGCGATCAAAGTCCACATATTGTACTGGCGCGTTTTGAGGGATTGCCAGCCCATCCGGAAGAACGGAGCAGCGCACCACAACACAACCGGCAATGTGAGTAGAAGTTGCAACAATTGGAAACGGCGTGCGCCGATAGCTGTTACAAATGGCAGGTCTGTCAGATGAGCTGCCATAACTAAGCCAACCAGCGGCACCGTGAATACTGCGGCGATGATCGCCCGTTTTGAAAAATCATCGTCTGGGCGGACCGCATCGTGGCAGCCAGGCGCGGTGCTATGACAGCTTGGAGATGTGGACTGTGTCGTGGCTTCGTCGGGTCGTGAGGATTGAACACCACCGCAGCACGGAGCAGTGGCGGTCGGTTTAGGGTCTTGATGATGACGTCCGTGGTCCATACCCACTATGTGGGGTGTTTAGCTAGCCGATGCAAATGGCGGCGCATCTGGCCAAAAAACACGGGCGCGCTGGTCGATGGTGTGGGCTGATCCCGTGGTCAGCAGTACGGTGGTTGAGGGCTCATCTGCCGAACAATACTCGGTGTGTCGCCCAAGATAGTCTTCAAGGCTATCGGCGACAATTTTTGGCTGTGAGAGAATGTGTGTTTCAGCGGGCAGATGCTTGCGAAACAAATGTTCCACCAGTGGATAATGCGTGCAGCCTAGGATCACTTGATCCGGCGTGCTGCCATCGAGATTTGCCAGCGCCTCAGCGACGGCGCCTTTGACTAAGTGGTCAAGGGCAGCATCGTCTCTGCCTTGTTCGATAGCACCGGCCAGGCCTGCGCAAATTTGTTGGGTGAGATGCACTTTGGGGCAGCGCTTGCGGATCTCGTCTGGGTAGACACCGGATTGTATGGTGCGCGTTGTACCAAACACCGCAATATGATCTGTATTGTTTTTTTGCGGATACTGTGGCGTGGTAACGGCCCAAGGTGTTTGTGTCGCCGCCTCGACAGTGGGTGCAACGATGCCGAGGATGTTGTGATCCGTTTTCCAAGGGCTGTTGGGTAACCAGCTTTGTTGCAGCTGACGTGCTGCTACGGCTGTCGCGGTGTTGCAGCCTAATAAAACGAGTGCGCAGCCACGGTCGAACAAGTGCTCAACGCCTGCACGGGTTAGGGCCACAACGTCATCGGACTTGCGGTTGCCATAAGGCACATTGGCGTGGTCGCCAAGGTAGGTAAAACCTTGGTTTGGGAAGCGCTCGGCTAGTGCGCGCAGGACGGTCAGTCCGCCAAGACCTGAGTCAAAAACACCTATCATGGAAAAAAGCTGCGACCCGCGTGTTCGTTGTTCCTAGATCAAACTGCCTTAAATCGAAATCGATTTATGGCAGACGATTTGATGGTTCTTAAAGTGTTAGAGCAATTTATCTGCGTTCAACTCAACGCGAGGCTTACCCTAGCGGTCGCTGTACCATATTCACAATGCTGTGCCGAGCCGCTTTATATCCCAACACGCGGTAAACCCATGCCTATCCCTTTAGCTCCGGAAAGCGCTGTATGGCAGGGTTTGATCGATGATTTGGCGCATGGTTTTTGCGGGTCTGTCGATAAGGCCTTCGATGGTACGCGCTGCGATCCGTGCAACTCCGTTGGTGTTACGGCGGTTGGTGCGAAAAACGAATTCGTCGAAATAGGCTTGCAGGTGTTTCGAGCGAACAGCACCGCCATGCGTGCCAAGCAACCATCGTTTCAACTGTGACATCACCCAGTGGACGCTTTGCAGCGCATCGGCTTTACGCCGTTGATCTGGTTTCTGCACAATCATCTCATGACGACGCGCACCGAGACTGCGCCGATTGTAACTGGCGAGCCCATCTGTGGTTACCAACGCGTCGGCAGTGACATTGTCATCAGCAAATCGTTGCAGGGTTTTTTCATCGTTGTTTTCTGCGTGTGCCAGCCGCACGCGACCTGCGCGCTGTGCCGCGACCAGCACCATGTGCTTTCCCGCACGTTTGCCGCCGATCAATCCTTCATCGATTTCAACATCTTGGCCCAGACGCGTACGATCAGGCCGCACCATCGAGCCACGCAGCTTGTGCAGCCAGGCCCACGCCGTTTTGTAAGAACCAAAGCCCATGATCCGTTGCAGTTCCTTGGCTGAAATGCCGTTCTTGCGCGATGAAATTTCAAACACGGCGCGGAACCACATCTTTAAAGGCTTGCGGGTTTTTTCAAGCACCGTGCCCGAGGTCAGAGAGGTCTGATGACCACAGTCAGCACACTCAAAGCGCGTGCCGCCGTTCTCTTTCCAAACACGTTTGGAATGGCAACGTGCACAGGCCGGTTTGCCGCCCCAACGCACCGCAATCCAGTAAGCTCGGCAGTCTTCTTCCGTTGCAAACCGCTGTTCAAACTCAATCGCTGTCTTTGGAAAATTCCGCCAAAGGTTATCTGTTCTTTTGCTCATATGCTGCCTCCTGTCAGGCTGCAACATCAGCTGAAATTACGCCGGTTTTAAGGGGATAGGCATGCGGTAAACCGGTGTTGGTCCAAAAAAAGCAATGTCAAAGTTTCGTAGCCCGGTGACGATCTACTTTCCGCTCATTTCTTTGAGCTGGTCGAGGCATCCAACACGGGCTTGCCCAGTGTTGGTCCCAAAAAAGCAATGTCAAAGTTTCGTAGCCCGATGACGATCTACTTTCCGCTCATTTCTTTGAGCTGGTCGAGGCATGGCATAGCCACGGTATTATAGCCGCAATCGACAAAGTGGATTTCACCTGTCACGGCACCTGACATCGGCGACAGCAAGTAGAGTGCTGCACCGCCAATTTCATCAAGCGTCGGCGTGCGCCTTAGTGGGGCATGATCGCGCTGATAATTGAAGATATCGCGTGCATCAGAAACGCCGGCGCCTGCCAACGTGCGCATTACACCGGCGGAAAGGGCATTGACGCGGATGCCTTGCGGACCAAGGTCTGCAGCCAGATAACGGACACTGGCTTCGAGGGCTGCTTTGGCGACGCCCATGACGTTGTAAGACGGCACCCAACGGGTTGCACCGCCATAAGACAGCGTGATCATCGTACCGCCGTTTGGCATCAAACGGGCCGCGCGTTTTGCAATTTCAGTGAAAGAAAAGCAGGAAATGACCATCGTTTGGGTGAAGTTGTCGCGTGTCGTGTCGGCGTAGCGACCGGCCAGTTCGCGGCGATCAGAGAACGCTAGCGCATGGACGACGAAATCAAGACCGCCCCATTTGTTTTCGATTTCATCGAAGACCTTGTCGACGCTGTCGAGATCTTCGACGTCACACGAGGCGATAATTTCGGAGCCGACCGATTCAGCCAGCGGCACAGCGCGGCGCCCAAACGCATCTCCTTGGTAGGTAAAGGCTATCTTGGCACCTTGGCCTGCGAGAACGCGTGCAATGCCCCATGCGATGGAGCGATCATTGGCAACGCCAAGTACGAGGCCACGTTTGCCTGCCATCAGAGGGCCGGGTTTTGCAATATCCGTTTCGGTCATGAGTGATCCCATACTATCTCGGAACCTTGGTCCCGTAACTTCAAACCAGTAATTTTCTCTTCGTAACGGCTTCATATCCAGAACCTTTAACAGGAGGAGCTAAGCTCACTCCCTGGGTGCCGGTTCATACACGTGGGTTACTCATCATAGCGACGAAATACGAGAGTTGCATTCGTTCCACCAAAACCGAAGCTGTTCGACATGACACAGTTAAGCTCGGCATTGTCGACCCGCTCTCGGGCTATGGGGATGTCTTCAAACTCAGGGTCTAAATTCTCAATGTTGGCGCTTTCACAGATAAATCTATTCTGCATCATAAGAATTGAGAATATGCTTTCTTGGACCCCAATCGCCCCCAGTGAATGTCCCGTAAGTGACTTTGTCGCAGAAATTTTTGGAATGTCGTTTCCAAACACTTCACGGACAGCCTCAATCTCGCGGCTGTCACCAACCGGTGTCGCAGTTGCGTGCGGGTTGATGTAGTCGATCTTGTCTTTGATGCCATTGCCGTCGAGGCCTTCCATGGCTTTTCTCATGCAACGCGCTGCACCTTCTCCAGATGGTGCCACCATGTCAAAGCCATCAGATGTTGCGCCATAGCCAACGATCTCTGCGTAAATTTTTGCGCCGCGCGCCTTGGCATGTTCAAGCTCTTCCAGAACCAAAACGCCAGCACCACCCGCAATCACAAAGCCATCACGGTCTTTATCAAAGGCACGGCTGGCTTTATGCGGTGTATCGTTAAAATTGGAGGACATGGCCCCCATGGCGTCGAACAGGTTCGACAACGTCCATTCAAGTTCTTCGCAGCCACCTGCAAAGATCACGTCTTGTTTGCCCCATTGGATAAGCTCGGCCGCATTGCCAATGCAGTGCGCGGACGTCGAGCAGGCTGACGAGATCGAGTAGTTGACACCTTTGATCTGGAAACTTGTGGCAAGTACTGCGGACGGGCCGGAGCACATTGCCTTTGGCACTTCAAACGGGCCGATTTTTTTGGGCCCCCGCGTGGTGGTTGTTTCAGCGGCGCGCACAATGGCAAGCGTTGAAGGGCCACCAGCACCCATGATGATGCCGGTTTGTTCGTTCACAACGTCGCTTTCTTCCAAGCCGGCATCGCGGATCGCGTGATCCATAGCGATATAGTTCCAGCCGACGCCAGCTTCCATGAAGCGTTTGGGTTTACGGGGAACCTGAGCTGCCCAGTCGATTTCGGGTGCACCATGAACATGGCTGCGAAAGCCGAGTTCTTCGTATTTGTCAGCATGTACGATGCCAGACTTGGCATCGCGCAACGAGGCGACTACTTCCTGTGTGTTGTTCCCTATCGAGGAAACGATACCCATGCCGGTGACGACAACTCGTCTCATCAGCAAATTCCTTCTCTCTTCTCTTAAGCCCGAGGATACTGTGCTGACAATTCCCGGCCCGGCAAGCGTATTCGCATCAGGATGCGATATTATTCTCGACCTTCACAAGGGCTTTTCGTCTTCAAATAGGCCAACTCTGAGATCGGTTGCGGTGTAAATAACTTCGCCATCAGCTTTCAGCAGACCGTCAGCAACGCCCAATTTAAGTCTTCTCAGTATCACACGCCTGAGGTCCACGTGGTACTCTAGACGTTTGATCTTAGGTAGCACCATGCCAGTGAATTTCACTTCGCCAACGCCAAGTGCGCGACCACGTCCTGGAGCGCCAAGCCAGCCGAGGTAAAAGCCTGTAAGCTGCCACAAGGCATCGAGGCCGAGACAGCCCGGCATCACAGGGTCGCCCTTGAAGTGACAATCGAAAAACCAGTTGAGGCGCTCATTGCCCTCAACGGCCAATTCGGCGACCACCTGGCCTTTGCCGTGCGCGCCGCCGTCTTCTGTAATCGTTGTGATCTGATCAAACATCAGCATTGGCGGCAGAGGTAATTGGGCATTGCCCGGTCCAAAAAGCTCACCTCGCCCGCAGGTCAGCAGATCTTCATAGTCGTAACTGTTGCGGCGCTCAGCCATCGTATACCTTCGTCCTCTTGAAAGTCGTTGGTCAGGCACCCGAATATCCCTCTGAGCACCGTGAACGGGGGTCTCTAGCACAATCAACCGCCGATCAAAAGCATTAGCGCCAGATAGCTAAGGTCTCAGTTTTGATCAAAAATTCAGTTTGCACGGTGGTTGCGACCGAGCGTCTCGGGCGTTATACTTGACCTCAGAGGTATGATATTGTTTTTGGTACTTTGGTTCGCTCTCAAAACGTTTGATCTAGAGAGCGTTGAAACCACCTGATTCCGGAGTGATGAGTTAAGAGAATGGCAGACGTGACAGACAGTTGGATCCCTTCGCGCTTTCGTGAGCAGCTTCGCACGGCTGGTCTGCGCCCGACCCGGCAGCGGGTCACGCTTGCGCAAATGTTGTTTGGCACTGGTGATCGCCACGTGTCCGCCGAGGCGCTACACGGCGAAGCAATCGCAGCGGGGGAACATATCTCGCTAGCAACAGTCTACAACACATTGCATCAATTTACCCGCGCTGGCCTGCTGCGGGCGCTGCCTGTCGATGGTGGCAAAACATTTTTTGACACCAACACTTCTGACCACAATCACTTCTTTATCGAAGCCGATGGCAAGTTGGTAGACATTCCGTCTCAATCGATTCGCGTCGAAGGCCTGCCGACGCCGCCTGATGGATTGAAGATTTCACACGTTGATGTCGTCGTTCGTCTCGTCAAAGACAGCTAACAAACGCAACCGGTACAGTGAGTTATTTCCAAGCCTCATTGGGATAAACGCCCCACAATTTGGTTTGGTCGATATAGCCATCAAAATTATTGATGGTGACTTCGCACCATCGACCATCACAACCATGCACATCTGCAATAACACCAGCCTCAATAATGGCCACTTTGCGGGCGCGTTGGGAACTGTCTTGATAAATAGTGGTTGTTGGCTTGGCATCTTTGTTGTTGCGTTCCCATGGCAAAACAAGTGCGGTCCGTCGCCCAGACAGCAATGAGCTAAAAATCCACCCTTCCGTGCCTTCAGAATCTCGGACATGCCGCCAGTTCTGGAACTCCTCAAAAACTTCCAGAGGTAGGCCTGCGCGGCGGTAAACCCAGGTTGTCGGATAATCAACGCTTGGCCCGGTACGTAAATTGACTTTATCGGATTTGAGACTGACGTAGCGCGGCAGCTGCAGCCTACTTTTACCAATCTTGGTCTGCGCCGCGAGGTCCAGGCTGGTGGCAAGCAAAGTTGCGAGCGCGATCGTCAGCCCGATGGTGAAGGCACCAGCCTTGGACAAAGGGCTCCGAGTTGGAGCGCGTTTCAAGCTGATAAGCTGGCGCTTTGCGTTTTCACGGGGCGTCGTCGAATGGTTGCGTGCATCTGATGGGCCAGCTTCAGTCATCTATCCTCCGGTGCGAATCTCTCAAAGCCCAGTTTACGCCATCTCGACCCATCGGTCTCCCTGAGACAGGGCCCAAGACAACGATCTCGGTGAATCGCCTGACAGGGACGCGAGGAGGCTGGGACAGGTCTTGCTCGAGGCCATCGACCTCGCGCGAAAGTTTGCCACTGATCCGCGTCTGGTTTGTGGCAATCTCGTGCTTTGTCTTCCGGGGTGTATCTGTTAGACACCCCGCAGATGCGGTACGATCATTCCGGATCGAGCAGCCTGACGGGGCTGGCTGGCAGCCTTTTGGGAGGCAGCACAGCTCATTTGAGTGTTCAATATCACGTGCCAGCTGGTGGGAACAAAAGATGCCAAATAACGCCAAAAAACCTGTTGTCATAGTCACCAGAAAACTTCCGGACGTTGTCGAAACGCGGATGAAGGAGCTGTTTGACGCCCGGCTCAACGTCACCGACACGTCAATGTCGCAGAGTGACCTTGTTGAAGCGGTTAAGGTGGCGGATGTGCTGGTGCCAACAGTGACGGATCGCATTGACCGTGGTGTTATCTCGCAGGCAGGTCCGCAACTGCGCCTGATCGCCAACTTCGGTACCGGCGTTGACAATATTGACCTTGATACAGCCAACAATCGCTCCGTTGCCGTCACCAATACACCCGGCGTTTTGACCGAAGATACCGCCGACATGACGATGGCACTGATCTTGGCGGTGCCGCGTCGCCTGGCAGAAGGTGCAGCACTTTTAAAAGATCCAAACAATCAATGGAAAGGCTGGTCACCAACCGGCATGCTTGGCCATCGCATCTTTGGCAAGCGCCTTGGCATTGTGGGTATGGGCCGCATTGGTCAAGCCGTAGCAGAGCGCGCGCGCGCCTTTGGTTTGCAAATCCACTATCACAGTCGCAGGCGCATGCCTGAAGACTTTGAACAACGCCTTGAAGCGACACATTGGGAGAGCTTGGACCAGATGTTGTCGCGGATGGACATTGTGTCGGTCAATTGCCCCCATACACCAGCAACCTATCATTTGCTTTCAGCGCGTCGTTTGCGGTTGTTGAAACCAACGGCTTATATCGTCAACACCGCGCGTGGTGAGGTTATTGACGAAAACGAACTGGCGCGATTGATCGAGTCGGATTCGATTGCCGGCGCTGGGCTGGATGTGTTTGAGCACGAGCCTGCAATCAACCCCAAACTGTTGCAGTCACAACGTGTTGTGGCCTTGCCGCATATGGGTTCTGCAACCATTGAGGGTCGGGTTGATATGGGTGAGAAAGTGATCATCAACATTAAAACCTTCCTTGATGGCCACGCCCCACCAGATCGGGTTCACCCAGCCATGTTCTAGATCCACTTGCGAAAAGTTGGGTTCGACTTTGAGCAGATAAGTTGATCGCCAACCATGAGATAGAGTCATGGGATAGAGCACGCCCACTGAGTCAACCAAAGATGAAACTGCTCTAGGATCCTTCGCAGGCAACCGTGCTGTCTGCCTCGGCATGATGCGACAGGTCTTTAAGTGTTGGCGCTGTTCCACTCAACGCATTGTTTGGATCCCAGCCAATTGCCACGTTTTCAAAGCGGGTATCTTTGGCATCATAAATCAAAAGGCGGCCGGCCAATGTGTCGCCAAATCCGGTGATTTCTTTGATCACTTCGGTTGCTTGAAGTGTGCCGATAACGCCGACAATCGCACCAAGAACACCAACCTCCGAGCAGTTGGCAACTGTGCCCTCAGGGGGGGCTTGTGGAAACAGGCATCGGTAGCTTGGATAAGGTGTGCCGTCCGCATTTTTGAGGTGCGGTTTGAACGTTGTGACATAGCCGTCGAAGGGGCCAACGGCGCCATAGATCAGTGTTTTGCCTGCTAAGTAACAGGCGTCTGATACTAGATAGCGGGTCGGGAAGTTGTCTGAGCCATCGACCACGAGGTCGTATTTGGAAATGACGTTCATAGCGTTGGCTGCAGTTAAACGCCCGGCGATAGGTTGAATGGTGATATGTGGGTTCATCGCGGTCAACGTATCGCTCGCGCGGGCTACTTTTGGCGCGCCGATATCACCCGTTTTATAGAGCACCTGGCGTTGCAGATTGCTGATCGAGACAACGTCATCGTCAATAATACCGAGTGTGCCAACACCGGCAGCGGCAAGATACATTAACACCGGCGCACCCAATCCACCGGCGCCGACCATCAGCACCCGGGCCGATTTTAATTTTTGCTGGCCCTGACCGCCGAGTTCTTTTAGAACAAGATGCCGTTTATAGCGTTTAATTTCGTCTTGGTTGAGCACCAAAAATCTCCAGATCGTTTACCATTATTGGTTCGTTGTTTGTTTGTGGTCCGGGTTTTGCCGTTCATAGTTGTCTATGCGGATGCTGTATGCGTAAGATCAGCACCCCATAGTTTTTCATGGTCGTTTTCAAAAGCGATTGTACTGGGTCTTGGCTGGAGGCTGAAACGGCCTGCCAATGGCCCAGGTTTTAGCGCTTAAGAGACGGCGTTTTGGGGCACAAAGACAAAGCCATAATGCTGCAACCGATAAACGATAGCAATCTTGACCAAGCCTATAGGCTTTTGGCTCAGGGATTTCCGGCCCGCGAGCCCAGCTTTTGGCAGACGGCACTCGACCGTCTCAAGGTCAGTGGCGGCAATGCAAGGGCCGAGGTTCCGTTGGGCTATCTGATGCAGTCTGGCAAGAGTGCGGCAGGTATTGTGCTGACACCGGCAACCGTGCAGACAACGGAAGATGGTTGTCAGCGCCGTGTAGTTAATCTCTCAAGCTGGTACGTGGAAGACTCTGAACGCTGGCGCGCACCAATGATGATGCGCCAACTGCTCCGCCTTGAGAACGCCAGCTTTACCGATTTGACCCCGACGTACTCTGTTCAAGAAATGCTCAAAGCGTTTGGTTTTGAACGCATTAACTCGGGGGTGTCTGTATCTGTTCTGCCGCTGGCACGATTGAAGGGCAGGCGTGGCGCGCGTGTTGTCCCGCTTTCAGATCCATTGGCATCACAATTAGACGCTGCAACTCGGGATTATATGACGCCGTACCAGGAGTTTGACTGCTTAGTTGGCGTATTGATTGATGGATCAGAACAAGTTCCGTTGGTGTTTAAGCGGGTCCGGGGCCGTAAAATCCCGCTGGCAATGCTGGTCTTTAGTCAAAATAATGAAGCTGTTTACCGAAACTTGGCCGCGATTGGTCAATATCTTGCTAGAGCGGGAATACACCTACTGGTACTTGACATCCCGCCTGAGGGTCAGATACCGGGAATTGCCTACAAAAAACGCGGCAACAAGTTTGCCCGGGGTATAAAGGCTACCAATCGAACTGATTTCCTTGGCACTGAACTCAGCCTGTTCGATTGGTAATTGACGTTGGAAGAAAGCGAACTCTTGATGGCCACTGCGGCACAACAAACCACGAGCTCCTCGGAAGTGGCAGAGCGCACCGCGTTTGAAGCGATTAAAACCTTTCTGAGCGGGTCTGCGGCTCTTGGCGGAGACGATGAGATTCGCGAAGACATGGCCTTGCTTGAATCGGGTATTTTAGATTCGCTTGGCATTCTTCAACTGGTGACATTTCTAGGTGATGAACTGAGTGTTGAAGTTGACGATGAAGATTTTGTCGTCGAAAATTTTGAAACCATTGGAAGCTTAGCGCGATTTGTTGCGAGGAAGCAGTCCTCAACAGCAGGCTAGCTGACCAGTGCATCTTCTCCATCATCTTGTCACAGACGGGTCACCCAACCTTGAGCGTATCGCCATCGTTGATGGCGATGACCTGTATACGTATCGCCAATTCTCAACGGGTATGGTTGCGTTGGCGTCACGCTTAAAAAATGCAGGTGTGGCACGCGGTGACCGTGTTGCGGTGTTTCTTCCAAAAAGTTTTGCCGAATGCGTGGCGATTTTTGCACCCAGTGTGCTTGGCGCTGTCGTGGTTCCAATTAATTCTGTTCTGAAGCCGCAGCAGGTTGCACATATTGTGTCTGACAGCGGTGCCAAAGCACTGGTGACGCTGCCAGATTTAGCTTCAGGCCTTTCAGATGCGCTATCTGAGGTAGGCTCAGAGCCTCAGATCGTAGATCCCAACGACCTTTTGATGAACGGGCTCGATGATGATCCCGCCATCGCCGATGGCACAATTGGTGAAGACCTCGCAGCCATCCTCTATACGTCTGGTTCGACCGGCCAGCCCAAGGGCGTGATGTTGTCTCATCGCAACCTGTTGGCCGGGACACGTATTGTCCGCACCTATTTGTCGATCACGCCAGATGACCGGCTCTTATCCCTGCTGCCGTTTAGTTTTGACTATGGCCTGAACCAGTTGCTGACTACGGTTGAGCAAAAGGCGACGCTGGTTCTTGCAGGATTTCGTTTGGGCGATGACATCGTCAAAGCGCTGGTGCGCCATCGCATTACCGGTCTTGCAGGCGTGCCAACGATCTGGGCCATCCTTGCCAAGGCGACCCCGAGTCTGGCCAAAACCGAACTGCCTAACCTGCGATTTATCACCAACTCAGGCGGCGCTGTTCCAACTGCGACTGTGAAGCGCCTGCGTGATCGGCTGCCGAAAACTCACATCTTTCTCATGTACGGATTAACGGAAGCCTTTCGGTCTACGTTTTTGCCACCTGATGAGCTTGATAACCGACCAACGTCGATGGGCAAGGCCATTCCTGAAACGGAAGTGTTTGTGGTCAAAAAAGATGGTACGTTGGCAAGTTCTGATGAACCTGGCATTCTGGTTCATCGTGGGCCCACCGTCTCCCTTGGCTATTGGAAGCGACCAGAAGAAACGGCGCGCGTATTGCGTCCCAACCCGTTGATCAAGCCAAGCCAGGGTGCTGATACGGTGTGCTTCTCGGGCGATCTGGTGACACAAGACAAAGACGGCTATCTCTATTTTGTTGCCCGTGATGATGCGATGATCAAGTCGGCAGGTTTTCGCATTAGCCCATCTGAAGTGGAAGAGGTGTTGATGGCGGAGGCTGTGTTTTCGCAAGTCGCCGTTATTGGTGTGCCGGACGAATGGGTCGGGCAGAAAGTCGTTGCCGTTGCCGTTGCGGTCGGTTCTGCTGGCGCGGCAACAGACACAAAAGCGCTCTTAAAGAAGATTAGCAAAACGCTGCCAAGCCATATGGTGCCGGCCCGCATAGAGCTTGTTGATGCCTTGCCACAAACCGCTAACGGTAAAGTTGACTACAAGGCCTTGGTCGCTGAGAGGACATCATAATCCCGATGGCAACAGACGCCACCCCCCCCAAAAGCGCGTCGCTGGCCGAGCAATTGATTGCGCGCTATTTCGCAACTAATGGCGATCAACTGGTGATTGGTGGTGTCGTCGTTGACGATTTTCGCAAAAGCTATGGCACACCGCTCTATGTCTATGATGCAGGTGTCTTGCGGGCCTCGTATCGGGAGCTTTCGCGCGCGCTCGATGGATTTGCCGAGATCTTTTTTTCCATCAAAGCCAATCCGAACCCGAACCTTGCAAAGGTTTTTGTTGATCTCGGTGCGGGCATTGAAATTGCCTCCCTGGGCGAGTTTGAAAAAGCAAAATGCGCCGGCTGCAAACCGAGCCATATGTTGTTTGCTGGACCTGCCAAGGGTAAAGGCGAGTTGCGCCAAACCCTGGCGGAAGGGTTGGGTGAAGTACACTTGGAGTCGTTTGAAGAAATTGAGCACGTCGCAGCTATTGCTCTGGAATTAAGCCGCACCATACCTGTTGCTGTACGCGTTAATCCGCAAGCGGCAGCACAGGGCGGTGCGATGCGCATGGGTGGTAAAGCCGCGGCGTTTGGTTTTGACGAAGAGATTCTGCCCGATGTTATCGCTAAGATTAAGGGACATAAAGGCCTGAAATTATCTGGCGTGCACATGTTTGCTGGTACGCAAATATTGGATGCAGATGTTCTGCTCACGCAATGGGGACATGGTCTCAAGGTGGCAGGACAGGTCGCCCAGATGGTCGGCCACGCAGTGGAGACCATTGATCTGGGCGGAGGCTTGGGCGTGCCCTATTTTGAAGGTGATCGTGCGCTTGATCTGAGCGCAATCCGAGCTGGGATCGATGCACTCAAGGCGCAGAAAGAAGCAGATGCCGGGATTAGTGCGGCCCACATCATTGTGGAGCCTGGTCGCTTCCTGACAGCGAGTGCCGGTATTTATCTGATGCAGGTGCGGGTTGCGAAACAGTCGCGAGGCGAACGCTTCGTGATTTGCAACGGCGGCATGCATCACCACCTTGCCGCGTCCGGCAACCTCGGGCAGGTGATCAAGCGCGACTACCCGATTGTTGCGGCGGGCAAGTTAACGAAGGCGCTTGCTGGCCGTGCCACCATTGCTGGACCGTTATGCACGCCGCTTGACACGGTTGGCCGCAAAACAAAGATGCCTCAGATGGTGGCAGGTGACTTGGTTGCCATTCTGCAATCGGGTGCCTATGGCCTCAGTGCCAGCCCAACAGGCTTTTTAAGCCACGCGGCTGCCAACGAAGTGTTGGTTGACGAGGGTTCTCATCGCCAAATCTAATGCATCAAGCATTTTGGCAGGCGATTTAGGCGTCGCCTTCGGGTTCAAGAAACAGGTCGCCTGTGTAGTAGCGTTCAGCACACGACGGCGCAAATGTCATCACAACTTTGCCAGCCATGTCATCGCGTGCACCAACTGTCAGTGCCGCTGCAACATTGGCGCCTGTTGAGATGCCGCCTGGAATGCCTTCAACTTTGGCCATCAAGCGGGCAACGTCAAATGCCATGTCATTCTGTACGGTGATGACTTCATCAATCAATGACGTGTCAAGAACGTCAGGAACGAAGCCGGCACCTATGCCTTGAATTTTATGCGGTCCGCGATTGCCGCCCGACAAAATCGGACTGCCCGAAGGCTCCACGGCAAAGATTTTAAGATCAGGATTGCGCTGTTTTAAAACCCGGCCGCAGCCTGTCAATGTGCCGCCGGTGCCAACACCGATCACCAAGGCATCAATCTTGCCGCCGGTATCGTTCCAGATTTCTTCAGCCGTGGTTTTTTCATGCACCAGCGGGTTGGCCGGATTGGCGAATTGGCTGGGTTGGATGGCGTTGGGCAGTGTTTCCAAGAGTTCGTCGGCTTTTTCGATGGCACCGGGCATGCCGCTCGCTGCCGGCGTCAAAATGAGATCTGCGCCGAGGTGGGCCAGAATTTTACGACGTTCGATGGACATTGATTCTGGCATCACCAGTTTCAATTTATAGCCGCGCGCGGCTGCAACGAAAGCCAATCCAATGCCAGTGTTGCCCGAGGTTGGTTCCACCAAAACGGTTTCACCAGCCGTGATTTTGCCTTGGGCCTCGAGCACGTCGATCATCGAAACGCCGATACGATCTTTAACGCTCGACAGCGGATTGAAAAATTCCAACTTGATCAAGATGTCGGCTTTGGCATTAGCTGCAGCCGCCATTTTGGCAATACGGACAGCGGGTGTGTGGCCGATGGTTTCGGTGATGTCGTTGTAGACTTTGCCGCGTCCCCAGGTCTTGGTGGCGCTGAGCGTCTTAATTTCTGGCAGATCAGCCATCGGTGGGCTCCTAAACTTGCGTGCCGCATCGGCAAACGTCGAATTGTGAATGTCCTTTTCGCAGGAAATTCAATCCGCCTCAAGGCGGCACAGTCCGTGATTGAGTGTGTTTACCGATTATTTCTTGGTGGATCCTAGCCGAATTCGCGGTTTTTGCTGCGATCGGGGTTTGCGCTTCACAGGTGTCCTGGGTTTGGATTTGGCGGCAATGGGCGGCTTTGCTTGGCTGGTGTTTCGAGCCGGAGATCGCGTTCGTGAAGGTGTTTTGGATCGTGGTGATGCTGTTGCTTTTCTTTTAGGCCTAACCGCTATCTTCGCCTTGGATTTTGTGCGCGGGCTGGTTTTTGTCTTTGATTCATCCGCACTGGTGCCGGTTGAACCAAATCCTCCCGAGCCACGCTTGGTTTTTGCGAGCTTTTTTGAAGACTTAATTTTAATCTGCACCACCGGTGCAATGACGACTTGCGCGATACGCTCCCCGCGCGCGACCGTGAACGTCTTGGTCCCCAGATTGACCAAGATGACTTGGACTTCGCCACGGTAGTCACTGTCAATCGTGCCAGGTGTGTTGAGCACGGTCACACCATGCTTCAATGCTAATCCGGAGCGTGGACGCACCTGGGCTTCAAATCCCTTCGGCAATTCAAAGCAGAGGCCTGTGGGAATGAGAGCACGCATCCCAGGCTTGAGTTTAATCGGTTGGTCTGCGCCGACCGCCGCTACCAAATCCATGCCTGCTGCTTGTTTGGATTGATAAGTCGGTAGCGAAAGCCCCTTGCTATGGGCAAGGCGTGCGAGTTTCAGCTTTGTTTTTCGTTTCTTTTTTTTGGCCATTTCAAACGGATGCTTTCACTTTGGCTAACACTTTCTGGGCGCGGTCCATCAGCTTTTTCGCGACCTCCGTCTTGCTTATCTTGGGCAACGTGTCGATGCCGGACGAGGAAATGATATGGACCTGATTGTGATCACCACCCATGACATCGCTGTCTTCAGAAACGTCGTTGGCAACAATCAAATCGGCATTCTTGGCTTTGAGTTTTTTCTTAGCATTAGCAAGCAGGTTTGCTGTTTCAGCGGCGAAACCAATCACAACCTGTGGTCTGCCTTTTTTTAAAGAACCGACACTTTTGAGGATATCTTTGTTTTCCACTAGCTTGAGCGCTGGTGGTTGAGCAGCGGACTTCTTGATTTTGTTGCGTGGTGCTTTGGCAGCGCGCCAATCTGCAACGGCTGCCGCAAAGATGGCAATATCGGCAGGAAGCGCATCATGCACGGCATCGTGCATCTCTAACGCCGTTTCAACCTGCACAAGGTTGACGCCAACAGGCGCTGAAATCGATACGGGCCCTGATATCAAGGTGACCGTGGCACCCAACTGGTTTGCGGCTTCTGCGATGGCATAGCCCTGTTTGCCGGATGAGCGATTGGCCAGATAGCGGACAGGATCTATCGCTTCATGGGTTGGTCCGCTTGTCACAACAACATGTTTGCCTGCAAGTGGAGCTGAGCTCTTGGCCAACGAGCGGTTTGATTTTAGAGCCCGGAGATGATCACCAATGGCTGCAACTAAGTCTGGCGGTTCTACAAGTCGGCCAGGACCTGTTTCATCGCGCTCTGCCATATCACCCACATTCGGGCCAAGGATCGTAATACCGTCGTGCTTAAGTGTCGCCATATTACGCATCGTTGCGGGATGGGACCACATTTTTGGATTCATCGCCGGGGCAATGAACACCGGTTTGTCTGTTGCCAGCAAAACAGCTGTTGCGAGATCGTTGGCATGGCCGCCCGCCATTTTGGCGATCAGGTCGGCGGTTGCCGGTGCGACGACCACAAGGTCGGCTTCACGGCTTAAACGGATATGGCCAATCTCACGCTCGTCGTTGAGATCAAATAGGTCGGTAAAGACCCGCTCGTTGCTAAGCGCGCCTACAGACAACGGCGTGACAAATTCTTGCGCTGCTTTTGTGAGTACAACCCTAACGTCGATGGATTGTTCCTTGAGGCGACGTATCACCTCAAGGCACTTGTAGGCGGCAATACCGCCACCGATGATGAGAACAATGCGATGACGCATCACTGCGCCCTTTCTGAAAGCGACTTCATAATTTGATCCATGTTACAGGCGTACCCTCTTTTAGCACAGGTGTTGCAGAAGGAAGGCGAATGTGACGACCTGAACCAGAAATTAGCCTTAAAATTGTGCCCTATATGGGCTTCTTGGGCGGTGGCACGCCATGATCTGCAGTTGCGGCAATTTCTCTAGTCGTGCCTGTCTTGTGTCTTTCTTGTGAATGGGACAGGGTGAAACAAAGCTGCTCCGGTTATTGGTTTGGGCGCGGCGAGCATCGCCCAGAGATGTGAAAGGGTGAACGCCATGGACGGCGTCAAATTGTGCTTTCATACGACAAAGGACGGTTGAAATAGTGTTTTCCACGGTTAGAATTTTCTCGGTAATTTTGGGTGTCGTGCTGGTAAGCGGCAGCCTCGGTTTTGATGTCGCGCAGACGCTGGCTGATGCGGGTGCCAAAACGCCCATTTCTGTGATCACGCCCTGGGCCCGTGCAACACCAGGGGGTGTCAGGGTTGGCGCAGCCTATCTTGAGGTGCGCACGTTATCAAAAACGGGCGACCGATTGATTGCTGTTGCCTCGCCGCGTGCCGGACGGGCGGAGCTTCATTCTCATGTTATGGAGAATGGGGTCATGAAGATGCGAAAAGTTGATGGTTTTGCGGTTGGCAGTGAGAGTTCGCTGGTGTTTGCCCCTGGTGGCAACCACATCATGCTGTTAGACCTCAAGGGGCCGCTAAAGCCCAAGGAAAAGCTTCCCCTTACGTTGACGTTCGAGAAAGCCGGAGCCGTTACTGTCACAGCTAACGTCGCGCCAATCGGTGCCCAAGGTCTGGATGGGAAAGACACCCGGGGTTCTGCATCAGATGATAAGGCAGCGCGCGGATCTGGCTCAGAACATGATGGTGCACATTGAGGCCCTGGCGCGGGGATAAAAAAGCGGTTTTGGAAGCTCTTTGAGCCTTGTCGTACCGAAAATGTGTACGATATTTCGTAATCGAGCACACGCACATGGGTCCTTCAGGTTGAATCCCAACAAGACCTACCAACCCACTTGCACGTCAGTAGATTCTCGACTGAGTCAAGTTAGATCTTTTTAGGTTTTTTGGGCCAACTTTTCTTGACACATGAAGCGCGTGGTCACATGGTGGACGCACGTCAGGCATAGCTTGGCAAATAAAAAAAGAACGGTCCAAGTCTAGGGATTTGGTAGTGAGGTGGTACCATAGGTACCGCCTCTTTTCTTTTGGTAAACCGGACTTTTTGAGACTATAGGCGGTGGGGCGTGGCAGTGAGCTCTGACTCGATTTTCGACATAGCGGTGATCGGTGGTGGCATCAATGGTGCTGGTATCGCAGCAGACGCAGCCGGGCGTGGCCTGAAGGTGTGTTTGATAGAGCAATCGGACCTTGGATCGGCAACATCGTCTGCCAGCTCTAAATTGATCCACGGTGGCTTACGCTATCTTGAGCATTTCGAGTTTTGTTTGGTGCGGGACGCACTGAAGGAGCGTGAGCGGTTGTTAAAGGCCGCGCCGCATATCATTTCTCCATTGCGGATTGTACTGCCCCATGTTGATGGCATGCGATCGAGATGGCTGCTCCGCGCAGGCCTATTTTTGTACGATCACTTGGCACAGCGTAAGACGTTGCCAGCGTCACAATCCATTCGTTTTGCAACGGATCCATCTGGACTACCGTTGAAAGCAGAGTTGACGCGCGGGTTTGCTTATTGGGATTGCTGGGTCGATGATGCACGCTTGGTGGTCCTGAACGCGCGTGCTGCGGCCCAAAAAGGCGCGTCAATTAAAACCCGAACGCGGGTTGTTGGTTTCCAGCCTGACCAAGACGACCCCGAGACCTGGCGGATCACGACGACATCACAAGCAGGCCAGGCTGACGTGCGTGCGCGCGTCATCGTCAATGCGGCTGGTCCATGGGTTGATCGCGTCGCCGCGTTAGAGCGGCGTCAGGATGGCACTGAAAAAGACCGACCTACCGGCAAGCTACGCCTGGTCAAAGGTAGCCACCTTGTTGTGCCGCGTATGCCGGGGGTGGACGACGGCTATCTCTTGCAACATTCAGATGGACGCGTGGTTTTTGCCTTGCCATTTCAAGATCAATTTACGCTCATTGGGACCACAGACGAGCCTTTTGAAGGAGATCCAACCTCTGTCACCTGTAGCCAGGCCGAGTGTAATTATCTGCTCAAAGTTTATAACCGCTTCTTTGTCCGACGTTTAAAGCCAACTGATATTGTGCATCAGTTCTCAGGCGTGCGCCCTCTGTTTGATGACGCAGAACACGACCCCTCAAAAGTGACCCGGGATTATCGCCTCGAACTTCGAGAGGGTGAGGGTCTGGTACCGCCGTTGTTGACGGTGCTTGGTGGTAAGTTGACCACCTACCGCTGTTTGGCTGAGGAGGCGCTTGACCTCGTGGCACCATTGTTTTCAACAATCGGGGCAGCATGGACTGCAAACCATCCGCTACCCGGTGGTGCTTTTAAAGATGACAGCGCAACGCTGATAATACGCCTTGTCGCATACTATCCAAAACTGGATAGCAAACTGATTACGAGCCTTGTGTCCCGCTACGGCGTTTCAACGTTTGAGCTTCTCGGTGAAGTACGAACGATGTCGGATCTCGGTACGCAATTCATACCTGGATTATTCGAGCGTGAGGTGACCTACCTGCGCGATTTCGAATGGGCACAAACGGCGGAGGATGTTTTGTGGCGCAGAACCAAGTTTGGGTTGCAGATTGCAGCCGACGACGTTGCATCTGTGGTAGAGGCCATAAATGCTTGTCTAAAGTCATCTACATCTAAAAACTAAGGCGCACTTGATTGTCCACCTTAGCCTTTGCGCAGATCGGGGACCAGGCGAATAATCGGTTCGGTAATCGGACCTTTAAATTCGAGCGCGTCTGTGTGGGAGGGTTGCCCGCCAGGATTGTCGGACGTCGCGTTATCGTGCGAGGCACCATCTTCTGTCGCTGCTAGTTTTGTTAATACGAGGTCAAGTACCAAATCAGTAAGTTTGAGGGTCCCGGTTGCAATCAAGGCGTTGCCATCAATGCTCGCCTTCACGGATTGCGTTTTTAGTGCCCCTTTGGATGACATCAATTCTACTGACAGGTCTTTGAGCGCAGTAAAGCCATTTTCAACGTGTTCCCAGCCATCAGTTGGTGCTGTCTTTGCCTTTGCAAATAACTTCACCAAATCAATTGGAATAGAGGCCCCTTTCTGAGCTGAGACAACAATTGGCCCTGACAACGTTGCCAATAGTTGTTCCTTGCTTCGCCCCTTAGCTGCAAGGTCAAAGGTCATGTCCGCGATGCCATCAACTACGGGTTTTCCAAACCAGAACGATGATGTGGAGCCGAGGTCAAAACCGTTGACGTTGCCATGTAGTGTGTAGCCTGGGACGGGCCCCGTTGTGTCAATTTCTATTTGCGAGCGTCCTTTGGCACCACTGGCTAACGTCATGTCTGCGATATCCGCTTTGAGCTTGCCATCCTTGACCAGAACAACAGCAGCGCCGCTGCCAATAGTCGTTGCACCATATTCCAATGATTTGGCTGATAGTCGGATATCGGCATCAATTTCTTTGAAGCCAAGTGGTAGTGTTCCACTTGACGCAGTGGAATAGATTGCGGTCCAGGCATTTTTCAGGGCACTGGTGGCGCTTGGTTGGTCACTGGCACCGAGATAGGGAGTGAGCTCAAGCTTTTGGAATGCCAACGTACCTTCAACTGATGGCTCGCGCGGATCGAAAAAGAACCACAGTCGCCCGTTGGCTAGATTGCCATCGATATTGAATTGCGATTGTTCAAAGGCAACGGTAGATCCCGTCCAGTTGAGGTTGCCCGTTGCTGAAAACTTTGAAAATCCACCGCTCGTGAGCGGCCCCATACCAAGCCATTCTAAGATGTGCTTCAGATTGTCTGTTTCAAATTTTGCGGCTTCAGATGTAATCCGCGCGCCACCAGCGGTTATTAACCTGCCTTCCAGGGCCAGTTTTAGATTAACACCAACGATGTCGAGTTTAACCGCTTTAAAGCCCGTATCTTTTGGGTCGGGACTGATCTGCGCTGTAAAACGTAAGGTCTTCCCAGCCCGCACAAACATGCCTTCCGCGCTGAGGCGTGTTTGGTCTACGCTTGGCGCGAAGATCCCTGTAAGTTGGCCAACACGCTGCAGGCTGCCACCAGGACGCTTGAGCTGCACAACTGTGTTGTCCAGGTGGAGTGCTCTAAAACCAAGCGTCCGAAGCGCGGCAATCAGAGAGGGTGTTGGAATTTTGCTGTCGACCGCGCGCTTTGTCGTCGATGTCCTGTCTTGCGTGGCAGCGGCCTCCACTAAGGTCAATGTTGCATTTTTGAGATGGAGGTGCGGCAGCAGCTTTTGTGTGTCGTTACTCGCTTTACCGTTTCGTTCAGTTACTTTTTGAGATTGAATTATTGAGCCAGCTTCAAGAACAAGGGCGTCTGATAGGCGAACTGGTGAGGTAATTTTTGTTTGATCAAGTGCGTTAACGAAAATCTGAGCTGTATGAAACGGTGTCTGAATACGAAAATTAGATAGCGCAAGGACCAGTGCAACACCAGCTACGACAATAGCGATAGTGCCCGCTAAAAGTTTGCCTTGGATGCAACCAATTCTGGAGACATTCATTGGCTGGGGTGTCCAGAAAAAGCTAACGTTGAAAAAATCAAACATGACATGCGTGGCAGGTTAGGTGCGCCAGGAGTCTCTGCTTCCAGATTCCAGATCATGATGCTCTCTGTCTTAGATAACATAGGCATTGAGCGCAATAACTGTTTGTCATTTTTGGCCATGAGAATGTTTGTGCACGTTTCTATTACCCTATTTGCAATAAAATTATGCCGATACAGTGGTTGATCGCTATCTTCTGTGTGCTTTTATGGTTGACGGAGAGCGCCACTGCTTTCTCCAAATGTTGGACGTAGTATGTCCAGCCCGACCGCTTGAGATTGTCTGATGAAGGATCAGCACGGGAATTATTCCCACTGCTACAATTGCCAAAGACCCTAGTGCGGCATGCTCAAATTGTTCGAGTGATACGAGATTGTAGACGTGTGTTGCTAAGGTCTCAAAGTTAAACGGTCTGAGGAGTAAGGTTGCCGGCAACTCTTTCATCGAGTCGACAAACACCAATAAAGTTGCAGCACCCAGAGCTGGTAACAACAAAGGGACATGGACACGCCAGAATGTTGTAAACGTTGTTTCGCCAAGTGCGCGGGCTGCAGCATCCAGATTGGGTGAGATGCGTCCCAAGCCTGCATCAATATTGGCCATCGCGACGGCGCAAAAGCGAATGACATAAGCAATAACAATGGCAAACACGGTGCCGGAGAAAATCTGACCACTGGAAAAGCCAAAAAATGTCTGGCTGAGCGTGGCTATCCAGCTATCGACACCGCCGAGCAAAAACAACAGTCCAATGGCCAGCACGGTGCCAGGCGCTGCATAGCCAAGGCCTGAAAGCCAGACTGCAGATTTGAATGTTGGATGTGATGAAACGCGGCGCGCATAGGCGATGACAAGTGCCGCGGTTACAGTTGCGATGGCGCCCGCGACAGAGAGCAAAAGGCTATCGCCGACAGCGCTCAAAAACCCACTTTCAAGTGCCTCAGATAAATGTCCTGCCGCGTGCTGCAGCAAGACCAGAACGGGGATCACAAAGCCGAGTAGAAACGGAAGTGAAGCCAGTAGCAACGCGAGAATTCCGTGCCCGCCTTCAAGACGCTCGAGTGGAATAGCGCGATAACGCCCTGTCGTGTGGTGGCTTTGCGCGCCTTGTCTCGCCAGCCGCTCAAGCAGCAATATCATCGTGATAAAGATCAGCAATACGCTCGCCAGTTGCGCCGCACCTGCAAGGTTAGACCGTTGTAGCCAAGTGGCATAAATACTCGCAGAAAAGGTGTCGATGCCTAGGTGCTGTACAGCGCCAAGGTCATTCAAGCTCTCCATCAACACCAGGACGACCCCTGCCGCAATGGCGGGTCGGGCAAGCGGCAGACCAACGGACCAGAACACGCCCATTGATGTACGTCCGAGTGTGCGCGCGGCTTCCAATGCGCAAATGGATTGCTGTACAAAGCTGGCCCGTGCCGTCAGGTAGACATATGGGTAGAGCACACTGGCGAGAATAAAGATGGCACTCGGCAACGAGCGCACCTCAGGCAGCCAGGACTGTTTGGGACTTGTCCAGCCAAACAGGTCAGCCAGCATGGACTGAACCGGTCCTGCATAGTCGAGCAGATCAACATAACAATACGCGACAATGTAGGTTGGCATCGCAAGCGGCAACACCAATAGATAGTCAATAATCGCACGACCAGGAAAACGGTACATGGTGACAAGCCAGGCCGTTGCTGTGCCGATGCAGATCGAGATCAAACTGACTCCGATTGCTAATGCCAGTGTATCGAACAGGACGTTCGGCAATACTGTCGAAGCAAGATGCGGCCAGATGTTTTCAGTTGGCGTCAGTGCCAAATAAAAAATCATCAGTAGCGGCAGGAGGATGACTGCCAAAATTGAACAGACGGCGATCAACCAGACCCACGGTGCGGGATCATCCCCGCCACGCACGCCAGCGCGCGCCAGGAACCGGCGGCCGCGGTGCGCCAGGATAGCCAGTCGGTCCTTTTGCTCTGCGAAACCACCAGAATTTGCCATTTTTTGCTCTGTTCACTCGAGTTTTGGTGTGCGCTGCCATCCACAGGGGGATCGTATATCTTAAGAACTTGGCCCTGCGTTGTAGTTCACTTCATCGACCATGCGCGAGGCGCGACTGCGCAGTTCGCTAATTTTTTCAAGCTGCAACGGATCAGGCTTCAAGGCGCCCCAGCTTTTCACAATGCCAGAGGCTTCGACGCCATTTACAGCGGGGTATTCGCTGATCAGTTCGGCGTAAATCTTTTGCGCTTTAGGGGATGCTAGAAATTCAATAAAGCGAACCCCATTGTCTTTGTTCGGTGCGTATGCTGCCAAAGCGGCACCTGAGATATTGACATGGGTGCCTCGTCCGTCAGCATTCGGGAACAGAATTTTAACTGCGTCGGCCCAAGGTTTTTGCTTTGGGTTCTGCATCATTGCCGCCATGTAGTAGGAATTGCCTACTGCGAGATCACAAATACCGGCATAGATGTCGCGCACTCCTTCTCTGTCGCCACCTGCAGGCTTGTGCGCAAGATTATTTTTAAGACCTGTGAGCCAGTGTTTTGCTTCCTTCTCACCGTGATGCGCAATCATCGAGGCGAACAATGCAACATTGTAGGTGTGTTGGCCTGACCGAGTGCAGACGCGGCCTTTCCACTTTGGGTCGGCGAGGTCTTCATAACGGATTGCATCGGTTTTAACACGCTCTTTGGAAGCGTAAATCACGCGGGCGCGGCGTGTCAGGCCAAACCAATGATTTTCGCTGTCGCGCATTTCGGCTGGGATCGCAGCGACTAGGACGCCTGACTTAAGTGGCTGTGTCACACCGGCCTTCTTGGCTTGCGTCAAGAAACCAAACTCGTTGGTCAATAAAACATCGGCCGGGCTATTCTTACCTTCAGCCTGCATGCGTTCAATCAGGCCTGATTTGGCATAGATCATGTTGACGGTGATGCCAGCTTCTTTGTGGAACGCATCAACAAGCGGCTTCACCAATGTGGGTTCGCGATAGGAATAAATATTGACGTTGCCTTCAGCCGAGCTTGCTGGTGCGAACGCTAGGTTTGATGTGATGAAGAGGCAGAGTGCGAGAAATGCAACTGGTGCAGCGCGTACAACGCGCAAGAGTGCGCCAACAAACGTGGTCATCGTGTCCTCCAATATTCGAGGGTCAAGGCCCCGGTATCGGTTGTAAGAAGTCTTCAAATTGTGGTTCGCACATGGCCCCGCAAGGGCACAGTGCGACTGTAGAGATTTAGAGCAGTCCACCCCAATTCCGTCAACATTACACAACGGATGCAATAGGTTAGAAGAATTCTAATCTGTTTGGATAAGGTTGGCCGGTAGCGCTGTTAGACGGCTCTGTGGTGATTTTTAACAGGTTGAACTGTCTGGTTTTGGGTCAGCGGTCGTCTATACCGCGACGAGCCGCCGCAAAGGAAATACGAGACGCGCTGTTGTGCCTTCACCAGGTGCGCTTTCAATCTCAAGCGATGCGCCATTATCGTCCGCCAGTTTGCGCGACAGTGCCAAACCAATGCCATAGCCGCCGCCCGCGCGTGCTCGAGGTGCGCACTCAGATCGGGCCTCTAGATGGCGTGCAATTTCTGACTGGCTCATTCCACACCCGGTGTCTCGCACTTCGACACGGATATCTTCGCCAAGGCTGGAGAACACTTGTGCCGTGACGGCGCCGCCGCTGTCTGTAAATTTTACAGCATTGGTCAGGAGATTGAGCACGATTTGTGTCACCGATGTCGGGTCCAATTGCAAGCAGGCATCACGTTCGCTGGCGACATAGGCGATCGATACATTTTTTTTCTGAGCTAGGTGCTTGATCGTGGCAATGGCGTTGCGCACGATATCATTGAGGTCCGCCGTGTCCGCTTTTTGTACTGGGCTGGCCGAGTCGCCGGCCGTCGAAAACGTTTTTAGCCCCTGCTCGATCAGCTCCAGCGCGTGGCGTGCGCTTTGATGGATGTCGCGTGCGTAGTCGCGATAGTGAAAATTATCGAGGCTGCCGAGCCGCTCATCCTTGATGATTTCAGACGCTGCGATGATGGCGCTGATAGGTGTGCGCAATTCATGAGCGAGTTTTGCGCGCTGGTGCGGGTCCAAATTGAGCGCACCATCAGTACTTTCAGTGTGATTGGTACTGGTGGTTAGCTCATGCGCTGGGGCCTTGGGGGAGGTGTCATCCGGTGAAGGGTTCGGCAATTCTCCCGGCACATCATCAATGGCGGGTTGGCTGCTCGTGCCGGCGCGAATGCGTTGTGCAATTTCGCGCAAGATGGCCGCGTCATCACGCGGCGGGCTCGGTTTTGTTTCGACGACAGGCGTTCGTGGCGTTTCATTGCGTGCATCTGTGTCGGTTGCAATGCCGTCCTGAGACTGAACCAGAAAAAGCATTCGACCTTTGACCGTGTGGGCCGTGATTTGGCACGTCCGCGAGAGGGCCCCGTTCGGTGTCCAAAAGAGCAGCACTTTTTGATGTCGGCGCGGGGCTTTGGTGCTGCCGACCTTTTCTGCAAGCTTTCTGAGCGTTGCAAGCGCTGGCATACCTTGATCAAGTGCAACAGCACTAATCTGGTCAGAATCTTGGTCAAACAGTTCGCCACCAGCACTGTTGATTGGGATTAATGTTGCGACTGCGGCATCGACCAACCACGCGGGCTGATGATCTGGTCCGAGCTCTGCGCGAAGTCGTGACAGCAGCGGCGCCAGTCCATTGGTCTGCTTCGAGGGACGGCGCGCAGATTTTTTGATGACCACTTTAGCCAGCGGCGCAGAGGCTACCTTGCGTGTCTTGCGGGACGATTTTTTGCGATCCATGTCTGGGCTTTTTGAGGCCTTTGATCGCGCAGCCGATTTGCTGCCCTTGGAGGTCGTCTTTTTGGGCTTGCGGCGGGCTTTGGCTGATTTTGATTTTGTGGCTGCCATGCCCTGTTTTTCATCATGATTCGGCAGCCCGTTTACAGTACTCGCTGGGCCGCGCTAGCGGCGCTGCGCAGGGGTTATGCGGCCAGCTCAAATTTGTTCTGTGGAGAAGCCCGTGTGAGCAGAAAAATGACAGACGTGCCTCAAGCTTCCGGGTGCGGCACTGGGCCTCCAGGACCGACCCTCAGCACACCTTGAGGGTGTTAGCTCTGACGTCGCCAGCGCGGACCACCGTGTGTATCAAGGACACTGAGATTTGATAGAAACAAGAACACAGCAATTACCAGCATGAAGGTGTTGCCCTGAATACCTTGCCAGACCAGCCATGCGGTGACTAGCGTGCCGGTGTAAGCGATAAACCGCATTGCGCGATCATAGCCGACCCATTTTGAAATGATGTGCGCCACAGTGCGACCGCCATCCAATGGGTGAGCCGGTAACAGATTGAATATCAGCAAGTAGAAGTTGATCATGCTGAGTTGGGCCATCAAAGTGCCCAGCTGATTAACGCCTGTTACAAAGCCAGCATTAGCTGGCAACTCATAGGCCATCATTGCTAGGCCCTTAAACGCCAGCCACAAGAGGAACGTAACGGCAGGGCCAGCCAGAAGGACAACAACATTCGTTAATCGCTCAGGCGGCAGTGCGCGTGTGAAGTGGCACAATCCACCAAGGCCATGCAATTCAATATGACTGGAGCGGACACCGTAGTAAGCGCCAGCAAGGGCATGGCCGAATTCGTGCAGCAGAATGGAGATTACAACGCCGATGAACAGCAGTAGGCCATAAGATATCATCGCCAAACTGCCGGACGTAAAATAGGAATGGCCAAACACAACAGCCAGTAGGATCAGCCCGTAGTCGAGCACAATTGGGATGCCAAATAATCTTCCAAATTCGATTTTGTCGTCGAACATGAGCAGTGATCCGTCTCGATGAGCTTCAAAGCGGGCATCTTACGCAGATGAGGTGAATATAGTTTGACCAATGGTGCGGTGTTGCAAGGTCAAAGACGAGGGGTACCTGGGTTGGGTTCACGGCTGGGATCCAGGATGGGACCTCGACAGTGTATTTGGGGCAGGTTTTGGCGGACCAGCGACACACCACCACTTGCCCCGGCGATGACTTGCCGCTATCTGATGGCGCTCACTTGGCCTCAGGTCGAGGACCCTTAAAGGGGTTTTCCTGCGGGTTTATCGCCGGTAAAGTGAGAAAGATGCGGATTATGCGATACTGACTGCCTCAGAAACTCGCATTTATCTTGCGAGAACAATGGTTTGCCGCCTTAGCTCAGTTGGTTAGAGCGCTAGTTTGTGGAACTAGAGGTCCCCGGTTCGAGACCGGGAGGCGGTACCATTTTTTCATATATAAATCAGCACATTACATTTTAGCTGAAGCAAAAATTTTATAACCCTCGTCAACTTGAAAAAATCGCCACCATGTCGCCACCGCAATCAAGGTCATTTTGCTTTGAATAGTGCAGGCATGTTGAGGAAAATTTGGCGAGCTACGGCCATTCGTAGTTGGCTGTGATCACCACTTAGGACGGCACGTTTTCCGTAATTTTGCTGATCATCGCCTGCCAATTGCGCTTGGATGCAATCTGAAACCACGTTTTTAAACACGGTGCGCAGTAAATCGGATTGTCGGAACCGTTCATTACGCGCACACAAAAAAACTGAGTGATCGGGAACCTTAATCTTCAAGGCCCAAACCACAAAACCAGCGCTACGCAAGATTGCCTTGAACCTCTCGGACCGGATGGAAAACACATAGCCTAGATCCAACACAAGCTTGCGCAGTGTTGGAAACATAAATGCCAACATTGCCTAAAGGCATGTTGGGCCAACACAAGCTTGCGCAGTGTTGGCAACTTTAATGCCAACATTGCCTAAAGGCATGTTGGACCAACACAAGCTTGCGCAGTGTTGGCAACTTTAATGCCAACATTGCCTAAAGGCATGTTGGACCAACACGGGTTTACCCAGTGTTGGCTACGTTAAAGAATCCCAACACAAGCTTGCGCAGTGTTGGGAAACAAAGAGACACAAGCTTGCGCAGTGTTGAGGTTCAAAGTGTTAGAGCCCCTTATCTGCGTTTGAGTAAACGCTAGGCGTGCTCTAGGATGAGCATTCGCAGCATCAGTTCGGGATCGATCGAGGGACGTCCTGTGTGGCAATAGTGAGGCTCAAGTGTTGGCCCAGCCGCGAAAAATCAAGCACGTCCGCCATCCGGTGCGCGGATGATATCGTACCAAAAACAACAAAATGGGTCCCGCACTAAATGTTTCCTGAGACAACCATCGTGGTGGTAGTTGCTGTGCAGAAACCGGAATGGGGACCCACTAAGAACACGAGTTCTATTGAACTCCAGGATGATCCTTCATGATAGCACCCTGCAAACTATTTGCGTCTGATTTTGCACGTGGATTGCTTGTTGTGCCGCCCGTCGAGCCTGGATGGTCCTTCATTGCCTTGCGTTGAATGCCACCACCATCATCATCTGGGCGTGCTGTGGGATTGGCCGTGCTGCCTCCGGATACGCCACCATGGTCCTTCATAACTTTGCCAGAAAGACCTGTGTCTGGTGTGTTCTGTGCTGCAACACCTGCCGTTCCAATGGCAAGTAATATGCCTACCAGCATAGATTTTCCAATCGCCATTTTTGCGACAGAACCAATTGGCCTTTTTGTTCTATTTAATTCGAGTGAATGTCTCATGATCATCTCCAACGTTTGTTTTAATTTGCGTCGGGTAATTCCGAACACAACAGCAGATACGAACATTTGGAAGTGAAGTTTCAAGCTGAAGTTATCATTTGAATTTTGAATAATGCTGCGTCGTCGTGCGTGTAAAGTCGATCTCTTTAACAATAACTGTGACCACCAAAATCTAGCTAGCAATCAGATAGTATTACTAAAATAACGAGTGAGGGATCGATAAAAAATTTCCCAGATCACAGGTCTGCAATCTTCCTTTCACGCCAAAGTGAAATGAAAAAATACTTTCAATAAAACTGACCGCTGTCTCATCGCGTATATTAATATTCTGGCACAGATGCTGGTGAACGCAATTGCATGTAATGCTAACCTCGTTGGGCTTGAGAGCCTGCTTTGCACCAATAGTGTTGCAAAACTATTTTGAGACCCTCGAAGCACACATTGACCAGACAGCGTCTGGAAATTTGATTCAGGCAACAGCAAAAATTGAGATGTGAGTCCTGAAATTTGATTGGCGGGGAAACAGATTCCAACCGCAATCAGATTTTTACACCGGAGATTCTCCTCCTCATTGGCTTCTTCAACCAAAGAGGCTTCTCCTGATTGAGAGAGCGGAGGCCTTCTAGTACGATACTTCTAGTATGATAGTGGACATCGTAAGAGTTCCTTTCATATGGAAAGGACGACTCCCCGCTTTGGGTCACAACTTAGCTGGCCTGCCGACTATGTCTGCTATTGGATGAAGCAGATATTGCCTAGCCATGCAACGCGACGCGATGGGCCTGAGCGGTCCTTGGCCGATAAACAGGAATAATCGTTAGAATTCGTATTGAACGCTCTTTCGGTTGATTTAGTCAGAAATTGTGTTTGTAGATTTCCACAATAGTCGTGAGAGGCATGACCCTCCACAATGGCTGGCAATTGAACACAAGTATTGTCAGTCGACAGCGATGGACACAAAGCTGCAATTCCTAGGAAAATATATTTATAATTTTTATTTTTGGATAAGTTTAGCGGTGTTCCCACGCCCATACTTAAATTTACCCAACGTTCAAAATAAGTTTGTTGCTTTTGAACAGAAGGATCGACTATTCGTTGCATCAGAATTAGACGCAATTGTTAGACGCAACGCCTGCTCTCGGAAATGTAACCCCGTTGAAATGAGGGAAACGCAACAAGTGATGAATTTAGGTAGAAAAGTCTTTCTGTTCTTGGCGGCTATGCTCATCTTTTTGACGGATTTGCCGTTACCAACGAGTTTAGTAAGCCAGGTAGTCGCTGAGGAAAACGACGAGGAGGCTGAAAAAGAACGCAAGGAAATGGCGCGGGAAGCGTTGGGGACACTGGGAAATCTTCTTGATTCCAAGGCTGAGCAGATAACGGTCATAGAAAACCTCAAGAATGAACTGGAGAGCGCCAAGGAGGAAGCGAGCAAAAAGGAGCTGGAAGCTAAGATAAAGACGGAACAGGACAAACTATCCCAACTCGAAGCGCGGCTGATCGCCCTAACGACAGGTGTGGCAGATGATGCCTTCTCCGATAAAAGCGCTAAGCCTTTTGATTTGGAATCTGAACTTGGTGCCCTGGCTGAACCGTTCATCAAGATGATGAAATCGGCAACCTCAAGTGCGCGTCAGATCGAGCAACTTCGCACAACTGTATCGGAAGCCACGCGGCAAAAAGAGCTTGCTGGAAACGCGATTGAACGAATTTCTCAATTGCAAACCCATATTAAGAACGAGGCTGCAGATAACGATGCAGAAAAACTGCAAAAACATCTCAGCGAATTGCTAAGTGCATGGCAAAAGCGGAATAAAGAAGCCAATGACCTGGCTCAAACGGCCGAACAGCAATTGGAGTTGCGTCTCACCGAACAAGACAACGCCCCAAGTGAGGTCGGACAATATGCAACGAATTTTCTACGCAACCGTGGCTTTAATATAGCTATGTCCCTGATTGCATTTTTTGGGGTCTTCAGTTTGTGCCGTTTTGTAGCCAATGCGGTCGGGTCAATCGGAAAACGACAGGGGGTCAAGAGAAATTTTGCAGTACGGTTGACAAGTTTAGTTTTTCAGATTGTTTCGATCATCATTTCGCTTTTTGCTATGATGTTTGTGTTGAATTATTTTAACGATTGGATACTGCTCGGTTTAACGTCCGTGTTCGCTATTGCGCTGTCTTGGATCGGTTTAAAAATGCTGCCAGCGCTCATTGAGCAAACAACCCTGCTGCTCAACCTAGGGGCCGTGCAAGAAGATGAGCGGGTGATGCTGGCCGGCGTGCCCTGGCGCGTTGAAAATCTTGGTTTCCACACAGACCTGGTCAATCCTGAACTGGAAGGTGGAACGTTTACGTTGCCAGTCCGCGAACTTGTCGGGTTGCATTCACGCCCTGCCGCCGATAATGAGGCGTGGTTCCCAACTCGGAAAAATGATTGGGTGCAGCTCAAGGATGGCCGCATTGGCTGTGTGGCGATCCAAACTCCAGAACTCGTCCAGCTTATTGAGTTAGGTGGTGCGCGGGTGACCTATTCTACCGCTGACTTTATTAGCGAGGCGCCGCGTAATTTATCTACTGGATATCGTGTCGAAGTTACATTCGGGCTTGATTATCGCCATCAATCGGAAGCGACGGACGAGATACCTAGAAAAATACGCGAACACGTAAAGCGCGGTATCGAAGTTCTTCTTGACGGCAAAGGCGTGCGTCACGTGCAGGCTGAGCTTATTCGGGCAGGGGATTCTTCGATTGATTACGAGGTCGAGGCCGACATAGCCGGGGAATTCGCCCATCGCTATGAGGACGTCGAGCGGGAGATTGCACGTTTGCTTGTCGAGGCATGTAATATCAACAACTGGACAATCCCGTTCCCGCAGATGGTTCTCCATCAAAAGTGAACAGCTCACTAGCAGTCTATCTAAGACAGACTTTAAACTGATCGAGCGTCTTGCCCCAGCGACTGGTCCAGTCCAATCGGAGTTTATCGTTGTCTTCTTGTCGCCGGCAGTTGAGTGAACAATGTAGTATCAGGCTCAGCTGCAGGACTTTCGAACAAGATGCCTCTGTCCGCCATGGGTCTTGGGCGTGTAAAAACTCTCGGACGATTGCGCATTGATCTTCGATAGTCGGCAGGTTCGTGATTTTGGGTTTTTCGCTCATCTGATCGTGTTTCAGAGCTTCTATGTCCCGTTTGACAGGCGATGTAGTGCGTTGCGCGTAATAACGGCTCGCCTTAAGCCCGGATTGCCGCCATCAGCGGTTTGATGCCGAGGATATTCATCACCCGGGTCAGATTGTAAGCGAGCACGTGCAGCGCCATCTCGGTGGCGACGTTCTTCAATCGCTTCATCAGGAAGTGAGCTTCACCCATCCGCGCCTTGATCGTACCAAACGGATGCTCGACCGTTTCGCGGCGTGTCCGCATCGCCTGCGGATTTTTATCCAAACGCCGCTGCACGTCTTCAAGAACGTGCTTGTGTTCCCACCGGATAATCGCGCGCTGAGCAGCTGTCGTGCAGCGTTGTTTTAGTTTGCAGCCGACACACGCCCGGGTCGCGTAGCGCCGCAGGTTAAGGCCGTCACGTTCCCGCTTGTGAGACACGAACGTCAGAACTTCATTCGCTGGACAGATGTAGGTGTCGTTCCTGGGGATATACTGGAAGTCTGCTTTGACGAAGCGGCCCCTCTTGGCGTTGTTTGAAGTCTGAGGTTTGGGCAGCGTGACAGTGATGCCAGACTGCTCGCAGGTCAGTATCTCTTCACTCTTGAAGTAACCGCGATCCGCGACGACATCGAGTTTATCCACCTCAAGCGTTGCCTTCGTCTTCTTGGACATGTTCGCGAGCTGGGCCCGGTCGTTGCCTATGTTGGCCACATCGTGGACCACTATCAGATGGTTTTCGGTGTCGACAGCCGCTTGCACATTGTAGCCCACAACGCCGGACCCACGGCCACTTGTTGCCATCATGCTGGAAGCATGTCTCCGATATGACGAACGGGCATCTGGATCAGTGAGGGAGATCTGCCTGTCTTGCGCCTCCAGCATCTGCGTCTCAACGGTCTTCAACCGCTTGACCTCCTGACGCAGGATATGGATTTTTATGGAAGTCAATGGATTCTGGGCGTATTCCACTGGAAAAGGCCGGAATGACAGCGCACGCACGTCGATTTGGGTCGATTGCCGCGCGGGCATGCGACGTCACCTCGCGACCATTCAGGCCCGAAGGTTTGCGCGTGAAGCAACGGTGTGTCCGGGGAGCGGAGCAGCGGCGCCTCTTAAAAAATGTTTCGGATGCAGCGCAAGCTGCTCCGCCGATGAAAGGACGGTGACCACCGCATCATTGCCCGCGCATCCCGTGGGCTTCACCAACGTGCGAAATCGATGGCGGCAGAAAGTCCCTCGGCAGAGCCTATGCCCCGAGCCGCGACCCCTTCATCTCCTGCTTGCAAACGGATACCGGCGCGCACCCAGATCCCCGAACGGTCAAGCGGGATGGGTCAGAGTTTAATGTGAGAAGACAGAGTGGGGATTAGTTGCGTCCGCTTTTTTTACCAACAGCAAACGTAGTGAATATGCGTTTCCACACAGCCTCGGCCGATAGTGTTGCGAAACTCCCCATTGCGCTCGTTGGCGAACCGTGGCCTTCCGATCAACACTGGCAAAGCCAAGTGCACCAAGATCCAGTTCATCGATGAAGGTATCAATCACCCGAACCGGGTTGTCATCGTCGATCCAGTCTTCCAGACACTCGGGAAATAAAGTGCTTTGGATGCGATCCGCACCCTCAATAAACCGCTTCATCTGATCCTCCCCCGCAAAGGAAGTAGGAATCATATCAGCATTCGCGTTTTTACACAGGCTGGGTCAAAAGTGAGCGTCGCCCGTAATCAGCGACTTTCCGCTTTTGGACGAAGCTGACATTGGCTCGCCATGCCATGCCATGTCATATCACGACCGCTCTTTTCACACAGCCTGAGCCAAAAGCGGTCATGCCAACGAAAAGTTCTCAGGAACCCCGTACTACAACAGCGGCCAAGGTAACTGCCGCGAAGCCGGACAAAATCCAATCCAAAACGCGCCAACTAGAATTCGGGAGCAGGCTCGTTGCCAATAGAAGAGCTGTTGATAGTCCAAAATAATAACCGCGTTGGCCCAATGCGTGAAACTCATGTCCCGATATATACCTGGGATGTCCTGGCGGGCTAATCTGAGGCCAGATGATATACCAACTAAGATACAGCGTAAGTAGCAATGATATTAGGGCTAGGATCCGTACATATGAAGATCCGATAACTATTTTGGCCATCGCTATCAGCGCAAGTGGGATAAGGTATCAACCAAATAAATACATTAAGAGATACCATTGATTTAGAAAAGTCATTCTGTTCATCTGAATTGTTGCCGGTCTTACACGTTCCTAGTGACTTGTCATGTCCATCAAGGCAGCCCGGCATCTCAAACACGCCCGGGTCGCGTAGCCTGCGGACCTACCCGTCCATTGGATCACGTGTGTCGCTTGAGCAGGTTGATAGTGGCAGCCAGATCAAAGCAGTATCGATGCGCGCAACGGTGGTAGATGAGGACTACCCGATGTGGGAAGACGTAAATGTCGAACGTCCCGACCGTCTTGCAGACGATTAGTACGATCACTTTGAGAATGCGCGCGATCTTAAGCGGTGGGGATGCTGGTCGGCGGTGACAACCAGCGCGTCACAAATATTTCCATTCTACACGCACACTTCATCCGCGTATCGTGAAACACGGAATTTCGCGTCTGGTCTCTTGATCGTTCAGTAAAACCCGACCCGCTATTTACAGGCGAGTTGGCTGGAGCGGCATTGCGTTAAAAATGTACCGTCTTCGCACTTCGTAGTAACAGCCCCCTGACCCGTACGGCCTTTTGATGCGATGACGGTTTTCAAACCGTTTTCAGACATGAGTGTGGCAATACCCTTGGTCAGGCCATCACCAACGGCTCCAACGCGTTTACAGTCTGCAGCAATTGCAGCCGTGCTCATGGCAGTTACCAAACAAGCTGCGCCAACGGCAAAACCGAAATTCATTTTTTTCATTTTTCCCTCCTGTTGAGCACAGGCTTCCGTATCTGTTTCAATACTGTACCCCATCGAAGCGTAGCATAGTTCAAGGCTCAAGGGGGGTGCTGTTTAGCGATTGCCGCGCGTTTTACCCAGCCATCACATCTTTCATGGTCGCGTAGCGTTCAGAGAGTTGGACCATGTTGCACAATAGCAGGCCCGTTTTGAACAAAGGTGTCTAGCAAAGTTTGTGACTCTTCTCAGTGGGACCAGAGTGTGAAGAATTGGAGATCTTTCCCAAGTGGTGCGGGCATTTTCTGCCAGGTATTGCGATCAATAATGTCACCATCTTCGAGATATGGTAGCGCACCATGACCAGTTACAAAAAAAATGAAATCAAGGCGCGTGGCTGTTTCAAATATTTTTCGTATATTTATTCCTTTTTTGAAACGCGGATGAGCGAGTAATTTTTTACCTTCTAATAGGTCTTCCAAAACTGAAACCACAGCCATCCAGCTGTCTATCTTCTTATCCGTTACCTGCATTATTTTAGATGACGATGTTTGATTGGCATTCGTAATCCATTCGTAATCATCGTCTGTTTCTTGACGAACCAATCGCCACATTTTTTTGCTTAGTTCCAATGTTTTCAGCAAGTGCTTCCGAATATTTCGGAGCCGATTTGGATCAACAACAGGCCAATCCAAGGAATGAATTGCGGCAACTGAATCCAGGAAAGTCAAATAGTACGGGCCGTCTCGTTCAGCAGTCAATTGTCTTCTCTTTTTCAGGATCTCCCCTCTCTTTTTAATGTTTTCTTTGCGATCTTTAATCAACAGTTTGAGCTCTGCCTGCAACTTTTCGCGCTCTATAGCAGATCTAGGCGGAGTGAATGGCATAGCTTTGAGCTTTTCTTGCAGCGCTTTTTGCTCCCGCCAGGTCTTGGTGCGCGGCAATGCCTTGAGCTCAGAGTTAAGTTTGTCGATCTCTCCTTGAATTTCTTCTTTTGCTCGATCTTGGCCAAGTTGCCCAGCCAGAACTTGGCCTAACAAATTCGCTTTGGCTCCATAGGCGAGGTGAGCGGTAGCGTTGTAGCTATTCTCAAAGTCTACAGCGAGATACAAGTTGGAGACTGCCAAAAACAGATTGCAATAACCGCGCAGCCAAACTGCGTCAGCAGTATCAAAAACAAATTTCTTATCGTACGGACCCAATTTTGAATATTTGTTGTTTTTACGTCTATATGTTTCAAGCGTTTTGCGAAGAGATGTGGAGTGACCATCCCGATCAAGATCAAACGAGACCTTCGCAAATTGAAGCGGTAGTTTTACAGGACGTTCGCCGACCAATGCCAATGTTGCTTCGGCGGCTGCTAGTTTGTTATAAAATTGCGCTAGCTGTTTCCGCAAGATCTCATAGGTCATGGGTTTTGCATTAGGGGGCCCTGCCCACCAATGTTTTTCAGTTGATTGATGTTTCGTTTTGGGCGTGCGTATGCCTCCCAATCTCAGAATATTCCAAGGTACTCTGGTGGGAACAAACTCACCGGTATGTTCGTAGGTGGTGCGGTAGAAATTGGTGAGGGCATCAAAGACTTGAAGCACTCCCAATGCAAAAATGGCTTCTGTATCCTTGCGATCGTGATCGACTATAGTTTTGAGTTTTGTGATCCCCGTCGAAAAATCTCCACTGTAGGCAGCGCGGTGAAACTCTTGAACGGCGCCTTCACTGGCGCGGGCAATGTTCAGTGGCGAAAGGATTAAGATGAATAAGGCTAGAAAGGCAGTGAGCCAATCGGATATGTTCAATTTTGTTTTTAAGGACATTGTCAGAAAATGTTCCAGACCTGTGAGTATCGGAAGTACTCACTCTGTATTTATGTAACCCAAGAGTGCGGGCAAATCAACGAATTTTATCTTTATACTGACATTTAATAACAGCAAGGTTTACCCAGCCATCACATCTTTCATGGTCGCGTAGCCTTGGGCTTTGTCACCTTGCGCGCGGCCGTCTTTGATGGCTGCGTTGACGACGTCTTCGGCATAAGCTGGAAGTGCAAAGGCGCCCATGTGCATGGCTGGTGTCCAATACTTGAGATCAGTGATGCCACGATCCGTTTGGCGTCGAGCAAGTTCTTCGGGTGTCACGTTGGCTGCATCCGCGTTGTCGGTTGCAAAGTTGATGGCAATCGGGCCGCCAAAGTAGCAGGGCTGATGGGCCAGGTATGGGGCCACGTTTTCAAACAGCGCAGCGAATACGCGCGTCGTGCCGCCGAGATGGTCATGAAAGAAAAAGGGCAGACCATTTTGTGCGACCAACACGCCGCCAGGCTTTAAGGCCGATTGGCAAGCCGCGAAAAACTCGCGCGTGTGCAGGATGGCGGATGGTCCGATGGGTTCGGAGGAATCGACAATGATGGCGTCGAATTTTGCCTGCGCGTCCTCAACAAACTTATAGCCATCAGCGATTACGAGGTTGGCCTTGGCATGATCAAACGCACCGTTTGAAATTTCTGGGAAGTGTTTCAGCGATAGATCAATCACTGCGCGATCAATTTCGCACAACGTGGCAGTTTCAACACTTGGGTGTTTGAGTACTTCGCGCAGCACGCCGCCATCGCCGCCGCCGATAACTAATACGTTTTTTGGGGCGTCAAGCGCGAACAACGGCACGTGCGCCATCATCTCGTGATAGACGAACTCGTCTGCGGTGGAGAGTTGAAACACGCCATCCAGAATGAGGACCGTGCCCCAGGTCTTGTTCTTGAAGATTGCCAGATCCTGATGCTCGGTCTTTACTTCATGCAGCACTTCATCAGCACGCATGGCTGTCTTCCAATCGGCATGAAACGTTTCCTCAATCCAGCGGTCACTCATTGGGTGGGTCTCCAAAGGTCAGGGGGTGGGTCTCCAAAGGTCAGGTCAAAATTTCAGTCTTGATGCTGCGGATCTCGTAAGCGCTTGAGATAACGCAAAAACGACAGCGGACTTCAGCGCAGATACGATGTGTATCCGTGATGAAGCCCGCTTGTGTCTTTGAGTGGGTGCAAGGCGTTGTGGTCGTCTAACCTCTAAGCAGCTTGCACAGCTTTCAAGCGCACAGGCGGCGTCTTGGCGGCAGCGTTTGACCACTCAAGCTCGGTTAGCTCTTCACCACGCTTGAACGGTTTCACAACCACGTCACGCGCTTCAAAAGCGTGCTTGAGGACATCTACGCAAAGCTCAGGCTTGGCATCGCCACACATGAACACATCAAGAGCGGCATAATCTGCTTCTGGCCAAGTGTGGATCGAGATGTGGCTTTCCGACAGGACAGCGACACCCGAAACACCACCATTTGGCGTGAAGTGATGCAGATGAATATGCAACAGCGTGGCGCCTGCAATCTCTACGCAGCGCTTTAGCGTTTTTTCGATGTGTTTAAGATCGTCGAGTTTATTGCCGCCGAAGACATCAATCAGAAGATGGTGTCCGGCAAACCGAACGCCATCGCGCTCGATAAAGAAGTCATTACGTTCCTCGATTGGATCGTATGTTTCGGCAATAGATTCTTCCTTTTGGGCGGTGCTTGAACGAGTCAAGTCCATCCCCAATTGGAAGAGGGCGTCTTCGTAGGCCATGAGACCCTCCCCAACCAGCAGATAGAGTGACCCGCCCGCTCCTTACCTTCATTGGCTTGGGGATTGTGTCCTTGCGCTTTAGGGCAGGTGGACGAACGGAGGCATTCCATATGGTGTAGCTCTGGGTTCATCGCAAGGAAAAAATTGGTTTTCTGATAGAAAAACTTCTTTTCAACTTCCACATAACGTTAAGACACAAGTTTTTTGACAGTTGAGTCGCACAACAGCGGGGCGTTTTAACGCAGGAACCGGTCAAGCAAATCACCTGCAGGGTTTGCTTTTTTGTCGCCACCGCTACTGCCGCCGCCAAGAAGCCCATCCAATAGCTCACCGGCGTTTTTGCCCTTGAATTGCTTGCCAAGATTTTTAACCGCGTCAATTGCCTTGCCCGGATTGGCTAGGATGTCACCAATTTCAGGTTGAATGCTCGGCTTGGCCCAAGGCCCTTTGAGACGCACGGGGATCTCCAGGCCGCTGCCAGCATCGGCACCGCCCTGGCCTTCGAGGTTGGCAACGAGTTTCGGTCTCAAGAGGTAATCGATCTGCTGCGCACCGAGCATGACAGAGCCTTGGCCAGTTACACGCATCAAAGGACTAATAAGCTGCAAATCCTGATTTCGCGCGACGCCGTTCTGGATAGCCCAGCTTGATGTGAGGCTTGAAAAATCGGTTTGTTCAGCCGACGAGCCAGACAGACCGGTGAAGTTGCCTTGGCTGACACCACGGATCAATTTCGGAATATTGATGCCGACAATTGAACCGTCGTTAAACTTGATGTTGGCATTGCCATTAAGCGTGTTCATGATCTGGGCTTGCGAGGCACCGTTACCAGTGACGGCCAGTGACACATTGCCTTTGCCGGCAAGCCAATCTTGATCGGCTGCATCTTTCAATAGAGGGCGTGCGTCAATCCCGGTCAGAGCGAGATTGGCACCAATTGCGATACTCTTACCGCTAGACCCATTGGCGGTGACAACGCCTTTGCCGCGTCCGCCATAAAGATCAAGATCCTTAAGTGTCGTTTTGAGAACCTTGTTTTTAAGATTGACGTTGAGATCGGACTGCCCAATTTTTAAATTGTTGACGAACAAACGCCCAATGGTGAGGTCGGCGTTGGCATCAACGGCACCAAGCGCTGCGGCATTGATTGGGTCGCGGCTCCAGCCACTGCGTTGGGTGTAGCCTTTGACGCGTGCACCTGTCGGCCCGAGCAAATCTTCAATCGAATTTGGTTTTGCCTTAGGCGCTGCTGGCGCTTTGGCAGGTGCCGCTCTTGGTGCCGGTGCGGCAGACGGTCCATTGCCAAGATAATTGTTGAGGTCCAATTGAGACAGTGTGAGTTTGGCCGTTACGTAGGGCCGTACACCGCCGGTTTTTACAGAAACAGATCCTTTTGCCAGTTGGTTATCGAGGTCGAGTTTGGCCGACGTAAGGCGGTGCGTAGTGCCTTTGGACTCAAGCAAGCCACTCAATTGCAAGGGCCCATAGCCGCGTGCGGGCGGCAATGTTGACCCGACCCATTTCGCCAACCTGCGCAGTGACGGGCTGTTGAGTGCAACCGCACCTTTGGCAGCAATGAGATCTGCAATATGTATTGATCCATCGTAACGACCAGACACCGGACCACTTGCCATCTTGAGAATGAGGTCCGCCGGTTTGGTGCGCAGAACGTGATCAACCGAGGTGAGCTTGGCAGTGAAATCAATTTCTTCTTTGCGCCATACGACACTACCCTTGGCATCAAGGGGGGCAGTAATGTTATCGAGACCAAGGCGGACATTTACCGCGCCAAGGTGTTGTTTGGCGCCACTGCGTGCATCGTGATAGCGGACGGTGCCGTTGATGATGCGCACATCAGCCAATTGGAGTTGGCGCAATTGGGTCAGCTTTTGTGTGCTGGGTTGTTGATTGCGCCCCCGGCTCGAATTTTTGAGGAAGTCTTGCGCGTCGGTTGGCAGGCCACCGGGCGCATCCGACGCAGTACCATTCGTTTGCGCAAAGCGAATCAGCGGTGCGGCGTGGGTTAAGTGGGCAAAATCCCAGCTCTTGGCGCCGGATTTATCAACGCGCAAATCAATCACCGGCTGCTGAAGTACCAAGCGATCAATAGATACTTCACGCTTCAATAGCGGCAGCAGGCGCACGGACACATCAAGCCCGGCCATCTTTGCAAACGCCGCACCGGACATGCCTGGAGGTGGCGACAGCGTCACGTCTTTCATCGACAAGCCAATGGAGGGGAAGACGGTGAATTTGGTGGGGCCCGCAATCGATAGTGTGCGGCCGGTGCGTGCTTTCACCTGATCAATCAGTTGCGCGCGAATGAGCTCTGTTGGTGGGTTGGAGATCAAAAACACAGCCGCCGCAGCGCCAACCGCAATCACGCCAAGTAGCAGCAAGAACAAAATTGTTCCCAGACCTGAGCGCTTCTTACGCCAACGTCTGGGCGGTCCACCGTCATGGCGCGGCGGTGCCGTCAGAGGCGGTGGCCGTTGCGGTTGTGAACCATGGCCGTAGGCGCGCTCTTCAAAGCTTGGGTAGGTTTCCAGGGGCGGCGGACCTGGTCGGCGTGGATCAGTCATGGTCTGCGGTCTCGCATCAACGGGTTTAGTGAGTGTCTGGCACCGGCCATGGGCGCGTGCCAAGGGCGACTCATCCAATTCGATTTGATCATACTGAGAATTGTGGTCATCAGCAGCCATAAGGGCCTGCTCACACATATAACTTTTTCGCCGATTAGAACGCTGTTTTTGCCGTTTTCCGGGGTTTTGGCGCCCGGCCGCACGGGTGACAAATTTACGTCTCGTTTTGGGCACACGAGTCACGCAGATTCAACCTATGGATGAATCTGTTATGACATATACAACTTATAGACGACTCGTGCTGATCCCCCTCCTTGTGTTGCTGCTCCTGGCAACCGGATTGGCCGGGCCGGCAAGCGCCGATCAGCTCCAAGACGTTACCGGCCAGATTACCGGCCAGATTACCGGACTGGCCCGGGTTGTTGATGGCGATACCCTCGATATTTCAGGCGTTCGGGTACGCTTAGAGGGCATTGACGCTCCGGAACGCAGCCAGCTCTGCAAGCGGTCGTGGCTGGCGTTCACCTGGCGCTGCGGTCGATCTGCAACCCGTGCGCTAAAAAAACTCATCAATGATCAACCGGTCCGATGTGTGTCACAGGGCAGTGACAAGTACGGTCGTATGATCGGCATCTGCTTTGCGGCGAATCAGGACTTGAATGCAGCCATGGTGCGCGCAGGTCATGCATGGGCATTTACAAAGTATTCCACGACCTACGTTGCCGAGGAAAAGATTGCGCGCGCAAAAAAACGCGGCATCTGGCGGGCAAAGACACAAACGGCTTGGGCGTTTCGTGCACAGAAATGGCAAGTCTCGGAACAGGCTGCGCCGAAAGACTGCCCGATCAAAGGCAACATTTCAGAACGTGGTCGCGTCTATCATATGCCGTGGAGCCCTTGGTATAAGCGCGTGCGGATCAATACGCGCAAAGGCGAACATTGGTTTTGTTCCGAAGCCGAGGCCCAATCAGCGGGTTGGCGGCCGGTTGCAGCCATCTAGGGCGCATCGTGGCCAAACAACGCCTGCCAAACTCAGTGATCCAGTCACAAAACCCCTGAAAACAGCATGAAAACGGTCACCAATTTGCGCTTCGATCGTTGACACATGGCCCTTTTGACCAGACAGTTCGCCGCAATCCGTGCTGATTTGTGAGACATGAGGTGGCTATGACTACAAGAACCCTATTCGCACTTCTATTGAGCGCTGGGATTGCCCTTCCCGTGTTGGGGTCTCAGCCTGTCACGGCGGGCGAGGCATGGGATAGCATTCGCGAGGAAGTCTATGGCTCGCGCGAGATGCTCAATGGTGCCCGCGTCATTAAGCTGACAGCGCCTTATCGCCCTGAAGATTTGGTGCAGACCCGCTTGCAGGCAGACATCAACCTCACTGACAACCAAATCATCAAAACCATTGCGTTTGTGGTCGACAACAATCCGTCTCCAGTTGCAGCGCGCTTTACGCTTGGTCAAAAACGCAGCCGCGCCAACTTTGCAACCAACATTCGCCTGAACGAAGCGTCTGACGTTCATATCGTTGTCGAAACGGAAGGCGGCAAACTCTACGTCGTTGCACAACACGTCAAGTTTGCCGGTGGTCAGTCGTCGTGCGCTGCCCCGCCTGCCGGTGATCCTGCAGAGATCAAGGCCAACATGGGCAAGATGAGATTGTTGTTGTTGTCCAAGCCCGCTACGCAGTCTAACCAAACACAACGCGTGTCCTATCAACTGAATCATCCCAATCATACCGGTATGGTGTTGGATCAGCAGACGTTGCTGTATGTGCCGCTGATGATGGTCAATAAGATCGAAGCGTGGCAAGGCTCGGACTTGGTATTCGAGATGGATGGTTCGATCACCATGTCGCAAAACCCGTTCATCGAATTTGACTTCCGTACCAATGGTGCAGAAACGATGACGTTCCGCGCCGAGGATACCGAGGGCAAAGAGTGGAAGAAAACGCTTCCCATCGGAGCTGGCAGCTAGCTCATGTTCGAGCCAAAAGTGGTGGCCGGTCTGGCCAACACGACTTTAGGAAGTGTTGGCATTTATGTTGCCAACACTGGGTAAACCCGTGTTGGTCCAACACGACTTTAGGAAGTGTTGGCATTTATGTTTCCAACACTGCGCAAGCTTGTGTTGGCATTAAAGTTTCCAACACTGCGCAGGCTTGTGTTGGGATTCTTTAACGTAGCCAACACTGGGTAAACCCGTGTTGGCCCAACATGCCTTTAGGCAATGTTGGCATTAAAGTTGCCAACACTGGGTAAACCCGTGTTGGCCCAACATGCCTTTAGGCAATGTTGGCATTTAGTTCACCAACACTGCGCAGGCTTGTGTTGGGTGATTTTGCGCCCGGACACATGATCAAAAACAACAGGTTAGAGCGCGCCCTGGCCGCGCCGAATGAAACCAATAAAGCCCCTGCTCATCGTGGGGGCTTTATTATTATGCTGCGCCTCTGGCTTGGAAAATTGGCGAACGTTTTAGCCCGTGAACCAAAACAGACCACCGCGCCGTTTACTGACAACGCCGCCTCTTTTGGGGATCGGCGCCGTTTTTTTGCGGGCGCGCGGACGGGCGACAGGCTTAGGCCTGACTTGACTGTGTTTGGTCTCAGACGGTGCGGTGTCGCGTTTCATGTAATTTTCTACGTGCGCCATGATCTCATCAATGGTGCGGCGATCACCGGAACGCCCTTGTGGTCGTTTGATATTTTTAAAGAAGGTGGTCAGCGTCTGGTGCCCAAAGAAGGCCAGCGCCAGCGCCAACACGCTGCCGACAAGCCACAGCGCGCTCTTGGAAATTTTCCATAAGGATTTCGGGAGTTTCACTTTGTTTGGATTGCGCGGATCGTAGGCAATTTGGATCTCGCTGCCGATCGGCAATTTGCGCGCCCGCACCTTATGCTCGCGCACGCGTGTGGTGTGCTTGATGCCATTCTTAAGCGTGTAGCTCAGCACGACATAGGTTTTTTTGTAAACGCGTGTTTTGTGCGTCTGATCGGCACGTTTCAGCGCGTCTGCCTGCTTGCACGGCATCGTGACGCGCGTATTGGACGTTGGCGAATTCTGGATCCTTGCCCGACATTCTTTGATGCGATCGGTGATGGTTGCGGTCACCGTCGAACTGAAGGCCTGGCCAATATCGGAGATCAGGCCTTTGCCGAATACGAATACGAAAATGCCAAGGAAGATGATCAGCTTCATCTTGCCGTATGAGCCGATACCTTTTGAAACGTATGAGCCAATACCTTTTGAAATTTGACTGAGTGACATCGTGGGGGCGCTCCAACCGACCTTTATTCAAGAAATTCTCTGTGAACCTAGCGCAAACCTCTTAGTATTGTGTTGGCCTGAAGTGTTTTGAATTGAGACATGTGGGAACGAACTGGTAGCCAAGGCGTGGACGGATCAGTTCTTCAATCAAGTTCGACCGTTATCTTTTCAGCCGTTTTAACATTTACCAGCCTTTGTCTGCTGCAAACACCAAACGCACAAGCCGGATCAGATTGGGTTCACGACGGGCAAGGCTCCATCAAAGATGCAGCCTTGGCACAAGGTGCGTTGGATGGGTGTTTACGTTGGTGCGCACGCCGGGCTGCGAGCGCGCTGTTTTTCGTGGGGTCATTGATGGCCGCACAGCCGCGCGTGCCTCGCGATTGTGACATCGGAAGGTTTATGAGTGCCTGTCCCGGTAAGTCCGGGGAGCGGAACGGCCGGGCCGTTATAAGTGTCAGTCGGATGCAGCCTCAGCCGCTCCGCCGGTGAGGGGCGGTGACCACCACAGGTGTCCTCTTGCATCCCAAAAGGCATCACCAACGTACAAGATCGATGGCGGCAGACGGTCTCTCGGCAGAGCCTATGCCCCGAGCCGGTGACCCCCACCTCCCACTTGTATCAAGACACCGGCGCGCGCCCGCTGTAGGATCGTCACTGCTTGACTTTGCTAAAGGTCAAACAGTGACGTGAATCCTACGGGTAACAAAAAAGCGCGATCGAACAGGTTCGATCGCGTGGCCCCCGAACCACCAAGTGGGATGGCTCAGAGTTTAAGGGCGCGTAGTGAGCAGGGGGATAAGAATTTTTGGCGTGAGGCGACGAATTCAGAAGACTCGCTCTGTACACGCGCCAGTTCTTTTGCTTAGGTTTGAGCTGAGTATTTTAGTTTGTCTGTTTTGCGTAGGGGGTATGGTGTGGACGACATACAGATGGTTTTCGACCTAGTAAAAGGGCATCCAGGTCTTTTTAGCATAATTGCTTTCTTATTTTCTGCGGGCGCACCGATAGTTTTTAAGATCGGACAGTATTTTGAAAGATCAAGAGGCCCCGAAAAACTTGAGAAGGTCGAGCGTGAAAGAGATGAAGCTATTGATGGGCTAAATGGAAAAAAGGCTGAATTAGACAAGCTAGAAATCAACAAGAATGCTGAGCTTGAGAAAGCTGCAACGACTCTTAAGAATGCCAGAGCCAAAGTACGTGAATTACGACAAGTCGTAGTTAAATATGATTCAGTTCGTGAGGCACTTTTTGGTGATGAAGATGAGCTTTGGAAGCTGTATCCTCCCCAACCCCATGATGATGGATATTTCCGAAAACTTCACGAAACCACCACGCGCGTTATTACGGTTGCGAATTTGAAGGGTGGGGTTGGCAAGACTACGCTCTCAGCAAATCTGATAGCTTACCTATCTAAGAATTTAAAAAAGCGCGTTCTAGCCATTGATCTGGACTACCAGGGCTCTTTGTCAGCTTCGCTCACGCAGGCCGCAGGTCTTGATTTTTCGGGTTCACTTTCTGACAGGTTCATAAGTGGAAAAGCAGACGGCAGGGAACTTATTGAAATTGCCAAGCCATTAAACAACATTTTGCCAAACACTGACCTTCTGACAGCATCGTACAACCTTTCGCGCTTAGAAAATAGATTGATGTTGCAATGGTTGTTAGGTGAAGTCGATAAAGATATAAGGTTTAATCTTGGGTCAGTGTTAGTTTCAAGTGAAGTGCGTGACAAGTATGATGTGGTCGTAATTGATGCTCCACCACGTATGACTACCGCAGGAATAAATGCTTATGCTGCATCCCACCATGTTGTTATTCCAACAATACCGGACTTAACTTCATCGGAAGCAGTTGCAAGGTTCGCCAATCATATACGTGACCTAAGGCTAAAATTGAATCCGAATCTTAATTTCGCTGGGGTTGTGGTGAATATGTCGAGGCTTCGTAAACTCGGAAGTCTGGAGGTACAGGCGCTAAACTCAGTAAGGGACGACTTGCAAAAAAACAATGTGACACCACATATCTTCAATCAAAACATTCCAAGACTAGCTGCGATTGCAGGCTTGGCGGGTCAAGATATTGCTTATCTGCGAGATAAAGCCTTCCGAGAAGGTATCATGGACCCCCTTGGTGATGAGATCGCAGAGCGTATTGGATTGCGGGTGGCAGCATGAAAGTTGAACAGTTCCGTGGCGTTTTAGAAAAGGTTGCCAGCATGCACGGGCCAAGTGGTCACACCCAAAAAGGTGATTTGCTGAGGCTTTTGGCCGAAAATTTGGCGTCATTTGATCGTAAAACTGTGAAAATGTTCGTCAAGCAACATCATGAAAAGGCGACTCGCGCTAAGAGCGCAAAGTAAGAATTAAATCGATTCGGAGTATCGCGTCCCGCAAATGACAGACCAAGCGAGGACTGGATCAATGCAGATCAAGGATCTGATTGAAGCCTTATCAGAGATGGAAGACATCTTTACCGCCGCTGGCGCCACCAAGGCCGCCGACGACGTGGAAGACCTATTGACGATTTTTGACGGCCATCAGGATATGTCCGCCGAAGAGTTTTTTGATGAGATGCGGAAGCTCTACACAGTTAAGTCCAAGAGCAAAACGCGGGCCACCCAAAAGCAAGCAAATGATTTGCTTGTTGAACGATATGTTCGTCGGCTGAATGAAGCGGCACTTGAGCGGGATGTTTTTTCAAATGTCATGTCTGAGCTAAAGTCTGACGGTGATGTGCGCAAAGCCGAGGTGGATCGTATACAGTTTCAGTATGTAGGTGGGCGTGAAATGCAGGCCAGCAAGCGCAAGGGTATTGAAGCCATTGAGAAATGGTTCAATCAGCGTCGCTACCAAGCTGCCGCTATTGAAGAAGCTGGCAAAGTCACGCCTTGGTAGCGCTTCGCGCGTGGGCGTCCCTTTGGATATCCAACGTCACCCCCCCCCCCCACCACCACCCCAAAAAAACAAACCGCCCGCCGCAGTGCTTGGCACTGGGCGGGCGGTTTTTAAGTTTCAAGAAGTTCCCGTGTTAGCGCGAGGCAACCACACAGGCGGCGTAGCGGTTGCGGCCTTGGGCCTGTCGGTAGAAGAGTTGGTTCTCACAGCGATTGAGCGCTTTGCGGCAGGCACGCCGTCCGAAACCTTCGCCATGAACACCGCGAATGACGCGTCCGTTGCCGTTGGCGCGGCGTGCAACTGCGGTGCAACCGTGGTTATTAATGTAGGGACGTGCGCCCCATCTGCGTGCCGCCCAGCGGCGGGCTTGACGCCAGCCACGTGTGACACGATTGCGATTGACCGAACGGCGATTAGGACGATTAAAGTTGCGGCCAGCTCTGACAGCTGCTCTTGGCGCGGCCTGTCTTTGAACAGCGCGCGCTGGTGCGCGATTGGCGCGTGCGGCCCTGGTTGTTTGGCGCTGGGCTTGATTGGTTTGCGCGTTGCGACGTTGGCCGCGTGCTTGGCGTGCGCCACCGCGTCTCCCGCCCGCTTCAACAGTTCTATTTCCGTCGCGTTCGGCACCGCCGCGTCGTTGCGCATCGGCTGTGTCGATGAACGTAAAAGATCCCATCGCCATGATGGCGGTCGCGCATAAGAGTTTTGCAGACATGATTAGCTCCTCGGTTCCCACTGGATTAACACCCAGGTTGAACCCTAGAGCCGGGCCGTTGAACCGCTGTGGAATGCCCCATTCATCGGCTATTCATGCCTGCGGGGCGGTGAAATACTGAGTATTTGGTGGCGATCTGCGGTTGGTGCGTTGAATTTAATCCAGCGGTGCATTCGTTTGGCAGTTAGAGCGTCGCGCAAATAGCTTCACTGGTACGAGACAAGGCACAGACGCTCTAGAGAACGTTGAACTTAGGTTCAATCAGTGGGCGTGCTCTAGGATCAACATCCGCAGCATCAGTTCAGGATCAATCGACGGGCGACCTGTGTGAGAGTAAAAGCGGGCCAATTTGGAGCGCAGCCAGCCAAAATCCAGAACCGCATCGATCCTGCGCACCAAGTGATCAGCTGGAACCGCCTCATCAAGGCAGAAGTCGTAGAAAAATTGCCGTTGATCTGCCTCTAGCAACCCCATCATCGCATCGTCCTCCTGCAAATCAGTAGGAAAACGGAATCACGTTCTCAATCCTCAAGAAAGCAAGAGTTTTGCAACAGAATTCCCTCATAAACGTCCGCTCTTGAGGTGCAATCACCTCAACGCAGGCCATCGTAATTTGTCGTAATATCACCAATAAATTCTACAACCGAGGCGACGGTGTTAGGTCAACAACAAGATGCAAGGAAACAGGCGATCCTTCAAAACGGTTTTTGACATTGAATTCTTGTAAAGCTTGGAAACGGAGGGAGACCGCACTTTTATCAATTTGAAATTGATAATTTACAAAGCCTCCCATTGCAGTTGCCTGACCTTCAAAACCGCCAAGGTGCGCGCCAGATCCGCTATCAGGTGCCAACTGTTTGTAATGGTAACCCATTATGCCAAGCGAAAGTTGTGGCGAAAAATACTTGGAAATGGCCCATTCAACATGAAGCTCCGTGCCCGAGCGATAGTTGGTGGCAGTATTCTCACCGTTTATCGTGATGCCAACGGCGCCTGAGATATCGACACCGGCCTCTGGGGAAATCCAAGACAACGCGCCGAACAGATCTACTGCAGGCCGGTTCAAAGATAGGTTTGAGAGTCTATCAGGATCGTAATCACCAATCGGAGCGACTACAGTCATGCCGGCGTTCCAATGGAACTTTTGATAGGCCCACCCTGCGAAAACTGAAATAAGTGGGTCGCCAACCCAGAATCCAGTTTCCTTGGTGTGGGTGCCAAGCGTATTTAAGGTAACGTCGACCTCGCCAACAGGAAGTGTGGCAGAAAACCCAAGACGACCGCCAAGGATCTTAGTATCTGTGATCCAAACTGGCGACAGCATGTTGAAATCTGTTGCGACATGGAGTTGTGCATCTGATGTGATGCCAGGCGCTAGACCTATTGGCCCTGAATAGTCGCCACGGTAATGGAACTGCTGAGAGGCAACATAGAAACCACTTGGTGGCAGATATCCGGCTGCCGGGCCCTTGCTTCCAAGCAGATAAACGCCAAACCCAGACTCAGCAGCGGGAAGGTCATGGCTTATAACCATACAGCTCAAGGTGCAGCCAATAACCCGCACGATGTTTTTATATACCAGGTGCAAAAAAGTACGCGGAAACACTTTGGTTAATGCCTTAAATTTCATCAGATATAGCGAGATAGTTTAGGTGGTCACGCACGTTGTTGCAAACATTCCTAGACAAGTATGTTTGAAATTCGTGCTACGTTGCACTTTGTCAACACAGGCCACATGCCCTACCTAACGACAGGGAAGGTTCGGGGTGAAAACGCTTAGTCAGTGTTGTCGGGCCTCAACATCGTTGCGCTCAACACAAAATCGATGCGATCGCCTTTGTACGTGATCCAGTTCTCAACCTCCGATCTTACTGACCCATAATCCCAATCCAACCTATTGGTTGCCTGGATTGCATCAATCCAACCGACAAAAACCTGGCGTAAAGCGACCTCATTCCAAGTCTTGCGTTCATGTGATGAAACAATAGAGTCGGCGCGCACGACAGTCCAATCATCGCCAAATAGCTGCGCCAATCTTGTTAAATCCTGAGTTTGTGAACGTGAGGCACCTACAGCATGGGCTAATGTATCATAACCGTTCACAAGTTTATGAAATTCAGCGAGATCAGGATATGCCCCGCTGGCCTTAAGATTAGGTTCGATGACAATCAAACAACCTGTTGGATGAAGTAGCTGTTTGACAGACCGAAAAAAGCTGCCTGGATGATCAAGGTGCTGGACGACAAAACGGAGAATAATAAAATCTACCCTTGGGGCATTTTGATCGCAGGCAATATCACGACATTCAAATTTTAGATTCTCATCTGAATGATTTTGTTCGGCAATAGCGATGAGCTCAGGGGACAGGTCAATTCCATTGTAAATCTTATTTGGAAACTGGCGGCTAAGTTCAGCAATATAATCGCCGTTTCCGCAGCCGATGTCTGCGATTGAGTTTGAAGTGCACCATTGTGTAAGCTCAGCAAGATGGCTCACTTCGGCATTGGAAAATACCGCCACTTGTGCTGCAAGTAAGTGGTCCCAGAGCTTGCATCTGTCGTCAGCAAATGATTTGCTCATGAGCGACGGTTTGCGCAACTGAGATTGTCCTTGAGTGCGCGTTGCAGCGTTATCATGAAGCGGAAAATCGGTTGGATTGAACATTGAGCGCATCATTGGATGACACCTTTATCAGAACTGTTGGGACTGGGAAGAGCGTCCTCGTTTTTCATGGCGGCCCGGGGTTTGACCACGGTTACATGTTTCCTCATCTCTCAGCTCTAGCTTCTTGCCGTCGCCTCATTTTTTTTGATCAGTTCGGAATAGGTAAAACTCCTCGTCCAGAGAGTGCTTTGACATTTCAAGCGATTTGCTCGCACGCGGCACAGGTCATATCCAAATTTCAAACCAATAATTCTATAAGCGTCGTGGCCCACTCGTTTGGGGTCGCCGTACTGCTTGGCGCGTTGTCGATACTTCCTCAGATAAAAATCAGAGGACTACTTCTTAATGCGGTGCCAACAAACAAGAGCCGTTTTGATCTGATGCGGATGGCTTTGTTTTCCAAAATGGGACCTCAGGTTGCCGAGAGTTTGGCAGACACATCATTGTCCATCATTCCACCCGATCAGCTATCATTTTTGTTGCAGTTTTATATTTCACCAAACAGCAAGCCGGACCTAGGTAATCTTAAGTTTGATTTTTCTTACTATACCCATGTCTATAACTCCTTAGAGAACTACGATATCTCTGACCATCTTTGTTGCCTTTGTGATTGCGATTTAGTCTTGGGTGACGACGACTTTATTGATCCGCAGCTGATCAATGATGTAAGTAAGGCGTGCCGATCTACGGCATCGTTCGCGTCTGCGGGGCATTTTACGTTTGCTGAACAGCCCGAACAATTTCTTCAAAAGGCTTTCAGCGTATTGTCTATGGATTAGATCCTCTTTCTTTCTTTCCTTTGCGCCGAAGCCATCGCCTCTACAATCTGAAAAATATCGTCACTCAACGTTGTTCTTTTACTTTCCATTAGCTCGCTCGCAATGAGCTGGGCGACTGTTTCAAGCCTTTCAGCCGCGAGCACGTGACCAAGCAAAGCCGCTTCTGTTTGTGCGTACAAAATCATACGTAATAGGGCGGCACTATCAAATCGCATGGGCGCCCCCTGATACGAAGAGTGATTTGGTTTGAGCATCGAGATTCGAAAAATCTTCAAGAACGTGATCGGTTGTTTTTAATTGCCCAAATATCGAAATCAGGAAACAGGCGTATTCATGTACTTCCGACTCTTTTTTTCCGTTGTGAGCGTGACTTGCAGAGGCGTCGTTAACAAACACAAACCGGTGTTGGTTTTTCACACCGTCAACAATCGTTGCAAGACAGGAGACAGAACTTGTAAATCCAGCAATTATCACCTGTCCTTGGCCAACATCGTTCATCATTCTGGAAAAGTCGGTTGACGAGTAACAAGATGGCGAATGGTGTTCAAACACCATGTCGGATTGGGTTGGTTGCAGCCCATCTATCCAGTCTGAGAACGTGCTGTTGGGATTAAAGACGTTTCTATCTTGTGACCATTTCATGAATGCGATGGGAAATTTATGCTGACGTGCGCTTGTGAGTAGTCGCTTGCAGTTATCAATAGCCGTGCTCGCCTGTTCGAGCCCTAACGGTCGGAGTTTGCACGTGTACTCTTTTTGTAAATCCACAAGGATAAGCGTAGGAATCTTTTTGAGTCCGGTGAAGGTATGAACATCCATGAGATTCATGCGTGTGCCACCCCTTCAAAGGTTGTTGGGCGCGCATCTTCCCGGAAACTGCGGTGACGGGATACTTCTAAAATGCCCGGAACATCCCAAGCGCCTTCACGTCTCAATAAAACGTAGGCGTCAATTCCTATGCTTATTGACGATGATTGCTGCTCTAACTCAGCCTGCATTTCGACGTATCTATAGTCAGAAAACACTAGGGTTTGATAATTACCTGGTATGGAAAATCCAACACCTGACCAGAATGGAACTTTATCGGCACGCGCGTGTACGCAAATCTTTGCGTATCCTTTTGCCCGACAAAGGTCAGAAGCATAACGGACAAGTTCTTTTGCAAGTCCCATTCTACGAAATTCTGGGCGCACTGCCAGGCGCTCCAACTTTGTAAACTCGGAGAAGTATCGAATTCGCACGCATCCGGCCGGCTCATTGCCAATCCAACCAAGTATGTGCGTGCAAGAAAAGTCATTGCCGTCAAACTCTTCATCAAACGGACACGCCTCTTCACCGATATAGACTGCTGAACGCACCGCGATTGACTGGACAAGTTCGTTGATATCGTAGACGACGCTGACAGAAACCTCGGCTCGATTTACTTCTGGGGATTTTTTTTCGGCACTGTTCGTGGTGGCAACATGCCTTGCATGGAGAGTCTTGGCTGCTATCGCGGCACTACGATGGAAATGAAAAAAAGTAAGTCCAGAGGTTTCTGTAACGCCATCAAATCCAATTGCCTCCAGAAATTTCTTCCCTTCAGGGGTTGCAGCGCGCGCTATGAAATCCGTACCTCTGTAATTCGGCGACTGCAACTTATCCATGACAAGCTGAAGCGCGGGCGTCAGAACGCCGCGTGCGTGTAGGGCCCAGACATATATCGCTGCAGGGGGTTGGTTCTGCGCCGCTATATATCGAGGATGCGGGCATCCCGGATCCAGCTCACCCGCAAGTAAGGCTCTTTGGCCGTTGGCATTCAGCATGAGGAATGCGACGAACCCAACAGGATGGAGCCGTGTGCCATATTGTTGCGGCCGACGGCTGATCCCCCAAAAACTATCCGGATTTTGGGCTGCAATGTTAAGCACAGTCTCTTTCGACGCCTTTAGGGGAATGTCTATTTTGGCCCGGTCCAGGAGCCGACTGATCTCATCAGGGCTTGGTGTGAAGACTGTAAGCCTGTCACAGAACCGCTCCACCTCGAGGTGATCCAAATTCCGCACACCCCTCGCCGGAGCGGTGCATTGGAAGATATCGCTATGAATATGGGGCCCCATCGACCAAAAACCTTCACTTTTCTGTACAAACCCGCTATTTTAGAAATGAACGTAAGTTGAAAAGCAGCTGAAAAGATGCCCAAAATTCGTAGTCAGCCCGTTCCATATTCGGAACATCCAGCGATCGACATCGCTGACAGGATCAATTGGGAAGATCTCAGGATTTTTTTGGTTGTCGGGCGACACAACAGTTTCCGATCCGCAGCGGAAGAACTCGGTATCGCACTCAACACGGTTCGCCGCCATGTCGAGCGTTTGGAGCACGCCGCAAAATTTGCGGTTCTTGCCCGCCATCCCAACGGCGTCTCTCTGACACGGGACGGACAGGATTTGTTTGCGCGTGCGCAAGCGATGGAAACGGCAGCGAAGGGCGTAAACCGCGCGGGCAATGATCGATCTGGCCATGACCTTGCCGGTCAGGTCCGCGTCTCTGTTACCGAAGGACTTGGCACATTTTGGCTGACACCGCAGCTGGTGTCCTTTCAACGCGCCAACCCAAAACTACTGCTTGAAGTAAACTGTACATTTCGTCAGCCCGATCTGGCGCGGATGGAGACGGATATCTCAATTCAACTTACGCAACCGAAAAACGCAGACTTAAAGATTGTTAAAATCGGGAGAATGCATGTCATGCCCTTTGCGTCTCCTGATTATATCAAGACCTTTGGCACACCCAAATCAATCGAAGATGTCCAAAACCATAAAATTGTTGAACAACTTTCTCCACAACTTGATGTTACCGCGGTTGATCGTATTTTTCCCAGCAAAGACCGAATGGGATTCGTGGCATTTGCGACGAACACAAGCACAACACACTTTTGGTGTGTCATTCGGGGGGCAGGAATTGGCATGTTGCCAACCTACTTGGCCCACCTTGGCGCGCGCATTGTTCCAATCGATATCGGCATGGAAATTTCCCACGACATTTGGTTGGCGTATCACCCAGATAGCAAACGCAGACGCAGAGTTGCGCGTACGATTGAGTGCATTAGAGACTGCTTTGACTCCGATAGGTTCCCGTGGTTCAAAGATCACTTCATTCACCCGCGAGAGATTTGTAAATACGCGCATCTTGTCCCGACTAACGTAAAATTTGAGAGCTTGGTTGAATAAATCAATTGATATCAGGGCGATTTTGCGCCGTTTGATTGACTGGATATGAAATCTACTCGCGTCAAATGAGTTCTGCCTGCTACACGGAATGCAATAACGCTGCAAAGCTTGGCAGCAATTACTGTTATTGATAATGCTGACATAGCCAGGAGCAAGGGCTCTCTTTGAACTTTGAACCCAACGAACGGGTCTTCATACAAATTGACGGCCCTAATCTTTTCGCGACGGCACGCGCACTAGGTTTAAATTTGGATTTTCGCCGCATGCTGGCATTAATTTAAAAAAATCGCATGTCATAAGGGCTATCTACTATACAGCGCTAACTGACGACTCAACATTACATCCGATGGCAGATTGGCTCGAATACAATGGTTTTACCGTTGCAACGAAGCCCGCCCAAAAATACAAAGACGCATCGGGACAAAGGCGGATTAAGGGCAATATTGATATTGAGATTACCGTCGACGCGATGCGTCTTGCGCTTCTTAACGCAACGTTGGACCAATTCGGTGGGAGAGGATCGCAGCCCATCCCACTCAGCGTGTGAGGCGTCTCATCTGTGAGTGCTAGCAGGCCGTCTGAGATAAGAAAATATAATTGATAGAATAATAAAAATGAAGTTTGTCTTATGAAGTTTTCTGGTATGATTTTAAGTACTGAAAAAGCTCGGTTGATGTTGAGTAGGTATTAGAAATATTCTGCAATATGCAGATACGCGCAACCAAGCGGTTTTTAAGCACAACAATTACGACAAGAAACCTAACGCCGCAGAGCTTTTTTCCACGACAGGGAAGAACTTTGCCCGAAGCAATGGATGACCGGAAACAGTATGGACCAGAACGCAAGTCAGTGCCCTATCAGTCATAACCGAGGCCCGAAGAACCGAGATTGGTGGCCAAACCAGTTAAATCTCAGAATTCTCCACCAACATTCTGCGTTGTCTAATCCCATGGGACAGGCATTCAACTATGCAGAACAGTTCAAGTCGCTCGATCTTGACGCTCTAAAACAAGACCTGTTTGCATTGATGACCGCCTCGCAGGAGTGGTGGCCAGCCGACTATGGCCACTACGGTCCACTATTTATTCGTATGGCATGGCATAGTGCTGGAACCTACAGAACAGCCGATGGCCGGGGTGGTGCTGGGACAGGAACGCAACGCTTTGCACCTTTGAACAGTTGGCCTGACAATGGCAACTTGGACAAGGCACGTATGCTGCTTTGGCCAATCAAGCAGAAGTACGGCAAAAAAATTTCATGGGCCGATCTCATGATCCTTGCTGGCAACTGCGCACTTGAGTCGATGGGCTTGAAGACATTTGGTTTTGCTGGTGGCCGTGTTGATGTGTGGGAACCAGAAGAAGATATCTATTGGGGTGCAGAAGTTGAGTGGCTCGGCGACAAACGCTACTCAGGTGAACGAGACCTCGAAAATCCTCTTGCAGCTGTTCAGATGGGTTTGATCTACGTCAATCCGGAAGGCCCGAACGGTACGCCTGATCCCGTGGCCTCGGGTCGAGATATCCGCGAAACGTTTGCCCGCATGGCAATGAACGATGAAGAAACCGTGGCGTTGACTGCCGGTGGACATACATTTGGCAAGTGTCACGGTGCGGCTGACGCTGGCACTCATGTCGGCCTGGAACCCGAAGGCACTGGTATTGAAGAGCAAGGCTTGGGTTGGAAGAACAGTTTCGGCACCGGTAAAGGCGGCGATACGATCACCAGTGGTATCGAGGGTGCATGGACACCGACGCCGATCCAGTGGGACAATAGCTACTTCGATACGTTGTTTGGTTTTGAATGGGAAGTCGTGACGGGCCCTGGTGGCGCCAATCAATGGCAGCCTAAAGATGGTGCTGGCAGTGATGCTGTTGTGGATGCACACGATGCTTCGAAACGTCATGCACCAATAATGACCACCGCTGATATGGCGATGCGTATGGATCCGACCTATGAAAAGATTTCTCGTCGCTTCCATAAAAAACCAGACGAATTGGCAGATGCTTTTTCCCGTGCTTGGTTCAAGTTGACCCACCGTGACATGGGTCCACGCGCACGCTACCTCGGCAAAGAGGTGCCTTCAGAAGATCTGATTTGGCAGGACCCGATCCCTGCCGTCAGACATGAACTGATTAATGACCAGGATATTTCTGACCTGAAGGCAAAGATCCTCGACTCGGGGCTCACCGTTGCGCAACTTGTTTCGACCGCTTGGGGCTCTGCTTCAACATTCCGAGGTTCCGACATGCGCGGTGGCGCGGACGGTGCTCGCATCCGTCTTGCGCCTCAAAAAGACTGGGACGTCAATGAGTCTGATCTGCTGGCAAGCGTCTTAGCGAAGTTGGAAGACATCCAGCAGGCTTTTAACGCTGAGCAGAGCGGCGATAAGATGGTGTCGATGGCTGATATGATTGTGCTTGCAGGCTGTGCCGGCGTTGAGAAAGCGGCGAAGGATGGCGGTCATGATGTAACCGTACCGTTTACACCTGGCAGAGCGGATGCGCTTCAGGAGCAAACAGAAATTGACTCTGTGAACATGCTCGAACCTGCAGCAGATGGTTTTCGCAACTATCAAAAGACGCAATACACGGTTTCAGCAGAAGAGTTGCTCGTTGACCGCGCGCAGTTGCTGACGCTGTCAGCGCCTGAAATGACAGTGCTTGTTGGCGGATTGCGTGTTTTAGGAGCAAACCACGGCCAATCAAAACACGGTGTGTTAACAGACCGGCCTCAGCAGCTGACCAACGACTTCTTCGTCAATCTGCTTGATATGTCGACGACATGGACGGCTGTTTCTGAAAGGGAAGACCTTTTTGAAGGACGTGATCGTGTGAGCGCTGCCAAAAAATGGACCGGCACACGCGTCGATTTGATTTTTGGCTCGAACTCTCAACTCAGAGCACTTGCCGAAGTTTACGGCTGTGAAGACGCAGCTGAAACTTTTGTTGCAGACTTCGTCGCCGCCTGGACCAAGGTAATGAACCTTGGACGTTTTAACGTCAGCTAATCGCGTTAGGTAGAATGGGGCGCTTTTCTGTCGAAGTGTCCTGTTTACCTGCGGCTGACCCAGGCACCGCAGCGTGACAGTTCATCCCCACGCTCTTTTTGATTCCGCTATTCACCCTCGCTCAACGCCTTGTTGCTAGGCTGCACCGAATTCAGTGCGCACATTAATGCGCACTGAAGATGTGTATCAGTTTGCAGCAGCGCAAGGTGCCAGGGATGGACAAAGCCCCACACGCTCTTGAGATCAAAGACCTCTACAAATCATTTGTTGAACCGGCCGTCGATGGTCTCACATTGACGATCAAGGCGGGTGAGTTTTATACCCTGCTCGGCCCTAACGGCGCAGGCAAGACAACAACCCTGCGCATGGCGGCGGGTCTGCTCGTCAAAGATGCAGGTGACATCAAAATTTGTGGCGTCGATGCTGCTTCAGACCCTATTGCTGCCAAGCAACGCATGGCCTGGGTGCCTGATGAGCCTATGATCTACGATAAGTTGACGCCAATGGAGTATTTGGCGTTTGTGGCTGGCCTTTGGGGCATGAGCGCAGATATTGCGCAGCTCAAAGCGGTTACGTTGCTCAATCAGTTTGGTCTTGGTGGTCATGCCAACGAACGTTGTCAGGGGTTTTCCAAGGGCATGCGCCAGAAAGTGGCGCTGGCCGGTGCACTCATACATGACCCTCAACTCATTATACTCGATGAGCCGTTGACCGGTTTGGATGCAGGCTCTGCGCGCCAGGTGAAGACCGTATTGCGTGGTCTCGTTGCAGATGGTGTCACGGTCATCATGACCACGCACATTCTGGAAGTCGCCGAGCGCATGGCTGACCGTATTGGTGTCATCGCTAAGGGTCGACTGATTGCGCAAGGTACGCTGGAAGAATTGCGCCAAACAACTGGCGATACTGGCAAGAGCCTTGAAGACATTTTTCTTGAGATCGTTAAAGACAGTGCAGATGCGAGCGATGCAAAAGACGTGCTTTCTGATGAGGCAACCGCTGCATGAATTCAACTGCATCATTGCCGTGGTTTGCGGGTCATGAGTTGACGCTCGCGTGGCGGGACTGGGTGGCGCTCATGTCGGGTGGCCGCAACAAGCTCAGAGATCGCGCGATCCTAGTTGGTATGGGCCTGTTTGCGCTTGCCATGCACGGTCTCGCCTATGCGGTGCTGAGAGGTGCCTTGGTGGGCCACAGTGGCGTGAATACCGCGCTTATGGTGATGGTGTCGTCAAGCATTGTGTTGACGTTCACGATGATGTTGTCACAGGCTATGGAACAGGTGACGCGGGCGTTCTATGCGCGCGATGATTTAGATTTGATCCTGTCATCGCCTGCGCCGGCAGAAGATTTGTTCACAGTTCGCATTGTGATGATGGCGATGACAACGGCCTTAATGTCGGGGTTGATGGTTGCACCATTTATCAACGTGGCGATTGTGCTCGATGGGCCCCACTGGCTGGCAGCCTATGGCGTTGTGATTGCAGTTTCCGCGGTCGCCACGGGTTTAGCCGTTCTATTGGCGTTAGCCTTGTTTCGCACTGTTGGCGCCAAGCGCACCCGACTCATTGCACAAATTATGGCGGCTGTTGTTGGCGCGTCTTTCATTATCGGACTTCAGGTTATTGCGATCATCTCTTATGGTTCGATGTCGCGCTTCAGCGTCTTGAGTTCCAAAGCTGTCATCGCGGCATCACCAGCGATTGAGAGTATGTGGTGGCTGCCTGCTAAAGCTGTAACCGGCGACCTTAGCGCCTTAGCTGTGTCTCTCATCACGTGCGCAGTGTTCTTTGCCTTTGCAACGCGTGTTGCTGCTTCATCTTTTCAGAAAACGGTTTTGGAAGCACTGAGCATCTCGGTAGATAAAGTCCAACAAGCGCCTGGTCAAACGAGGTTCAAGCCCCGTTCTACCCGCGCAATGTTGATGCACAAGGAATGGATGTTGTTGGCACGGGACCCGTGGCTGGTATCACAAACCTTGATGCAGATCTTATATCTCATTCCGCCAGCCCTGATGTTGTGGGTCAATTTCGGTGAGACGATTACGATGTCGGCAATTCTGGCGCCGGTTATGGTGATGGCGGTGGGTCAACTCGCCGGTGGTCTTGCATGGCTGACAATTTCGGGTGAAGACGCACCTGATCTGGTTGCAACAGCGCCGGTTAGTTCATTTGCAATGATGGCTGCAAAAGTCTCCGCTGTATTGGTGCTGGTCATGGCATTGGTGACACCGCTGGTGATCGCCATCGCGTTGATGTCCGCTTGGTGCGCGGCAATTACATTTCTGGGAGCTCTTCTGGCTGCCAGTTGCGCCATCCTCATCCAGCTCTGGTTTCGCGCCCAATCAAAACGGTCCAATTTTCGCCGTCGTCAAGTGGCTTCAAAAGCATCGACTTTTTGTGAAGCCTTTGCCTCAATTTGTTGTGCGGCAGTGGCGTCCTTGGCGGTAATGGGCAGCATGGCCGTGATCGTCCCTGCTGTGGTGCTCGCCATGGTCATGGGCGTCGCCTGGGTCTTGAGTCCAAACTAGATGGCGCAGCTCATAAGCGTCACAATCGCAGTGCAACCTCCCCGATCAACTTTGATTGCAGATAAGTGGACCTCGTCTCTTGCGTTCTTGAGCCAAATTCGGGCACACCTGTGCTGACTATGGATTAAAAGGGGTGTCGCTCTATGTTCATCAATCGTTGTTTGGCTGCGCTGGTGCAGCCTTGGCTTCGTAGCATCATTTTGAGTTTGGTATTTACAAACGCCGCATCGGCGCAAGAAGCCATTGCCCCACCTGCACCAACACCGGTTGACCGCACGGTTACGATCACGCTTGGTGGTGATACGGGCTTTAGCCCCAACAATGCGCTCGTGCAGCCAAAGGGTGTGCGCCGTCACGGACGCTTTCAGTCCTGGGAAGACACAACAGCAGGCATTGCATCGGTTGTTGATGGTGATCTCAATTTCATCAATATCGAAACCATTGTAACCAACTCAAACAAGCTCAAACGCGATCTAAAAGGGCAAGGTGGACCGTTTAATTTCCGCACCCATCCCAATGCTGTGCGCCATCTTGTTGACCGGGGCTTTAATGTCTTCTCTTTGGCCAATAATCATTCGATGGACTACGGCCTGGCAGGCCTTAAAGAAACGTTGCGCCATGTTGAACCGTTAAAAGCCCGTGGTTTAAAAGCCCATGCCGGTTTAGGCATGAATCGCGAACAAGCTAGTCGTCCGCATGTCATCCCAGTGAAGGGCAATAAAATTGGCTTCGCTGCGATTGGTATCGTCACCAATAATTTGGCACGCCATCGTGCAGGCGAAAACAAACCCGGTCAAATTGCCTATCGATTTAGTGATGACTTCAATCTGATTGTCGACCGCCTCAAGAAGACCGACAGCAGCTACAAAATGCTGTCTATACACTATGGCTTGGAGGGTCGGGTCAGAACGGACAGCATGCAAATTCGGGATTGGCGCAACAAGGCCGCGTTAAAGGACGGTATTGATCTCATCGTTGGCCATCATGCGCATGTGCCGCGAGGGATTGAGATTGCTGGTGAATCGGTGATCTTTTATGGCCTTGGCAACTTTCTCCATCACGGCACAGCCGACATGACATCAAAAGGCATCTGCAAGGATTTTGGTGTGTTTGCCAAAGTCCACCTGGCACGCAACCCAAATGGTGACCTTGCAGCCAAAGCACTTGAAGTGATTCCGTTGACGCAGATGCACCGCAAGTCAAAGCCGATGTCGCCTGCATCAGGGCGGGCACGTATTCATGCCTTGAATTATCTTGGAGGTCGTCTTGGTGCCAAGGACGGTAGCGCCAAAGGCGTTCGTTTCACGCCGCAAAGTAACGGGTCTGGCATTTATTGTTTTGCAGGCGCCAAAGCGTTATCAGGAAAAATTGGCAAGCTGTGCCGGAGTTGGAAACCGGCACCCGGGATCCCGTCAGCGCTTCGTGGACGCATAGCAAGGTCATGCGCGCGATAGTCGGGTAGAGAAAGTCAGCCAAAACCAACACCTAAGGTTCAAGCTCAGTATCCCAATAGAGATAGTCGAGCCAGCTATCGTGCAGATAGTTAGGCGGGAACAGCCTGCCATTGCGATGCAATTCAAATACCGTTGGTCGGTAAGGGCCCGCAGCCGGCATCATGCCAACAACTTCTGGCATTTTATTGCCCTTGGCGAGATTGCATGGTGCACAGGCGGTTACAACATTGTCCCAACGCGTGAGACCGCCGCGTGAACGCGGGATTAGATGATCAAACGTCAGCTCTTCTTTTGAGTGGCAATACTGACAGCTAAAACGGTCACGTAGGAACACGTTAAATCGTGTGAATGCTGGATAGAGTGCGGGCTTAACATACGTCTTCAGAGAGACCACACTTGGCAGCTTAATCTCAAATGACGGGCTTCTAACCGCACGCTCATATTCAGAAACGATATTGACACGTTCAAGGAACACAGCTTTCACCGCGTCCTGCCAGCTCCAGAGCGACAATGGATAATAGCTCAGAGGTCGGAAGTCGGCATTTAGAACCAGCGCCGGAAAATTCTCCGGCGAAGCAGCATAAGAGTTCACAGGACTGCATCCTTTTCGGTCCGCAAATCGCGTGGACCCCACCCAATTTGCCGCCGGATACTAACCGCGCATAACGATCCTGTGAAGCTTTTCAAGTTAACTTGGCCGAGCGCAATAGACTGCGCACTGTGTAGAGCTTGTAAATGGTAGCAACACACTGCAAAGGCTCATAAAAGTAGCTACTTTAGGGCTTGTTGCGTAGCCAATTGGTCTACAATCTCCCAATTGGAATGGGGCATGCCGAGGGATGTTCGGCGAACCCACGTTTAAAGCGGTGGAATTAAGCAATGGCTGTGGAACCTTTGAATTTTCGATTTGCACCTAGCCCAAATGGGCTTTTGCATCTTGGTCATGCCTTTTCTGCTTTGACAACGTTTGAGATGGCAAAGCAGTTTGGTGGCAGATTCCACCTGCGTATTGAAGATATTGATCTTGGCCGTAGTCGCGCTGAATTTGTCGACGCGATAAAAGAGGATCTCAGCTGGCTTGGGCTAACCTGGCCAGAGCCGATCACCATGCAGTCTGAGAGGTTTGCTGCCTATTGCGAAGCATCGCAACGACTGCACCAGCTTGGTGTGCTCTACCCGTGCGCGGCGACACGGTCAGAGATACAAGCTGCCGCCAATAGACATGACACCGGTCACGATCCTGATGGTGCGCCGCTTTACCCTGGTCGTGGCAAGGCCATACTAAATGCGGAGAATGAGGCGCGCATCAACGCGGGCGAACCCCACGCATTGCGTCTTGATATGGCCAAAGCGACCGCGATTGCTACGGAAAAATTAGAGGGCCAGAAGTTGCAGTTTTTAGAACTTAGGCGCGATGGCAGTAGACAGCATTGTAATGCGAACCCAGAGCGCTGGGGTGATATCATCATTGTACGAAAAGATGTGCCGACGAGCTATCATCTGGCTGTCGTCGTCGATGATGCGTTCCAGAATATTAGCCACGTCACGCGCGGTCAGGACCTTTATGGAGCGACGGACATACAACGTTTGTTGCAGGTTTTATTAGAATTGCCTGCACCAGTTTATTATCACCATGCGTTGATTTTAGATAACACCGGCAAAAAACTTTCAAAAAGTTATGATGCGATATCTTTGCAGTATTTGAGAAATAACGGGAAACCCCAGAGCGCTATAAAAGCAATGATCGATTTTGCTCATGAGCCGTGCTAGCCGAAAAAAAGCGCCTAGAACATGGTATTTATCGATTATATTTGAGATGTAATCACAATTTTAATTTCCGCCCGTTATTTGCATTGCAGTTGCTTGCAAATAACGCCGAATAAGATCACCGTTTGCAACTTCGTTTGTTTTATATTCAGTGACTTTTGAGTGCGCTCTGCAACTTGGATGGTAGCAGCAATCACCCACAGGGTACGGTGTCAGAGATGGTGCCAATCGATGCTGTAAACACAAGGAATTATGAAGGTCGATGTTTGGCAGCGACAAAATTCGCGATCTGGGCGCAAGCTTTAAAGCCCGTTTGGCGCTGCTTCAGGCCTATTGGCGTACGGGCGAATCCCCTAACGCCTCCCACGCGCTTGATCACGGTCCAAAGCGCATATCATTGGCGTGCCAATGGTCGGTATTAGAGGACCACTTGCAGTCGGAAATTTCGCGCACTCAATCTGTTCTTCAGATGCAGGATACAGCGAGGCTTCATTTGGATGCAGCCCACTATGCGCTGGATCGCATTGCTGTCGAGCTCGTCGATGTCATGCCGTCAATTGTGACTATTGCCACCGTGCAACCGCCACGTATTTACGCAACGTCAAATCGCCCAGTGCAGGCTAACGCGGAAGCGGAACACGCTGCTGTCGCCGCTTAGATCAATCTGCGTTTGGTGAAACGCAGATAAGGTGATCTGGTTGGGTTATCCCAAAATGTGCGTGATCTAATTATAAATAGACGACACGGTCTGCAGTCCTAACCTGCTCGGTGCTGGGTCAATAACAGCCGTACCAAAATTCTGCACTTCAAGCACGGCAAGGCTGCGTTGCGGGCGCCCGTTTGGCATCAATTGAACGAGGCCATCTATACCAACATAGCCGTTAAGTCGGGTAATGTTGGCAGGTGTAAAGGGGTTTTCTCCAGTGCTCTCAGCCGCCAATGTCATGGCATACCCGACAGCATCGAAGGCAAGGGAGGCTATGCGCGGTGGGCTATGACCAAAAGTGCGTGTGAACCGTTCTGAGAAGTTGTTCCAGGCGCTGGGGTCGGGACCTGCATACCAGCCACCCACCAACGATGCTTCGCGACCAACGTTGGGATAGTCCCAAGAGCCGGTGCCCAAGAGTTGGATATTGTTTTGAACAATCCCAGAATAGGTAAGGATGGGGCCGAGGCTTGGTAGGCTTTCCTGGCCACCCGGCACAAACAACGCCTCGATGGGAAGCCCGGCGCTGTGCGCGCGCTTGATGGCCGTCATCACCCGTTGTGCTGGTTTCAGCATGCCGTTGGGTTTCAAGGGATAGCGCTCTAAAATGCGAATAGCGCTGCCATGTCGGGCAACTGAGTTGCGAAATGCTGTCTCGACGATTTGTCCGTAGTTATTTTTAGGAATCAGGGCAGCGAGTTGCCGCTTGCCGCGTGACGCCGCGTATTCAACAATGCGATCTACTTCCTGTTCGATCAAAAAGCTCATCAGGTAAACGCCATTTCCAGCAACGCGCGCGTCATTGGATAATGCCAACACAGGAACATTGGCTTGCCGTGCAATGAGCGCCGCACCAGGCACGGTACTGGAAAAGAGTGGCCCGACAATAATTTCAGCACCTTCTGCCACCGCATTCGTTGCCGCAGTTTGCGCGCCGGATTTTGTTCCTCCATCATCTTTGACCACGAGTTGAACGTTGGGGTCGTTGCGTTCGAACAAAGCCATCTCTGCGGCCTGTTTCATGGATTTGGCGATGGCTGCAGATTGGTCAAAGCCAGCAAGCGGTAACAGCACGGCAATTTTGACCGGGCGCTTACTCACTGTGGCTAACGGTTGTGCTGCGGTGGCAACCATTGCGGTTTGTTGACCAAGGTTTGCTGAACAGGCCGCAACCGCAAGAGTGGCGAACCCAACGCAAAGAGCTGATATCTGGCGCAGCACGTTGCTTTGAGATTTAAAGCGGAAAGGTGAATGCGGCATGACGTGAATTCCCAAGGAGAACTGCGAAGGCGCCGCGTGAAATGCAGAACTTCTTTGGCTGTTTTAACGCCTTCAAACACGTTCACAGCGAATCAAAACGGGACGTAACCTATGCTAGGTGTAGATGCTTCACGGTGAGAGGCAAAGGGGTTTTGGCGACCTTTGCGCAAAAAACACGTTGTGATTCTCGCTGCAATAGAGAAAGAATTGTGCGCGGAACGAGATAATCAGCATCAATTGGTACTTCACGTTGAGAATGGACGTCTAAAGGTGTCAGCAAAGTCGAAACATCTCGGGCCTGGAGTTGAGGCAGCACCAGAGCCGATAGACAAGGTAAGTCTGCCGGATGCTAATCAGCCCGATCATAGCGGGCTTGATGTTTGCGATGTTGCAGCCGCGCTCAATTTGCATGCGCGCCACACGTTTGCAGAACCAATTGCCCCAGGCCTCTATCTGGTGGCAACGCCCATTGGCAATTTGTCAGACATTACTGTGCGCGCACTTCATGTCCTGGCCCGTGCTGATGTCATCTACTGTGAAGACACCCGCCACAGTCGCACATTGATGGAACGGTTTGCGATCAAGGCCACCCTCAAACCCTATCATGAACACAATGCGGCACGGCAGCGACCTCATATACTCAAAGCGCTCTCAGGTGGTGCGCGGATTGCGCTTATTTCTGATGCCGGCACACCGCTGATCTCGGACCCCGGATACAAAATCGTTCGTGAGGCGGCGGCTGAAGGTCACGCTGTTTATAGTATTCCAGGTGCGTCGTCTGCTTTGGTTGCGGTCACGTCGTCGGGTTTACCAACGGATACCTTGTTGTTTGCAGGATTTTTGCCAGCCAAGGAGGCGGGTAGACGTAAGCGCATTGCAGCATTGGCGGCAACAGATGCGACGTTGATTTTTTTTGAATCCCCACATCGCCTGGCCGACGCGCTGGCTGATTTGTTGGCCGAGCTTGGCGACCGACCAGCGTGTATTGCACGCGAGTTGACCAAGTTACATGAAGAGGCCCGCCGAGGAAATCTGAGCACTCTACATGGCGAAATCAGGGCTGAGCCGGTTAAAGGTGAGTGCGTCATTATCGTAGCACCGCCCATCGCTGCAGACTTTTCCGATGCAGACATCTCAAAGCGCCTAGAGCCACTGCTATCGTCTTTAAGTTTGAAGGATGCCGCGCGCAGCCTTGCCGATGAACTCGGTGTCAACAAGGGTCGTGTTTATAATTTAGGTTTGGCGCTCAAAAAACGAGATGGGTGATGTCTGCACGGGAGCCTCGGGACCGAAAAGCAAATCGCACGGCGCGGCGGACACGTTACCGCGCGGGTTGGATGGCCGAGGGCGTTGCAGTGGCTTATTTATCAATGAAGGGATACCGCCTGATCGCCAGACGTTTTAAAACGCATCTGGGAGAAGTGGATCTGATTGTTGTGCGCAACAAGCGAATTGCTTTTGTTGAGGTTAAGTACCGCCAGACAATGGCTTTTGCTGAGGCAGCGATTACCAGCACCTTGCGCCAACGCGTGCGTCGCAGCGCAGGCCTGTGGCTCGCAAAACACCCACGTTATCAAGGTTATGATGTAGGCTTCGATTTGGTGATGTTATGCCCTAGGACGTGGCCGCTCCACATTGAAAATGGCCTTTAAACCAGACTGAATCTAGCTTTTGATTTGCCTGCCTGCCCGTTGCATTGCTAAAAACGCAAGACATAACAATGGCCACACATTTTAAGGCCGATCATGATCTGTGGGGAGGACAGCACATGAGTGATGAGGGGACGAAGAAACCGGCGTCTAGTTCAACTCCAAATGTTGCTGCGGCGATGGGTGCCATGCAGGCGGCTATGGGTGGCACGCAAGCCGCAGCACAAGCGACAAGCGCCACGGAAACTGCGCCCGCCAAGCACGGTGTTGGAACTGACCTGAGGCGCATCATCAAGGAAGTCTCACAAGAGGCGCGCAAAAGCCGAGTGCCGCTTTACATTGCCGTACTTGCAGCCTGTCTAGCACTGGTGTCGATGGCCGAGGGTGATGTTAAGGAACGAGCGCTGGGTGCGCAAATTGAAGCGTCAAATAAGTGGGCATATTTTCAAGCAAAAAACATTCGTAAAACCAACTCAGAAGTTGCGGCAGAAATTTTGGAGAGCGTCGGAAAGCCAGAGCTTGCGCAAAAATGGCGCGCTACGGCCGCACGATACGATGGTGAAAAACAAGCAATCAAAAAGGAGGCGATGGAGCAACAAGCCATTCGCGCTCATGGCCTGAAGCAATCGTCTTACTTTGCCATTGCCATTGCGTTGTTTCAGATTGCCATTGTGCTGGCGACAGCATCTCTAATTTTGGGTGGTGGTTTCTTGCTTTGGACCAGCACGTTTATTGCACTGCTGGCGATATTCTTCACCTTCAACGGTTATTACCTCTATCTGGAATTTCCAACTGATCCTTTTGAGCTTGGCAAATGGTTGTCAACCAGAATCAGCGCTGATGCGTGGCTGCAAAGTTCCAACTAGATCATGTTCGAGCCAAAAGTGTTGGCCAGACCCAACACTGCGCAAGCTTGTGTTGGAAACTTTAATGTCAACACAAGCTTGCGCAGTGTTGGTGAACTAAATGCCAACATTGCCTAAAGGCATGTTGGGCCAACACAAGCCTGCGCAGTGTTGGAAACATAAATGCCAACACAAGCTTGCGCAGTGTTGGAAACATAAATGCCAACATTGCCTAAAGGCATGTTGGACCCAAGCTTGCGCAGTGTTGGAAACTTTAATGCCAACATTGCCTAAAGGCATGTTGGGCCAACACAAGCTTGCGCAGTGTTGGAAACTTTAATGCCAACATTGCCTAAAGGCATGTTGGGCCAACACAAGCTTGCGCAGTGTTGGAAACATAAATGCCAACATTGCCTAAAGGCATATTGGGCCAACACAAGCTTGCGCAGTGTTGGAAACATAAATGCCAACATTGCCTAAAGGCATATTGGGCCAACACAAGCCTGCGCAGTGTTGGTGAACTAAATGCCAACATTGCCTAAAGGCATGTTGGACCCAACACATGATCCAAAACAAAAGGCCATAGAACTCTGTTTGCTCTTTGAGATGATGGCGCGCCGTGTCGGGCTGGCAAATACTGGCTGACGTGGTATGGCGGTGCTAGGCTATCTTTCTTTCCCACCCAGCTCAAAGCCCAATGCCCATGCCCCGTCACATTGCCATCCAAATGGACCCGATCGCTGACATTGAGGTCGCAGGCGACAGCTCGTTTGCGTTGCTGCTGGAAGCGCAGGTTCGTGGCCACGATATCTTCTATTACAGACCAGACAATCTCTCGCTGCGCGACGGTGCGGTAGTCGCGCGCGGTGCGTCTCTCCGGGTTGCCGATGAGGAGGGTGCACACTTTGAACTTGGTGATATGCGCCAGCAGAATTTGGCGGAGCTTGATGTTGTCCTGCTGCGCCAAGACCCGCCGTTTGATATGAACTACATCACCACGACGCATCTCTTGGAGCGCATCCACCCAAAGACGTTGGTCGTCAATGATCCGGCCCATGTGCGCAATGCGCCTGAAAAGTTGTTCGTGTTTGATTATCCAGACTTGATGCCGCCAACACTTGTAACGCGCAACATTGCGGACGTTCAGGCCTTTCGGGCGGAGTATAAGGACATCATCATTAAACCACTTTATGGCAACGGTGGTGCGGCGGTGTTTCGCCTCAAGCTGGATGATTCCAATCTGGCAGCGCTTGTGGAAACGTTTCAAGAGATGGCACCAGAACCATTTATGGTGCAGCAGTTCCGTCCCGAGGTAGCAAAGGGCGACAAGCGTATCATTCTGGTGGATGGTGAGATCGCTGGCGCGATCAATCGTGTGCCGCCCAAAGGCGAAACACGTTCTAACATGCATATTGGAGGCAAGCCGGAGGCGGCCAAACTCACCGGTCGCGAAGAAGAGATTTGTGGAGCCCTTGCACCAGAGCTCAAACGACGTGGTTTGATCTTTACCGGCATTGACGTGATCGGTGATTATCTCACCGAAATCAACGTCACGTCTCCAACCGGTATCCGGCAAATCAAAGCCTTCGGTGGACCCGACATTGCAGCCATGATTTGGGACGTGGTGGATGACAAGGTTGGCTAGTCCGTGCTCTGGTTTTTCAGCCTTCTAAACGCAGTTGTCGGACGACACACTGCGTTTAGAAGGCTTTGCGTGTTTTTCAGGCTCGGCATGTCCATTGCTCACAGTGAGTTGATTGCGAGATTGACCATCGAAACCCAAGGCGTGCTAATCTCGTAACCACTGTCACCTGAGGTGACGCCCGCCGGTCTCAGTCATGAAAGGATCTGGCTTATGAAATGGACTCTTATAACTGCTTCGATTTTGACCGCCGTTAGTGTTGTCTCAACCGCACCTGTAATGGCCAGTGACGTTACAGACGTCGTACGTGCCCGTGGCAACGCGCGTGCAGGTGGTCCAACCAATGCACACGATGCTTGGATTTTAGATCGTTATGGCGCACTGAGCGGCACCTATTCCAGAGATTATTCCGGCCTGAGAAGGTCATCGAGAAAAAAGCTGAGCCGCCGCGCATTGCGGAAATTGCGTAAGAGGTATTAGAGCACGATCATCTTAAGTAGAACGGTATCCTGAATTTCTGAAGTAGTTGGCGCACTCCTTTGGCGGGATATCGTTTACGAGTTTTGCGGTGTGGTTGTTGATCGCATCAACTGTGCGCGCCTCGGCCATGCGCATCCAGTATTTGATCTTTGCGAACATCATTTGAAGCTGGTTTGGCCATGTATGTATGTATGTATGCATGCATGCATGCCTCCTCACCAGCACGTATGATGAATCACTGTTCGCACAAAAAAGGAATCCAAAAACGATTCTTCTTAAGTCAGACGTGCTCTAAGGTGTGTGTTTATTGAGAAACTCTGGCGTTGTGCGCAGAGAAAAAATTAGGCGCGTACGAGCCCCAGTGCCAATTGAACGGGTTTGAAAGAGCGCCGGTGGTGATGGCTTACGCCGAGGCGGTCAAGGGCGGCCTTATGTTCCGGGGTGCCATAGCCTTTGTGGCGTTCAAAGCCATAGCCAGGACACTCGCGCGCAAGCGCCGCCATCATCCGGTCGCGCGTCACCTTGGCAATGATAGAAGCGGCCGCGATAGATAAGCACTTTGCATCGCCTTTGACGATGGCTCGGGCTTGGCAATCCACCATAGGTAACTTGTTGCCATCAATGAGCGCCAAACGCGGCGGGGCGTCGAGTTTGGTCAACGCTTCACGCATGGCCCACAATGTGGCGTGCAAAATGTTATCGCGGTCAATCCGGGCCACGTCGGCAATGCCAACACCAACGTCTGATGTGTCTTTGATGGCATCATAAAGGGCCGACCGCTGATAGGGGTCGAGCGCTTTGGAATCATTCAGGCCATCTGGGATTTTGTCTGGCGTCAGGACAACGGCGGCGGCGACCACCGGGCCGGCCCACGGCCCCCGGCCTGCTTCATCAACGCCAGCAATCGGTCCGCCGAGCAGCTCAATTTCGGTTTGCTCAAGCTCAAACGTTGGTCGTGGTTTCGAATCGGTTTTGCCCATGGCGACAGTGTGCGGGCGTTCACCACAATGTCAAAGCAGGGGGATTTGGCCGCCAACAGGAACTGGGTGTTCAAACAGGTCTTGTTTGAGTTGAATGCGCTCTTGGTTGAGCCCAAGGCGTTTGAGCGCTAAGCGAAAGCGCGCTGAAATTTGGTCGGCATAAGGGCCGGAGCCTTTTTGGCGCAGGCCAAAATCTGATCGGTAATCAACTCCACCGTGCATGGATTGCAGCAAATTTATCACGCGTTTGGCGCGGGTCGGTGCGGCGTCTTCCAACCATTCTCGAAACAGCTGTTTAATTTCGAGCGGCAGTCTAAGCAGTACATAGCCTGCTTCGCTGACGCCTACGTTGGCCGCGGCCTCCAGAATACTTTCGATTTCTGAATCTGTCAGCCCAGGTATGACAGGCGCAACCATAACAACTGTTGGGATGCCCGCCTCGTGTAGTTCTTTGAGTGCCGCCAACCGTTTTGACGGTGTTGAGGCTCTCGGTTCCATGTCGCGCGCAAGTCTGCGATCCAGCGTTGTGATAGAGAGGGCAACTTTAGCTAGCCCCTTGCTTGCCATGCGCTGAAGGATATCGCGATCACGTGTGACCAATGCAGACTTGGTCACGATAGCGACAGGATGGTTAGCGCGTTCGAGAACTTCAAGGATGGAACGCGTGATATTGTGTTGACGTTCGATCGGTTGATAGGGGTCGGTGTTTGAGCCCAATGCAATGGTGGCGACGTTGTAGCCTGGTTTGGCAAATTCTTGTTCGAGAAGTGCTGCCGCATTTGGTTTGGCATAAAGTTCTGTTTCAAAATCTACACCGGCGGAATGGCCAAGATAGCAATGTGAGGGCCGTGCATAGCAATAGATGCAGCCGTGTTCGCAGCCACGATAGGGATTGACGGATTGATCAAAGGAAATATCGGGACTGTCATTACGGGAGATGATGGTGCGGCTTTTGTCTTGATGCACAGTCGTGCGTAGTGGCTCAAGGGTGCCCAAGCTGTCCCAGCCGTCGTCAAAGTCGCTGCGCAAATTGTGATCAAAGCGTCCTGTACGGTTGGACCGTGCGCCCCGCCCGCGTCGACGGTCTTCGGGCAGAAGGCCTTCGGCCTGCGCGGCCACATCAAGGCTTTCAACGTCGCCATCGTTGTTGTCTGAATGGTGCACGGTGCCGCCTGCTGTGCCGTCTCTTTGACCCAAAAGCTGTTTGTCAGGTGATTTGCCCAACCTTACAAAGTCGTTTCGGCCCTGCTTCACGAGATCGACTCATTAGCTACACTATAAATAGGAACAAATAAAGAACATTTAGACTGCAAATCTCAGACCTCTGTTGGTTTTGTGGACCGTTCACCACTTGTTGCCGCCCGAGGCTCATGCCACAGAAGGCATTATGATTTCTGTTGTCATCCCAACGCTGAACTCCGAGGAGACGCTCGTCAAAACGCTGGCCGGGTTGGTTCCAGCTACTGTATCGGGTGTCATTCGTGAGGTAATTGTGGTCGATGGCGGCTCGACGGACCGCACCTACGAAATTGTTGAGGATGCGGGTGCCAACTGGGTGGCATGTGGGCGGCCAAGCCGTGGTGCCCAGTTGCAGGCTGGTGCTGCCCAAGCGCGCAGCTCGTGGCTTCTCTTTTTGCATGCTGACACTGTGCTAGAGTTTGATTGGGAACGTGAAGCGCAACAACTGATGCACCAGGTGGCAGATCAGGAGCGTCCAGCAACTGCAGGTGTGTTCCAGTTTAGCCTGAATGATGAAGGACTCGCGCCCCGCGCGCTTGAAGTCGGAGTACGCTGGCGGACCCGACTTTTAAAAATTCCGTACGGTGACCAAGGCCTTCTCATCCCGCGCACGCTGTACGATTCTGTGGGTGGCTACCGGCCGTTGCAACTGATGGAGGATGTTGACCTTGTGCGTCGCATTGGCCGCAGTCGCATCCGTGTCTTTCAATCTCAGGCCACAACGAGTGCTGCGCGCTATCGCCAACACGGTTATCTGCGTCGCATCGGGCGTAATCAAATCTGTCTTGCACTTTATTACTTGAATGTTCCCCCAGATAGGCTGGTTAAGTTTTATAGCGCCAAACCCTCTGCCAAAATGCGTCAAACATGAGTTCACCTCGTCTGCAGAAGCGTCTGGTGGTGATGGTCAAAATGCCCGTTGCGGGACAGGTGAAGACGCGCCTTGCGCGTGATGTCGGCGTTGCCCGGGCGACATCATTTTATCGCCATGCAACAGCAAATATTGTCCGTCGATTGGCGCATGATGCGCGCTGGCAAACGCTTCTGGCAGTTGCGCCAGATAATGCTTTGGGCGCCAATGTTTTTGCTGGCGATATTTCCCAGCTTCCGCAGGGATCCGGCGATCTCGGGCAACGTATGGGGCGTATTATGAGCGCGTTTCCGCCTGGGCCTATGGTTATTGTGGGCAGTGATTGCCTGGCACTATCGAACACGCACATTAAAAAAGCGTTCGATCAACTGGGCGGGCATGATGCTGTTTTGGGGCCTGCGCACGACGGTGGATACTGGCTAATCGGCCTCAAACGCATGCCGCGCTGTCCCGAGGTGTTTGATGATGTTCGCTGGTCAAGTGCAAATGCGTGTGCAGATACGCTGCGCAACATGGCACGCCTGCGCGTGGCGATGTTGGAGACGCTATCAGATGTTGACACCGGTGCTGATTTGAAGGCCGCACATCGTTTGCAAGGTCGTCGTGTTCTGCCGGTTGTTTAGGTCAGCAGCGTTCCCGCATCAGCTTGTGTGGCACAGTACTTATGATTTACGCCGATGTTCCTCAAGGCGCGGCATGATCTCAACAAAATTGCACGGACGGTGGCGGCTATCGAGTTGCAGTTTCAGGATCTTATCCCAGCCATCGCGGCAGGCCCCAGGCGAACCAGGCAGGCAGAAGATAAATGTTCCGCCAGCAACACCGCCGCAGGCGCGTGATTGAATGGTCGAGGTTGCGACGGTCTCAAATGAGATGTTGTGAAAAACGCTCGCAAAGCCATCAATTTCTTTTTCAAAGAGTGGCCTGACGGCTTCGGGTGTTACATCACGGCCGGTGAACCCGGTGCCACCTGTTGTGATCACGACGTCAATTTCGGGATTTTCAATCCAGGCGCTCACTTGTCCCGCAATCGCAGCTATATCGTCTTTAACGAGCGCGCGATCGTCGACTGAATGGCCAGCCTCTTTGACACGTTCAGCCAATAGGTTGCCGGATTTATCTTCCGCCAAGCTGCGCGTATCTGACATTGTCAAAATGGCAATGCGGATTGGAACAAATGGTAGATTGAGATCGATCTTTGCCACGAGCGTTCAACGGCCTCCCTGAAGGCTTAAGGTCTTGGTCAGCCTTGCAGGGTTTGTTGCAGCCGTAAAGGTGGTCAGACCGAGACTTGTGCTGCAGAACGGTCTTCAACGGCTTCGGTTGAGACGGGAATGCAAATATCAATTTTGCGCTCACCATCTGGAACGGTCACGGGATCATCGTGATAGATTTCAAGTATCGGACGGTTTGGATCAAGCCACAACCCACTTGAAGGGATCCAACCATCTCGCAAGTCGGCAATGGTCATGGAAAGCTCGGCTGTCATGCCGTTGTGCCGGGCGCGTGCAAACGCGCCACCGAGAAATTTTTGTACCGAGAACGGTTCTGGAATTTTTGATTCAAACCGCTCAGGTATTTCAATACAGGCATCATAACGGCACCGATCAACAGAAACGATCTTTGGATTGTCGTGCAGCAAACCGTAGCCAACGTTCACCTCTTGGCGGATGTTGTTTTCATCCAACCATTTGAAGACCTGATGCCATGCTTTCTGTGCCGATGACGCATATGCGCCGTTGGTCCGCACAAACATGACATAGACCGGCCTGAGGTATACAAATCCCGAACTCAAGAGGATTTCCTTTCAAATTTGCCGCAAAGACATCTTAGATGAACGAAGACTTCATTCTGATTTCGAGATAACTTTAAACGTCGAGCGTATCTGTTGATTTAAATTCGTGACAACAATCTCAGTAAAAATAGAGCTAAATCTATTTTATATATCAGTATGCGCATTTTATCTCAGCATCGCGTCAAAAGTTAATGTGTAAAGCGTTGTTTTTAATTGAAAAAGATGAGCCTTTAGACGCCGGATTTCATGCCGGCATTAGAGTAAAAACCATTTAATTTTTGCGATGGTGATGAAAATCAGCGTCAATGGTTGGTTAGCAAGCCGGGTCACGGGTAAGGTTTTTTTTACCGTGTTTTGTGGGCCTCTTGCACGGCGAGCAAGTCTCGCCACGACAAACGTTTAGCGGCAGGCGTGCGCAACAGATAAGCCGGATGAAGGCTTGCCATCACCGGCACCTCATGGTCTCCAATTGTGAGAGTTCGCCACTTGCCTCGCAAACGCATAATGCCATCGTTAACCTCAAGCATATTTTTTGCGGCCGCTCCGCCGAGCACGAGCACCATTTTTGGATCCAGAAGTTCGAGCTGGCGCATTAAGAACGGGTGACAGATTTGTGCCTCTAGCGGGGTTGGCGTTCTGTTGCCGGGCGGGCGCCAATTAGACAACATTGGTAATGTGCACATCGCTTTCACTGAGCCCGATGCTGGCCAACATTTTATCAAGCAATTGCCCGGCTCGGCCAACAAACGGCTTGCCCTGAATGTCCTCGTCGCGCCCTGGGGCCTCACCAATAATGGCGATGGGTGCTGATGGAGAACCACGGTAGAAGCATAGGTTCTTTGCCGTTGCTTTAAGTGCACAGCCTTCAAAGCCCTTTAATATGGCTTCAAGGTCTTCCAGGCTTTTGGCTGACTTGGCTTGTTCTCGTGCCTGGGATGCAGCCTCAACGGGCGATTGTGCGACTGCAAAACGGCCGCTTGCTGGTGCTTGCGGTGGGGTTACAGCGGTTTTTGGGGCATCCTTCGGATTGGTCGGATTGTGCCCAGTCGTGGTTTGCTGAGGTGTCGCGGGTGATGGCGACACCGTGGCTAATTTATTGCGCCAATCAATCGGGTCGTCGCTGAGTGCACAATCAACGCCCATTGCAACGTACCATTCGAGCAGGGCAGCGGCAGCGGCTTTTTGGCTGTCTGACATTGGGTTCAAAAGAACACCCTCGGAATTGATGGACAGATCACGGTGCGATGTCGCGGTCGTTGCACTCCGTTTATCAGAAAATGCCGGGGAATGCCGGGGAGAGATGAACCAAAAGCAGCATTTGTGCACCTAATATTGTGGACTGGATGCCCTTATCCGCCCGCTGAGTTGAGGCACCTCTAAAGCTACTTTTGAAGACTTCAGGCGCCTACTTTATTGCCGGTCAGCCTTGACGCGGCTGGCCGTTGCCACCTATCCGATAGAGATCACCAATTACACAGGGGTCGTTAAGCACATGTCTGAACAGAGCTCGGACCGTCCAGCCCGCGAAGGCATGGAATTTGATGTCGTGATTGTAGGTGCGGGCCCGGCAGGTCTTTCGGCGGCTATCCGATTAAAGCAGCTTGCTGACAAAGCTGGCCAGGACTTGTCTATCGTAGTCCTGGAAAAAGGTTCTGAGGTTGGAGCACACATCCTTTCAGGAGCGGTGATCGATCCCATTGGTCTCAATAGGCTGGTTCCGGATTGGAAAGAGAAGGGCGCACCGGTCACGACGGAAGTGACCCGTGACCGTTTTCTCTATCTCGGTAAATCAGGTGATCTGACGTTGCCGAATTTCACTATGCCACCGTTAATGAATAATCACGGCAATTACATCGTCAGTCTGGGTGCTCTCTGTCAGTGGCTCGGCGAGCAGGCGATGGAGCTTGGCGTAGAGGTTTATCCAGGTTTTGCCGCATCAGAAATACTCTACAACGATGATGGTTCAGTTGTAGGCGTTGCCACAGGCGACATGGGGATTGGCCGTGATGGCAAGCCCAAGGACAGTTTCACGCCAGGTATGGAATTGCGCGGGAAATACACATTGTTTTCTGAAGGTGTTCGCGGATCGTTGTCCAAAGAGCTGATCGCCAAATTCAATCTGGACGCTCAGAGCGAGCCGCAGAAATACGGCATTGGCTTGAAAGAGCTGTGGGAAGTGAAGCCTGAGCATCACCAACCAGGCCTCGTGCAACATAGCTTTGGCTGGCCGCTTGATAACAGTACCGGCGGTGGCTCCTTCCTCTACCATTTCGATAAAAACTTGGTGGCGGTTGGCTTTGTTTTGCACCTTAATTATGCCAATCCCTATCTGTCGCCCTATGACGAATTCCAACGGTTTAAAACGCACCCTTCAATTCGTGGTGTATTCGAAGGTGGAAAGCGCATCAGCTACGGCGCGCGTGCAATTTCAGAAGGTGGCTGGCAGTCGATGCCAAAGTTGACATTTCCTGGTGGTGCGCTTCTTGGCTGCGCAGCCGGCATGGTCAATGTTCCGCGCATTAAAGGTAGCCATAATGCAATGCTGTCTGGCATTGCGGCGGCTGAAGCAACCTTTGCAGCGATTGGGGCAGGGCGTTCGGGCGATGAGCTCAGCGATTATGAAGCCCAAGTCCGTGAAGGTGACATCGCAGCTGACCTTAGACCAGTGCGCAACGCAAAACCGCTGTGGTCGAAGTTTGGTACTGTGGCGGGTATCATGCTCGGTGGCATCGACATGTGGGCCAATACCATCATCTCAAAAATCGGATTTGGGTTTACGCTAAAACACAAAAAGCCAGATCACGCGACATTGAAGCAGGCTAAGTCGTGTAAGAAAATTGACTATCCAAAACCTGATGGTGTTCTAACATTTGACAAACTCACTAACGTCTCTTTTTCGGCTACCAACCATGAGGAAGACCAGATGGTCCACCTCAAATTGGCAGATCCGTCGGTGCCAGTACTCGAAAATTTGCCGACGTACGCAGAGCCGGCGCAGCGCTATTGCCCGGCTGGGGTCTATGAAATTGTGCAGGATGAGCAGGGCAAGCCGCAGTTCCAGATCAATGCCCAAAACTGTGTCCACTGCAAAACCTGCGATATCAAAGACCCGGCACAAAATATTACGTGGGTGTGTCCTGAAGGCGGCGGCGGGCCCAATTACACTGGTATGTAGGCAAACGGGTCCAAAAACGGTTTTCGGCCGAATTGCGCTTTGAGGTGATTAACCCGTTGTTATCGCCAAGCCATTTTCTTGGCGTATCGCTGATGTTTTGTGCTGATGCTAGTTCCGTGGTCGGATGATGGCGTTTTTTTTAAGCGATGGGTAAGCTTGATGAGGACAAATTCTTATGTCGCCAAGACGCCTTTAGTATTGGTAGGATCAGTTTCAGGAATCAAATGATGCGACCTCTCAAGGAGACGCTGGGAATGCGAGACTTTGTTTGCCGACGCGTTGTCCTTTGGGCAGTGATGTTTACGGCCTGGATTTACGGCAGCGTCATCGGCACGCTCCCAGGACTCGCTGAGACAAAGCCTGAAATTTTTGAATCCCGCTCTCTGGTCGGCAGCTACCTTGCAGGTCGCTTGGCCCAAAATAGCAATGACACCAGAAATGCTGCCAAGTTTTATGGTAACGCGCTCATTCGCGATCCACGCAATACTGTGCTGCTTGATCAAGCCTTCACCATGGAGCTCACAGACGGCAAATGGAAGCGTGCCCTGCGTCTGGCCGAATTGCTGATTGTCGAACAGCCCCAGCACCGCATGGCGCAACTTCTTCTTGGATTGAGAGCATTTAAAAACAAGAATTATGAAAGCGCGGAAAAACACGTCAAAGCGTCAGCACTTGGTCCGATAGGTGAGCTCTCAAGCGCGTTGACACTGGCCTGGGTTCGCCAGGCGCAGGGCAAACACAAACAGGCGCTACAGGCGCTGGAGCTCGATAACAAGGCTGACTGGGCGCAGTACTACTTGAAGTATCAGCGTGCGTTGCTTTTTGATGTGGCAGGACGCACTGACGCTGCCGGTAAAACTTATTCCGATGTGTTTAAACAAGACTCGCGTACGCTGCGCTCTACTCTGGCCTATGCCCATCACGCTGCGGTCGTGAACGGGACGGCGGCTGCAAAGCGCGTTCTGCGGCAACATCAGGCCAAGACCAAAGCAGACCAACACGCGCTTGTTAGAGACTTTCTAGCCCGTCTTAATGATGGGTCACGCATCGATCTGCTGGTGAACACACCTACACAGGGCATCGTTGAGGTTCTGTATGGGCTTGGCGAAGCCCTAGCTGGCGAGGGTGGCCTGACACCAGGCATGCTTTATCTGCAAATGGCGCTGTTTTTGGAGCCTGACCATCCATTTGCGCTAGCGGCTCTGGCAAATGCCCTTGAAACCATGCGGCTTTATGGTGAAGCCAATGCCGTTTATGCGCGCATTCCGACAAGTACGCCACTTCACACCGCGATTGAAATTCGCCGGGCGTTTAATCTCAATTCCCTTGATAAGGTCAACGATGCGCAACAGACCTTGGTTGCACTGTTAGAACCAGACGCCGGTGCGACCAAAATCGAGGCTGAAAAAGATGCCGAGCGGGTGCAAAAATTGATCGCAGCCGGACCCCGGAACGGTAATGTTTTATCACTCGGTAGTGATGCCCAGCAGGTTCGTACCGTGCAACAAGCCCTGACCTCACTGGGCATTGATGTCGGTGAGGTGGACGGCGTTTACGGTGATGCCACGCGACGCGGGGTGGCGCGTTTTCAGAAAGAAAGAAGTCTTGATGTCGACGGTGTGGTTGGTTCTGAAACCTATGCAAGTCTCATCGGAGCCGCTGGCCCGTTGACGTATGGCAACAGGGTCGACAACACGAGTCAGCTTCAGATTTTGGATGCCATCGGTAATATTTTGCGTGCCCGCAAGAAGTATGGCGAGGCGATTGAGTATTATGATCGCGCGATAGCGCTGATAAAAAAGCCACGGAAGCGTGACTGGACATATTTTTATGCCCGCGGCACCTGCCATGAACGCGTAAAAAATTGGCCGAAGGCGGAAGCCGATCTCCAGAGGGCACTCAAGTTGACGCCAGATCAACCATTGGTTCTTAATTACCTTGGCTATTCGTGGATTGATCAGGGCTTGCATCTTAAAGAGGGTTTGAAACTGATTGAGCGCGCCGTGGCACTCAAGCCGGATGATGGCTACGTCGTGGACAGTCTTGGGTGGGCCCACTTTAAGCTTGGCAATATCAAGCCGGCGGTTTTGTTCTTGGAGCGTGCTGTCGAGCTGCGCCCTGATGATCCCATTCTCAATGACCATCTTGGTGATGCACTGTGGCGTGCAGGGCGACAACGCGAAGCGCGTTTCCAGTGGGAGCAGGCGTTGACGCTTAAGCCTGAACCCGAAGAGGCGACAAAGATCCGGGCCAAGATTCGCACGGGGCTGTTGGAGCCGATTGATGCGCAAGGACTTCAGGGCACCCAGAATGCCGCAACAGCGACCCCGATATCGAGTGATCGCAAAAATTAAGCCGCAGATGTGGCACCACCGATCATTCAAACGCTGGGGTTAAAGATGGTCGCTCCTGTTTGTCAGTCCGCGCCTGCAAAAATCAACCTAACATTGAGAATTCTAGGTCGACGGGAGGATGGCTATCATCAGCTTGTGAGTCTGGTTGCGTTTGCTCCGGATATTTCTGATACCGTCACGGTTACACCCGGCCCGTCAAATCGCGTGACATTCTCTGGTCCTTTTTCTGTTGGGCTTGATGCTGGCCCGACCACGGTGTCATTGGCACTACGCTTGCTTGCTCAGTCGTTAGTGGCTCCTGCGTCTGCGCCGCCAGGACCGCAACCCGCGCCGGGCTTGCAGCTTGGCGCTGTGGTGGTTGAAAAGCGTATTCCTTTGGCATCGGGACTTGGGGGCGGTTCTGCTGATGCCGCAGCAGTGTTGCGGGCGGTGCGGCACCTCAACACAGAGCGACAGACAGAAGTGGATTGGTTGACTATTGCGCGTCAGATTGGTGCTGATGTGCCGGTGTGTTTAACGTCGCGCGCACAGATAATGTCGGGCGTTGGCGATGAGCTGGCTCCGGTTGCGTCGCTCCCGAAGCTCTATACGGTTTTGATTAAAACAGACGAGCCCGCGCTGCCGGATAAGACGCAACGTGTTTTTGAGGCGCTGAATGCTGGGCCTATCGAGATGGTTGCCCAACCCCAATCGACAAAAAACAAAGTCACATTTGACTGTGCTGAGGCTGTTGCAGCCTTTGTGCACGGGACAGGCAACACCCTTCTCGAACCTGCTCGTGCATTGATGCCATCGCTTGACGCGCCACTTGCAATGTTGAACGCACAGCCGTCGTGCCTTGCCGCAAGTCTTTCAGGCGCCGGACCAACTGTATTTGGACTGTTCGCAGACCGTGACGGCGCTGAATCCGCCGCGCGCACCATTCAAAATGACGCGCCATCTTGGTGGGTGAAGGCTTCTGAACTCGTTTAAGTTGATCTACAGCGTTAAGCCTTTTGTTGTGCACGCTGAAGCTATTTGCGCGACGCTCTATCTCATGATTGGCGATCAACTTATCTGCTCAAAGTTGATGCCAACTTTTCACAAGGTTGATCTAGTGATGTCTCTCAATGCAAAACGCGATTACGTCAAGCATGGCTGATTTTTCTGCTCCGTCTTCAAATATGGCCAGCGCGTCATGGGCAATGGCCCCATAAGCGCGAGCCCGCTCAAAGGTTGCGTCAAGTGCATTGTGCTGGCCCATCAGAGCCATGGCATGCTCCAGATCACCATCATCAATTTTACGCTCTCCTATGGTCCGGTTCCAAAACGCGCGCTCGGTTGGGTCGCCACGGCGGAAAGCTAAGATAACGGGCAGTGTAATTTTGCCTTCTCTGAAGTCATCACCAACGGCCTTGCCAAGATCTTCGCTGTCACCGGAATAGTCGAGCGCATCGTCGACCAGCTGAAAGGCGAGACCAAGATTTTTTCCATAGGAACGCAACGCTGCACGTTCTTCTGCAGGGCGGCCGCTCAAGGTGGCGCCAGATTCTGTTGCTGATGAAAACAGCGTTGCTGTCTTGGCATTGATGATCGACAAATAATCATCTTCAGTTGTTGCGGTGTTGTTGGCCGCAATCAATTGCATAACTTCGCCCTCAGCAATCGTGCTGGCAGCTTGCGACAAGATTTTCAAGACATGGAGTGAGCCGGCCTCGACCAGCATCAAAAAGGATTGCCCGAGCAGAAAATCGCCGACCAGGACGCTGGCTTGATTGCCCCATATGAGGCGTGCAGTTTTTTTTCCGCGTCTAGTATCGCTTTCATCGACGACGTCATCGTGCAACAGAGTAGCAGTGTGCAGGAACTCGATGGCCGCACCGGTTGTGACATGCTCCTGACCCGAATAATTGCACAGCTTTGCAGACGCAATGGCGAGCATGGGTCGCAAACGCTTGCCGCCGGATTCAATCAGATGGCGGGCCAATTCAGGGACGGTCTCAACGTCAGACCGGGCGCGCTCGGTAATTATGCGATTGACCTGGCGCATGTCAGCGTCTGTCAAATCCAACAGCGGCTTTAAGTTTGCTGATGGATTGGATCGATTCTTTAAAGGTATGACGATGCCCACGTCCGCACCTCGCACAATTAAACTGGCTATTGATGTTATAACCGTTCTTCTGGCCGCACGTTTAAGGTTAGATTGCCGCACCTGATAGCTACGTGGTACGACTAACCAACGAAAAAGCCACTATCAATACCGGACCGAATTGTTATGCGCCAGTTGATGCAAACTAATGATCCCGTGCTGATCAGTTTTGTTGAGTCTCTGCTGAAGAACAACAACATTGATGTAGTCGTGCTTGATCAGAATATGAGCGTGTTGGAGGGGTCCATAGGCATCTTGCAGCGCCGGGTAATGGTCACGGATGACCAACTGGTGGTAGCCCGCAAAACGTTGATTGACGCGGATCTTGAAGACTGGATAAAGCCAGATGCGTGACCAGGGCACGGACATGGCAACGGATGAACGAGAACTTGTGAGTGGACGTACGGAAGATGTAACCCGCGATACCTTCCTTGGCGGCGAGATCGACCTTTTGCAACCAACTCGCGGCTATCGTGCAGGCCTTGATGCGGTATTGCTCGCGGCGGCAATACCCGTGCAGGGTTTCTCAAATCCAACGCTCTTGGATTGCGGTGCGGGAGTCGGTGCCGTTGGGATGTGTGCCACCACGCGGTGTTCTAATCTCAAGACTGTCTTGATCGAGCGCCAGCCGCGCTTTGTAAATCTTGCGCGCGAAAATATTGCATTGAATGGACTGAACGACCGCGTTCGCGTTGTAGCAGTGGATATTACTGCTCCCGGCCGGGAGCTTGTCGACGCAGGTATTCAAGACAACAGCTTCTCACATGTTGTTGCCAATCCGCCGTTCTTTGTATCCGGACGCGGGACTACCTCGCCAAATGCACTAAAGGCCGCCGGCCATGAAATGGACCCTGCAGATCTCGATCTTTGGGTCCGGTTTATGACTCGCATGGCCAGGGCGGGCGGAGACTTAGTGATGATCCAGCAGGCGGCAGCCTTACCGGCGCTGCTTGCCGCACTTGAGGGGCGATTTGGTGGAGCAATGGTGGTGCCAGTCCATCCGCGCGCCGGTGAGGCAGCGACCCGCGTACTCGTGGCGGCTAAGAAGGGCAGTTGCGCGCCACTCCGTATCCTTCCCGGATTTATTCTACATGAGGCGGGAAATGCCTTTACGGACGCTGCTGATGCGGTCCTGAAGCAGGGCGCTGGCCTTGAATTTTTTGAAAATGAGCGCACATAAGGTAGCTTGAACGCGGTCGTGGGTTTGCCGCAATGCAGGCTCTTCCAGGACCCAAAAGATGCCAGCGAAAGGCCAAAGATCTAGATGAAGTGGTTTAAAAGAAAACCTGTTGTTCCTGTCTTGCGCCTCAGTGGGCCAATTGGAATGGCAACGCCATTAAAGCCTGGCCTCTCGTTAGAGACCCTTGCTGAACCTATTGAAAAGGCGTTCACGATGTCCACGCAGCCTGCTGTGGCGTTGGTGATCAATTCGCCGGGGGGGTCACCGGTTCAGTCGAGCCTAATCCTCAAGCGCATCCGCCAATGGGCGAAAGAAAAAGACAAGAAGGTCTATGTCTTTTGCGAGGATGTTGCAGCCTCTGGCGGCTATTACATCGCGCTCGCAGGTGATGAAATTTACGCAGATGAATCTTCTATCGTTGGCTCAATCGGTGTCATTTCATCTGGCTTTGGCTTTGATAAGGCGCTTGAGAAGCTCGGCATTGATCGCCGTGTCTATACGGCTGGGCTTTCCAAAAATATTCTCGATCCGTTTAAACCAGAAAAGCCTGAAGATGTTGAGCGATTGCAAACCCTGCAGCGTGACGTCCACGATGTGTTTATCAGCGTCGTAAAAGAACGGCGCAACGAACGCCTCAAAGGTGACGATAAAGACATGTTTTCTGGCGCATTTTGGTCAGCGGAGAAGGCTGTGTATCTTGGTCTAATAGATGGCATCGGCGAAGTGCGCCAGGTCATGCGTGAAAAGTTTGGTGACAAAGTGCGATTGAAAGTTGTGCCGATTTCTAAGGGCGGACTATTCTCACGGCTCCGCAAGTTGCCATCGTTTTCAAATTTTCTTCCCGCATCTAGCACTTCATCTGATCTTAGCCTCAGTGAAGACCTACTCTCGACGATGGAAGCGCGCGCCTTATGGCAGCGCTTTGGACTGTAAGGAATGAGATGATGTGGGGACGTGTTTTGCCAGCGCTGGTGGTGACCGTTGGATCTTATGTTGCAGGTCGTGTTTTAGGCAACTTGGCCGACAAGGCAGTCGACGCCAGGAGCGAAAAGAAGACCAAAAAAAAGAGCGCACCAAAAGACCTTGGCACGCTCGATTATGATGTAAAGACGGATAGCTACCGCCCCAAGTCTTGACGCAAAGATCTAATCTTTGATTGCAAAGGTTACGTTGCAGGTGACGCGATACTTCTGGATCTTGCCGTCGGAATCAACGGTGGCTGACATATCCTTCACCCAGACAGAGCGAATACCTTTCACACTCTTGGATGCTTTTTTGACGGCTTTTTCTGTTGCATCTTCCCAACTTTCGGTGGAATCGGACATCAGTTCGATGACTTTATTGACAGACATGGCGTGTTCTCCTTTTATTTTTGGTGGTCGATTGATTTGATCACAGGATACCTTATCCTGGACCAAAAGGGAGCGCTACAAGTGGGCGCAGTATATTGGATTGGATGCCGGGGTGACACGCCGCGATATCAGCGTATAGTGCGCGTCGAAAATTATTACTGGTGGCACGCAATCCATGGTTAAAAAAGCCGATAAGGCGTCCTCAAACAGCCCCGAAATGCCTCCGTCTCACCTCAAGCCAACACAGTCTTTTCAGGATTTGATCCTGACCTTGGCTCAATTCTGGGGCGCGGAAGGCTGCGTTGTGCTGCAGCCTTACGATATGGAAGTTGGAGCTGGCACGTTCCACCCAGCGACGATACTCAGAGCCCTTGGGCCACGACCGTGGAACGCTTGTTATGTGCAACCGTCGCGTCGCCCCACCGATGGCCGCTATGGCAAAAATCCAAACCGTTTGCAGCATTACTATCAGTTCCAGGTGATCATGAAGCCGTCACCGAGCAACATTCAGGAGCTTTACCTGGCAAGCCTGGACGCGATTGGCATTGATACCGCAAATAATGACATCCGCTTTGTGGAAGATGATTGGGAAAGCCCGACACTTGGCGCTTGGGGTTTGGGCTGGGAAGTCTGGTGCAATGGCATGGAAGTTTCTCAGTTCACCTACTTCCAACAGGTCGGTGGCTACGACTGCGCGCCGGTGGCCGGGGAAATTACCTATGGCCTGGAACGGTTAGCAACCTATGTCCAAGGCGTCGACCGCGTGTTTGATCTGAATTTCAACGGTCGGACGGATGACAAGAAACTCACCTATGGTGATGTTTTCCTGCAGGCTGAGAAAGAATACTCGCGTTTCAATTTTGAACACGCCAATACTGACATGCTATTTCAGCACTTTCGCGATGCCGAAACTGAGTGCAGGGCGCTGTTAGAAGCGGGCTCAAAAGGTGAAAACGAGCATTTAATGGCAATGCCAGCTTATGACCAGTGCATTAAGGCGTCTCATGTGTTTAATCTACTGGATGCCCGTGGCGTGATCTCAGTCACCGAACGGCAAAGTTACATTCTCCGCGTACGCGATCTTGCCAAAGCGTGCTGCGGGGCTTGGTTGAAAACCGAGGGAGGAAGACTATGAACGCGACAATTCTCGGAGGGCTCATTCTAGGTGTGCCCCTGCTGTTATTGGGCATCTACTTTCTGTGGCGTAAATGGCGTACAATTTTCTGGATGTATTTCGGCGCTTTGCTACTTGGACTTGGTTATTTGGCAACCACCGGCGCGTTGAGCGACATGGGTGCTTGGGGCGAAGGCATCGTATATGAGAGCATTGAGAAGCTCGAAAAGAAGATTGAATCACCAGCGGCTGCGCCAGACACCGCGCCAGCGCCTGCAACGCCATAACAGCAGTCAACTTGAGTGAGCCACAGGTGCATTGTCATGTTTCATGATGGTGGTACCCGTCGCCGTGAGGATCACGGTCTACAAATGTCAGAACTTCTGCTTGAGCTTTTATCAGAAGAAATTCCAGCCCGCATGCAGCAGCGGGCAAGTGATGATTTGCGTAAGTTAGTGATCGCCAGCCTGACAGCCGAAGGTCTTTCGATAGGAGAGGCGCAAAGCTTTGCAACGCCACGCCGTCTGACATTGCACATTCAGGACGTTGGCGATCACGCGCCTGCGGTGTCGCAAGAGCGCAAGGGTCCGCGCGTCGATGCGCCTGAAAAAGCCATTGCAGGATTTTTGCGTGGCGCAGGTCTCAGCCGGATTGAAGACGCTGAAGTTGTTACCGACCCAAAGAAGGGTGATTTTTATGTCGCGCGTCGGGAGCGTCCTGGACGCCCGGCGGCAGAGATTATTGCCGAGGTCGTCCCAGATGTGATGCGCAAGTTTCCCTGGCCAAAATCCATGCGCTGGGGTGATGGCGCTTTTCAATGGGTGCGCCCTTTGAAATCAATCGTATGCCTGCTTGGCGGATCGGTTGTCGATTTTGAGATTGCAGGCGTTGCAAGCGGCACTGTTACGCAAGGACATCGCTTTCATGGGCGGGGTGAGTTCACAGTCAAGGACTTTGCAGATTACAAAAAGGCGCTTGAGAAAAACAAAGTTCTTCTTGATCCCCAAGAGCGTCAGGCGCGCATTTTGAATGAAGCTGAAGCGGCTGCAAAGTCTGCCAAGCTCAAATTGATTGATGACCCGGCACTGATTGCTGAAAATGCTGGCCTGACGGAATGGCCCGTCGTTTATCTTGGCACCTTTGACAAGGATTACCTTGAAGTGCCTGCGGAGTGTTTGACGACAGCCATGAAGATGCACCAAAAGTGCTTTTCGTTGACCAAAGGTTCGAAGGGTAAACTGTCCAACCACTTTTTGGCCATTGCCAATCTTGTTCCAAAGGATGGGGGCACGTCGATTGTGTCAGGCAATGAAAAGGTTATCAACGCGCGCCTTGCCGATGCCAAATTCTTTTGGGATCAGGATCTCAAAAAGCCACTGGATGAAATGGCGTCAAAATTATCCGCTGTGACATTTCATGAAAAACTTGGCACACAGGCGGATCGCGTTGAGCGTATAGCAAACCTCGCATTTGAATTGGCAGGCAGCTGTGACGCGAACCCAGAAGACGCGCGCCGCGCCGCGCAACTGTCGAAAGCTGATCTTGTTTCGGGTATGGTGGGTGAGTTTCCTGAGCTGCAAGGCTTGATGGGACGGCGCTATGCTGAACACGCAGGCACAAAGCCTGAGATCGCGCGCGCGGTTGAGCTACATTACAAACCGAAGGGTCCATCGGACCAGGTGCCTCGAGAAGAAGAAGGCGATGCGGTTGCCTGTGCTGTGGCACTGGCGGATAAACTCGACACCCTGGTCGGCTTTTGGGCCATTGGCGAAAAGCCGACGGGTTCAGGTGATCCTTATCAGCTCAGACGGGCGGCGCTCGGCGTCATCCGCATTTTGTTGGAAAACGATCTGCGCCTCGCCTTGCTGCCTATATTTGAGCGTCATGCCACCAAGTGGTTGAAGCAGACTGTAGATGCAGGCAACCTTCTCTCGTTCTTTGCAGACCGTCTGAAGGTTCACCTTCGCGATCAAGGTGCACGCCATGATTTGATTGACGCCGTGTTTGCGCTTGAAGGTCAAGATGACCTGGCCCTTGTTGCCAAGCGGGTTGAAGCGCTGGGCGCGCTTCTGGAAACGGACGAAGGCGCGAACCTGCTCGCAGGTGTGAAACGCGCCTCAAATATCCTGGCCATTGAAGAGAAAAAAGACGGTCTCCGTTACTCTGGAAAACCACAGCCTAAGTTGCTGAAAGAGCCTGCGGAAAAAGAGCTCGCCACGGCAATGGGTACGGTGGCAAGCGATATAAAGGCTGCGATCAACGTTGAAAACTTTACCGGCGCGATGAACGCTGTGGCAGAGCTGCGGCCTCCCATTGACGCATTTTTTGAAACCGTGACTGTGAATGCGGACGATAAGAAGCTGCGTGAAAATCGTCTCAAGATGTTGGCGGGCATCCGCGAAGCAACCTCATCCATTGCCGACTTTTCAAAAATTTCAGGTGGCTGAGCGTGTGTTTAAGATGATGTGCATCAGGCACGTTTTCCGGTTGCGCGAACACGGCGTACGCAGGTTGCGTCAGCGGTTTTTGTTAGTAGTGAATTTTTAAGAAAGCGGTGGGGAGAACTGATCCGCCGAACTGTAAAGCTTGCCCTCAAGCCTGACGGATCTCCCGCAAGATCCAAAACTGATCAGCTTCCCCACGAGTGTCTTTTACACGAGAACATTTGAGAAATCTTTCTCCATTTTCGCATCACAGTTTAGCCGTGGAAAAGTGGTGGACGAAGCAGTTATACATGCACAAAAATTAAGCTGTTTAGACGCTTTGAGATGCGATGGTTTGGCATCAAAACATCTATCTTGACAGACTCTGTGTGCATTTTTCGTGGGTTAGGGTTTCGTCGTTTTGGAACCCGATGGACGTCATTTCACAACGGCGTTGGAACACATCTCAATCCAATCGTTAGCGATTTAGTCTTGCTGTGACTTTGCTGCATCTAGCTGCTCAATCGCAGTCAGCCAGTGCTCTTCGACGCGCACCAAAGATTGTGCAAGTTGGCCGCGCTTAATGCCGGAGACCTTCGCTTGTTCCGGGTCTTTTGCATAAGTTTCCGGATCAGCTAGAACAGCATCAAGCTTGGCAATTTTTTCCGTAAGTTGAGCGATTTCTTTTTCATGAGAGGCTACAGTTTTCCGCAAGGGTGCCATAGTTGCGCGTACGTCAGCAGCCAGCCGGCGCTGTTCGGCCCGGTCGGGTTTCTTTGGGTCATGCCCGCCTTGGGATGTGGTTTTTCCTTTGTTGCGCGTTTTGTTGCTGCGTGAAGCGAGCAAGTCTTTGCGATAAGCGTTGATATCATCCTCGAAGGGCGTGACAGTGCCCTCATCGACGAGCCAAAGGCGATCTGCACTGGCCGCAATCAAGTGACGGTCATGGCTGATCAAAATAACTGCGCCTTCAAATTCAGCCAGGCCATGAATGAGGGCTTGGCGCGAGTCGATATCAAGATGGTTGGTTGGCTCATCCAAAATCAACAGGTGCGGACCATGAAAGGCCGCCAGTGCGAGCAACAGGCGTGCTTTTTCACCGCCTGAAAGCTTCGCGGTTGTGACATCGGCTTTGCTGGCGCCAAATCCAGCCGCGCCTAAGCGTGCTCGACGTTGGGCTTCCGTGGCATCGGGGAGCAAGTCAACATAGATCTGATATGGCGTTTTGGCAGGGTTGAGTTCGTCCAGCTGATGTTGGGCAAAATAGCCGGATGAGATTTGCTTGGCACCATAGACTTTGCCCTGGCTGGCACCCAGTTTTCCAGAAATGAGTTTTGCAAATGTCGATTTGCCGTTGCCGTTCTGGCCAAGCAGCGCAATGCGGTCATCTTGATCTATGCGTAAGTTGAGATTTGACAAGATTGGCGCATCGGCTGTGTAGCCAACGCTGGCCTCTTCCAGTCTGAGCAATGGGCTTGAGCGCATTTTTTCTGGGTTTGGAAACGTGATTGGCGCAACCTGGTCTTCAATTTGCGCGACGATGGGTTCAAGTTTGGCCAGCGCCTTAATGCGGCTTTGTGCCTGGGTTGCCTTGGTCGCTTTGGCACGAAACCGATCAATAAACTGTTGGATGCGGCGGCGTTCATCGTCCTGTTTCTTTTTGAGTTTGAGTTCCAGGCTTTGCTTTTGGCGGCGTTGGGTCTCGAAATCGTCATAGCCGCCTGTGGTGACTGTGAGTTTGCCTGCATTGAGATGAATGATGTGGCTAACGGCGGTGTTTAACAGATCGCGATCATGGCTGACGATCACGATGGTATGCGGATAGGTCCGCATATAGGTCTCAAGCCACAACGTGCCTTCAAGGTCGAGGTAGTTGGTCGGCTCATCAAGCAGCAGGATTTCTGGTTCTAAGAACAAGACGGAGGCCAGTGCCACACGCATCCGCCAGCCACCGGAGAAGGCATGACAGGGACGCTGTTGAGCCATGTTATCAAAGCCGAGGCCAGCAAGAATGGCAGCCGCGCGGGCTGGTGCCGAATAGGCATCGATATCAGTGAGACGCAGTTGGATTTCAGCAATGCGATTTGGGTCGGTTGCGGTTTCCGCTTCTGCCATCAGGCTCGCGCGTTCCAGGTCAGAGGCAACCACCCACTCGACAATGCTCTGTTCTGTGCCAGGGGCCTCTTGTTCGACATAGCCGATCTTGGCGCCTCTGGAGGTGGTGATGGAGCCCGATTCCGTCGCCAAGTCTCCTTGGATAATTTTCAGAAGTGTCGATTTGCCCGCACCATTGCGCCCCACCAGTCCAACTTTATGGCCTGTCGGAATGGCAACGGTTGCGCCATTGAGGATCAGTTTGCCCTCAATGCGATAGACGACGTCGTTGATGTGCAGCATGCGGGAGGTATCGGTTTTTGGATGGTTCTCAATTGAACTCTTGCTCTACCCCGATTTGGCCGCGACGGCCACCAACACGGACGTGAACACACTCAGCCCGAGACGACCGGACGCAGGGTCTCATAAAGCAGCCGTTCCTTGGTTTCGGCGTTCTCTAAATTGAGATGGGCGGTAAACCAGTCTTGTACCATCTGGCAGACGCGTGCGGGAGGCGCTTGTGACAGCGCTTTAGGATTGGCGAACAGCTGAATGTCCTCTTTGTTCCAGCCAATTTTCGCAAGCTGACTGGTTAGGGCCTCATAGTCTGACTTTTGAGGTGCAGTGCGTTTGATCGGCGCCTTGGCACCCTCCACGGAAGCTTTGAAGGTGGCAAGGAGTTGGCCATGAATTGGCGCGCTTTGGCCGGGTTTGCGCATCTCTTCAACGACGGCGGGACTGGCCTCGCCTTTGGAAATAAACGTGTAGCACGGCTCTGCTCCGCGGCCTGCAAAATGCTTCAGGTTATCGAGAAATGTTGAAGCAACCGAAGTCAGGCTTTGCGAGCTTGAGGCTAGGACCTGGGTCGCGTTGCGTCTCCGTAACTCTATCAAACGCGAGATGAGAAGCTCGGACAGTTTGCGATCAAAGTTATCATCTTGGTCTAAGTGCTCGGCATTCTTCAGAACGTTGCCATACCATGCCGGATATTGGCCTTTAAGAAATTGCCAAAGCTCAGCGGTTTGTAGTCGCTTGTCGATGTTGATGCGCCCAGGTGACGTGTTGTCGAGACTGGCTGTTTGTTTGGGCGCGGTCATAGCCACCTTGGGTGCTTTGACAATGGGCACCGCGTTGGACTCTGTATAAGAGGCCTGTCCAAAAAACGAGGGTGTTCCATTGACGTAAAACCAAAGGCCCGTGCCTGCGAGTGTTCCGAATACAAATAAGCTGGCGAGCGTACGGCCCCACCTAGGTGCGCTTTCTATTTCAATGCCATCGTCATAGGCCTCTTCTGCCGAGGGCGCTGTTGCACTCAGGCTTGGCTGCCCAGTCACTGGTGTACCCGCATGGGGATTGGGATTTAGTGCTGTTGGGCTGGCGGGCGCAAGTTGCGGCCCTGGTTGAGGGCCCGCAGGTTGAGGTGCCATCGCGGGTGCATTTGGCAGTGCTGTCTGTGGCGGTTGAGTGGACTGTGGCTGGGGCGGAAAAACAGAAAATGCAGGCCGCCAGTCGGAAAAGCCTTGTCGCCAAATAAGATCGGTTGCCCGCAGGTGACCGCGTTCAACGAACAATTTCATTTCAGATTCGTTCAATGGTCCATGTTGCGCGCCGTCACGGGCGATAAACCAAGGATCGTCGGATTTCATCTCACTCATTGCAAATTCGATCGTGGCTTCCACGCGGTTTTAGGACCGACACGGGAGAAGTCTCGGGGTACCATGCCAGCGTTTCCAATTTAGCAATTTTCTGGGCCTTTCGGCCGGATTCGTCAACGCCTCAGTCTTGAGACCATTGCAAAGCGACGGTTTAATGGCACTACTTTGTGAGGATAAGACGAAAATCTCTTTCTTTTCAAATTGTTGCTTGGGCTTCTTGGTCTTTGATGTGGGCCTTGAGAAAGACCAGGCTGCGCCGACTGGCCGCTTGTGGCTTCAGGAAGGAGCGGGCTATAAGGCGCGCGACTTTGATCAATCTCCCACGAGCTTCCAAGAAAGAGAGCAACACAATGGCCGTTGAGCGCACATTTTCGATTATCAAACCCGATGCAACGGGTCGTAACTTGACCGGTGCGATTAACGCCGTGATCGAGGCGGCTGGATTGCGCATAGTTGGCCAAAAGCGAGTGCAATGGCCCCGCGCCCAGGCGGAACAATTTTATGCGGAGCACAACGGTCGCCCCTTTTTTGAGGAACTTGTGACCTTCATGACTTCAGCTCCCATCGTGCTTCAGGTGCTTGAAGGTGAAAACGCCATTGCGCTTTACCGTCAGATTATGGGTGCAACCGATCCCGCTGAAGCTGATCAGGGGACGATCCGTAAAGAGTTCGCTTTGTCAAAGGGTGAAAATTCGACCCATGGGTCTGACAGCCCAGAGTCCGCGAAGCGCGAAATTGAAATGAACTTCCAGGCTGATGAAATTGTCGGCTAGAGGAAATTGCATTGAAACAAAAAAAAGGCGCGTTACGACAACTTGTAACGCCCCTTTTTTGTTTTTCAGGTTACTCAAAGTCGTACGCTAGAGCGTCTGTGCCTTTTGTTGTACACAGTGAAGCTATTTGCGCGACGCTCTATCTCACGACTCTATCCCATGATTGGCGATCAACTTATCTGCTCAAAGTTGCGTTCCAACTTTTCACAAGGCCGATCTAGCTCAGCTCGTGTATTTTGAACAATAGCCCACCACGTGGTGTCAATGTCACCGTGGCATTGATGCGTGGTGGCTCAAGGCCGACGTATTCGGTACGGAAACGGCGTAGCAGCAGGGACAGGGCGAGTGTATTTTCCATTTGGCTCATCGCACCACCTGGACATGAGCGTTTGCCAGCGCCAAATGGAATGTAGCTGTATTTGACTTGTTTTTTGGTTTTGTCCATCCAGCGTTCTGGGCGGAATTCTTCTGGTTCATCCCAATATTTTGGATTGTGATGGGCACCATAGCTAAACAATACAATGCGGTCGCCAGCCTTAATTTCTTTGCCCGCGATGACGTCATCCTCAGCGGCAACGCGGATCAGGCTCCAAACGGGCGGATAAAGTCGCATCGTTTCTTGAATGACGGCGCGCGTATATAGCAACTTGGAATAGTCATCAGGAGTTGGATCCCGGTCACCACATACGGTTTTGCCTTCGCGGCGAATGCGTACTGCAGCCTCAGGGTGTTTAGAGGTCAGATAAAGCGCCCACGACAACGTCAGTGCAGTTGTTTCAGTGCCCGCCCAAAGATACTGTTTGATTTCATCAACGGCCTGTTGATGGTCAAATTCCGGCATGTCAGGATCAGCAACGGCGGCTTCAATCATTTTTAGAAGCGATTGCTCACGACCTTCACGCGGATCGGCGCCGAGCACTGCGAGTGGCACACTCCACCATTCTTTTACAGCCTTAGCAGTTTCTTCTTCAGTGATTTCAAAAAGTTCATCCGATTGCTTTTTCAGTCGGATCTCTTTGTGGTTCATGACATCGGTGTAAGTCTTGACGCATTTGAAGACAAAGTGCGGGTTGAACGGCATGTCACGATCAAACAGCGCTTTGCAGATCATATCAGCTGCAAGCGTCCAGGTTTGCTCAACCATCTCTACAGTTTTGCCGCTTGCGGCATAACTTGCCCAAATATCCATTTTGTCTTTGATGGCCGTATTGAAATACGGGATGTAGTTGTCAAATGCATTCGGGTGAAATGCTGGCTGCTGGGGTGACCTTATTTTTTGCCAGAGCACACCATCATTCGTAATCATTGCTTTGCCGAAGATTGGCTTCAAGCCATCGAAATACTTGATGTAGTTATCAGCTTTGGTCACCAGGACGTGTTTGAAATATTCTGGTTCGGTGATCAGGACTACACGCTGGTTGGCCATGTTCACCGGAATGACAGGTCCGTAGCGCTCAGCCATCTGCATTAGAAGACCCATAGGGTTTTCAGGATTCTTCAGCAGCGGGGTTAGATTGAACCAAATGCTGCTCTCATCACCCAATTTGCCGATATGTGAGTCTTGTGGTGTGGTCATTCTCGTGATCTCTCCAAGCCGCATCTTAGAACATCGGTCCGCGCTTTAAAAAAGAGCGATCCGTATAACGACACTGAGCGGCTAAGAATGTTGGAAACTGTCAGCCAACAAAGTTACCGCCAGTCTGAGCGTAGGCACTGTCATAGGTGAGACAGGCAGGCTCATGATTGGTCACTGTCGCCTCTACACCTGGGTCAAGGTGCTGTCCATGTAGCGCGGTGCCGCCGCGTCGTTTTTTCCAGGCGTCGAGGTGCTAAGGTCCTAGAATATTTAGGAAATTATGAGAGTGACGGCGAGAATAGTGTCGCTTGGTGGTTAACTTCACCGACCAATTCAACCTGTTCACCGATAACTTTGGCACGCCCGCTGGCGATAAGGGCCAAGGCATTTGGGTAAATTTCATGTTCTGCTGCAAGGACCCGCGCAGCAAGCGTGTCGGCGTTGTCGTTGGCATGGACGGGCACGGCGGCCTGGGCAATGATCGGTCCAACATCCATTTTAGTACGCACAAAGTGCACCGTGCAACCTGCAACTTTGCAACTTGCATCCAGCGCGCGTTGGTGCGTGTTGAGCCCCTTGAAGGATGGCAGTAATGACGGGTGGATGTTGATCAGTTTATCGCGCCACGTAGTTACAAAGTCTTCCGATAAAAGCCGCATGAACCCGGCAAGTGCAATTAGATCAATCTTTGCACTTTGTAAGACGCCCGTCAGTTGGCCATCAAAATGACTGCGATCCTCATAGAGTTTGTGGTCCATGCCAAGCGTTGGCAGGCCCTGCCCTTTGGCCCACTCAAGACCTGGCGCGTCCGGACGATTGGCAACCACCATGGCAATTTCGGCTGGATAGTCGGCCGCCTTGGCTGCTTCCACGAGCGACATCATGTTTGAGCCGCGTCCAGATATCAGGATGGCAACGCGTGGTTTTTGGGTTGGGACGGGCTGGTTCATGATGGTGTGGGCAACCTGGCGTGTGACCGATTATCTAGATTAAACTGCGTTTCAATAATCGCTGTTTGGTCAAGGCAACTGGCCGCTCGTTGCAACAGCCCAGGTTTCTCCTTTGCCTTTTGCATCACTTTTTGCACCCGTTGGGGTGACAATTTCACCAATCTGCATTGCGTCGCTACCAGACACGTTGAGAATTTCAATCACGCGTGGCGCTTGGCTCTTGCTGGCAACGACGACCATACCAACACCGCAGTTGAATGTGCGCAGCATTTCCTGGTCATCGAGGCGAGCATTATCCTGTAGCCAATTGAATACTGGGAGTTTCGGCAGTGTTGTCAGGTCGACATGGGCGGCCACAGTGTCAGGCAACACACGTGGGATGTTTTCGGATAGGCCGCCGCCTGTAATATGGGCTAACGCCTTAATCGCCACACCTGCGCCTCCAGTTTCTTTAAGCGCGGCAAGCAACGGTTTGACATAAATTTGCGTTGGCGACAGCAAGGCGTTGGCGAGATTTTGATCAGGTGCGAAAGGCGCTGGAGCATCCCACGTTAAGCCAACTTCCGATACGATACGACGGACAAGTGAAAACCCATTTGAGTGGACACCGGAAGCCTTAAGGCCAATCAGAACGTCGCCCAGTTCGATGTTCCCGGTTGGCAATAGGGCGCCACGTTCCGCTGCACCAACTGCAAAACCTGCTAAATCGTAATCACCTTCTGCATAAAGGCCGGGCATCTCGGCGGTTTCGCCGCCAATCAATGCGCAGCCTGCTTGTTTACATCCTACCGCGATGCCGGCAACGATATTTTCAGCTATGCCCGTTTCCAGTTTGCCAGTTGAAAAGTAATCGAGAAAGAATAAGGGTTCAGCTCCCTGCACAACGAGATCATTGACCGACATGGCAACAAGGTCGATGCCCACCGTGTCGTGCTGGTTGCTTTCAATGGCGATTTTGAGCTTAGTGCCCACGCCATCGTTGGCGGCGACAAGAACTGGATCCTGAAAGCCTGCTGCTTTGAGGTCAAACAACCCACCAAAGCCGCCGACATTGCCCATGGTGCCCGCCCGTGATGTGGCCTCAGCGAGTGGTTTGATAGCTTTGACGAGGCGGTTGCCCGCGTCAATATCAACACCGGAATCGCGATATGTGATCGGGGCGGGTTGTGGCGCTTGGGTTTTGGTCATTTTTTCCAGTGTTCGATGGTTGCCAGGTGCTTGAAAGTGTTGTGTCGGCCGCCTTATTGGCATGACATGATATCATGCTATGCGTGAGCGATGGTACTGGGTTGACATGGTCTGCAGGGTTGTCGTTCCCGCTGGTGAATAGATCGTCACAGTGTGCCTGAGTGCGCTTTGTGACATGGCGGCGTGGTACCATTTCCCTAACCGAGCGGCAACGCTTACAGGATAAGGCAAACGACTTTGGGAGAAACCTGCTGGGGACAACCGGGCGTGGACTGTGGAGAGAGAGCATGACGGATTTGGTTATTGAGCGACGGCGCATGAGGCATTTTTTTGCCTTTGTCAGTGCCGTGGCTAGTGCCGGGCTTATGCTGTTATGGGCTGGGTCGGCAACTGCGGGCAATGAGGCCGCCTTCACAATTGGCAATTATCCCGTTGAGGCTCAGGCCAATAATGCTGTAGCGGCCAAAAAGAAGGCGTTGGCAGATGGCCGCAATGCTGCTTTTCGTTCACTTCTGAAGCGTCTGATTCCCGTGACAGCGTATAGCAGTATTGCACGGCTGAAAGATCTGGACGCAACTGCTTTTATCGATGGTGTTGCGGTGCGCTCTGAGCGCAATTCCGCAACGGAATATATTGCCAGCCTGGACTTTTTATTTCGCGCAGAAGAAGTGCGCAATTTGCTTCGGCGGCAGGGGGTTCCCTTTGTCGAAGAGCAGGCACCGACATCCGTGGTTGTGCCGATTGTTCGCCACGGTGCAAAGGGGCCAATAAAAACAGATTCAGCTTGGAATTCAACATGGCAGGATCTAGATCTCAAAAACGCGTTAAGCCCGCTGCGGATTGAGCCGTTAAAGCCTGTCGTTCATGGCGACACCATTCGCATGGCGCTGGGGGCGGATAGTAATGCTGAGCGTATTCTTGCAACCGAATATCAGTCCGAGCGTGTGATATTGCTGCTTGCGGACGTGGATCAAGCAACCAAAAAAATTAACGTCACGGTTGTCGGGCGTGATGGCGTTGGCCCAATACACTGGACACGCAGTTATAACCTCGTTGATGGCGATGTTACTTATACGCTTGAATTGGTTGCAGTTGTGACGTTGGGCGTTCTTGAGGGGCGCTGGAAGGCACTCAAAGCAGAGGCTCAAGGCGGCGTTGGCGCCCTTTCCTCGCCGACCCGAGATGTATTATTGCAAGTTTCATTTTCAGGATTGCATGAGTGGAATGTGATTCGCCGCAAACTGCTTGAAATGCCCGGCGTGGAGGATGTAACGATCAATACGGTTTCGGCGCGTTCTGCCAACATGGAGGTGAGCTATCCGGGTGGCGGTGGTCCACTGGCGGCCGCGCTTCTGGCGCAGGGAATGTCTTTGATGCAGTCCGGCAACGTCTGGTTGCTGGCGATGCGTTACTAAATGCGCGGGTTTCGTCATCAACCATTGCAGCGAATGAAGGGGCTCCGGGACCGGGTTTGCCGTTGATTAATTCGACACATTCCGTTTTAAAGACACGTCTGAGAGGGTGCATGGGTCATCTAGGCCTTGGGTTGGAGCGCTGAGCTAGGTTATACCGGGGGTATCAAGGTCGGAATATTGGACCTGCAGGCTTGGGTCGGTGAAACGTGAGACAACCCCAAAAGAAGATCGCAGTACAGGTGCTGCGTTGGAAGAGTGAAAGATAAGAGCCTTTGAGTATCCCAAATCTGATTACCCTCGGCCGGGTTATCCTTGTTCCGGTCATCTTCTGGCTCCTGATCTCCAAACAAACCGGTGCCGCCTGCGTGGTTTTTTTGGTGGCCGGTATTTCCGACGGAATTGATGGTTTTCTGGCCAAGCGCTTTGGCTGGCAAACGGAGCTTGGGGCCTATCTTGACCCTTTGGCCGATAAACTTTTGTTGGTGAGCATTTATGTTGCGCTGGGAGTTCTGGGGGAAATTCCGTCTTGGTTGGCGATTGGCGTTGCCTCGCGTGATATTCTCATTGTTGCCGGCGTGGTTTTGGCTTGGCTCCTCAATCATCCCGTCACAATCAATCCATTGTGGGTGAGTAAGGCAAACACCGTGGCGCAGATTTTGTTAGCCGGTGTTGTTTTGGCCGACCTTGGCTTTAATCTTGGACTTGAAAATTTGCGGTGGGTGTTGATTTGGGTGACCGCAGTTTTGACGGCTCTATCGTTGGCAGCTTACCTGCGCCAATGGGTACGACACATGTCTGGCTGAAGACATGAAACAGGTGAGGCTGTGTCTCTGGAGAATGACCCCTGGGTGCGTGCACTGCGTTGCTTCTACGGGCCCTAAATAAAGTTGTCCCTGGACCAAAATGCGTAGGAGTGGTGATGCACGTTGAACGACATATCTGGTTCTGGCTGGCAGCGTTTGTGCTGCTGATCCTTGGCATCGCCCTCATCAAAGAAATTCTATTGCCGTTTGTTGTTGGCATTGTGCTGGCCTATTTTCTCAATCCTGTTGCAGACCGGCTTTCGGGGTTGGGATTGAACCGGGCGCTCTCGTCAGCATTGATCGTTGGTGTAGTGGCCGCTTTGGTCGCCACGGCGCTTTATCTTCTTGCCCCAATATTATTCGCCCAAGCACAACAATTGGCGACGGCGCTGCCCGGCGAAGTCACGCGCCTGACAGAACTGTTTGAAAACTGGGCGCGAGAACGCCTCGGTGATCGCTATCCGGATGTGCAGCAAGGATTGGTGCAGTCCTCTCAGTCTATGGCTGAAAACGTGAGTGGCATCGTTAAATGGTTGGCCGCGTCACTATGGGATCGATCGTTAGCCATTTTCAATTTCATCACCTTGTTATTGGTGACGCCGGTGGTGATGTTCTACCTGCTGGTGGATTGGCATCCGATGATGAAGAAGTTGGATGGATGGTTGCCGCGTGATCAAGCTGATATTATTCGAGCCCTAGCAAGCGACGTGAATGATGCCGTTGCGGCATTCATTCGGGGGCAAGGTGCTGTTTGTCTTATTCTGGGAACGTTTTATGCCCTGGCGTTGTCGTTGCTGGGTCTCAACTATGGCTTGCTGGTTGGTGTCATGACCGGTGTGTTGACCTTCATCCCGTTTGTCGGATGGGCAACAGGCCTGATTACGGCGACGACATTGGCGATCATTCAATATTGGCCAGAGGGTTTGCCGATTGCGCTCGTGGTCGGTGTGTTTGGTCTTGGCCAAGCGCTTGATGCAGCGTTTCTTTCGCCCAAGATCGTCGGGTCAAAGGTTGGTCTTCATCCCGTATGGCTGATTTTTTCGCTGTTTGTGTTCAGTTATCTTTTTGGGCTTGTCGGTACGTTGGTCGCAGTTCCGCTTGCAGCTGCGCTTGGCGTCGTTGTGCGTTTTCTTATCAAGCTCTACCTAGGAAGCTCATTCTATCACGGGGCAAAGCAGGTCGAAGGCAAAAAAGGTCAGCGCGCATTATGACCGACAATCGTGAGATGCCTGCCACGCCAAATCGCGATGGGCCGAGCCAATTGGTGCTTAATCTGCCTCATCGCGAAGCTTTGGGGGCTGAGGATTTTTTTGTCAGTCAATCCAACGCAAGTGCTGTTGATTTGATTGATGCCTGGCCAAACTGGCCGCATTCAGCTGCAGTTGTGGTTGGTCCGCACGGATGCGGAAAAAGCCATCTGGCACATGTCTGGCAGTTGCGTTCTGGTGCGCAGGTACTCAAAGCCAGCGGAGTCATTGAGGCAAACATTCCAACACTTGAAGAGCGCCAGGCGGTGGTCGTGGAAGATATTGACCTTGGGCTTGGCGATGAACGTGCGCTGTTTCACATTTTAAATCTCGCCCGCGAAACGCAGTTCTCTGTGCTCGTAACGGCCCGTCGCCCACCTGGTGAGCTGAAAATTACATTGCCGGATTTGCGTTCCAGACTGCGCGCTTTGCCAGTGGTGTTGATCGCGATGCCGGACCAGTCCCTATTGAAGGCTGTATTGGTTAAGCTATTTGGTGATCGCCAACTCGCGATTGAGCCGCACATCATTAACTATTTGTCGACTCGCATGGAGCGTTCTCTGGAGGCTGCAAACCAACTCGTGCAGGCTGTTGATGACCTCGCGTTGGCAAAAAAGAGCCCGATTACACGGGGCTTGGCGGCACAGGCGTTGGCAAGATTTGGGTTTGATGAAGAGTGAGCGTGAAAGCGGCTCTGTTAGCCTTGTTTTGATCAATTGCGCGGTACAATCGGATGATTGTCATGCTACTGAGACGAAACTGTCATTTATGCTGAGTTGGCAGGTGGCTTCGGAGTGAAAAATGAGTGTTGCAAAGAGTAAGGCGCGAGCAACGAAAACAGCGGTGGTCAAGGGTGCTTCGGCCCCTCGGACCAAGGCCACGACGACCAAAAACCCGGCGGCCAAGGGTGATGATGAGCCACGCTATTACAACCGTGAGCTCTCTTGGTTGCAATTTAACCGTCGCGTTCTCGAAGAATCGATGAATGAAAAGCAGCCGCTGCTTGAGCGCGTACGCTTTTTATCAATTTCAGCGTCGAACCTTGATGAATTTTATATGGTGCGTGTGGCGGGCATTCACGGTCAGGTAAGCGCTGGCGTGACGACGCTTACCCAGGATGGGTTGACGCCTGCCCAGCAGCTTGCAGAGATCAATAAATTTGCCACCAAGTTGGTGGCAGACAAACAGACCTCGTGGCGCCTATTGCGCAAGTTGCTGCACAAAGATGGTATTGAGATTGTCGAGCCTGGGAATCTTACAAAGGCCGAAAAAACGTGGTTGGAAACTCATTTTAACAATGAAATTTTCCCGATTCTGACGCCAATCGCAATTGATCCCGCCCACCCGTTCCCGTTCATTCCCAATAAAGGGCTGACGGTTGCTGTTGCGATGCATCGTCCGAGCGACGACAAGAGTATGAACGGCTTGATTCCAATACCGCTGCACCTCAAACGGTTTATTCGTTTGCCGCAAGCCAAAGGCGATACGGAACGGCAATGCTTTATTCGTCTAGAGCAGTTGATTGGGATGTTTGCATCCAAATTGTTTGCGGGCTTTGAGAACCAAAGCCAAGGTGCGTTTCGCGTACTTCGTGACAGCGATATCGAGATTCAAGAAGAAGCTGAAGATTTGGTGTTGTCGTTTGAAACTTTGCTCAAGCGGCGGCGTCGTGGCGATGTCATTCGTCTCGAAATTGAAGTGTCGATGCCACGAGATCTGCAAGCCTTTGTTATCAAAGAACTTGAGGCGAGCGGCAACGATGTCTCTGTCAAGGACGGCCTTTTAGCGGTAGCAGACGTATCGCAGCTGATTATTCCTGAGCGTTCTGATTTGGCATTCAAGCCCTACAATCCGCGCTTTCCAGAACGCATTCGAGAATTTAATGGTGATTGCTTCGCGGCAATCCGCGCCAAGGATATTATCGTCCATCACCCTTACGAAAGTTTCGACGTGGTACTGCAGTATTTGCGTCAGGCGGTGGCTGATCCTAACGTGCTTGCCATCAAGTGGACGCTCTATAGAACCTCTAATGACTCACCAATTGTCGAAGCGTTGAAAGAAGCCGTGGAAGCAGGAAAATCTGTAACCGCAGTGGTGGAGCTTAAGGCGCGGTTTGATGAGGCGGCGAACATTCGCTGGGCGCGGGATCTGGAAAGTGCCGGTGTTCATGTGGTTTACGGCTTTATCGAATTGAAGACGCACGCCAAGCTTGGTCTGGTTGTGCGCAGAGAAGGTGGTGATCTTGCAACCTACTGTCACATCGGTACTGGCAACTATCATCCACAAACGGCGCGCATCTATACTGATCTTTCGTTGTTCACCAAAGACCCTGCGATTGGCCGCGACGTAACCCGCATTCTGAATTTTGTCACGGGCTATGGAGAGCCAGGCGAGCTGGAAGCAATGGCGGCAAGCCCGGTCGGGATCCGTCGGCGCATCGTGCAGCATATTGAAGAAGAGATCGCCTTTGTAAGGGCGGGAAAACCCGCGGCCATTTGGATGAAGATGAATGCACTCGTCGATGGCGAGATTATTGACAAGCTTTATGAAGCATCCGGTGCTGGTGTAGAGATTGATTTGGTGGTGCGCGGCGTTTGCTGTCTCAAGCCTGGCATTGCAGGAATGTCAGAAAATATTCGCGTGAAGAGCATCATTGGCCGCTTCTTGGAGCACGCCAGAATCTACTGTTTCGGCCGTGGCTATGGCCTGCCCTCACCTGAGGCTGCAGTTTATATTTCCTCAGCAGATCTAATGCCGCGCAATCTCAATCGCCGTGTTGAGGCAATGACGCTGCTCACCAATAATACTGTTCACGAGCAGGTCCTGAATCAGATTATGGTAGCTAATCTGTTGGACAACCAGCAAAGTTGGAAGTTAAACGCAGACGGAGCGTCGACGCGAATAGTGCCAGGGGCTAAACAAGAACCGTTCGATGCGCATAAGTATTTCATGACTAGGCCGTCATTGTCCGGACGTGGTCAAGCATTGAAAGAGGACTTCCCGGCGCGCTTTTCGCCTAGATCTAAAGGCTAATGTGGGGTTTGTTTATTGGCAGGCGTATTCGAAATGTTTCGTGAGCGCCATCTGGCTGAGAAATTTGAACCGCTGGGTGTCATCGACATTGGTTCAAACTCGGTCCGGTTGGTGATTTATGAAGGCACCGTGCGCGCGGCGGCGCCACTGTTCAACGAAAAAGTGTTGTGCGGGCTCGGCAAGCAAGTGGCGAGTACTGGTAAGCTCGGCGATGAAGCAATTGCTCAGGCGCTGGCTGCATTGGTTCGATTTCGTTCCATTTCGCACGTTCTTGGCACCAAGGTCTTTCGCGCACTTGCAACGGCTGCTGTGCGGGACGCCGAAGATGGCGCGGACTTTATAAAACGTTGCGAAGAGGTTTGCGGTACCAAAATTGAAATTTTGTCCGGCGCCAAAGAGGCCGAGCTTGTCGCTCATGGCATACGCATGGGTTTTTGTAACCCGTCAGGGATTGCTGGCGACCTGGGTGGTGGCAGTCTTGAATTGATTGATGTCTCGGGCGACCAACTCCTCAATTCCGTGACAACGCCGCTTGGCGGGCTGCGCATGATTGATGCTACGGGCGACAGTGTGGATAAAGCTGGCAATCTGATTGATGCGGAACTTGATAAGATTGACTGGCTCAGGTCAGGCAAAGATCGGCCATTCTATGCCGTTGGGGGTACATGGCGGGCGATAGCAAAGGTGCACATGGAGGCGACGGGTTATCCGCTGCGTGTGATGCAAGGTTATTCCATCCCGACTCAGGATGCGATTGCGTTCTGCACGTCAATCCGAAAGTCAAAAAAGATCTCTACAATTACTGGTATGCAGGCGGCCAGTCGCGCTCGTCGTGAGGTGCTACCGTTTGGTGCTTACGCGCTTGAGAGATTACTCAAACGAATCTCGCCTTCTGAAGTGGTAATGTCCGTCTTTGGTATTCGTGAGGGCACTCTCTATGACTTACTGCCACGTTACGAACAGAACAAAGACCCACTATTGCGCTTCTGTGAAGGGTATGCCCAATTGCGCTCCAGGTCGTTCGATCATGCCAAGGAGTTGTGTGCCTGGACAGACCCATTGTTTGCTGCTGAGTATTTGGTTGAGACGGACGAAGAGCGACGTCTGCGCCATGCGGCCTGTTTGATTTCTGATATTGGATGGCGGGCTCATTCCGACTATCGCGGAGAACAGAGCCTCAACTCTATCGCTCACTCCGGCATGTCAGGGATTGACCATGCAGGGCGCATTTTCTTGGCGCTTTCGGTTTACTATCGCCACGTGGGTTCCTCGCCGCGTGATGGGGATCCGATGGCGCAACGGTTGAAATTAGAGATCACCAAGCGTTGGGATCGCCGGGCACGCATTGTGGGCGCTGCTATCCGCTGTGCGCATATGTTGTCGATTGGTATGCCGGGCGTGATTGATGTGACACGCTTGGTGTATGAGGAAGAAGACCGCCTTATTCTAAAGTTACCCAAGGTGTATGCCGGGCTTGACGGTGACCGATTGCGCCATCGTCTTGATACCTTGGCGGAACTCGTCAACTGCCAGGCTGACGTGAATATTGTATAAGATCGTTGCCTGATACCTTCTACGATGAATGCCTTATCAACAGCTCTAGGGATGAAACAACACGATTATGGCCGACGACCCCTACGCTATTCTCGGTGTTGAAAAAGGTGCGTCTAACGATACCGTGCGCCGCGCCTATCTTAAGCTAGTCAAAGAACTGCACCCCGACGTCAATCCGTCACCAGAAGCCGAAGCGCGCTTTAAAACTATTTCTGCTGCGTATGATCTTGTGGGCGATCCAGAAAAACGCGCGCGATTTGATCGCGGTGAGATCAACGCAGATGGTGAACCAATACGCCCAAGATGGGCGGGTGGTCGCGGTGGCGGGCCGCATAGTGGGCATCCCTTTGGCGATTTCTTTTCCGATACGTTTGCGGGTGCTGGCGGTCCAGGTGGTTTTGCAGATGCGCGTGGCTTTCAGCGCCGCGGCCGCGATTTACGCTATAATTTAGAAGTGTCTTTTCTTGAATCTGCGCTGGGTGCCAAAAAGCGGGTTACGCTGCCGGAGGGTGGGGCATTAGAGTTGACCGTGCCAGCTGGCGTGCGGGAGGGCCAGGTGTTGCGCCTCAAGGGTAAGGGCGCGCCCGGGTTTTCAAACGGCGCATCTGGGGATGCGTTGGTCGAGATCAAGGTCGCCCGTCATCCGCAATTTACGCGCAAGAAAGATGACGTGTTTTTAGACGTACCGATTACGCTGGATGAAGCTGTGCTAGGGGCGAAAATAGCCGTGCAAACTTTGACCGGGCGGGTGCAGTTGCAAGTGCCCAAGGGTACCAGCTCTGGCAAGACCTTTCGACTTCGAGGCAAAGGCATCAAGCCCACAACGGGCACCACGGCGGGCGATCAACTGGTCACAGTACGGATCGAGATGCCCGAGACAATTGATGAGGAGTTGCAGGAATTCTTCAGACAGTGGCGCGCAAAAAATGGTTATGATGTTGCTCGCAAATAGAGCCAACGGCTATCTGAGCCACTAAGACGTGTCAGCTTTACTCTTGGCTTTCGCATTAGCTAGTATTTCCAGGGCGATCACTTCGCCGTCGTTGAGCGCCAACGCCAATTCTCCGCGACGAAGTTTGAGCGCATACTGGCCAAACAACTTGTGACGCCATCCTGTCAGGGCAGCAATACCATCATCGCGCCCTGATGCGATGTTTTCCAGATCTTGGCTGTTGGCGACCAATTTCGTTGCTACGCGATTTCGCGCTGCACAGGATTTCAAGAGTACCTTGAGTAATTCCAAAATGGCCTGTGTCTCGGCCGTTGGAGGTTTTCCCCGTGGCAAAGGCGGCAACGTTGCAGGATCTCGCTGTTTTGCCCGTTTCAGGCTGGCCAGGATATCGCGACCCCGGCTCGAGCGTGCGATACCGTCATGCACGCTGCGGAGCTTGCTTAGCTCTTCAACGGTGGCTGGTGCCTGATTAGCGATGTCGTAAAGCGCATCATCCTTTACCAATCGACCGCGCGGCACATTTTGTTTTTGAGCCGCCTCTTCCCGCCATGCTGCAAGCTCAATAAGATTAGCAAGCGCTTTGCGATCTTTTACACGCATCTTCAAACGCTGCCAGGCGTCGGCCGGTTCTGTGATGTAGGTTGCAACGTTTGATAGCGTTGCCATTTCTTCGGCCAACCAGTCAGCGCGACCGACCTCGTCGATCTCAGCCTTTAACGCCAGATAGACATCGCGCAAATAGGTGACGTCACCAATCGCATAGGTCAGCTGCTTTTTCGTCAGCGGGCGCTGGGACCAGTCTGTAAAGCGGCTCGATTTGTCGAGAGTTTCGTCACTGATTTTCTTGACCAGATTTACGTAGCTGATGCTTTCACCAAAACCACAGACCATGGCGGCAATCTGGGTATCAAATAGAGGCGTTGGGACGTTGCCAGATTTTTCAACGAAGATTTCAATGTCCTGGCGGGCGGCGTGGAACACCTTGATCACAGACGGGTCAGCCATCAGATCGAAGAACGGGGCGAGATCAAGCCCATTACTCAACGGATCGATGATCAGTTCATGATCGACGTTGGCGATCTGGATCAGGCATAGCTCCGGCCAATAGGTTGTCTCGCGCAGGAACTCGGTATCGACGGTGACGAAGTCACCGCCCGCGAGATTCTGGCAGGCCTGTTTTAAGTCTTGGGTTTCGGTAATTACGCGCATGGATTGGCGCATATAACCTATTGTGCGTGGGTTGTCGCCTCAGATCCTTAGCCCACGACAAATAGTATCAGAAATTTGAATTCCTCTCGGAGGTGAGCTGCCTGCTGCCGGGGGTGCCCGCCGCCTCTTGTTGATACCCTCCAGGTGCCGCCAGCCTGACTTGACATTCGCCAGCCCGCATGCGCTTTTCCGGCCGATATCGCTTCATTCCCTCGTGCAATTGAGATCTCTGAGCAAGGCGTCACCGGCGCTGAAGGCAACACATATGGCAACCAAGACCACCAAGACCGCAGACACAAAGCCTAAGACCGTTGGCCATGCCTATCGCAGCCATACATGTGGCGCACTGACCGCGGCCTACATCGGTGAAACCGTGCGGCTTTCAGGCTGGGTGCATCGTGTGCGCGACCATGGCGGGGTGCTGTTTGTTGATCTGCGTGATCATTACGGTGTCACTCAGGTTGTGGCCGATCCAGATAGTGCTGCCTTCAAGACAGCCGAGAAGGTGCGCTCAGAATGGGTTGTCCGTATTGAAGGGCGGGTCCGCGAGCGCCCAGAAGGTACAACAAATGCCGAACTGCCTACCGGTGAAATAGAAATTTACGCCGACGTGATCGATGTGTTGTCGGAAGCAAAAGAGCTGCCGGTGCCCGTCTTTGGCGAGCCAGATTATCCAGAGGATCTGCGTCTCACCTATCGGTTTTTGGATCTCAGACGTGAAACGCTGCACAACAACATTATGCGCCGCTTGGACGTGGTGAAGTCGATCCGCTCGCGCATGGACAAAAGCGGCTTTTTTGAATTCTCGACGCCCATCCTGACAGCTTCAAGCCCGGAAGGTGCGCGCGACTTTTTGGTGCCGTCGCGCGTCCATGCTGGAAAATTCTACGCCCTGCCACAAGCCCCGCAGCAATATAAGCAATTGTTGATGGTATCGGGTTTTGACCGCTATTTCCAAATTGCACCGTGTTTTCGCGACGAAGACCCACGCGCGGATCGTCTGCCAGGCGAATTTTATCAACTCGACCTTGAGATGAGCTTTGTTGAGCAAGACGATATTCTGGGCACCATGGAGCCGGTCTTAAAGGACGTGTTTGAAGAGTTTGCCGATGGTAAATCGGTGACACAAACCTTTCCGCGCATTCCCTATGATGAAGCGCTGCGCAAATATGGTTCAGACAAGCCGGACTTGCGCAACCCAATTGAAATCCAGAATGTGACCGATCACTTCAAGGGGTCAGGCTTCAAGATTTTTGCGGGCATGATCGACAAGGATCCGACTGTCGAAGTCTGGGGCATCCCGGCCCCCAAAGGTGGCAGTCGCGCTTTTTGTGACCGGATGAATTCGTGGGCCCAAGGGGAAGGCCAACCCGGCCTCGCCTACATCTTCTTCCGTGACGGAGAGGGTGCCGGACCGGTTGCCAAAAACATTGGCCCGGAACGAACAGCAGCTATTCGCGATCGGCTCGGCCTTGGCGATGGCGATGCGGTGTTCTTTACCGCTGGCCAGCCCGCAAAGTTCCACAAGTTTGCAGGCCTTGCCCGAGATAGGCTCGGTTCAGAGCTCAAGTTGATTGACGAAACGCAGTTCGCATTGTGTTGGATTGTCGACTTTCCGATGTATGACTGGAACGAAGACGAAAAGCGTGTCGACTTTTCGCACAATCCATTCTCGATGCCGCAGGGTGGCTTGGATGTATTGGAAGCTGCCAAGTCAGACGAAGAGCTGTTAGCGATTAAAGCTTGGCAGTATGATCTTGTCTGCAATGGCTTTGAAATCGCCTCTGGCGGCATTCGCAACCATGAGCCGGAAACGATGCTCAAGGCGTTTTCCATCGCCGGCCTTGGTGCAGATGTAGTCGAAGAACGCTTTGGGGGCATGTATCGCGCCTTCCAATATGGCGCGCCGCCACATGGCGGCATGGCTGCCGGTGTTGACCGCATTGTGATGTTGATTGTTGGTGCTGAAAATCTGCGCGAAGTCACCCTGTTCCCGATGAACCAACAAGCCAATGATCTGTTAATGGGCGCACCATCCGAAGTTGCGCCAGAACAACTGCGCGATCTTTCGGTGCGGATTATCGCGCCGCCGCCTGAGAAGGAATAGCGGCGATAGGCTTGGTTTTTGTTCATTACTCATATGCGGTTTACTTGGGTGTTGCATAGACAAAAGCATGCCGCGACCAAATACGTTCGACGCCATCTATCGTGGTGAGTCATGTCCTCATAGGAAAACCAAAAAAGGCCTTTACACATGGCTTGGAGCGAACAGCTTTTTCGGTATTGTGAGCGGGGCAGTGATCCGGCGTTCTGGGCAGAACCTGTCAATGCTGTCACCAATCTGGGATTTATTTTTGTTGCGGTTTTGGCGGCTGCAATTTTGCATCGCACCCCAAAGGGACACCGTGGCGGTGCTGAATTATTTTTGGTCGGGCTGGTGTTCGCCATTGGGATCGGCAGCTTTCTGTTCCACACGTTTGCAACGCGTTGGGCATCGCTGACAGACGTTGGTCCGATCACACTCTTTATGCTGGCCTATTTTGGTTATGCGTTGCGCCGCTACGTTGGCTTGAATTGGTTTGCTGTGAGCGCCTGCCTTGGCATTTTTATCACGGCGCTTTGGTTTGCGAAGGACGTCACCTGTCAACCAAGCTTTATGCCGATTTCAAACGGGCTCGGGCTGCCCTGTCTCAATGGTACGGCTGGATATCTACCAGCACTAGTTGCCCTGGTCGGCATTGGGATGGCGCTTGCAGTGAAGAGGCACGGTGCCGCGCGGACCTTACTGCTGGCGGCGGTAGTGTTTGCGGTCTCCATGGCCTTTCGCACCATGGACTTTGAGCTGTGTACCGGCATCACTGTGTTGGGCACCCGAATTGGCACCCACTTTCTGTGGCATCTTCTCAATGCGGTTGTGCTCTATCTGTTGCTGCGTGCGGCGCTTTTGCACGGGGCGGTGAGATCTCAGATTTGAGGGCGCTTAAGGATTGCAATTTGTGGCCCTTCCAGCGCATAACGGCCGCTGACAAAATCACTTCGCGGACGTGGTGGAATTGGTAGACACACAGGACTTAAAATCCTGAGACCTAACAGTCGTGCGGGTTCAAGTCCCGCCGTCCGCACCAATGATTTCAATGGGTTAGTGTATCTGGTGGTCACGTTTTGTTTCTGGCGAAAATTTCTAGCAACCACTTCGGTTTTCCACAGGACTGGTGAACGCTTAGGTGCGCTTTGAGTTTGGATGGGGGTCGCTGCACGTTGTCAATAACACGGCCACTGTGAGGGTTGATATCAACAAGAAGGCTGGCTTCGATGACCCCAAAATCCTCCATTAGTGATTCGACGCGAACTGTCTCAAGGTTCCTGACGGGGGACAAGGATGCAGTATCGGACCTCGTTCATGCGTCGTGCGTTTGTCGTTGCAAGTGCCTTTTTGTGGGAGCCTGGATCATGTTGTCATGAGGCCCTAGGTCAAGCTTAAGGCCCTGAAAAGTCATGGCCCAACCGGCTCAAGTTTCGGCATCTGTATGCGGTGATGGGGAGATGGTGTGTGTGTGACATGAGCCCTGTTGCAAATCATGGTATAGAGGCGCAAACCCCTGTCTTGACCAGAGCTTTACTATTTCCCGTGTAGCGGTCTGATGTAGGGTTCAAGCGAAGTTGGCACTGCGCGTCCCGCCGCGTCTTTCACCCCAGATTTCAGGACTTCTGCCTTGATTAAGGTGCGCCCGATTCTGTTTGTCCTTGGACTGCTGCTGTGCATTCTAGCAGCGGCTATGGTGCTGCCCGCTATCATTGATGTTGCCGACAGTAACCCGGGTTGGCAGGTGTTCGTGGCCTCGGCATTGCTGACGTTTTTTATCGGTGGCTTGCTGGTTGTGGCGGCTTATCAAGACACGAGTGTTCAACTGGGCATCAAGGAAGGCTTCTTGCTCACCACGCTGTGTTGGTTATTGCTCACCGCATTTTCAGCTGTGCCGTTTGTTGGGCTGGGCCTCACGTACACCGACGCATTTTTTGAGGCAATGTCGGGTCTAACAACAACGGGTTCCACAGTATTGGTTGGTTTGGATCAACTGCCACGTGGCATCTTGTTGTGGCGTGCCCTGTTGCAAGGCGTCGGCGGTCTGGGCATCATCGCGATGGCGATCATCATCCTGCCGTTTCTGCGTGTTGGTGGTATGCAGCTATTTCATGCCGAAAGCTCGGACCGTTCGGAAAAGGTTATGCCGCGGGCGCTCGAATTGATGATGGCGATTGCTGGCGTCTATCTTTTGCTCTTACTTGCCTGCACGTCGGCCTATGTCTTCTTCGGCATGACGATTTTTGATGCAGTTTGCCATTCGCTCACCACCGTTTCAACGGCTGGCTTCTCCACGCACGATGCTAGCTTTGGATTTTTTCAATCATCCGCTCTGGAGTGGGTGTGTATCGTGTTTATGATCAGCGGTGCGTTGCCGTTTGTTATTTATATCAAAGCTGCGCGTGGCCAGTCGAGCGCCGTCTTTTCCGATACGCAAGTGCGCGGCTTTATGGTATTCCTGATTTCAATCTGGGTCATCGTCACGTTTTGGTTGGTGGCGACACGTGATATATCTGTAATGGAGGCCTTCAGGGCCGCCGCCTTCAACGTAACGTCGATCATCACCACAACCGGATACGCCACCGAAGACTTCACTAAGTGGGGTACGTTTGCGGTTGGCCTGTTTTTTATTCTGTTCTTTTTCGGCGGTTGTTCTGGCTCGACCACGGGTGGTATCAAGATCTACCGGTTGCAGGTCGCGGGTATGTTGACCCGCAGTCATTTCCTGCATCTGATCAGCCCTAACCGTATTGTCACACTTGTGTACAGCGGGCGTCGGTTGCCGGACGATGTGCCGTTTTCAGTTGTCGCATTCCTCGCCATCTACATGGCAACCATTGGCGTCTTTACCGTCGTTTTGTCGTCCATGGGGCTTGACTTTATCACCGCGCTGTCATCTGCAACACAGGCCGTTGGAAATGTTGGCCCCGGCCTTGGCGACTATGTTGGCCCCGGCGGTAGTTTCTCTAGCATTCCGTTAGCGGCAAAATGGGTGCTGTCGGCCGCCATGTTACTCGGGCGGCTCGAACTGTTCACCGTGCTTGTGCTGCTCAGGCCTGAATTTTGGCGGACCTAAAGCGTGTCTCTCAAAAGTGGAAGCCGATCTGGCCAACACTGCGCAGGCTTGTGTTGGATCTGGCCAACACTGCGCAGGCTTGTGTTGGATCTGGCCAACACTGCGCAGGCTTGTGTTGGATCTGGCCAACACTGCGCAGGCTTGTGTTGGATCTGGCCAACACTGCGCAGGCTTGTGTTGGATCTGGCCAACACTGCGCAAGCTTGTGTTGGATGGTTTTGGGATAAAGACACGCTAAAGCAAAGACCTAGATCAACCTGCGAAAAGTTGGGTTCGACTTTGAGCAGATAAGTTGATCGCCAACCATGGAATAGAGCGTCGCGCAAATAGCTTGGCTGGCACGAGAAAAGGCACAGACGCTCTAGATCAACCTGCGAAAAGTTGGGTTCGACTTTGAGCAGATAAGTTGATCGCCAACCATGGAATAGAGCGTCGAGAAATCAGCTTGGCTGGCACGAGAAAAGGCACAGACGCTCTAGATCAACCTGCGAAAAGTTGGGTTCGACTTTGAGCAGATAAGTTGATCGCCAACCATGGAATAGAGCGTCGAGAAATCAGCTTGGCTGGCACGAGAAAAGGCACAGACGCTCTAGACATTGGTTTGCCAGCCATAGAGCCAGCGATAGCGATTGATCAGAGCCGGTCCACCTATTGCTTTCATAGCCCTGTTACGGACCGCGGCTGTGACGCCCGCCTGATGATAGATCCGACCATTGCGTGCTGAGGCTGTTGCAACCCGACCCGTGCGTGGTCGTCTGATGCGTTCATATCGCTGCAGCGCTTGGGGTGCGTTGTCCGGTGTCTCTGCCAATACCTTTGCCAAAACCATTGCATCTTCCATCGCCATCACGCCGCCTTGAGCGAGGAAAGGCAGAACAGGATGAGCCGCATCGCCAAGCAAGGTTGTGCGCCCCGTGCTCCACTGTTTCAAGGGTGGCAAAGTGGCGAGTGACCATTTTTGCCAGCAGTTACGGGCGTGCAAAATTTTCTGCAGATTGGTGTGCAACCCTTTTGCGCGCGTAATCACCCAGTCTTGTGAAATGGGGGTTGTCCAATCGGGACTGATATCGTCATCATCAAAAATCGCAACGAGCGCAATCTCTTTTCCTGCGCGCACAGGGTAATGAACAACATGTGCGCCAGGCGCCAGCCACAAGCCGACATTTGATTTATCAAGCGTGCCAGGGAAATCAGCGGACGGGATGACAGTTCTGGCAGCACTCTTTCCGATGGCGCGCAACGGCGCGTCAGAGATCCATGTTTTCCTGAGCCGTGAATGAATGCCATCGGCAGCAACCAGGATCTGACCCGTTGCCGTATCGTGGTTTGCTAGAATGGCTGTCACCGCCTCGGTCGTTTGTTGTGCGCGGATCACTTCGCAGGCCATTGAGAGTCTGACCAACGGACAATCGCGCACGGCGGCAAGCAAGGCACCGTGCAGGTTGGCGCGATGCATAGTCCAGTAGGGGGCGGTGTGGTTGACGTTGGTTCTCGTGCCAATGGGCAGGCGCGCTAGCACGTCACCAGAACGTCCATCATGGGGGATGATGTAGGAAGGCGTTCCAGCAAACGCACAAATTGGCGCTTCGAGTCCGAGCGTTCTTAGAATACGGGCACCATTGGGCCCGACTTGAATGCCAGCACCTTCCATTGAAAATACTTCGCGGCGCTCAAAGATGTGATTGGCGATGCCCTGCTGCGCAAGCGCGAGAGCCAACGTGAGACCGCCGATGCCAGCTCCGGCGATCAGCACCGGGTCACGTACACTATTGTCAGTCGTGTCGTGTGCTATGGCAGTGCGTGGCGTCATTAGATATGGAAACCGGTGCTATAGCGACAAACAACGTCTCGCAATTGTGATGCCTTTTTTGCGGTTGTGGTTTTTAGGGCCGCACTTATTTTACCGAGTGATCTGCGGTCCCTACAACGCAATGCTCAGGATCGCTGTCTTTCGCACCTAGTGCTCCGTCATGTACAAACAGCGTCGAGCAATAGGGGCACAAAACTTGATTGTCTTCACCCATGTCGAGAAAGACATGTGGGTGATCAAAGGGGGGCCTGGCACCCATACACTGCAGTTCCTTGACGCCTACGAAAATTTTTTCAACGCCTTGGTCGTTTGCAAGATGTGGTGCAGTGTGTTCAGCCATTTACAGGTCCTGTCGTTCAACTTATTGCATTTCAGGCAACATTATCTGCCAAATCGCATAGGACGCCTCCAAGAGCAAGGCCCAACGCCTCGTGCTTTTCGCCAGGACCAGGAAATGACCATGGATATGCAAAGCTTTTCATCAGATGGGGTGCAGATTGCCTATATTGATGAGGGGGATAAGGCATGGGTCCCTGTACTACTGATCCACGGCTTTGCCTCTCATACTGAAGCTAATTGGATTGCACCAGGCTGGGTACCGTTTCTGGTCGAGGCTGGGTATCGGATTATTTCAATTGATAATCGCGGCCATGGTCAAAGCGAAAAACTGTATGATCTGGATCAGTGTGGTGCGCCGCTGATGGCTGAAGACGCCGGCGATTGCTTGATCATCTGGGCATTAGGTCGTGCCATGTGATGGGCTACTCGATGGGAGCCAGGATATCAGCATTCCTCGCAACAACACATCCAAGGCGCGTGAGGTCCGTTGTCTTTGGTGGGCTTGGATTCAACATGGTGCGTGGTATGGCGGGCACCGGGCCGATTGCAAGCGCACTCGAAGCTGCAACGCTTGAGGATGTCGCTAACCCAACAGCACGCACGTTTCGCGCGTTTGCAGAACAGACCGGAAGTGATCTCAAGGCACTTGCTGCGTGTATCCGCTCATCAAGAGCGCCGATTACACGCGAAGCGCTGGCGCAGGTGGCGTGTCCGGTGCTGGTCGCGGTTGGTGAACGCGATGTGATTGGGGGGGCAGCGGGTGCGCTTGCGGACCTGATGCCGGATGCGTCTGCCTTCACTATTCCCAATCGTGATCATATGAAGGCTGTTGGTGATAGGGCATTTAAAATGCGGGTTTTAGAATTCTTGACGGCGGCAAACCCGGCAGCTTGAATCGACTAGATCAACCTGCGAAAAGTTAGGTGCGACTTTGAGCAGATAAGTTGATCGCCAATCATGAGATAGAGCGTCGCGCAAATAGCTTCAGCGTGCACAACAAAAGGCTTAACGCTCTAGGCCAAGCGCTGTTTTGGACAAAGGGTTGAGGAGAGTGGGTCCCGTGTTGGGGGTCGCTCACGCCTGTGCAGCAGACAACACGAAACCGGAAATTGAAAAACCCCAGCAAGGCCACTGCTCTGCTCAAATTTGACAATCCGCGGGGAGTGTCGATTGAGCGGTAAATGGCAAACTGCCGGGGCTTCCAACTAAAGTACGCAGAACAAGTTGTCTCTGGATTATTGTCAGTTGGATGCAACGCAACTCAAGAACAGACGCGAACTTGGAAGACGCAAAACTTTTGGCACCCATCTGGCTTTTGGTACGCAAACACTCCAGATACGCCATAACCTTAGCAAACAGGTTGTGCAGAGTCCGTGACATAACTGTGTGCAGCTGACGAAAGTTGTGGATAAAACCGAGTGGGGCCTTGGATTTTTGGCCCATCAGTGCGGAGGGAAAGTCCTTTGAAGAGGGCAAATGGCCAAGGTACGGCCACGCGATGGGCCCAAAACCACCACTTTAATTGGGCGTTTTAGAGCTGGATCATTTCGGCAGCTGGCCACAGTTTTTGATGCAATTGGCTTAGTTGGTGCCGCTCGTGAGAACCCTGTCCGGTCACAGCCAAGGGGCGTTCACGTCCCGTTAGCCTTAACGCGACTATTGTGCCTCATGTCATTGCGTATTCTCCAAGCTGTTCTACCCCTCTTAGCACTGGTTCTCACCAGTTGCTCGTCGAGCCCGTCTTTCAAATCAACTAGTTTCAAGGCCAAGAAAGAGCCCTTGGCGAGCTGACGAAGAGCAAAGCGTGCCTCGCTAGGCCGCTCTGTGGTGCAAACGCGTTTTTGTATTCGCTCGCGCTCAGCTCTTGGCGGTCCGAGTGTTTGCGGCGCGTTGCGACCCTTTGAAATGACGGCTGCCAGCAACGGCCGTGTTTTGATGAAACCAGCCGCCCTCCTGCGCTGTCCGATGGTGCCACAAGTGGAGCGTTGGGTGCGCAATTCAGTAGAACCCGCATCGCTGCGTTACTTCGGTTCACGTGTTGTGGAGATGCGCGTTGCTGCGTCTTATGCCTGTCGCCCGATCAACCATCGCCGCGGTGCCAAACTATCTGAACATGGCTATGCTAACGCACTTGATGTGTCGCGGTTTCACGCTCGCCAACGGCCGCACGATCACGGTGAAAGCGGGTTGGAATGGGGACCCCGCAGAGCGGCGTTTCTTGCGCGATTTGCATCGCGGTGCGTGCGATACGTTTACGACCGTGCTCGGCCCAAAATTTGATAGCAACCACCATGATCATTTTCACATGGATTTGGCTAGGCGTGGACGCAATGGTCGTGGACGTTTCTGCAAATAGTGCAGTCGTATGCCTACGCGCATAAATCCATTCAGCTCTGGATCGTGTGCTACTTCCCACTCTGCTCATGGAAAAAGTCATGAATTTTGCGCGCCATGTCCGGCTGAGATGCCGGGCACAGTGCTGAGATCTCTGACACCTGCGCGCGACACTGCTTTGGCGGACCCGAGAGTGTTTCATTAGTGCACGCTTGCGGGTGGGTCCGATACCACCGATGTCATCAAGCGGATTGGCGGAGATTGATTTTGATCGCTTCGCGCGGTGACTGCCAATCGCGAAACGATGCGCCTCATCGCGCAAGCGTTGCACAAAATAGAGCACCGGATCGCGGCCTGGCAGCATGAACGCTGAAGATTGATTCGGGCGATGAAAATGTTCGCGTCCCGCATCGCGATTGGGTCCCTTAGCCACGCCGACGAGCGGGATGTCAGATAGTCCAAGTTCGGCAAGCACGTCCTGGGCAACCGAGATGTGTCCAGCGCCACCGTCAATGAGGACCAGGTCTGGTCGCTCTGGGAAGTGGTGGTTTGAATTTTCTTCGTTCGTTGAGGGCTCAGTCGCAGTCGTAGGTGTATTGGATGCGGGCTGCGGCCCATCGCGTGGTGGCCCATCAGGAGGGGACGTGGCGGCGCTTTCAGCTTCGGCAAGCCGTTTAAAGCGCCGGGTCAAGACTTCACGCATCATGGCGTAGTCATCACCAGCGGTCAGATCGTCAGATTTGATGTTGAACTTTCGATAAGCGTTTTTCACAAAGCCTTCAGGGCCAGACACAATCATGCCGCCCACGGCGTTGCTGCCTGAGATATGACTGTTGTCATAAACCTCGATACGTCGTGGGGATCCCTCAAGTTCAAATCGATTGGCAAGTTCTGACAATAGCCGCGTCTGCGATGCTGTCTCCGCCATTTTGCGCCAGCGCGCGAGCGCTTCTCGAGCATTGCCGAGCGCATGATCGACGAGAGCGGATTTTGTGCCACGTTCCGGTGTCCGGGTTGTGAATTTTAACGCTTGGGCGTTCAGCGCGCGTGGAAAGCGCTTCGGCCAGGACACCCGTGCACGGCCCTTTTGATTGGCGATGGCGTGAGACAGGAGGATCAACCTTGGCACCGGCTTGTCGTCATAAAATTGTGCAACGAAGCTATCAAGCACGTCTTCTACGGCGATGCTGTCTCCGAGACTTGTCGGCACGCGAGAGCGGATTTTGTGCCACGTTCCGGTGTGTGAATTTTAACGCGGCGTTCAGCGCGCGTGGAAAGCGCTTCGGCCAGGACATTTTGATTGGCGATGGCGTGAGACAAGAGGATCAACCTTGGCACCGGCTTGTCGTCATAAAATTGTGCGACGAAGCTATCAAGCACGTCTTCTACGGCGAGAGACTTGTCGGCACGCGGGTAATAGGCACGGTTGCCCCAATTTTGACCGCTTCTGAAAAAGAAAACCTGGACGCAGGTTTGCCCACCGTTCTGATAGGCTGCAAAGACGTCAGCTTCTTCAACACCGTCCGGGTTGATCGATTGATCGGCTGTCACGTGTGCCAGTGCCCACAAGCGATTGCGATACTTGGCCGCTTGCTCATACTCCATGTTGTCGGACGCTTCCTGCATCATAAGTTGATACATTTTGCGCACGTTCTGGCTTTCACCTTTTAGAAAGCGAACCGCTTCATCAATTAAGCCTTGGTAGTCATCGGTTAAAATTTCACCCGTGCACGGCCCTGCGCAACGTTTTATTTGAAAGAGCAGGCACGGTCTGGTGCGGCTGTCATAAACGCTGTCTGAGCACGACCGCAGCAGGAACGCACGTTGCAACATGTTGATCGTGCGATTGACGGCACCGGCAGATGCGAACGGGCCAAAATAATGGCCTTTGCGATTGCGGGCCCCGCGATGTTTTAGAATTTGCGGTGCCTTATGGTCGGTTGCGATAAGAATATAGGGAAACGATTTGTCATCGCGCATCAGCACGTTGAAGCGCGGCTTGAAGCGCTTGATCAAATTGGCTTCAAGCAGAAGTGCCTCTGCTTCGGTATCAACAACGACGAATTCCATTGCGCGTGTGCCCGCGATCATGCGGGCAATGCGGTTGCTATGCCCGCCTAGGCGGGCATAGCTTGCAACGCGCGTTTTCAGGCTGCGCGCCTTACCAACGTAGATCACGTCGCCTGCGCTATCGAGCATCCGATAGACGCCGGGGCGGGCTGGCAGTGACTTAAGGTAACCCGCAATGACATCTGGGCCAGAAATTTCAGAACCAGAATGCTCAGGGCTGGAATCCTGCGGGAGGGCATCATTGGGAGCTGTGGGTGCGCGTTTTTCGACACCCGGTGCAGATGGGCTGTCACCAGAACGGCTTTTCGTGTCTTTTTGGGCTGGAGTTTTGGACGTCATAGGGCTGAAGATTGGCTGAGGCGGGAGATGCGTCAAGCTATCTGCTGTGCACCGCGCCGCGTGTTGATGTGCTCGATCTGTGTTCAAATGGCATCATTTGCTGGAAAACCAACCAACAAGCCAGAGCGTACCACCTTCAGTGTCCTCGAAAGGGCCTGCAAGCCTTGCGTGTTTGGCGCTTGCACTGCATTTTGAGGCTGGAATCAGCGCTCGAGGTAGATAGCCTTTTTTGGGGCTCGTGTTGCTTGGGGCCCAGGGTGTCGCCATATAAGTCGCCATATAAACCGACAGGACGTGATTCAATGACTAAAAACTCTGTACGTTCAATCGCGCATCTCGCCATTGCATTCAGTGTTATCGTGATGATGCAGGTGCCAACACCGGCGAGTGCTCAAGACTTCTTCTCATTTCTCTGGGGTGGCGGCTCACGTGAGGCTGTGTCTTTCAGCCCGAAATATCGCTCGAAACAGATCATCGTCAGTTTTGGCGATCGCAAGCTCTATCTCGTCTACGCGCGCGGTAAGGCGATGAGCTATCCAATTGCGGTGCCGCGCAAGCAAAGCCGTTGGGCTGGCGTTACCCGCGTTTCGCGCAAAGCGGTGAACCCCGGCTGGACGCCTACGCCGACGATGCGTCGTGAAAACCCAAAACTTCCAGCTCACGTACCAGGAGGTCATCCGCTGAATCCCCTGGGTGTCAGAGCGCTTTACCTTGGCTCAAGCATGTATCGGATCCACGGTACAGACGCGCCGTGGACGATTGGGACTGCTGTCTCGAAAGGCTGCATTCGGATGTACAACGAAGATGTGCTGCATCTTTACCCGCGTGTGCCAACAGGCACCAAAGTGACCGTCACTTGGAAGCGATTTAAAACCTAGAAATCGTATTTTGGCTATTCTATCCGTTTGGGAAAGGCCGTTGGCAGTGCTTGACGACGTGTCCTCGGCCAAATATTTTCTGCTGCGAATTGCGCTTTTGGTGGGTGCGATGGCTGTGGTCTGCCAGCCATCATTTGCGGGCGGGCGCGCGACCCAAAAAACTAAATCGCACGGTGCCGTTCAGTGGCCGGTGGTCTACCCGTCGGTGAAGCCCGACTGGCCCGTGGTTTATCCAGACGACAGCGTTTCTATTTTGCTTGCTGGAGATACCGGATTTGGCGGCCACGGCCAGCCTGTCCGTGATGGCTACGGCATGCGCCAGGGCCGCAAAACTCCCTACGCTGAAATGACCAATGGCATTGCTGCATTGCTCACTGGCGATGCGGCATTCGCCAATCTGGAAACGGTGATCAGCGATCACAATGGCCTGCGCCCGGCAAGCAAACGATTTGTGTTTCGAACGCACCCGAGCGGTGTGCGCCATCTCAACGACATCGGCTTTAATTTATTCTCGACGTCCAACAACCATGTTGGTGATTACCGGACTGCCGGTATCAGAGAGACACTCAATCACATCAGCGCGCTGCAACGAGAGGGGCGGACGTTTGTGGCATCTGGCCTCGGGCGCGACAGAGACGATGCGGCGACGCCAAAAAAACTCAAGATCAAAAATGCTGCGCTTTATTTGTCGGCGATTGGAATTGGCGGCGGTAACGCCAATGCGCGTGGTCGCCGACCACACCCTGGCCATTTGCATTATCGCACAGCGCCCGATTTTGCAGATGCTGTTGCAAGGTTAAGCGCGGTTAAGGATGGCTATCGCATGCTATCAGTACATTATGGACAAGAGGGCCAAGTCTATCCAAGTCGTCGTGATATTGTTCAATTGCGTGACAAGGCTGTTGGCAGAGCCGGCATAGACCTCGTCATTGGTCACCACGCACATGTGCCAAGGGGCATTGCGAGGGTCGGTGACAAGTTGATCTTTTATGGGCTCGGCAATTTTTTGCATCCCGGCATGCAGGACATGGGCCGCTTCGGGCGTTGTCGCGATTTTGGATTGGTTGCTCGCGTGCATCTCGGGCGAACAGGACCGAAACAATACAAGGCAATGGCGGTTGAGGTCATTCCCGTAACCGATATGCATCAAAGCCCTGGCGTGATGTCACCTGGTCAGGCAAAAATCCGTGTCGGCGTGCTCAACGGTTTTGCACGTGGCCTGGATTCTGCTGACCATAAATCGCAGGGCGTGCGCTTTGCACTTCATCCAGCGGGTCATGGTGTGGCCTGCTTCCCCGGTAGCGAACATATGAATGGAGTTATCGGTGGGTTGTGCGCTGTTGCAGCACCAGGCGCGGTCCATTCAGCTGCCCGTCAATCTCTCTCAGTTGTGCCTGCTGTTTCGTGTGGTGGGCGCGGTTTTCGAGGTGCTAGTTATCGCGGTTCGGCTAAGCGGCGCAAATATTCCAAACGCCAAAAGCGGAAGCGGCACAAGAAGACAAATTATTTCAATCCGTTTGGATATTGATCCAAAATCGGCAGGCGCAACGTGCCGATAAGGGTCCCAGCCGCGCGCCCTGTCATTTATCCTTTACGTGAATTTAACCACGTGCGTGCACGCAAAATTTAGGGAAATCTGAGACACTGTTCCGGATTTGTTAAGGATCTGGACAGCACTCAAATGTCAAACACCTCACAGCAAGAATTATCGAGCAAGCTCCGTGTCTTGGTCGCAGATGACGATCCGATCGCACGCGAGTTGATACTGGCACGCCTTTCAAGTCTTGCGTGTGAGTGTGAAGAAGCTGAAGACGGTATCGCAGCATGGCATGCGATTATGTCAAATTCCTTTGATGTCGCTATTATTGACCTCAGCATGCCAAACCTTGACGGTTTTGAGTTGCTTCGTTGTGTCCGCAATCACCCTCGCACAAAACACATGCCGGTTGTTGTCGTGACGTCACAAAACGACAAAGAAAGCATCGAAGAAGCATTTTCTGCTGGTGCAACATCATTTCTGACAAAGCCAATTAATTGGAGCACATTTTCCGCCCACATTGGCTACCTTTTGAAACTAAGCCATTCAGCAAATGAGGCACGTAAAAAGATTCACCATTCCGAAGCAACATCACGCGCCAAAGATGCGGTTCTGGGCAATGTGTTATCCGAGACATCAGAGCATGCACAAAGCATTCTCGGTGAAGTTCAAGATCTTATTGCAACGTCAACTGCTGCAGAGTCCTCTCGTCGAACATCAGACGCGTTGCAGCGGCTGGTGCGCGTTGGTCAAAACCTACAAAGCATTGTCGACAAGGCCAACCGAGTGATCAAAGTCATTCCTGAAACTGTCACAGTCGAAGATGAGTTGGTTCAGACTAGTGCGATTGTCAAAGCGCTTCATGAAGAAACGGCCACCACCGCGGCTGCCCGGGACGTTGAGTTGGTCTTCGTTGGAGCCACAGAGGACCCGACACTGCGTTGTGATCAAGGTGCAATCGTTGATGCTATGATCCAACTCGTTGTCAATGCGGTTTCGCATTCTCGTGAAGGCCAGGGTGTGAAGGTCAGCTATCAACTGTTTCCAGATGGTTTACTGGCGTTTGAAGTGACCGATGAAGGTGGCGGTATGAACCCGTCGCAATTGGCAAAAGTTTTGACACCGCTTGCCTTTCCCGATGAAGTAGCACCAAGCGCCGACGGCGATTTTGGGCTTGGTTTACCGATAGCAAAAGCAATTGCGGAAGCTCATGGTGGCACGTTAGAGCTGCGTTCAATGCCAAGACAGGGAACAACCGCCATTCTGACGGTCCCGCCAGAACGAGTGATCGTGACACAAGAGTTTGCGGCCTAGCCTAGAGCGCGTATGACTTAGGCGGAAGCGTATCCTGCGTTTTTGATGTAGTTTTTGCACTCGGTTTCAGGAATGCTTTTGACAAGGTTGGCAATGTGGTCGTGGATGTTTTGAAGGTGCCACGCCTCGGCCATGCGCATCCAGTGTTTGATCTTGGCGAACATCTGCTCGATTGGATTGAGGTCGGGCGAATAGGGTGGCAGAAACGCCAGCTTTGCATCTGCACTGGCGATTGCCTCGCGCACCGCTTTGCTGCGATGGCTGCCAAGATTATCCATGATGACGATATCGCCTGGTTTCAGTGTTGGCACCAGGAACTGTGCAACATAGGCATGGAACAAATGTCCGTTGATCGGGCCGATCGATGACACAAGGTTCGGTGAGTGCACCAACTCTGAGAGTGGCGAGAAAGGTCAGTGTCTGCCAGCGTCCGTCCGCTGCAAAACCATAAAGACGCTCGCCTTTCGGCCCCCACCCACGGATCGGCGCCATGTTGGTTTTGATCCACGTTTCATCAATAAACACAAGACGTTTTGGATCAAGATGAGGCATTGCGTGACGCCACCTCCGTCGCCGCCGCACAACATCGCCCCGGTGCTGTTCAATCGCCAGTAATGTTTTTTTCCAAGCTCAGTCCTTCGCGCCGCAAAAAGCGCCAAACCGTGTCGTGCGAGACGATGACACCACGATCCGCGAGCAGATCCTTGAGGTGATGCAATGTCAGGTGCGGTGTTTTCTCAACCTGCCTGCAAATGAAGTCGCGGTGGCCATCAAGGCGGCAGCTGAGATGGCCGCCAAATTTCGCTGGCGCCATACCGCCGGTTTCACGCAGACGTTTTGACCACTTGATGACGGTTGATGGTGCCAAGCTGAACCGCTCCGCGATCGAACGGCTCGTCGCGCCGGCTCCAACAGCTTTTGCCACCCGCATCGGCAAGTCATTGGAATATGGTTTTGCCATACCTGCTGGCCCCCTTTTCCAGCAGGTATGTTGAAGCAGAAAACGACTGATTTGGGAATCCTCCGATTGCGCCTAATTCTGAAAGGCGCTTGCGCCTTTTGTTGTGCACGCTGAAGCTATTTGCGCGACGCTCTATCTCATGGGCTCTATCCCAAGACTCTAATCCCAAGGCTGGTGATCAACTGATCGGCTCAAAGTCGCGTTCCAACGTTTTGCAGGTTGAACTAGCATGATGAGACTGCGTCACCAGCGCGCATCTGGTGAATGCAGAACGGCTGCGTTTATACGTCTGCGATGAGCCCTGACTACACTTCGATAACCATAGCGCGTGGCGACGCTGCCATTTGCGCGTTGTTTCGGTTAGCGTTTTTCTGAGGTTAACCCGGCCAAAGGTTGAGCGTTGTTCAGAAACGCTAAGTTGGCGTCGTTTCTGCACTAAATCCACCCAGTGTGGTTGGTTGCAGGGCCCGGTGTGCACAACGCGCGTTTGAATAACCCTGTGGTGGGGTGTCGCGAGGCGAAGTGCTGCCTTTTTTTGGTGCGCTCAACATGGTTTGACGCCGCCAACTCAATACAAGTGAGTTCTGAGGGATTGGGCATGAAGTCTGGATTATTAGGTTTAGTTGCCGGAGCAGTACTGCTCACGGGGCAGGCAATGGCTGGCGAGAAATTTAAAATGCCGCCACAAGTGACACCGAAGTTGCGTGCAGCTTGTGAAAGCGATGTGCGCCGCCTGTGCATTGGCCGCAAGCCGACAGTGGCCAAGGTCAAACGCTGTGTGTTGCGCAAGTTCACGCAACTCGGTCGACGCTGCCAATTCGAAATTGCAGCAGCAGGTTTGAAGCGCTAGATCATGTTCGATTCAAAAGTGGTGGCCGGTCTGGCCAACACTGCGCAAGCTTGTGTTGGGTGATTTTGCGCCAGGACACATGATCTGAGTTAAAAGTCATGTTCGAGCCAAAAGTGCGCGCGCTACGTCTCTTGCCATTTGATGAAGTCAAAAAATACTGGCCGCGCTCCGCGCGCGGCCGTATTTATATTTACATTCGTACAGTGTGTTGCCTAGAGCAACCTGCGGAAAGTTGGAATCGCGACTTTAAGCAGATCAGTTGATCGCCGTCGTGGCATAGAGCCATGAGATAGAGCGTCGCGCAAATAGCTTCAGCGTGCACAACAAAAGGCTCGAGGCTGCTCTAGGCAGCTTTTTTCGCCTTGGCTGTTGCGGTTTCTGCGAGATAGGCCATCGCAGCATCAACACCGCCTGTGGCGTGCGGGACGCCTGCAATCTTCAGACCCATTTCAACACCAGATAAAGCACCCATGATCGTGAGCTCATTGGTGTCACCAAGATGGCCAATACGGAAGGCTTTGCCCGCCAATTTATTAAGTCCTGTACCAAGCGACATGTTGAAGGTGTTGAGGACCATCGTGCGGAACTGATCTGCGTTGTGGCCATCGGGCAGGGTGACAGCTGTCACTGCGGGTGAATAGTACTTTGCCTCGCGGCACCAGATTTCCAAGCCCCAACCCTGCACCGCACGGCGGGTAGCTTCGGCCAAGCGTTCGTGGCGGGCGAAGACATTTTCAAAGCCCTCTTCCTGCAGCATCTCAATGGCTTCTGTGAGGCCATAGAGCAAACCCGTTGCAGGTGTATAGGGGAAGAAGCCATCTGCGTTGGTGGCGCGCATATCTGCCCAAGAAAAATAGGATTTCGTCAGGCTAGCCGTCTTTGAGGCTTCAATGGCTTTGTCACTGATTGCATTCAGGGACAGGGCGGGTGGCAGCATCAGACCTTTTTGCGATCCTGAAACCGTGACGTCGATACCCCAGGCATCATGCTGAAGGTCCATCACACCAAGTGAGGAAATGGTGTCAGTCATGAACAGGGCCGGATGGCTTACTGCATCAAGGGCTTTGCGGACGTCGAGCAGCCACGAGCGGCAGCCCGTTGAGGTCTCGTTGTGTACAACGCAGACCGCTTTAATGTCGTGGTTGGTATCTTTTTTGAGGTGGTCCTCAATCAGGTCAGCGTCAGCGCCAATCTTCCAATCCGTTTTGAGAACTTCCGGAATAAGCCCAAGGCTCTTGGCCATCTCAGCCCACAAAAGCGCAAACTGCCCGGTTTCGACCATCAAGACTTTATCGCCAGGCGACAGCGTGTTGACCAATGCCGCTTCCCAAGCACCAGTGCCTGATGATGGAAAAATCACAACATCATTTTTTGTGTTGAAGAGCGTTTTGAGATTACCGAACAGTCGCTTTGCAAGCTTTTGGAATTCTGGGCCGCGATGGTCCAGGATCTGTTTCGACATCGCCGAGAGGATGCGTTCGGGGATCGGTGTCGGGCCAGGGATTTGCAGAAAATGGCGGCCAGGACGACGGGGCTCGCGGGACATTTTACTTCCTCTCAGATACAACTATGACTTAAAATTGAGACACTGCGGGCCGCCAGATGGATAGGTTGGCGGCGGGTTCGTGTCAGCACCATGGGTTTTGCAGGCTTTTCAGCCGCAAACAAGGCACCGAGCTATAAGTTCTCCACTCAAAGTCCGTCAAGCATTGAAGCCACATCTGTGCACCAGTGGTGTGGTCTAAAGTGCCGCAGATGCGTGAATTTAGGTGAGAGCACGGGCTCCACAGTATCCCCCTTGCCAATGCAAGGTGGATCGGTTTGGCAGGTTCGTCTTGCCATTTGCATCGCGTCAGGTTGAGGCAGAAGTTGTGCTTTCGGTTCGAGCCCCACACGCCAGATAATTGACGCTGGTATCCCCGGCCTTCAAGGACCAGGTATCCGTTAATGGGTTATAGACCAGCCCGGTGAACGTGCCAGCGTTCATCCCGGCAGTGGTCAGTGCTTTCTCCAGTTCGTCGGGCGTGACAAAGCGTTCCCATTGGTGAGTGCCTTTGGGCAACCAGCGCAGGATGTATTCAGCCCCTACAATGGCAAGCGCATACGACTTCACCGTACGATTGATGGTCGACAGCACAATCGCGCCACCGGGGTGTACCAAACTGGCGCAGGCTGCAATGAATGCGTTGACATCAGGCACATGCTCGACAACTTCTAGGCAGACAACAGCATCAAAGAGCGCGCCAGTTTCAGCGAACGCCTCAACTGTCGTTGCCCGGAAGTCAATCTCCAGGCCTTGGCTCTCGGCGTGCGATCGCGCGATCGCAATGTTGAGTGCGCCGGGATCAATGCCGGTTACTGTTGCGCCCATGCGCGTCAGAGGTTCTGAGATCAATCCCCCACCGCACCCGATATCGAGGATCTTTAATCCATTAAGCGGCTTTAGCGGCGTCGTTTTGGGGGGATCAAAATGGCGGACCAGTTGGTCGCGGGTGAATTGTAAGCGCGCAGGACCAATTTGGTGTAGCGGGCGAAACTTGCCGTTAGCGTCCCACCATTCTTTGGCCATGCGTTCGAAGCGCGCCACCTCGTCAGGGTCGAGATTGGTCTCAGCTTCGGTTGCACCGGATATTCGGTCAGTGGTCATGGGGTCCGTTCTAGATCAAACTGCCCGAAATCGAAATCCATTTAGGGCCGATAAATCGATCTTTAGCAAAAAATGAGAGCCTTCGTTTGCCGATCAGATTTGCGCCTAAAGCCGGTTCCCGCTATCAGGGGCGCGATGTGCGTTGGTCTTAAGGACCAGCCAACCCAGGTTTCGGGCCAATCGGCCTGATTTGTGGCGGCGGTGCGTTCGAGTTTTCTCAAGGGGTGCCCCAGTCTCACTCAAGGCTGGTCAAGCCCAACCCGGTGATAAGATGGCAGTTGTCGTCATGAAATTCGGTGGCACTTCGGTGGCCACGGTGGATCGCATTCGCAATGTTGCCCGCCATGTGAAGCGCGAGCATGAGGCGGGCAATCAGGTGGCTGTGATTGTCTCAGCGATGGCCGGTACCACCAATCAACTCGTCGCGTGGGTACGCGAGGCCAATCCGCGTTGTGATCGGGCTGAATATGATGCGGTTGTGGCCAGTGGCGAGCAGGTCTCGGCCGGGTTGCTGGCAATTTGTCTGCAAGGTATGGGGCTCAAAGCGCGCTCGTGGCAAGGGTGGCAAATCCCGATTAAGACCAGTGCAGCGCATGGTTCTGCCCGCATCAAAGACATTGATGGACGGGCACTGCGTGCGCAAATGGACAGCGGTGAAGTCGCAGTCGTGACCGGATTTCAGGGCCTTTGCCCTAAAACCCAACGCATCGCAACACTCGGTCGCGGTGGCTCTGACACCAGCGCCGTTGCCATTGCGATTGCTGTCAAAGCAGATGTTTGTGACATCTATACCGATGTCGACGGCGTCTACACCACCGACCCGCGTCTGGTGCCAAAGGCGCAACGCTTAAAGAAAGTCAGCTTTGAAGAAATGTTGGAGATGGCGTCGTCAGGCTCCAAGGTGTTGCAGACCCGTTCAGTGGAACTGGCGATGGTGCACGACATGAAAACACGTGTGCTGTCGAGCTTTGCCGACCCAGACAAAATGTCGGCTGTCAGTCTTGATACACTGGAAGAGACCGGAACTTTACTTTGTGGTGAGGATGAGATCGTGGAAAGCCAAGTCGTTAGCGGAATAGCCTTCGCCAAAGATGAAGCCAAGATCACCATTTTAGGCGTTGCGGACAAACCGGGTGTCGCGTCGCGCATTTTCGGGCCGCTCGCGGACGCCTCAATCAACGTCGACATGATTGTGCAAAACGTATCTGCTGACGGTAAAACCACGGACATGACATTTACGGTGGCTGCCAGTGAATTAGCGCACACGCTTGATGTTCTAAACGCTGCCAAAGCCGACATTGGTGAATTTGAACTGTTGAGTTCTGATGATGTCGCCAAAGTCTCAGTGATTGGCGTTGGCATGCGTTCCCACGCAGGCGTTGCAGCGCAAATGTTTAAAGAGCTCTCCGACAAGGGCATTAACATCATCGCTATTTCAACATCTGAGATCAAAATCAGTGTGTTGATTAACACCGATTATGCAGAGTTAGCGGTGCGCACGCTGCATACCGCCTTTGGGCTTGATGGCGATTAGCCAAGCTACGATCAGCTGGGCCGTAATCTTTTGGTCCAAGTATGCTAAAGTGATGATCTGAGCCCGTTGGCGGACGGTGCCCTCCCAGGCAATCCAGATGCGTTGTGGGTATTATGGAATAAGAATGCGTGGCGTCCGACGGCGTCTAACAAACGGCAGTGCACATGCACAACAAACGCGGCGATAATAAACGGGTGCTTTCACCCGAGCCCACACTGCGCATTATCATGCGTGGTTTGCGCGATATCATGTCCGAGCCAGGGGATGCGCAAAGCCGGTTAAACAAAATTGTTCATCAAATTGCTGGTGTGATGGTGACAGAAGTCTGCTCAATTTATTTGAAGCGCAAAGATGGATCGTTGGAGCTTTTTGCGACCGAGGGCCTAAACCAAGACGCTATTCACAAGACGCGCATGAAGCGGGGTGAGGGTCTTGTTGGACGTGCTGCAGAATTCAATATCACGATTAACGAATCCGAGGCCGCACAGCATCCTGCATTCTCGTATCGTCCCGAAACGGGCGAGGCGCCTTACCACTCTCTCTTGGCTGTGCCGATCCAACGCTCTGGGCAATCATTAGGCGTCCTGGTGGTGCAAAACAGTGCCGCGCGCGTCTACTCGGATGAAGACGTGGAAGTGTTGGAAACGACCGCTATGGTGGTCGCGGAAAATCTCATTTCAGGCCTCGTAGCAGGCAGCGGGTCGGATCTTGAGATCTCCAACTCGCTTTCAGGTGTTGTGAAGGGCGAGTCTATTTCAGATGGCATCGCGCTCGGCCATGTCGTGCTGCATGAGCCACGCATCGTTGTGCACAAGCTGATGGCCGATGATCCGGTTGCAGAACTGGCCCGCCTTGAAACGGCAATTGCAGAGCTGCGCCGCTCGTTGGATGAACTCTTAGCACATGAGCATTTGTCAGGTGCTGGTGAGCACCGAGACGTGTTGGATGCTTATCGTATGTTTGCGCATGATAGCGGCTGGGAACGCCGCTTGCGTGAGGCTGTACAGGGCGGGCTAACGGCAGACGCGGCCGTTGAGCGTGTTATGAACGTGACGCGCTCACGGATGTTGCGCCAGGACGATCCGTTTTGGCACGAACGCCAACGCGACTTTGATGACCTGTCGGATCGTTTGCTGCGCACATTGGCCGGGCGCGGCCTTGATGGGGGACGCTCAGAGGAGTTGCCGCCAGACACAATCCTTGTTGCGCGGACCATGGGGCCTGCGGAATTGCTCGATTATGATCGCCATAAGCTACGCGGCCTTGTGATTGAAGATGGCTCTGGTCAAAGCCACGTCGCGGTGGTTGCGAAAGCTCTTGGAATCGCAGGTGTTGGCCAGGCGATTGGCATTGTTGATCGTGTTACATCGGGTGATGCGGTTATCGTTGATGCCGAAGCCGGACAAGTGCACCTGCGCCCTTCCCAGGAAGTGGTGGCGGCTTATTCCGATAAAGTACGTTTCAGGGCCAGACGTCAAAAACGCTATGGCGCGTTAAAAGACCAGCCCGCGCTGACCAAAGACGGGCAAAATATTGCGCTGCATATCAATGCTGGTCTGCTTGTCGACATGCCCCACCTTCAGGAATCAGGTGCTGATGGCGTAGGTCTATTTCGAACAGAGTTGCTGTTTATGCTATCGCCAACGTTCCCGCGACCCAAACAACAATGCAATGCCTATCGTGCTGTCTTGGAGCAAGCCCAAGGCAAGCCGGTTGTGTTTCGCGCGCTCGACATTGGTGGCGATAAGGCGCTGCCCTACATTCGTCAAGCCAAGGAAGATAATCCGGCGATTGGCTGGCGTGGTATTCGTATGTCATTGGATCGAGAAGGCATGTTTCGATCTCAGGCACGTGCTTTTTTGCAAGCTGCTCGTGGTCAAGAACTGTACGTCATGATTCCGATGGTGTCTGAGGTCAGCGAGATTGATCGCGCCCGCGAGTTCCTTGTAAAAGAGCACGACTTTCTGACACGTCATGGCTCTGGCACACCCAAAGCCGTGCACGTTGGCGCAATGATTGAGGTGCCAAGTCTATTGTTTGCGCTCGACGAGTTGCTTGAGAAGGTTGAGTTTGTTTCGATTGGTTCCAACGATTTGATGCAGTTCCTGTTCGCCGCAGATCGCACCAATGCACGCGTTGCCAGCCGCTATGATTCACTTTCAGCAGTGCCTCTCAGAGTCTTGAAAATTCTGGTGGACGCAACCAATAAACACAAAGTGCCAATGACGTTATGTGGTGAAATGGCGGGGCGACCGTTGGAAGCCATGGTTTTGATCGCACTTGGCTTTAGATCCTTGTCGATGGCACCGGCGTCGGTTGGTCCGGTCAAAGAAATGATCCGGTCGCTTGATGCTGGCGATGCGGCACAGGAGATCAACGTCATGTTGCAGAAAGGGCGTAGCAATCTGCGCCAAGCCATAACCGATTACGCCAAAGCCATGGGTGTCGTGATTTAGACGCGACGGCGGCGATTAAGACTAAATACAGCCCAATGAAATAAACTACGGCGGCGGGTAAAAAAAAGAAAACGTTATGAGCGGAATACCAGAACAGAAACTTGATAGCTTGGTGGTGCGCTGGGAAAGCATCCAGGGCGAATTAAACCATGGCGGCGTTGACCAAAATGCGTTTGCCAAGCTGACCAAGGAATTTTCCGATCTTGATCCCGTTGTCGGTGCAATCAATATGCTTCGCTCTGCGCGCAAGGAGCGTGATGATCTCAAAGCAATGGTGGATGACGGCGATGCTGATCAAGAAATGAAGGCGCTGGCGCGTGAAGAACTGGCTGAAATTGAGCCGCGCATTGTAGCCTTGGAAAGCGAATTGCAGGTTTTGCTGCTGCCCAAAGACGCCGCCGATGAGCGTAGTGCTATACTTGAGGTGCGTGCGGGCACCGGCGGTGATGAAGCGGCTCTTTTTGCTGCCGATCTTTTCCGTATGTATCAACGCTTTGCCGATGAACACGGCTGGAAAACAGAAATTATTCAGGCTTCAGAAAATGATCTTGGTGGATACAAGGAGATTGTTGCCAATATTACTGGCAAGGGCGTTTTTGCGCGCATGAAGTTTGAATCAGGGGTGCATCGTGTGCAACGCATCCCGGCAACGGAGACGGGTGGGCGGATTCACACCTCGGCGGCAACAGTTGCCGTTCTGCCGGAAGCTGAAGAAGTTGATGTTGAAATTCGCCCGGAAGATATTCGTATCGATACCATGCGAGCTAGTGGAGCCGGTGGACAACACGTGAACACGACCGATAGCGCTGTGCGCATTACGCATCTTCCAACAGGCCTGATCGTTGTTTCTGCAGAAAAGAACCAACATCAAAATCGCCGCAAGGCGATGCAGGTGCTGCGCTCCAGATTGTTTGAAATAGAACGTGAAAAAGTGGATAGCGAACGCTCTGATGCGCGAAAAACGCAAATTGGGTCCGGGGATCGATCGCAACGCATTCGCACCTACAACTTCCCGCAAGGCCGCGTCACAGATCACCGTATTAATTTGACTCTGCATAAATTGCAGGAGGTGATGCAAGGCACTGGCCTTGATGAAGTCGTTGATAGCCTGATCACAAACCATCAAACCGAGTTGATGGCCGCAATGAAAGAAGACGGTGATGTCTAAGCCCGGCGCTCCACCTGCAAGCACGCTAGAGCCTGCATCAAATATAACGGGTGCGTCGTTGAGCGCTCAAACATTGTCGCAGGCTGTGTACACGTTATGGCGCAGTTTTAATGAGGCAGGTCTTGAGTCTGCACGTCTTGATGCGAGACTATTGGTGATAGGTGCAACAGGTGTTTCCCGTGAGGCGCTGTTGCAAACACCGGACCTGGTCCTGACCGAAGATCAACGTGCACTCATCTCGCGCTATCAACAGCAACGCCTTGGCAGAGAACCAGTGTCTCGAATTTTGGGACACCGTGGTTTTTATGGACGCACATTTGAGATTTCACCGGCAACGCTTGATCCGCGTCCTGACACAGAAACCGTGATTGAATGCGTTTTGGATTACGTCAAAGCAAACAACCGGCAGCAGAAACCCCTGCGCATCATCGATGTCGGTACGGGCTCAGGAATTTTGTTGCTGACTTTGTTAGCCGAGTTGCCACAAGCAACCGGTCTTGGCACGGATATTAGCCAAGCCGCATTGGAGGTCGCCGAGCGCAATGCAACGCGGCTAGGTCTCACAGAGCGGGCAATTTTTCAGTGTCTGGATGGTCTTGCCGACTGTGTCGGGCCATTTGATATCCTGGTATCAAATCCGCCTTATATCGCGCGCGAACAGATTCAGGATCTAGCGCCTGAGGTGCGCGACTTTGACCCACATCTAGCTCTCGATGGTGGCGATGATGGTCTGTTATTCTACCGCGCAATGGCCCCGCATCTTGCGCGTGTTGTCCCCAACGGGCTTGCAGCTCTTGAGATTGGGTATGATCAAGACAATGATGTTGTTGATATTTTAAAAACCCAGCATGGGTGTCATGGTGCGGTCCAAATCACAGTGAAGAAAGACCTCGGTGGCCACCCGCGTTGTGTGGCGCTGCAGACACAATCTTAACTGCGAAGAGAAAGACTATCGTAACCGTCAATATAAAATGTCTTGGATTTAAGGGATAACCAAGCTAGTGTGATGACAGACGGGTTTGACTGTGCTCTTGAGAGCTGCTGTTCCCGTACGAGGTGGCCCCTTAAATGCACGCATTTGCGAGATAGGCCGGACTAAGTTTGGTCCTAATGGCTTGGTTGATTCCTGGACGTTATTGACGGAACGAGTCGCGTGTACGCCTTTTCCGAATAGGCATCCGATAGGCAATTGAGTTTACGTTTTAGAAGAAGTCACGAGCGTTGTTCAAAACTGCGCAAATCGTAGTTTTTATTGAGATGGAATACGGAGACCTTCGGACGCATTGTTGACCGTTGAAGAGGTTAACGTGCAGCGAAAATGATTTTGGCGGCACTACCCGGTGTGCCAGTCAAGTAGGGCCAACAATTGTTTTTGGCCAAATTAATGGGAACCGGGCACTTTCACAGAAAATAGAGAACGGAGCCCATGAGGCAGGGACACCAGAATCGGCGAGGCCGGAACCGTAATAATAACAACGGTGGTGCACGCAAAGGTCAAAACCCAGTGACACGTAGCTATGAAAGCAACGGTCCTGAGATGAAGATACGTGGTACGCCTGCCCATATTGCAGAGAAATATATTGCTCTTTCACGCGATGCGCAGACCAATAGCGATCCCGTGCTTGCTGAGAACTTTCTGCAACATGCGGAGCATTACAACCGCATCATTCTGGCCTACCGCGATGCGCAAGCTCAGCAACCAAGTGAACAGCTAGGTGGGCAGCCGTCAACTGGGAGCGGTCAGCTACGTCAACCAACAAGCCAAGACGAACCTTTCGTCGGTGACGGTGAAGTGGATCCCGCAGAAGCCGCCCAACCAGAGCCCAATGGGCAAGCGCCTGAGCGTCGCCCGCCACGCAGCAGAGAGCAACGCCAACCAGATGGCCGTGGAGAAGGCAGGGCACCGCGCCAGCCCCGTACTCGTAAACCACGCGCGGCTGCCCCAGACACGCAAGGTGGCGGTGTGCCAGAGCATGAGCAGCCAGAATTTTTGCGCCGTTCCATTCGTCGCCCCCGTCGC
>CBDFNK010000020.1:0-232930 GCA_965250205.1 Hyphomicrobiaceae bacterium
AGAATAATGAGACACGATGCGTGCGCTAACGCGCGTTGCACAGGTCCGGTAGCACAGCTATGCGATATCCCATCGAATTTTTGGTGCCATAACTCCCGATTTCAGGGGGCTTAAGGCTGATTGTAGATGGTGCGGAAGTTGGCCGGCAGTTGGGTGGTGCGGTTGGTGTTGGGTTGGTGATCGCTGACGCGAGATGTGGAGCTTCAAAAGACGATGACGCGAAATTTGAGACCTGGCTCTAGCGGTGCCGTGGGGCATGTCGATCTGATTGGTTGTGGCCCTGGTGATCCAGAGCTGCTCACGGTGAAGGCTCTGAAATGCTTAACGGCTGCGGATGTTATTGTGACAGACCGTTTGGTGCCTGCTGAGATCGCCGCCCTTGCGCGTCCAGACGCACTGCGCATTGAAGTTGGTAAAACGCCCTATCAGGCCTCAATCAGCCAAGGCGACATCAATCAAATTTTGGTGCGTGAAGCGCTCAAAGGTCAGCGTGTTGCACGCCTTAAGGGTGGTGACCCTGGCATCTTTGGACGGCTTGCTGAAGAACTTAGCGTTTTACGTGCTGCGGGCATTCCAGTTGACGTCGTCCCTGGCATAACAGCAGCCCACGTGTGTGCAGCAAACATTGGATTGCCTGTCACTCTTCGCCAAAAGGTGCGTCAGTTCTCAGTCCTGACAGGAACCACAGCAGATGGTGATGTTGACCTTGATTGGACGGCACTAGCGCAAGATGGTCAGGCGTTTGCAATTTATATGGGTGTCGCCGGTGCGGGAAAACTTGCTTCATGCTTGCTGTCAGAAGGTGCCCCAAAGACACGCACTGCTGTCATTGTTGAGAACGGGACGCGACCTGAGCAGCGCACGGTTCAAACGACGCTGGGTGATTTGGCAACCGCAATTATAACGCTAGGCATCAAAGGCCCTGCAATCATATTTGTCGGGCTCGATTGGTGTGAAGCCAATCTGACCCCACCAGAACATGTTGAAGTATTCCAGGCATCGCAAAACGATTCCAGCGCGACTTCGCGACAGGATACAGACCATGCCGTGACGGCCACGCTTAGTGGAGTCAAATCCAACACCTTGCCTTAATCAACACAACCCATGACCACCTCGTCGAGGAGACGCTCGTGACCTCCGCCCCACTGTTGCCAAAAAATGCGCCGTTTACCGCAGAAGATATTCAAACCCTTAACGGTTTGGTGCAGCGGACAACGCCGCTTCAACGCAGTTGGTTATCTGGCTTTCTGGCAGGCCTTGATGCCTCTGGACAGGGTGCTGGTGCTGGTGCTGCCGCTAGCAAGAGCCCCAAAACGCCGCTCACTATTCTTTATGCGACTGAATCAGGCAATACAGAAACACTGGCTCTGAAAGCTAAAAAACTCGCAGCAAGGCAGAACTTTAATGCGCGCGTTTATGACATGGCGGATGCGGATCTGGCGCTGTTGTCCAAATCAAAGAACATTCTGGCGTTTGTCGCGACCTACGGCGAGGGCGATCCCCCTGAGCGTGCTGCAGATTTCTATAACGCCGTGATGGCTGATGATGCGCCGCGCTTGGAGGGTGTTAAGTTCGCTGTTTTGGCACTGGGCGATACGGCCTATGTCAACTTCTGCCAAACCGGGCGCGAGTTTGACGAGCGCTTTGGGGCCCTTGGTGGGGAACGTGTGGCAGAGCGTGTTGACCTTGATCTTGATTTCAAAAAACAAGCCGCAAGCTGGACCGAAAAAACGATCTCTGTCCTGGCTCCAGCTAATGTGGGCCCACCGGATACCGTGGTTCACGTTGATTTTTCAGGTGCGTTTGGCGCTGCTGAAGATGGCGAACCTGTCTATGATGAAGACAATCCGCTAGAAGCGGAAATCTCGGAACTCATCAATCTCAACGGGTCCGGCTCCAGCCAAGAGACCTGGCATGTTGAACTGGCCTTTGATGATCCGCAGTTTGTGTACAAGCCAGGTGACGCCATTGGCGTGCTGCCAAGCAATGATGTATCCGTTGTTGAGCAACTTCTCGAAAGTATCGGCCTTGAGGGCGACGATAAGCTACGTGATGAATTGGTTGCCAAGCATGACATCACAACGCTCAGCCGTCCCGTGTTGTTGAAATACGGTGACATGATCGGCAGCACCAAAGTTGTGGCACTTGCCGAGCCTGAAGCGCTCGCAAAATATACTGATGATCGTCAGCTTATTGATCTTTTTGTTGACCATCCGGCGACGCTCAAAAAAGATCAATTGTTGAGCTTGTTGCGGCCGCTCCCAGGTAGGCTTTATTCGGTGGCTTCAAGCTTGAAGGCGCATGATGGAGAGGCGCATTTGTTGGTTGGTGCTGTGCGATGGAATGCCCACGGGCGAAGCCATGGCGGTGTTGCGTCAACCTTTTTTGCCGACCGGCGCAAAGTCGGCGACACGGCGAAGCTCTATGTCAAACCCAATCGTCACTTTGGTGTGCCCGATGATCCAAGCCGCCCGATGATTATGATTGGCGCTGGTACGGGGGTTGCGCCCTACCGTGGCTTTGTTGAAGAACGCATGGAAACTGGTGCAACAGGCAAGAACTGGTTGTTTTTCGGCGAGCGCAACTACACCCATGATTTTCTCTACCAGCTTGAATGGCAGGACTTTATTGAAGACGGCATCTTGAACCGGATTGATGTTGCCTTCTCACGCGATCAACCGGAAAAAATCTATGTTCAAGATCGCCTGTGGCAAGCCAAAGACGAGGTGCGCCAATGGATTGAAGGTGGCGCGCATATTTATGTCTGTGGTGATGAAAAGCACATGGCCAAAGATGTTGATCAGACCCTGGTCAATATTCTAGCGGAGGGGGTTGGCGGCGATGAAGACAAAGCCCGCGCCCAATTGAAAGAGCTCAGCAAAGCAGGCCGCTATCAGCGCGATGTTTATTGAGACGGCAGATCTGACACAACGATATCTGACACAACAATATCTGGCACACCATAAAACGCGGCGCTGAGCGAGCGCCCACCAAAGGCAAAGTAGAATGGCAGACAAACGCGCGCCGAACGAACGCATTAAAGAAAACAGCCGCTATCTGCGTGGCACGATCAGTGAAGGCTTGGCCCAGGTTGAAACGGGCGCCATCGCAGATGACGATACGCAGCTTTTGAAATTTCACGGCTCGTACATGCAAGATGACCGCGATATCAGAGCGGGGGCGAGCTAAGAAGAAGCTTGAAAAAGCCTTTTCATTTATGATCCGGCTGAGATTGCCCGGTGGTGTGGTGTCATCGGACCAATGGTTGAAGTTAGATGATATTGCAGAGCATCAGGCCAACGGCACGCTGCGCGTCACGACGCGCGCCACGTTTCAATATCACGGCATCATCAAGTCCAACTTAAAGCGCGCGATGCAGGCGATTAATGCTGCATGTCTCGACAGCATTGCGGCGTGCGGCGACGTCAATCGCAACATCATTTCATCTGCCAATCCGTTTTTGTCACCTGTGCATGCTGAAGTCGCTGATCTATCGCGCGCGATTTCTGACCATCTACTGCCTAAAACATCCGCCTATCATGAAATATGGCTTGATGGAGAAAAGGTCGTTGATGAAGGCGGCAAAGCCAAAAAAGACAGCGAACCCCTTTACGGTGAACATTATCTGCCGCGCAAATTTAAAATAGTTCTGGTGGTGCCGCCGGACAATGATGCCGACATTTTTGCCCACTGTCTGGGCTACATCGCGATTGTCGAAAAAGGCAACATCGTTGGCTATAATGTTACGGTAGGTGGCGGCATGGGTATGACCCATGGCGATGAGGACACGTTCCCGCGCACCGCCGACATGCTCGGCTTTTGCGCGCCCGACCAAGCCGTTGCCGTGGCAGAGCATGTTATGACAACCCAACGTGACTGGGGTAATCGCGAACAACGCACGCGTGCACGCCTCAAATACACCATCGAAGATCGCGGCCTTGACGCCTTCCGCGCGGAAGTTGAAAAGCGCTTGGGTACCCCGCTCGGAAAGCCAAAGCCCTATAAATTGAGCCACAATGGCGACACCATAGGGTGGCGGCAGAGCACAGATAAGAAGTGGCACCTGACGCTGTTTGTTGAAAATGGCCGCATAAAGGATGTGCCCGATTGGAGCTTGCGTTCTGCGCTGCGCGAGATTGCAGAACTTGGCATGGTCGACTTCGTTCTGACCGGCAACCAAAATGTCGTGATCTGTAATGTTCCGCAAAAATCAAAAATTAAAATCGAAAAGATATTAAAATCACATGGCGTTGCACTTGAGACAACATCTGCTATGCGGGCCAACTCAATGGCGTGTGTTGCGCTCCCCACATGTGGTCTGGCGCTGGCGGAAAGCGAGCGCGCGCTGCCCGGCTTGGTCACCAAACTGGAAGAGACGATCGAAGCGGAAGGTCTCACAGACGATGCGATTATTGTGCGTATGACAGGTTGCCCCAACGGCTGTGCGCGACCTTATCTTGCTGAAATCGGGTTTGTGGGCCGCAACCCGGGTCTCTACAACCTCTATCTTGGCGCGGCCTTTGATGGATCACGTCTTTCAAAGCTCTATGCGCAAGACGTAGGCGAAGACGAAGCCATTGATCTGCTCAAACCTCTGATCAGTCGCTATGCTAAAGAACGACACGAGGGCGAGCGCTTTGGTGACTTTGTCATCCGAGCCGGTGTGGTTGCAGCGACTGATGTGAGCAACCAGTTCCACAAAGATCTCAATCTTGCGAATAGCTAGGTTGTGGAGTGCGTGGCATGGCAGATGATCGGCCCGTAACGGCAAACGACCCAGGCTGGCCGACTAAAGTCAGAGCATTTTGGTTTGAAAGGCTTGGGCCCGAAGTGTGGTTCATCAAAGACCCGAGGCTTGACCAAAAAATCACCATCAAATTCCAGTCGCTCTATGACTCTATCTTCGCCAAAAGAGACCAGTTGCATGCAACGACATCCGATGACACGCTTGCGATGATCATCGTGCTCGATCAGTTCCCACGCAATATGTTTCGCGATACACAGCGTGCGTTTGCCAGCGATAATGTTGCTTTACGCTTGGCCGAGGAAGCCATTACGCTCGGCTTAGATAAAGCGCTTGATGCGCGCGCATGCCAATTTCTGTACATGCCATTTCAACATAGCGAAGAGGCAGGCGTCCAGGCGCGTTCGGTAGTTCTGTATGAGACGCTCGGCCTTGACGGTGCTCTGGATTTTGCACGTCGCCACAAGCACGTGATTGATCGTTTCGGCCGCTTTCCGCATCGCAATCGCGTACTCGACCGCACCTCAACAGAAGCCGAGTTGGCCTACCTTGAGCAACCAGGTGGCGGGTTTTAAATCGTTCAACCCAGGTGAGCGTTACGCGTTAATGCAGGTAATCTTGCTGATAGAGCAAATAAGCGGCGTAACTCAAAACAATTGCCAGCAGCACGCGCAGCAGCCAGTCGGGTAGAAACCCTGTGATCCGCGAGCCAAGAGCAATCCCTGGGACTGAGCCCACGAGAAGGCCGAGCAAGACATTGATATCGATGTTGCCGAGGCCGGCATGGCCCAATCCAGCCATTAAAGTTAGCGGGACGGCATGTACAATGTCCGTGCCCACGACACGTCGCGCCAACAGCAATGGATAAAGCCCTGCCAAAACTGCGACACCGATCGCACCTGCGCCAACAGAGGTCAGCGCGACGAGAACGCCTAAGATTGCACCGTAACTAAAGGTCGGCCATTTGCGGACATCCACAGGATCTGCTGTGTGGGGCGTGCGGTCCTTAAAGAGCACGTGCAATACGATTGCAATGGCCGACACAATGAGGGCTATGGCTAGAACCTGGCGAATATAACCTGCCAAAACTTCCGTATCAGGGTCAGCCAAATAGAGCCAACCCAGCACCAGGCCAGCACCAGGTAAACTGCCCATTGCTAACCATTTAAGTATGTCCCATTCCACATTGCCAAGTTTGTGGTGTCGCCAAGCCGCACTTGCTTTAGTGATGGCGGCGAAGAGAAGGTCGGTACCAACGGCAACCGTTGGGTGAATGCCAACGCCAGAAATGAGCAATGGTGTAGTCAACGAGCCAGCGCCAACACCTGTGACGCCAATTAAAAAACCAATGATAAATCCACCACCAATCAAAACAATGAGTGGGTTGCTCAGGTCAATCCAATCAAAGACTGAGGTGCTTAACAAGACGTCCATTTGGTCCGCGTCTCTTCTTCAATATCTACGATCATCTCAGCCAATGTGAGATCTCAATCGGGTTTGGTGCTCAAGAGCGCTGATCTCGTTAAGCCAAGAACAGCAAGCGAAGGGGCCCATCAGCAAAGCCTAATCATGGTTTTGCCGTTTCGCCAGCCTTGACGCGGGTTTAAATTTGATAATCAGGGGGGCTTTCCACTTCAACCTTGACACCGGCGGCCTGCAAAATCAGCGCTACTTCGTTGGCGCGGCGGCTAAATTCAGCTTCGCTGCCACCGGAAGCCATAATATCTGCGCAAAGACCACATTCTAGCATGGAGCGGGTCAGCGTGAAGGTGTCGCTGGCCTGCTCGGCAGCAAGGTTGGACGCTTCCGAAACAACCCCGGCTGCAACCGAGGCCCCGGTGATGGCGTCGACCAGCATGAAGCTGCCGGTTTCTTGCGCGCCTGAAAACGTATCGATTGCCGTTGGTCTGCCAAGTGCAATTTCACACAACGCGATATCATTGACGTTGCAGGTGTTGGCAGGCTTGCTCTCTAGGGTTTCAAGATCAAGCAGGGCACGAATTTCCAGGGCTGAAATTGGTACGAGGTCTGTTGCTGTGCGCAACAGGTAGCTGCCATTGGTTTCAAAGGAAGTTTCGTTGAGCCAAACGATCTTGGTTTTGATTGAGCGGGCCACCGTGGGCAGAGTATCGTTGTGCGCAAGCACGGCACCGCGGGCAATATCAAGGTCTCTGTCCAGCTGGATGGCGACGGCGTGGCCTTGATGGGCCGCGTCCCGGTCTCCATCCATCGTGGCGATACGCTGTACGCGCGCACTCTTTTTGCTGACAGGATCGACGACCGTTTCACCAACGCGCACGGACCCATTTGAAATGGTGCCCGCAAGCCCACGAAAATCACGTCCATCAAACAAAACGGTTTGCACAGGCATGCGGAATGGCCCGGTTGGCGATGTGCCGCGGCTTGGCAGGTCTTCTAGGTGCTCAAGCAGAAACGGGCCTTTGTACCAGTCCATAATTGTTGAACGACGCGCAATATTATCGCCGGTCGCAGCCGACACAGGGATCGTCAGCTCTTCCCAGAAGCCAAAGCCCTTGCAGAGCACCTTGAAGTCTTTTTCAATCTTGCGGAATTTTTCTTCAGACCAATCCGCGAGATCCATCTTATTGACGGCCAGGATCACCCGTTTAACGCCGATCAAATTAAGGATTGCGGCATGTCGCCGGGTTTGACGTTTGATGCCGTGACGGGCATCAACCAGCATGATGGCCAAGTCAGCATGACTGGCGCCAGAGGCCATGTTGCGCGTGTATTGCTCATGGCCAGGGCTGTCGATAATCACAAAGCGGCGTGTTTTGGTGTCAACGTAGCGCCAAGCTATATCGATGGTGATGCCTTGTTCACGTTCTGCAACCAGGCCGTCAACCAACAATGAGAAATCTGGATTATCGGTGCCACCAGCCGTGCGGCCGGACTTTTCAATAGTCTCGCGTTGATCATCGTAAAGGTCCGTTGCGTCCCACAATAGGCGACCAATCAAGGTTGATTTACCATCATCAACCGAGCCGCATGTTAAGATGCGCAGCATGCCGTTGAGATCTGGGCCGAGGACTTCATTCACATCGGTGGGTGCTGTTTCAGTTGAGAGGGCACCGCCATCGATAGATTTGAGTGCCGTCATTAGAAGTAACCTTCTTGTTTTTTCTTTTCCATCGCGCCTTCTTGATCGTGATCAATGAGGCGACCCTGGCGTTCCGACGTTGTTGCGCCAAGCGTTTCTGCAACAACGGTTTCCATGTCCGTTGCCGTTGATTCAACGGCAGCCGTTAACGGCCAGCACCCCAGCGTGCGGAATCTCACAGAACGCATAACAGGCTTTTCACCCTCTTTGAGCGGCATGCGTTCATCATCAAGCACCAACAATTGTCCGCCACGCTCCACGGTTGGACGTTCAGCAGCCAAATAAAGCGGCACAACATCTAATTTTTCGCGCAGGATATAGCGCCAAATATCGCGTTCCGTCCAATTGGAGAGCGGAAATACGCGCACGGTTTCGCCATGGCCCAGACGACCATTGAGAAGGCGCCACATTTCAGGGCGTTGCTTGCGCGGGTCCCAGCGGTGGCCTGCCGCGCGGAATGAAAACACGCGCTCCTTGGCGCGACTTGCTTCTTCATCGCGTCGCGCGCCACCAAAAGCGCCATCATATTGACCTTCATCGAGCGCTGCTTTGAGGGCGGTTGTCTTCATCACGTCGGTGTAAACGCTTGGCGAGTAGTCTATCGGATTGATGCCTTTTTCCATGCCTGCATGATTAGTGTGCACAATCAGATCGAGGTCAAAGTCGCGTGCCGTCTTATCGCGAAATGCAATCATGTCGCGAAACTTCCACTTGGTATCAATGTGCAGGAGGGGGAAGGGCAACTTCATTGGCCAGAAGGCCTTACGCGCCAAGTGTAACAGTACGGTTGAATCTTTACCGATGGAATAAAGAAGCACGGGTTTGCGAAATTGAGCTGCTGCCTCACGGAAAATATGAATACTTTCCGCTTCGAGCAGATCAAGATGTGAGATGCCTGCGCTCATGACCACGCGTCTTCCTTCTTTTTGGTGTCTGGTTTGGGCCGATTGTGAAGGCCACATTCTTTACCGTCTTCGTTTTCCCACCACCAACGACCGGCGCGAATGTTTTCGCCGGGCTCAATAGCACGGGTGCACGGCTGGCAACCAATTGACGGATAGCCGCGTGCGTGGAGTGCATTGATGGGAACGTTACGGGCTTTTACATAGGCTTCGACACGCTCAAGAGACCAATCGGCAATCGGGTTGGTTTTGATGAGCCCTTGCGCGTCATTAAAGGTGGTAAACGCCGTTTCACCGCGGCCTTGAGACTGTGTGCGACGCATGCCTGTAATCCAGCCTGAAGCACCTTCAAGAGCGCGGTTCAGAGGGCGGACTTTACGTATGTCGCAGCAGGCGATGCGGTTTTCGACCGCGTTTCTAAAGCCAAACACGCCATCGCGCGCAACCAGCGCATCAACCTCGTCTTTGTTTGGCGCCACAACTTGGATCTTGAGCCCATACTTCAATTCGCTGTCGCGGATCGTTTCCAGCGTCTCAGGAAAGTGGCGTCCGGTATCGAGGGTCAGCACACCGATTTCTGCGCCGCTTGTGGCAATCGCATCCAGGATCACCTGATCCTCAATGCCAAGCGAGGATGAAAAGACGACCCGGCCAGGAATGGCGTCCCTGATCGCGCTTATCCGGTCCTCTAAGGCCTCAAGGCCTTCAAGGGTGCTCGCCAGCTTTTTGGCCCGCTCCGCAGAGCCGGCTGATTTTAGTGTCGTGGTGCTCATGAAATTTCTCCAAGCCCTAATTTAAGAAAAAATGGTTCTCCATTAAAGGGGGCAAGACAAATAAGTATAGAATAGCGTTTCTAGAGGCAGGGAAAGAAGAAAATCTATACCCTTTTGGCTGTTAAGGGAATGATTTCGCCCGGGTCGGGCTCCAGGCAGCGGAATTTGTCCTGGTCTACAGGGTTGAACGGGGCCAATTGGTGGCTTCTAGAGCAAGCTGGGTTTAATCAAACGGCAGATATGTTGCTCTAACTCACCCCAACACTGCGCAAGCTTGTGTTGCTCTAACTCACCCCAACACTGCGCAAGCTTGTGTTGCTCTAACTCACCCCAACACTGCGCAAGCTTGTGTTGCTCTAACTCACCCCAACACTGCGCAAGCTTGTGTTGCTCTAACTCACCCCAACACTGCGCAAGCTTGTGTTGCTCTAACTCACCTCAACACTGCGCAAGCTTGTGTTTGATCTAGCGGCAGATGTCGTGGAGCACTGAGGCTACCACTGTTGTGTACCACTGCCTCATTATTGCCGCGGACACACCACGCCTGAAAGTCTCTGCGGTGCCTGGTTCACGTCGCTTGAAGTCTTGGACGCGCTGAAGGGTGTTCACAAGTGGCCTCAATTTCAGCCTGGTCGACAGGGTGTGGCGCGCTTGCATCGCTTGGTGCTTTTCATCGCGCGTTCGCACATCACGATCGGCCACGTAGACGATTTTTAATCAGGGTTGGAGACCGCAGAACGGGCGTTTGTAACTGTCAAGAGCAAGTGGTGACGCGAACCCGGCCAATTGACGTGCTAGCGCGGTGGATAGCAGTTGGAAAACATCGTCTTCTCACCACCTCGCAACCGCCCCCAGCGAAGCTGAAAAGTGCTGCTAAAACGGCGTCAAGTTTAGCGAATCGCAGAATTAGGTTGGGGCTCAATTTGAGCCTGGATCGTGGTGCGCCTATGCGCCCCAAACGATTTTAAAATTGGTTGTTTAAAACTAGCTGGGGACGACACTTCGACCTCGAAATATAGTTACGAATCAGTTTCCTATGTTGTCCAGCTGCTGTTGGTTGTTGTGGATGGCTGGTGGCTAGTTGTGCGTTTCGATGTTTGGGCAAAAAAGAATCGTGGCCCCGCTGATCGCATTTGATATGTTGGCCTTCGGAACGCGGCACTGAGGTGTTTGACGAGGGAAATTCGCAATTCGTGTTTTAGCGTTCTGTTGAGGTGTGTCGCGGCGGTGCGTCTCACAAAAAGACAGAACAAGTTCAGTTTGTGGTTTAAACGGTAGCGGGGTTGTTATGGAGGATTCCAAGTTGCCTCTGGAAGCGTCTTTGTTGGATGTTTCTGGAGAGCTTGATAAGGAACGACTTGAAGAGGCAGGTCTTGAGGTTGTTGAGATCGCCGGGTCGATTAAGTGGTTCGATGTCTCCAAGGGGTATGGATTCATCATTCCAGATAACGGTCTCCCAGATGTGTTGCTGCACGTCACGTGTCTGAGAGCAGGCGGCTATCAGACCGCTTATGAAGGTGCGCGTGTGTATTGTCAGGCGCTCAACCGCCCCAAAGGTATGCAAGCCTTTCGCATCATCTCAATGGATGAAAGTACGGCCATCCACCCATCGCTCCTGCCACAACGCACCCACGTGCATGTGCAGCCTGAAAGCGATTGGGAACGCGCCGTTGTCAAATGGTTCAATCGGGTACGTGGCTTTGGCTTCTTGACCCGCGGTGACGGCACACCAGATATCTTCGTGCACATGGAGACGTTGCGCCGCTTCGGTTTTACTGAACTGCGCCCTGGCCAGGCCGTACAGGTGCGCTGGGGAAACGGCTCTAAAGGCTGCATGGCCGCTGAGTTGCGCCCTGATGGGATGGCACCACAACCAGGCATCGGAATTCCAAATCCGCACTAAGCAGCTGCATCGATGAGTTGCTTTATTTTCCTGATATAGAAAATTAAACCGCCAAAAATTGATTTCAATTTTTGGCGGTTTAATTTTGGCCCGACTGCCATTAAGGTCCTGCCATGGATACCATGGAACACAACTACCCAAGGATCACTGCTCGTGCGACCTTTTTTACGATCGCGCTGGCATTGGCGGCGCTCGTATGGTGGCTGTTTCAGCCGGCGTCCGAGACCACGACGCCCGGCAAAGTGGCTGGGGCGGGAGCTCAAATGCAGGGCCAGTTCGAGCCATTAAAGTTGATCACCGCATCTGGCACACACACGCTTAAGATTGAACGCGCGGTGACACCTGAAGCCCAAGCGCTGGGTCTGATGTATCGCACCGAATTGGCACCCGACAGTGGTATGTTGTTCGTCCACGACAAGCCGCGCGCTGTGGCGATGTGGATGAAGAATACCTACATTCCACTCGATATGGTGTTTTTGAACGCCGACGGCACCGTGCATCGTATTGAGCGCAAGACCGAGCCCCAATCGCTCGCTATGATTTCGTCCAATGGTCCGGTGATCGCGGTATTGGAAATCGCGGGCGGAGCTGCTGAACGCTACGGCCTCAAGCCTGGTGACAAAGTGCGCCATCCTTTCTTTACCGCTGAATGACGTGCCCCCTTGACCGGGCGCTGTGAAACCGGCATGAGAAGCGTCGCGTCGGGGCATAGCTCAGCCTGGTAGAGCACCTGCTTTGGGAGCAGGGGGTCTGGAGTTCGAATCCCCATGCCCCGACCATTCCTTTCAATGACATTGCAGTGACGTTGTAGGCGGGCGACTTTCCTCAGGTTTGGTTGATTATTCCGTCAAGACAAATTGCTCAGTAAAGCGCGAATCTGTCTTAGAATACTTTATGTCTAAAACGCTTACACCGGAGAAAGCACTCATCTTCCGGATTGTCCATCGAGACAACTTTCCGGAGATAGTCAAAGATGGCTGTTATTGTCGATCGAGAGCAGAAGAAAATAAATATGTTGAAATCGGAAACGAGGAGCTCATAGCTAAGAGATCTACCCGTGAGGTCCCCATTGACCCAGGGGGAACGCTTAGTGAGTATGTTCCGTTTTATTTCACTCCATTCTCGCCTATGCTTTACAATATCAAGACGGGTTACAACGGTATTCCCAAGAAACCAATGTCAGATATTTTAATTCTGGTGTCCTCCCTGCATGATATAAAGAATCATGGTGCTCAGTTTATTTTTTCCGATCGGCACGCATATCTAAAAACAGCTATGTTTTCAGACAACGTCGACAATCTGAAAGACTGGATAATTTGGCAGGAACTGCAAGCGCGTAATTTTAAAAAAGACAACATAGATAGATTCGAAAAATATCAAGCTGAAGCGTTGGTTTATGAGCATGTTCCAGTATCGTTGCTTAATGGCGTTGTTTGCTACAACGACGTGGTTAAGGATGAGATGCAAGCGATAGCGGATACTCATCCGGTAGAATTAAAGATCATCTCACAACCGAAATGGTACCTCTGATGATATCATACACAACCGGCAATCTTCTCCAGTCTGATGCTGAGGCGCTCGTTAACACTGTCAACACGGTGGGCGTCATGGGTAAAGGTGTTGCGTTGATGTTCAAAGAACATTTCCCCGAGAATTTCAAAGCTTACGAAAAGGCGTGCAAGAGCAAAGAAGTGAAATTGGGTGAAATGTTCGTAACTGAGCGCAAAGACTTGCTCGGTCCAAAATGGATTGTAAATTTTCCAACGAAGGGCCACTGGCGCTATCCTTCTAAGATGGAGTGGGTAGAAGAGGGTCTAAAGGATCTTGTCAGAGTTATCAGCGCAAAAAATATAAAATCCATCGCTATTCCCCCACTGGGAAGCGGCAACGGTGGGCTCAACTGGCTTGAGGTAAGGACAAGCATAGAATTAGTGCTGTCAAAATTGGATGATGTACATGTCATCGTCTATGAGCCAACTGCCCAATATCAAAACGTGGCTAAGCGTACTGGTTTGGAGAAGTTAACCGTTCCGCGTGCATTAGTTGCAGAAATGGTTAGGCGCTATTCGATCGTAGGAATCGAGTGTACGCTTCTGGAAGTGCAGAAATTGGGATATTTTATTGAACGATGCGTTGACAGTTTCGGACTATCAAACAACCTTAAATTTAAGTTTACGGCGAATAAGTTTGGTCCGTATTCAGAAAACATGAAGCACCTGCTGAATGGATTAGATGGTAGCTATTTACATTGCAACAAGAGGCTTGCGGATGCTGGCCCGTTTGAAGCTATTCATTTTGATGATAAAAAAAAGGATTTGGTTGCTGCGTACTTAACTAAGGAAAGTGCCAAGAACTATAGGCCTGCTTTAGATGCAACGACTGAAATTATTGATGGACTAGAGTCGCCGTTTGGAATGGAATTGCTCGCTACGGTTGATTGGCTTATCCATAATTCTTCTGTTGAGCCTACTGCTAGTGCGATTCGAATTGCATTGGAAGAATGGCCAAGTGGGGGTGCGCGACGAAAATTAGAGCTCTTTGATGCCAGGGTTATCGATATAGCTTTGTGCAACCTGACCGCGTCGCAGCTTTATGCAGAAGCTTCTGTTAGGTAAGGAAGCGCAAAGTGGTGCCCCGACCATTCCTTTCAATGACATTGCAGTGACGTTTGAAGCCACCCTATTTGCCGGGGTTGCTGACTTCGTTTTTGCCAGGTGGCGCGCCTAGCAATGCGCGCGCACCGTCACAGCCGACTTTTAGTGTGCGGCCATTTTTTTGGTGTCGGCTTCAGAGTGTTGCTCGGGGTGGAGCTCGATGAGGGGCACAGATAGTCCGTCGTGTTGGACGATGCGCACGTGGTAGCGCTTTAATCCCCGGGCGTGGTGGGCGCCGCACGAATGGGCGATCAAATTGACGCCATAGGTAATCTTGTCGGCAAAGTTTTTGACGCGCACGGACTTTTCGTTCGGGTCGAGGCCGCGCTGGAGACGTTTGTTGTGTGTTGTGATGCCGGTTGGGCAGGTATTGCGGTTACATTTCAGCGCCTGAATGCAGCCGAGCGCAAACATAAAGCCGCGCGCAGACACGACGAAGTCAGCCCCTGCGCAATAGGCCCATGCGACTTCAGCAGGCGTAATCAGTTTGCCCGATGCAATGATTTTGATGCGGTCACGCAATCCATAACGCGCCAGAATATCAACCACCATCGGTAGGGAATGGCGAATGGACAAACCAACGTTGTCCATGAGTGGCATCGGAGCCGCACCGGTGCCACCATCGCCGCTGTCGATCGTGATAAAATCGGGCGCACTCTTGATGCCGCGCGCGTTGATCTCCTGGCACAGTTTTTCAAGCCAGCCATAGGCCCCGAGCACACATTTAAAGCCGGTGGGCTTGCCGGTGACATCGCGCACCTGTCCAATAAAGTCGAGCAATTCAATATTGTTATCAATTTCTGGGTGGCGGTTGGGTGAAATGGAGGCCGTGCCTTCGGGAATGCCCCGGATCTTTGCAATTTCGCGCGTCACTTTTGCGCCCGGCAGAATGCCACCTTTGCCGGGTTTGGCGCCCTGACTCATTTTGACTTCGAACATGCGCACAGTTTCATGCGCTGCCACTTCGCGCAGCTTGTCCTCAGACAGCTTACCGCTTTCGGTGCGCACACCATATTTGGCGGTGCCGATTTGAAAAACGATGTCGCAACCGCCTTCAAGGTGATGGGGAGACAGACCGCCCTCGCCGGTGTTCATCCAACACCCTGCCAATTTGGCACCGCGCGACAAGGCTTTGACGGCGGGTCGAGAAAGCGCGCCATAGCTCATGCCGGAAATATTGATGAGAGAGCTTTGCGCGTAGGGATGGCGTGTATAGGGGCCGATCACAACTTCAGGCGCACTTGTGGCGTCCTCATCCAACGTTGGGTAGGGGCAGTTGACAAATATGGCGGTGCCGACCGGCGTGAGGTTGCGTGTGGAGCCAAAGGCAACGGTATTTTCTTTGCCTTGAGAGGATCGGTACACCCATTCGCGTTCAGCCCGGTTGAAGGGCATTTCTTCCCGGTCCATGGCGAAGAAGTATTGGCGAAAAAATTCGCCAAGGGTTGAGAACAGCGACCGGAAGCGACCAACGACTGGATAGTTGCGTCGAACAGCATCCTTTGTTTGCAACACATCGACAACAAACATGCAGGCAAGCGCGAGCGCGGCCAAGCCGACCAGGAAGACAAACAACGCCGAAAGTGTCGACAGAGTTTCCATGATAAATAGTCCGTAAAACGACATTGTGCCGCTCCTTCGATCTTAATTCAACGACTGCCTATACAGGCGCGTAGTGCGATAACGGTGTGGCACGAATTGCAATCCCTAAATGAGACAGACACGGGCCTGCAATTCGTCGATCAGTACTTTTTTATTTTCAGAATAGTCGACGGGGACGTCAATCAGATGGACACCACCGGACCGAAAGGCTTGCTCAAACGTCTCCACGAGACTCTCCGCATTTGCAACGCGATGACCATGCGCACCATAACTTTCCGCGTATTTGACAAAGTCCGGATTTGAAAATTCCAGTCCCCAGTCCTCAAAACCGTATTGGGCTTGTTTCCATCGGATCATGCCATAAGCGCCATCGTTAAGCACAGTCACAACCAAATTGAGCTTCAGTCTCAAGGCCGTTTCAATTTCTTGCGAATTCATCATGAAGCCGCCATCGCCGCAGATCGCCATCACGCGGCGGTCAGGGTTCAATAGGGCTGCCATCATTGCTGAGGGTAAGCCTGCCCCCATCGTGGCAAGAGCATTGTCGAGGAGCACCGTGTTTGGAAAATGTGCTGCATAATTGCGTGCGAACCAGACTTTATAGACGCCGTTATCCAGCGCGATAATGTCTTCATCTCCAATCACCTTGCGCACATCTCCGACAAGCCGTTGTGGGATAATGGGAAAACGCGGGTCGTCGCGTCCTTCATCAAGGTGTCCTTGAATATTGGTTTTCACTTTATTGAAATAGGTCGCGTCGAATTTAACTTCGCCAAGTTCGGCAGTGAGGCTTTTGACAGACTGTTCCAAGTCGCCGATCACTTCCAATTGCGGAAAATAGACCTGATCAACTTGGGCTGCTTTGTAGTTGACGTGGATCACGGTCTTGCCGCCATGCTCCATGAAAAAGGGTGGTTTCTCGACCACGTCGTGACCAAAATTGATGATGAGATCAGCGCGATCAATGGCGCAGTGTAGATAATCACCATCCGACAGGGCTGCCGTACCGAGGCACAGGTCGGATCGCTCATCGACTACGCCTTTGCCCATCTGAGTTGTGACAAATGGCAGGCGCGTCGTGTGCACAAAACCACATAATGCACTGCGGACTTTGTGACGGTTGGCACCAGCGCCTATCACGACGAGGGGTTGTTTTGCATTTTTCACAAGCTTGGCGGCAGTCGCAATCACATCAGCATGCGGGCTGGCATAAAACCGATCGTGTGGTGGGAAAGGGGTTGCATCACAGTTTTCAGCGGCAATGTCTTCTGGCAATTCCAAAAGAACCGCTCCGGGTCGTTCTTCTTCAGCGACCCGAAAAGACTCTCGAACAAGTGCGGGGATGGCGTTGCCATGCACAATCTGAGTGGAGAGCTTGGTGATCGGTTTAAACAGGCCAACGATATCGACAATTTGAAAACGGCCTTGCTTTGATTTTTTGATCGGTTTTTGCCCCGTGATCATGATTAGCGGGAAGGCGCCAAGCTGGGCATAGGCGGCGGGCGTTACGAAATTTGTGGCACCAGGGCCAAGTGTGGCCATGCACACGCCTGCTTTGCCCGTCAGTCTGCCATAGATGGCAGCCATGAATGCGGCACCTTGTTCGTGCCTGGTGAGGATCAGCTGAATACTGTCTGATTTCCTGAGAGACTCGACAACATCCAGGTTTTCTTCTCCAGGTACTGCAAAGATATAGTCAACGCCTTCGTTCTCGAGTGCTTTGATCAGAAGGTCTGAGGCTTTCATGACGCGGTGTCTCCATCCTGCTATTTTGAGTGGGTTAACACTGGCCTTTGTCGAGACCCAGCCAGTGATCAAGGGATAGGCAGCCTGGTCCGCGTGCGATAATGATCAGTAACGCAACAGCCCACAGACCATGGGTGAGGTAGGCACCTGGAAAGACAAAGAGTTGGATGACGGCTGTCATGCCCAACAGAGCCAATGCGCTCAGTCTTGATGCAAGACCAATGAACAGTAATAACGGAAAGGCATGCTCTGCAAATGTTGCCATGTAGGCTGCGATGTCGGAGGGAATAAGCGGCACGTTGTAGACGTCTTCAAACAGGGCAAATGTCTTGTCTCTTAGCGAAAACCCTTCAACTTTTGTGCGTCCAGAATTCCAAAACACAAGCCCGACGCCAACGCGGGCGAGCAATGCGACAACCCCATGGGGAATGCGTTCAAAGAGACTATTGAGTGAAGCAAATGCCCCAGAAAAAGACTCAGTATTTGTTTGATTAGTCGTCATGTTTAGCCCCTTACTTTTGATCTTCAGTTAGGCATTTGTGAATTCGGGAAGTTGAAGTGATGTGACAGCACCCGACGTCAGCAGCAAAGCAAGTGTGTCTGTAAACTCTTGTTGTGAAAGTTGATCGCTGACGCGCTCGTAGGCGTCACCGAGGGCGTGCCCTGAGACCAATGCTTCGATGAAATCGATCGCGCCCTTCGGGATTTTATGAACCTCAATGCCGAGCGAACTGCGCGAAATCATCACCGACTGGCCGCCGCTGACATCTGCCAGAGACCGCACGTTCTCATCTTCATGGTTGGTGCGCCAGATGTCATAAACCGGGAAGTCAGAGATGAGCGTGATAAGTGACGCATGAAGTGTGAATGACACGCGTGCAGCTTGTGATGGATCAACGGCACTAAAGTCTTGTGAGGCCACAGTTGATTGCTCGCGAGCGATTGCAGCTTTAAAACGGGCCCATTCCAGACGCGCAACGTCTGCTAGGTAGGGTAGATCTGAGACCGGAGGGAAGGTCTCCAAAAAGCCTGGAAACTTTTCTCCATAGCCCAGGTTGGACTGACCAATTGGTGGGGTCTGTTCAACAAATTCGCGCGCGGTCGCTTTGAAAAAATCTTCGCCGACGATACGCTCTGAGACGGGGAAGCGTTCTTTGAGGACGTTAATCACCGCAACATAAAAGTTGTTCCGATAAATGTTGAAGCGGGTCTGTCGGCGGTTTTCGCCAAGACCGGCTTCAATATAGGTCGGCACAGGCTTTCGTACATTACATACGGCAGCGAGAACCTCAGATTGAATTTGTGCAAGTGATAGCACCTTTGCCAACCTTCAAAAGGGGCCACCAGCGCGGGGAAGAAGCACGCTGGTGGCGTGTCGTGTGGAGACAGCGTTATGAGAAGGCTTGCTTGGTTAGGATTTTGGAAGATTACGATCAAGTGGTTTGAGGCTGCCAGAGCGCGGTTCAGCGGGCAACTCCATATTTTCGCATGTGCCTTTCTTGACATATGTCCAAGCGTTGCCTTGGTAGTCGACAGTTGATGTGCCGGCACACGTTGTGCCTGCGCCAGCTGCGCAGTCATTCTTGCCAGCGAGAGACACACCAAAGCACTTTACATTGTCACCAGCTTGGGCTTCTTCAACCGTTGACAAGTTTGCAATTGCAAAGGTCAAGGCGCCTGCAACACTGGCTGCCGTGGCTGCTTTTTTGGACATTTTCATTGTTCGTTCCTTTTTGGTTTGAACTTATTGGATCTCAACGTTGCGCGACCTGGACGGTCGTATTTGCGGCACCTGGATCCTTAGTTGAATTACGGTGCGTGGTCCGCTGAGTTTCGGCTGAATGTAAAAAAGTGTGCGCAGCACAATCGGAAAAGGCATGGCGGAGGGAAAATTGCGCCGCGCGGTGAGGCCTTATTTTTTGTATTGCTCAGGTTACAAACTATTACTGAGGTGTAACGCGTTCTTTGATGCTGCCGACATCAGCATTGGCGAGAGGCTGAGCGGTGCCGCCGCCGACGGTGCCAGGATGATCTTGCTTGAAAGTGTTTCGGCGTTTGCAGTTGCGATCTAGGAAACAGAAAGTAGGGCACCAGCAACGGCTGTAAGAGTGATGGTTTTTATGACGTGCACTCCTTGGTTTGGGTGAATGTTCTAGTCTTAATGTTCATGTCTTTAAGCCATTTTTGTTGGTGGTCTTGAGGTCCAATGTGTGTGTCCCTCGTTGCCAATGATGAGATAACTAGACGATGCGTTCAGGAGCAATAATAACAAAACGCGTCGTATCGTTGACAAATAAATGTGATCTGTGGGCGGTTGCTGAAGAGACCCCCAAACCCAACGTTTTGATGTTTATTTAAAAAATACGGTAGAAACAAAAGTGTGTGTGCTTTTTCCCAGACCTTAGGCCAGACCTAGAGGTGCAAATGTGTGGCGCAAACGCCCCATGCTAGGCGGCGGCTAACCCTCTATTGCTCATAGCTCTTTAAAATCGAAACGTTCCGTATTATTATTCTAATATAGAATGCTGAGCGACGCGCACAGCGACCCTCATGCTGCCTCTTGATGCAAACTAAGGAAAACGATCTTGGCCAGCACAACAGACAACTGCGAAAAACCCCTGAAACGCACCCCTGGGCGGCCGCGCTCGGAGGCAACTCGGCGAACAATATTGGACACCGTCGTTACGCTGATTGGGCAACAAGAATATCGCAATGTATCAATCGACAAGATTGCAGCCGAAGCCAGGGTCGGAAAGCAAAGCATCTATCGTTGGTGGGACTCGAAAGCTGATCTGGTTCTTGAAGCTTATACCGATCATTCATTGAGTGGCATGCCACCACTTCGCAAGTCACAAGATGCCTTCGCAGACTTGGAAGTCGACCTTGCGCACTTCTTTGCTTTTATGAGTGATGCGCTTGTTGCCAAAGGGGTCCGCAGTTTGATTGCAGAGGCGCAACTTGATGATGGATTTTGCAAAAAGTTGTATGAAAATGTGCATCGTGTCAGATGCGAAGCCTTGCGGTGCATTTTCCGCCACGGATATGAACTTGGGCAATTTCGATCTGACCTTGATGAAGATGCGTTGGCGCATGTAATTCATGGCGCCTTTTGGTATCGGTTTTTATCCGGCACCAAGCACAAGTATGACAAAGCATATGCCAAAAATATTGTTTCTCTGCTACGACCTGGCCTGGAGCGAAAAGACTAGCTCATGTTCGAGCCAAAAGTGGTGGCCGGCCAACACGACTTTAGGAAGTGTTGGCATTTATGTTTCCAACACGCGTTTACGCTGTGTTGGTAAAAGCCCAACACGCCTTTACGCCCAACACGCGCTTGCGCCATGCCTATCCCTTTAGCTCCGGAAAGCGCTGTATGGCAGGGTTTGATCGATGATTTGGCGCATGGTTTTTGCGGGTCTGTCGATGAGGCCTTCGATGGTACGCGCTGCGATCCGTGCAACTCCGTTGGTGTTCGGCGGTTGGTGCGCAAAACGAATTCGTCGAAATAGGCTTGCAGGTGTTTCGAGCAAACAGCACCGCCATGCGTGCCAAGCAACCATCGTTTCAACTGTGACATCACCCAGTGGACGCTTTGCGGCGCATCCGCCTTGCAGCGCATCCGCCTTGCGGCGTTGGTCTGGTTTCATCACAACCATCTCATGACGACGCGCACCGAGACTGCGCCGATTGTAACTGGCCAGCCCATCTGTGGTTACCAACGTGTCGGCAGTGACATTGTCATCAGCAAATCGTTGCAGGGTTTTTTCATCGTTGTTTTCTGCGTGTGCCAGCCGCACGCGACCTGCGCGCTGTGCCGCGACCAGCACCATGTGCTTTCCCGCACGTTTGCCACCGATCAATCCTTCATCGATTTCAACATCTTGGCCGAGACGCGTACGATCAGGCCGCACCATCGAACTACGCAGCTTGTGCAGCCAGGCCCACGCCGTTTTGTAAGAACCAAAGCCCAAGATCCGTTGCAGTTCCTTGGCTGAAATGCCGTTCTTACGCGATGAAATTTCAAACACGGCGCGGAACCACATCTTTAAAGGCTTGCGGGTTTTTTCAAGCACCGTGTTCGAGGTCAGAGAGGTCTGATGACCACAGTCAGCACACTCAAACCGTGTGCCGCCGTTCTCTTCCCATACACGTTTGGAATGGCAACGTGCACAGGCCGGTTTGCCGCCCCACCGCACCGCGATCCAGTAGGCTCGGCAGTCTTCCTCAGTTGCAAACCGCTGTTCAAATTCAATCGCTGTCTTTGGAAAATTCCGCCAAAGGTTATCTGTTCTTTTGCTCATATGCTGCCTCCTGTCAGGCTGCAACATCAGCTAAAATTACGCCGGTTTTAAGGGGATAGGCATGTTGCGGGATTGGCAAAAGGATACAGCCCAACACGACTTTAGGAAGTGTTGGCAAAGAATAACAAAGCCCAACACGCGTTTACGCAGTGTTGGCAAAAGGATACAGCCCAACACGCGTTTACGCAGTGTTGGCAAAAGGATACAGCCCAACACGCGTTTACGCAGTGTTGGCAGGCAAGTGCAAGCGGTGGCGCTGCGGGCCCGCATACCTCAATCATCAACTGATGGCTGGTGCCAACTATGGTTGGGTAACAAAGCAATCAATGTTGTTGCGGCGCAATTCATTGCAGGTTTTGGTGGCTTGAGATGAGGCAAAGCCAGCAAAACGAACGCGCCACAACTGCTTGCCTCGTACCATCACCGGCATGGTCACCGAACGATAGCCGTTGAGCATTCCTGCCATGCGCGCACTAACATCGCGGGCGCGCTGCTCCGCGCGTGCCGCACTCGGGAGCGCCCCAATCTGAATTTGATATGTGCCCTTTGGCGCGGGAGCGGCCTGGCGTGCAGTGTTCTCACCACGACGCGGTCCATTGAGGCTCCACCTCGTACCAGCACGCGCCAAGCCTACACCATAGTTACGCTTAGGTGCGAGTAGAGCTGCTTGCTGGTTGAGTGTTGAGGGAGGTCTGCCACGTACCACAGCCTGCGGTGGATGGCGCAGAAAGGGCGGCGACGGCATCAGTGTTGCGCGCGCCATGCGGATGGGGGCCAGCTTAGCGGGTTGCGCCCTCGCAACAGGCGATAATTCGGAACGAGCAACGCGTTGTTTCGCTAAAACTGAAACCGGACGTACGCGCGCCATGGCAACGCGGGGGCGGGGTGGCGTGGCGCGGCGGGGGCGGGCAACAATTGGTTGTTGTGGGCGAGGCGCAACGGCGGCTTTGGCTGGCCGAAATGGATATGGTGCTGGTGAGGCTGGGCCCCTAGAAATAAGTGTTCGTGTGCGCGGGCGAGGTGCTCGGTCGGGTTTGCGTCGCGGTGCAGGTGCGACGCGTGCGGCAATGCGTTTACGTGCCCGCGGCACTTGCGCTGGCTTGGCGAGCAACATTGGTGCGCGTTTGCGGGTTTTGTGGGTCGAAGCTTTGCGCATGGACCGATAGAGCAGTGAGCGCATGCGGGAATTGCGTGCGCGTGCTGTTTTGCCACCGAACACTGCAGCAACGAGGTGCTTTTTGCCATGGCGCATGGAGGTTACAAGATTAAATCCGGATGCGCGTGTGTAGCCGGTTTTAATGCCGTTGACGCCGCGCATAGAGCGCAACAGCGTATTATGGTTGCGGTACGTTTTACCGTGGTAGTTGAAGGCGCGGGTTGAGAACAAATAGAAATGTTGTGGGTGGTCATCCTGCAGGCGCAGAGCAAGCGTAATCATATCGCGCGCGGTGGTGACCTGACTGTCGTGTGTCAGCCCAGAAGCATTCTTAAACGTCGTCGAAGACATGCCAAGGCTACGTGCGCGCCTGGTCATGCGCCGGGCAAACGCGGCTTCTGAACCGGCAATATGTTCTGCAACGGCCGCAGCCACATCATTCGCCGACTTGGTCACGAGCGCCCGCACGGCGTGTTTCAGAAGAATAGTCCTGCCTGGTTTGATGCCCAATTTTGATGGCGGACGCTTGGCCGCGCTTTTCGTCATCCGTATCGGTGTTTTAAATGACAAGCGTCCGGCTTTGATTTCCTCAAAGACCATGTAAAGCGTCATCATCTTGGTCAGCGATGCAGGGTAGCGCCGCGCATCACCGTTACGGGCGTAGAGGACTTCGCCTGTATTGGCGTCCATCACCATGGCCGCGGATTTACCAGCAGCGATTGCGGCCGGTGAGCCAACTGTGACGCCACTCATTAAAATGGCGATGAGTAGACCAACAATAGGTGCCTCCAACACGCGAAGGCGCGCATTTTGACCGCCTTCGCCTGCATGACACCATCGCCAATGCTTATGAGAAACCTGTACCATCAACCCCATTCACGCCTGCAACCACGCCTGCAACATAGGACGGCACAGCGAGGGGTGTTAAACCATGACGTGGTTCAACTGGTGAGCAGACTTTTTTGCCTTCTTAGGTGAAGTCAAAAAAATGCTCAAACATCAAGAGTTTAGAAAATGAAACGCAAGTTGGAATTAAACTTCCGCCCTGATGTCCCTCTATTCTCTCGCCCATTGCGCCTTTTCATATCTATGATCCGAAGACATAGATCATGTGTTTGGGGCGTCTTTTGGGCATTGATGCTTTCGCCATCCCGTTCCTTTGAAGATTTAAGGGTAGTCCAAAGGCTCTGAAATTCAGTTAAGAGCTGTGAGAATTGCGGTGTTGCGTGCAACATTTGTTTGAAGGGACCGTTAACGAGCGTTATAAAGTTGGACCGGGTGCATGACGCAATTTCCGTGCATCTATTGTTAAGGCCTGCCTGCTCGTTTGCGTCAAAAAGATTGGCGGGACATGTGCGGGCCAGTCCTACTCTGACCTTACAGCCCTACTCTGATCTTAAACAGTGCTGAGTATGTACCATGATAAACAACCTGGAAGACCTCCAAAAGCTAGGCCAGTCGAACATGGATACTGCGGTCAAAGCCTTTGGGGACTGGATAAAAATGTGCAGGCAATCGGCTCGGAGATGGGCGCTTATTCCAAGCGGACCTTTGATGAAAGCACCGCAACGTTTGAACGTTTGATCGGTGCTAAATCCGTGGAACAAGCCCTCGAAATCCAAGCGGAATTCGCAATCCGCACTGTTGAAGACTATGTGCAGCAGATGACCAAGATTGGCACTATGTATTCAGATATCGCAAAGGACGCTTACAAGCCTTTCGATGATGCGGTGAACGGAAACGGCAATCCAAAACGGAATACCTAGAGCGTCGCGCCTTTTCTCGTACCAGCCAAGCTGTTTGCGCGACGCTCTATCCCATGATTGGCGATCAACTTATCTGCTCAAAGTCGCGTTCTAACTTTTCGCAAGTGGATCTAGTGGTATTGTGGTCAGTGGTATTGGGTTTGGCGGGCTGAGCGCTTGAATGGCCAGGAATGGCCAAGCCCATCACCTTGCTAGGGCAACGTGTTGAACCCAATAAAACTTCGGCAAATGGCCTTGGGACGCCAAATTTATGCCCTGTCCATACGTTTTGGGGGTTGAAATTCGGGTGCTGGGGCCAATCTTAGGTGCTGAATAGGGTGTTTCCTCCAAACTTCCCCAGATTGCAATAAAGGACGATGACGTTCTGCTCAGCGCCATCCTTTGGATGGACTGCGGAAAATGGTAGTGTTTTGTTCATGATAGGGGCCTGGTGGTGGTCAAGAAATCCACTTGGTAGGAATTCCTTGGTACAGTTTTGGTAAGGGACTGCGAACGCAAAAAGATGCGCACGCTGGACGATAGACACAAGATGCTGCCGCTTACAGCGGCAGACGACGATGATGGCTTTGATGGCAATGACGAGGAAGGCAAGACCGGCCTCGTCACAAAAACGCGTCCAAAGACACGTAAGCCTAATCTTTATAAAGTCTTATTGTTGAATGACGACTACACACCTATGGAGTTCGTTATTTTGATATTGGAGAAGTTCTTCAACAAACGTCACGAAGAGGCAAGCCGCATCATGCTGCATGTCCATCAGCGTGGTGTTGGGGTATGCGGGGTTTACACATTTGAAGTTGCTGAAACGAAAGTCACACAAGTGATGGACTTTTCGCGACAGCATGATCATCCACTACAGTGCACCATGGAAAAGGAGTAGCCCCGCTTTGCCATCGTTTTCGAAAACTCTCGAACGTTCCTTGCATCGTGCCTTAGAGCTTGCCAATGAGCGCAGCCACGAATTTGCAACGCTGGAACACCTGTTGGCCTCATTGCTGGATGATGAAGATGCATCAGGCGTGATGCGCGCGTGCAATGTTGAGATTGATCAACTACGCGAACGTCTCAACGAATACCTCGACACAGAGCTTGAAACTTTGGTGGCAAAGAATATCAGCGAAGCGCAGCCAACGACCGCTTTCCAGCGTGTTATTCATCGCGCCGTTGTTCATGTGCAGTCATCAGGTCGTGAGGAAGTAACCGGTGCCAACGTGCTGGTCGCGATGTTTGCTGAACGCGAAAGCCACGCGGCCTACTTCCTGCAAGAACAAGAAATGACACGCTTTGATGCTGTCCAGTATATTTCACATGGCATCGCCAAACGAGCGGGCATGTCGGAACCAAAAACCGTTCACGGTACCGAAGAGGATTTGGGCGAGGGCGAGGATCGCAAGCCCGGCCAGGATGCGTTGCAAAATTACTGCGTCAATCTCAATGAAAAGGCCAAGGACGGCGGCATTGATCCATTGATCGGTCGCCAGAACGAGGTCATGCGGACCATACAGGTGCTGTGCCGCAGGCAGAAAAACAATCCATTGTTGGTTGGTGACCCAGGTGTTGGCAAGACGGCTATCGCGGAAGGGTTGGCGCGCAGAATTATCAAAAAAGAAGTGCCAGATGTTTTGCAAGACGCGACCATCTTTGCACTCGATATGGGCTCGCTGCTTGCCGGCACGCGCTATCGCGGCGATTTTGAAGAGCGCTTAAAAGCGGTGATGAAGGAAGTCGAAGGCTATCCCGGCGCAATCTTGTTCATTGATGAAATCCACACGGTGATTGGTGCAGGTGCCACATCGGGTGGTGCGATGGATGCCTCAAACCTGCTCAAGCCTGCGTTGCAATCCGGTTCCGTGCGCTGCATCGGTTCGACCACATACAAAGAATACCGACAGCATTTTGAGAAAGACCGCGCACTCGTGCGTCGCTTCCAAAAAATAGATGTGTCAGAGCCCTCGGTTCCAGACACCATTGAAATCCTCAAGGGCTTGAAGCCGTATTTTGAGGACTTCCACGACGTCAAATATGCCAATGAGGCTATTACCGCTGCCGTTGAGCTCTCGGATCGCTATATCAATGACCGTAAGTTGCCGGACAAGGCAATTGACGTGATTGACGAGACCGGTGCATCGCAAAAATTGGTTGAAGAATCTAAACGCAAAAAGCGTATCTTAGTCGAAGATATCGAAGCCACTGTCTCAACGATGGCCCGCATTCCCCCGAAAACGGTTAGCAGGTCGGATGCTGAGGCGCTGTCTAACCTTGAGCGCGATCTGAAACGATTGGTGTTTGGTCAGGAACCAGCCATCTCAGCGCTGACGAGTGCCATCAAGCTGTCGCGTGCTGGTTTGCGCGAGCCTGAAAAACCTATTGGCTGCTATCTCTTCTCAGGTCCAACAGGTGTTGGCAAAACAGAAGTTGCCAAACAGCTTGCCAGTTTGATGGGAATTGAATTGCTGCGCTTTGATATGTCGGAGTACATGGAAAAGCACACGGTTTCACGGCTGATTGGCGCCCCTCCGGGTTACGTCGGCTTTGACCAAGGTGGCTTACTCACAGACGGTGTTGATCAAAATCCGCACTGTGTGTTGCTGCTTGATGAAATTGAAAAAGCGCACCCAGACTTGTTTAACATCTTGTTGCAGGTCATGGATCACGGCAAGCTCACCGATCACAGCGGTAAGAAGATCGACTTCCGGAATGTTGTGTTGATTATGACGTCAAATGCCGGTGCGGCCAGCATGGCACAGGCCCCGATGGGCTTTAACCGTGTGCGGCGCGAAGGTGATGATACTGAAGCCATCAATAAGCTGTTTACGCCTGAATTCCGCAATCGCCTCGACGCGACCATTCCATTCTCAGCCCTGGCTCCAGATGTCATCGCCAAAGTCGTTGAGAAGTTTGTGTTCCAGCTTGAAGCGCAATTAGCCGATCGTGGCGTGACATTTGAGCTTTCAGATGAGGCGCGTTCTTGGATTGGCAAAAAAGGCTATGACGAAAAGTTTGGTGCCCGACCATTGGCGCGCATCATTCAAGAACACATCAAGAAGCCATTGGCGGATGAGTTGTTGTTTGGTTGTCTAGAGAACGGTGGCACTGTCAAGGTCATCGTCAAAGGCAAAGCGCCTGACACTGAGCTCGACTTTGAGTTCATCGCACCAACGACCAAACGTAAGTCGAAAAAGGTACTCAATGATGAGTCGGGTGCGAGTGGGCGCAAAGCGCTCGTTGGTGCGGGAGCAAAAAAAGCGTTGCCTGGACCAAAGCCGAAGAAGGTAAAGTCGGATGATACCGGCTCTTCGGTGCCTAATGTGTCGCGCAAAAAAGACAAATAGCGCGAGGACTTGGTGTTTTCCGCGTTGCTCTTGGCCGAGCAGCAATTGCGGCGAGATCAAAACGCTCGGCGTGCTCTAGAGCGTCGCGCCTTTTGTTGTGCACGCTGAAGCTATTTGCGCGACGCTCTATCTCATGGTTGGCGATCAACTTATCTACTCAAACTCGAACCCAACTTTTCGCAGGTTGATCTAGGACGAATTTTTTTCCCCGTCGCGCGTTTTCACATCATCCATTGCCGCTTTCAGCGTCAGGTTGTTTTCAGCCAACCCGTCGCAGCGTTCGCTGTAGCGGTTCGTCAAATAGTCTGAGCGATCACGCACCAGCAGTGTGAATTTATAAAGCTCTTCCATCACATCGACGACACGCTCGTAGTAGGGCGATAGTTTCATGCGACCGGCGTCATCAAATTCGTCATAGGCTTTGGCGACGGAAGATTGGTTGGGGATGGTGACCATGCGCATCCAACGGCCAAGAATACGCATGTTGTTGACCGCATTAAACGATTGCGATCCGCCACAGACCTGCATCACAGCCAGCGTGCGTCCCTGCGTCGGTCGAATGCCCTTATAGGCAAGCGGCAGCCAATCAATCTGTGTTTTCATCACACCGCTCATCGACCCATGACGTTCAGGCGATGACCAGACGTGGGCTTCAGACCAGATCGAGAGCTTATTGAGCTCTACAACTTTTGGATGTGTCCGCTCGGCCCCGTCCGGCAAGGGCATGCCGCGGGGATCAAAGAAGCGTACTTCGGCGCCAAAGCGGGACAGAATGCGTCCGGCTTCTTCGGCCAAAAACCGGCTGTAAGATCGCTCACGTAATGAGCCATAGAGAATGAGAATGCGCGGTGGGTGGTTTGAAACCTTGGGTGCGTTGAGTTTTTCAAGATCCGGCAGGTCAAATGCTGCTGGATCAATATTAGGCAAGTCATTGCGATCTGACATCACGTCCGGGCCTTTGTCTGGGGGGGGGGGCGTGCCTGACGCCGCCGCGGCCCAGGTCTTCAATTGGCTTGTTTCTTAGCGGAACTCAATTGATGTTCGCAAGCACGACACAGAACTCTTAAATAGCACTCGGCTAAGCAAATGGGAAAACGATGAACCAAAAACAAGTGCCTGACGTCCTCGTGCTATGTGGCCGTTGTTCGCTCAAACGGACCGCTCCAATGGCTGGCCGCGTCGGCTGGCTTGGCATGAGGTGTGCAGGGTTAGCCAGTTTGGCAAAACTGGGGCGCAAGCCCCGCGAACACTTGGTTTGACGTGCAAAATCCCCAAAAACAGGCCGGACGTTACCATAAAATTAGTCATATTTGCCCTATATCGTCCGTTGTTAGTAGAGAGTTGAGTAGATCGTCATGCGTTTCTTGGTTGCGTTAGCAAGTATCGTTTTAGGTGTCGCGTTAGCTGCGGGATATATTTACCGCGACCATTCAGGCGCACAAGTCGCTGGTGGATCTCCCGACCTATCGCTGAACACGACCTCAACTGCGGCACTGCTTCAGCAAAAACCTGTTGTGCCGAAGATTGTGGCGCCTCACGTCGTTGGCGAGATCGCGGACGCTCAGCTGACCGTTCTCAACGCAGACAGAACCCATTTTGAAAGTGTCGCGATAGCGCCACCGCCTGCCCCTGTAACTCAGAGGCAAGAGGATCGCGCACGCCGCGTGCTCGTCATGGCTCTGCAGGGCGAATTGCGTCGTGTTCGGTGCTACGGGGGCACGATCGATGGCAAATGGAGTACGTCGTCAAAAGCTGCGATGTTCTGGTTCTTAAAGCGCATGAACGCTAAGATGCCCGTGAACCTGCCCGATCACGCGCAACTCAACTTGCTGAAGTCAGCGGCCAAAGATTTTTGCGCCGAAAAACCAGTCCAATCTGACTTCGTCACCAAAGTAGTGCGCGAAGACAATGTGGCTGAAGGTGTGCCCAATCCAACGACCACAATCCAAGACACCTCATTCTCGGAAGCACGCCAGCGCGCAGGCCTGCCAAGCAATGGCCGTGTTGCACTTGTGGCCGACGACGTTGCATTGCCCGCCCCAATGACGGTTGGTGTTATCGAGGCCAAAAAGAAACGGCGCAGATATCGCGCCCGCAACCGCCGCGTTGAAAATCTGTTCAAGCATCCGCTTGGGCGCTACTAGAGGGTTGAGCCTTTTGTTGTAGACAGTGAAGCTATTTGCGCGACGCTCTATCCCATGGCTCCATCTCATGATTGGCGATCAACTTATCTGCTCAAAGTCGCGATTCCAACTTTTCGCAGGTTGATCTAAAAGAGCCTACGCTCTCTCCCAGATTTGCAACGTAAGCGCTTCTCGACATTGGCTGTCGAATGCGCTCAACTTTGCCTTTGAAAACGCAAGTCGGCCGTGGGGAGTTCATGTATGTCAGGCACACCACTCAAAGTCCGCGCGTGTGTCTTTGACGCCTACGGCACGCTGTTGGATTTTGCCTCGGCTGCCGAGCGCTGCCGCGATGGGCTTGGTCATCAAACCAACCAACTGATTACGCTGTGGCGGGATAAACAACTGCAATACACGTGGCTGCGCGCTCTCCAGGGTGCACATGCCGATTTTTGGCAGGTGACACAAGACGCACTTGAATTCAGCCTTGAGGCGCTGGGGTTGGACGATGCAGAATTGTGCGCACGTCTTATGGATCTCTACCGCACGCTGGACTGCTTTCCTGAAGTACCGGAGGTATTAACCTCGCTCAAATCGGCGGGGCTTAAAACTGCGATCCTGTCAAATGGCACACCTGATATGTTGCAAGCCTCGCTGACGCATTGTGGCATTGCGCACCTGATTGACCCTGTGCTGTCCGCGGAAGAGGTTGGCGTTTATAAAACCGACCGCCGCGTCTATCAGTTGGCCGTTGATCGCTTAGGCGTTGCTGCAGGCGACATGGCGTTCATGTCGTCCAACGCCTGGGACGCGCATGCGGCTGCCAGCTTTGGTATGCAGGTGTTTTGGGTCAACCGAACCCGCCAACCGCGCGACCGTCTGCCGGGCGCGCTTTACGCAGAGATTTCAGATTTGTCAGAGCTGACGACACGGGTTTGCGCGCGCGTGTGAGGGCTAGGAGTTTGTTTGCAAGTGATGAATGGACCTTGGCGGTTGTTGGTGATGACTTTAGCTACCACAGGAACGTGATTGCTACATCTGCCCGCCAGGCAATCGGATTCCCAACCGAGGTCCGCGATCGCCCAAAGTCATGTTGGGCTCTCTCTTTTCCCCATCACTCGAGCCAGGCTGGTGTTGGGATTGTGTTTTAGCTGGGGCACCATATTTATTATTTGGCCAACATTTCCACACCAACACAGCGCAAGCGCGTGTTGGATCTAAAGTCATGTTGGGGCACCATATTTGTTATTTGGCCAACATTTCCACACCAACACAGCGCAAGCGCGTGTTGGATCTAAAGTCATGCTGGGGCACCATATTTATTATTTGGCCAACATTTCCACACCAACACAGCGCAAGCGCGTGTTGGATCTAAAGTCATGTTGGGGCACCATATTTATTATTTGGCCAACATTTCCACACCAACACAGCGCAAGCGCGTGTTGGATCTAAAGTCATGTTGGGGCACCATATTTGTTATTTGGCCAACATTTCCTAAAGTCATGTTGGGCTTCACCCATTGTTTGCCTTTTTGTGCGATCACATAAGCTTAATTTTGTGTTGCAGCGTAAGGGTACCCGAGATGGCGGTAATGGTTGAGTCAAAGTTAGATGCCTCTGCAACTAAAGGGTCTCCAGGTGTTAAGCCGCGCCACTCTGTTGCCAACACCTACCTCAATCAAAAATCGCTGGCTTTTCAAGCGCGTCAACGGCGCTTTCGTTTTGTTCGCCAGATGATCGAAGATGTGATTGCCGAGAAGGGGTCTTGCCGGATCGCGGATGTCGGCGGCACGGAATATTACTGGCAGATCAGCGACGGCTTTATTGATCAGGCACCGGTTGAAATCACGTTGATCAATCTGGAGGCAACACCGACCAAAGGCGATCGTTTCCACTCGATCGCAGGCGATGCCACCAACCTATCCGACATTGAGGATAATGCGTTTGACTTTGTCCATTCCAACTCGGTGATCGAGCACGTCGGCAATTGGGATCAGATGTCCAAGATGGCGGCAAACGTGCGCCGTCTCGCACCAAGCTACTATGTTCAAACGCCGAACTTCTGGTTCCCCTATGAACCGCATTTCCGCTGCCCGATGTTCCACTACCTGCCTGAGCAGGTTCGCGCCAAATTGCTAATGACTTTCAATCTGGGCTTTGGTGGCCGACGGGGAACGTTGGATGAAGCCATGCGCGCTGTGCAGTCAGCCGTGTTGCTCGATGCAAAACAAATGCAGGTGTTGTTTCCGGATGCGGAAATGAAACGCGAACGGATCGCGTTTTTGACCAAGTCGCTGATGATGATGAAACCGCTTCATGGGCGCGCAACGAGCGCGAAGTGACAGTCTGTTGGGGCAGCAGGTGGTGGGCGCTCAAGCAGCGAGACCTTTCGGGCGCAGGTGAGCGAGTGCAGTGTTGAGCCAGGATGTGGTCGAGCCTGTATTGGCTGTAGCCAAGGCGCGTGACGGTGCAAGCTTAGCCACGGCACGCGAAGCGACCTCGGATGCCTTACAAGCCGCGAGATGATGGCCGTTGCGGAATTTTGCTTCCAGGTCTTCCAGGTGATGTTTAGAGGTCAATGCAGGATTCAGCGGCGCTGCATCATCAGATGCAGCAAAAACGTAACCGGCAGCATCAGCGGCTGCCATCAAACGTTTATATCTTTTGCTCATCACCACACCTAAGTTATCCACACGCAAGACGCATTGAATGATGAAGCCTTGGCACCATACGTCAAGGCTGTTTGTGAAGAGTCTATCGAAAATTTTTATTTTTTTTGTTACCTACTTCGCTTCAGCGATATTGCAATGCACTCTAAAGCGACCCGTACAACTTGGACTCTCAGTTTGAACCCATGTCCAACAAATGCAACTCCCACAGTTATAACCTGAATGCAGCACCATGAAACCTTTGCCTACCTGCGCTGGGATTAATTCTTGCAATGCAGCAAAAGGGGTCCGAGGGTGGCGTGTAGCGGTTTCTCTGTTGGACTGCGCTTTAGCAGGCTTGGATGATGTTTTGATGACAAAATTTGCCAACTTGGCGCTATTCCTCTTGCAACCAGGGCGGGCTAGCGCAACGATACTTCAGCCGCGCTCTTTATGAGGCGCGGAGTGCGGCGTTGCTGCCGTTGGTACCTGCTTTGAGTTCGCGGCCCGCGACAGCGTTTCACCTAAGTGCCTCGCTTCACTCATTTTGATGAGTGGGAAGGAGGAGCTATGGGGTCCAAGGCTGGTGCCACAACCACCACCCCTGCTGCCACGCGCAGCGCCCGCTGTATCGCACTAATCGGTCCGTATCTCAGCGGAAAAACCACCCTTCTGGAAGCCCTTGTCGCCCGAGCAGGTGCCATCCCCCGACAGGGCTCAGTTAAAGATAAATCCTCCCTTGGCGATGGCAGTCCTGAAGCCCGCGAACACGGTATGAGTGTAGAGCTCAATGCGGCAGACATAGAATTCCTCGGCGATCGCTTCACATTTCTAGATTGCCCCGGTTCGATTGAATTTCAACATGAAGGTGCACTTGCGCTCACCGCGTGCGATGCCGCGATTGTTGTCTCCGAGCCCGACGCCAAGCGTGTGCCCGCGTTGCAAGTTATTTTAAAAGACCTGGAAGATCGCGGTATTCCTCACTTCCTGTTCCTAAACAAGATTGATAATTTTAATACGCCTGTACGCGACATTATTTCCGTTTTGCAGCCAGCATCATCAAAGCCTCTTGTGCTCAGACAAATTCCAATTTGGGAGAAGGGTGTTGCAACGGGTTTCGTCGATCTCGCTTCTGAGCGCGCATATCATTACAACGCGCATGGTTCCAGTGACGTCATAGAGTTGCCGTCTGAGTTGGTGTCGCGTGAAAAAGATGCCCGCTTCAGTATGCTTGAGCAATTGGCCGACTACGATGATGATTTGATGGAGCAACTGCTGTCCGATATTTCGCCAGAAACAGAGCTTGTGTTCAATGATCTTACCCAAGAGTTCAGTGACGGATTGATCTGCCCGGTTTTGTTGGGGTCGGCTGAAAATGGCAATGGCATTCTACGGCTTTTAAAAGCACTGCGTCACGAAGTGCCGTTTGTCGAGGAAACCGCCAAGCGCCTCGGTGTTGATGGCACTGACAACGCCGCCTTTGTCATGAAGTCACTTTACACCGGTCACGGCGGAAAACTTTCACTTGCACGCCAACTTACAGGTGACGTGAAAGACGGCGCCACGTTGGCGAGCACCTCAGGTCATGAGGATCGGGTTTCAGGCCTCCATGCCATGAAGGGGCAGGCGACTGAGAAACGCCACGTAGCAACAGCCGGTGATACGATCGCCTTTGGACGCCTCGAAAGCATCACGACGGGTGAAACTGTATCGACTGACAAAGTTGGTATTGTCGCCATTGACGTACCGGAGCCCGCTCAACCCGTGCTCTCATTTGGCCTGGGTCTCAAAGACCGCAAAGATGAAGTCAAACTGTCTTCGGCCCTGAACAAGCTGATGGAGGAAGACCCCTCACTTGGTCTTGACCACAACCAGGACACCAACCAAGTCCTTTTGCGCGGACAAGGTGAGATGCACCTACGCGTGGCGTTGGAACGCTTGGCGCGGAAAAATGGTGTGGAGGTGACGCGTCTGAAGGCAGCTATCCCCTATAAGGAGACCATACGTAAAAGCGTTGAGGTGCGTGGTAAGCACAAAAAGCAGTCGGGTGGCCATGGTCAGTTCGGCGATGTGGTCCTAAACATCAAACCGTTGCCACGCGGGTCGGGTGTTCAGTTTCAAGACACCATCACCGGCGGTGTTGTGCCCAAGCAGATGATCCCGTCTGCTGAAATTGGCGTCAAAGACTATGTGAAAAACGGACCGCTTGGATTTCCGGTCGTCGATATCAGCGTCACCCTAACCGATGGCTCTTATCACTCGGTAGACTCCTCCGATATGGCATTTCGCCAGGCCGGACGGTTAGCCATGAGCGAAGGCATGCCGCAGTGTTTGCCTGTGTTGTTGGAGCCTGTCATGCAGGTCGATCTGGCGGTGCCGTCGGAAGCAACGGCAAAGGTCAACGGCATTATTTCACAACGGCGTGGCCAAATCCTGGGCTTTGATGCCCGCCCCGGTTGGCCGGGTTGGGATGTCGTATCAGCCCATATTCCCCAGGCCGAGATAGAGGACTTGATCATTGAACTGCGCTCGGTGACATCGGGTGTTGGCAGTTACAAGGCCTCATTTGACCACTTGGCAGAGCTGACGGGCCGATTGGCCGATCAGGTGCTGTCTGAAGGGAAGGTGGCTGCGGAGTAAGCCCAACACAAGTTTACGTCGTGTTGGCAGGGGACAAAGCCCAACACAAGTTTACGTCGTGTTGGCAGAAAGTCGCCCAACACAAGTTTACGTCGTGTTGGCAGGGGACAAAGCCCAACACAAGTTTACGTCGTGTTGGCAGAAAGTCGCCCAACACAAGTTTACGTCGTGTTGGTGAAGGGTTTCCCAACACGACTTTAGGACGTGTTGGGCTTGACCGCGCCAGCGAAGCTTGTCATGCGAAGCGCTATGAAAGCGCAAGGCAAATATGGTGTGGTCGCGGCAGGTCATCAGGTGACCGCGGAAGCGGCGGCGGAAATTCTCTCCGAGGGCGGCAATGCCTTTGATGCGGTGATAGCGGGGCTATTTGCAGCCTGCGTGCCTGAAGTCGTGCTGGCGTCGCTTGGCGGCGGCGGCTTTCTCATGGCCCACGTTGCAGATCGCAAGTCGACGACGCTCTATGACTTCTTCGTGGATACGCCGCTCAACAGGCGCGCAGAAGCTGAGCAAGATTTCCGTACCATCACCGTTGATTTCGGTACGCAAACTCAGGACTTCCAAATCGGGCTGGGTGCCACCGCGACACCCGGTATGGTGCCGGGGTTGTTTGCCATCCATCAGGATTTGGCGCGTCTGCCAATGTCACGACTGGTCGAGCCGGCTGTGCGCGCCGCGCGCCAGGGCGTCACCCAAAACGCTTACCAAAGTTACTTGTTTTCCATTATCCCCGGCATTTTGAGTGGTGACCCCAAGGCGGCCAAGTGGTTCGCGCCCAACGGTGAAATGTTGGCTGAGGGCGACCGTCTCAAAAACGAAGCACTCGCGGAAACCTTTGAATGGTTGGCGGAAGATGGCGCTCGGTTGTTTGTTGATGGCCCCGTTGGACAAGAGATGGTACGCCAATCCCGTGAGGCGGGCGGGCATCTCACGGCACGAGATTTAGTGGACTACCAGGTACGCCGCCGCCAACCGTTGCGACAGGCATTTCTTGGTGCTGAGGTTGATCTCAATCCAGCGCCTGCCGCCAGCGGGCCGCTGATCGCGTTTTCGATGGCTCTGTTGGCAGGGTTAGGGCGCGACACGCGACGCACGCCTGCAGTTTTGGCGGACGTAATGGCCCGCACAAATGCCGTCCGCGCCGCATTTAGTGATGTGCCACAACAAGTTCTAGATGGGGTCATTCACCAACACCTTGAGGATATGCGGGGCCATCCCCCTGCACCACGCGGCACGACGCATATCAGTGTGATTGACAGGCAAGGCAATGCGGCTGCTGCCACAGTGTCCAATGGTGAAGGTAACGGCACCATGGTTGGCGATCATGGCTTCATGCTCAACAATATGTTGGGTGAAGAAGATCTCAACCCGAATGGGTTTAATCTCTGGCAGCCAGGCGTGCGCATGTCGACAATGATGGCGCCGACATTGGTGACGGCAAAGGACGCCAGCCTAGCAGCACTTGGTTCGGGCGGATCAAACCGAATCCGGTCGGCGGTGCTTCAGGTCATACTGGGGCTGTTGGACCATCGTCTCAGTGCAGATGATGCTGTCACCGCGCCACGTCTGCACGTCGAAAAGTGTGGTAACCTGAGTTTTGAAGCGCAGTTCTCTGAAAGCGCACAACAGTCACTGTTGGCGGCCTACGGGGATGCGCGCGTATGGCCGGAGCCAAATATGTTTTTTGGTGGCGTGCACGTGGCGCGGCTTCTGCGCGAAGATGTCTTCGAAGGTGTTGGCGACGCGCGCCGGGCTGGCCATGCGCTGATCGTTTAGTTTAGCCATTGTGTGCAGCCTAGAGCATCGCGCCTTTTGTTGTACGCACTGAAGCTATTTGCGCGACGCTCTATCTCAACGCTCTATCCCATCACTGGCGATCAACTTATCAGCTCAAAGTCGCGTTCCAACGTTTCGCAGGTTGATCTAGCTTCCCTTGTCTCCCCACAGGCGACGCAGGCGTTGGTCTCGACCGCAGCCATAGCGATAACGCTTATATTTGTAGGGGTTCTTGAGATAATAATTCTGATGATAGGTCGGTCCGCGCGTGAATTTTGACGCGGGGCGGATCTTCACTGCAATGGGCGCTTTGAAACGGCTCGCCACCTTGGCCTTGCTGGCTTTGGCAAGGCGGTGTTGGGTATCGTTATGGACAAAAATGGCTGGCAGATAAGATGAACCGCGATCACAGAACTGCCCACCACCATCGAGGGGGTCGACATTGACCCAGTAGTGATCAAGCAGCTTTTGATAGCTGACCTTGGTTGGATCGTAGATGACTTTGAGCACTTCAAGATGGCCTGAATTGCCATAGGTCACGCTTCTGTACGTCGGGTTACGTGTTTTGCCGCCCATAAATCCTGAGATTGTTGCAACCACACCTTTGACCTTGTCAAAGTCACTTTCAACACACCAGTAGCAACCCGCTGCAAACGTTGCTATTGCGCGCGGCTCTGACGTGGCCCCGTTGACCGCGGCTTGTTCGGCCATAGCATGTTTGACCAAACGTGGTGAGACTGGCCCATCAGTCAAAAACAGTTGTGAGAAAATGGCAAGCGTACCAGCAACAGCAGTGAGGGTGAGAATTTTGCGAAGCATATTTTGGCTTTCCTTAAGCGTGCGGAAGCAGCTGCGCTGGTGCAGTCGGGATCAACACATCTACATTTTAGGTCGGGGCGACTAAGCCTCTTTTTTTGGTACAAACTTGAGCGCGATGCCATTTATGCAATAGCGCAAGCCAGTTGGTGCTGGCCCGTCTTTAAAGATATGACCTAAGTGTCCACTACAGCGACTGCAGTGCACTTCGGTACGTGGATAGACCAACTTGTAGTCCGTTGATGTGCCAACAGCGTCATCAATCGGTTTCCAAAAGCTTGGCCAGCCTGTGCGGCTGTTGAACTTTGTTTTCGAGTCATAGAGCGCCTGATCGCAGCCGGCACAGTGGTAGGTGCCTGGGTCATAGACCTTGTCAAGCGGGCTGGAGCCTGAAGGTTCAGTACCGTGTTTGCGCAGAATGTGGAATTGTGCGGGCGTTAAGATACGCCGCCATTCAGAATCAGACTTAGTCACTTTGAATGTCTTCCTTCCTCCCTTGGCGAGGGCTGAGGCAATGCTTTTGCCGGTAACAAACTGGTGTAAACCGGTGCCAGCCGCAGCGAGGCTGGCAAAACCGAACGTGCGTCGTGTGATCATTTTGGTTTCTCCGTCTCAATCGCTCATGTGCGCGACATGGTGTGGATTCTGGGTGCGTATCAGGCGTATTTACTCCGCGACAATACCATGCTTTGCGGCGTTTCAGTGGTGTCAGCTAGGAATACGCAGACGGCGGCACACAAGTTTCAGGTTAGAGACGGGCCATATTCAATTAAATGTGTGGTGACGCTTTGGTAACATCCAATTAAAAGCGGGTCGAATGCATTAGCAGGCACTCGCAGGTATTTTTAATCTGATACATGTTCTCGGCGCAAAACCGCACACGCTTTTGCGGAATATGCGTTAGATCGCAACGCGGACCGAGCGATCCAAATCAATGCCCTTGTCACTGAGCGCACAGCGATAGGCAATTGCTTCAACACCTGCCTCACGCGCCATCGCGAAGGTTTCGGCATAATCGGGGTCAATATCCTCGGCGAGTGAGAACCGTTTGGCATCGCCACGTTGGATGAGATAAACCATCACGGCGCGGTGGCCTTCTCGGACCATGTCTGCCAATTCTCTCAAGTGTTTGGCACCACGTGTTGTCACTGAGTCTGGAAATTCCGCTGTTCCTTTTTTGCGCGATAAATGCACGTTTTTAATCTCGACATAACAACGGCCCTTTTGGGGGTCCTCAAGGAGAATATCGATGCGGCTATTTTGGCCATACTTCACTTCGCGCCTGAGTGTTTCATAGCCGGCAAGAGGCTTGACGCGTTTGGCTTCAATGGCTTCGGTTACAATCTTATTGGGATGGGCGGTGTTGATGCCAACCCGGACAGGGCCGTCGCCCATGTCATTTTCCACCATCTCCCAGGTGTGGCGGTATTTGCGTGTCGGGCTGTCGTGCTCTGATAACCAAACTGGGACATCCTCATGCAGGAGGCCAAGCATGGACCCGGTGTTGGCGCATGAGGCGGTGATTGTTTTGCCGTTGTCCAGTTTAACGTCGGCCAAAAAGCGTTTATAGCGTTTAATCAGGCGTCCACGAATGAGCGGTGAGGCGAACTGCATGCGTTTCAAGTTCCGTTTATGTCTTGGATCGGTGACGCGACTAAAACGTGGGCTGGCAGGAAAAGTCCACAACAAGGTGCGCTGGATTTTCTTTTTCACACGGGTTTTATCGTCGGGCAGCTGCCCTTGCGGCCTACAACATTGGCGACTAGATCAACCTGCGAAAAGTTGGGTTTGACTTTGAGCAAATAAGTTGATCGCCAATCATGGGATAGAGCCATGGAATAGAGCGTCGCGCAAATAGCTTCAGCGTGCACAAGGTTCTTGTCTTGTCGCATGCTTGAAGTGCAAAACTGTATACACTTTTTCTGAACATGCTTTAGGGTGTGCTGAGTGATCCCAAAGATGAGTTTGACACGCTTATGACGACACCTGAAATTACCGCAGCGTTGCTGATTATCGGCGATGAAATCCTATCCGGGCGCACCAAGGATAAAAATATCGGCACGTTGGCGGATAGTCTGACAGTGATTGGTATTCGCCTGCGTGAAGTGCGCATTATTGGCGATGAGGAAATGGCGATTGTCGATGCCGTCAATGCCCTGCGCAAAACCTACACCTATGTGTTTACAACCGGTGGTATTGGTCCAACGCATGATGACATTACAGCTGATAGCTTGGCCAAGGCGTTTGGCGTTTCGATTGATGTCAACCCAACCGTCGCTCGAGAGATGGAAAAGGTCTATGCACAACGGGGCATGGAGATGACGGCTGCACGTCTGCGTATGGCGCGTATTCCTGATGGTGCGAAGTTGGTTCGTAATTCGGTTTCCATTGCGCCGGGTTTCATTCTTGACAATGTCATAGTGATGGCAGGTGTCCCGTCCATTATGGCGGCTATGTTTGCAGACGTCGCGCCGCAATTAAAGCGTGGTGCCAAACTCTATTCTGAAACACTTATCGTGCGCCGACCTGAAGCCGATATTTCAGATCTATTTGCTGCCCATCAGAAGATGTATCCGGACGTGATCATGGGCAGTTACCCGTCGTTTTTGGACGGTAAGTTTAAAACCGAATTGGTTTTACGCGCCGTTGACCAACAAATTTTGCAAAAAGTTGTCGCCGAACTCCAGGCGCAGTTGAGCGAAAAAGGCCTGATTTAAAGGCTTTTGTGTCAGTAAGCGCGGTCAAGTTGTCCTTGCAACGCTTTGACACAGCGCGGCGAACACAATTCTTCGATTTAGTGCCGCGCGACTATGCCCGCAATGGGCAGGCGCGTGCTGCTGCAAATTAGGCGGGAGTGGCTCACGGGCTGGGGACATAAAAATCAGGGGCCATCTGATGCAGTATTTCAAGCGCGTGCGCACAACTTTGCGCGCACTCATGCCTGCAGGCGCATTCACCATTATTATAGTTGGACTTGGTTGCGGATTAGGGCTGGTGACAGTAAGCGGCGTTGCGGTCGCCAAAACACCCGGCAGCACTTACTGCTTCTATGGCAAATGTCACCGTGTTAAAACGCTATCTGAAACGCAGGCGCTGGTTGGCAAAGAGGTGAGCCTCCACACGTCCCATTATGATTCCTGCCGTCGTGATCGTTATAATCCGTGTGGGCTAACCTCATCGGGCGAACCGTTTTTTGCAGATCGTGCAGACAATGCTGCAAGCCCGATCTATCCCGATGGCACCAAGTTGCTTGTCTGGTCACAGCAGTCGAATGAAGCGGCTGTGATCCGCGTCAACAATGCTGGTCCCTATTGGGGCAATCGCAAACTTGATGTGTCACGGGCGTTGGCGCGCAAGCTTGGTTTTGAGCACCGTGGCGTTGCCAAGTTGCAAGTCAGAGTTCTGTCAGCACCGACGCGGGCTGAGGCACGCTACAAACGCAATCGTCGCTATGCCAAGGTGCAGGGACCCATCGGAAAATTTGCAAACCTTGATGAGGCTGAAAAAGGCCTTGCCGTGCTATTGGCCTTTGAAGCGATGACGACAGCATTCATGGCGCCAGCCGGTGGCAGTATGGTAGGCCAGGTTAAGCGCCCATTTGAAGTTGCTGCCCTTGCCACCCAAGGCAGAGCGTTTGGCGAGGTCCGGCCGGAACTCACAACATGGCCTGTGGTTGGCCTCCGGTTTGCAACGTTGGAGTGGCCGGTGGTTGGGGCAGTTGGTATGCGCTCAAGCAAAGCGTCGGTCCAGATTGCTTCCGTTGATGGTGAGGGGGGTGCTCGTGCAGCATTGCGGAGCGAAACGCTCAAAGCCTGGCCGGTCGTCGGCGCACCAGCCCAAAAACGTAGTGAGACGCCGTTGGTCCGTGTGGCTGTTGCCTGGCCCATCGTTCAAGAGCCGGTTGTGGTTCAGGAAAAGACAACACGACGTGCGCTTCGTGTGGCTCATCCGCGCGTGCGTGTGAAAGAGGGGCGCAAAGCAGCCGCACCTCACCGGCGTACGCAGATAGCGCGGGACCGCAAAGCGCGGACGCTACGTTTGGCAGCGCTCCGGTCAAAATCAAAGGTGAAGGCGCGCACACGCAAAAGCAAGAAACGCAAATCGCGCACGTCCAAATCACGCAAAAGAAAAGTTGCAAAAGCGCAGCGTTCTAATGCGCGGGTGGAGGCCAACGTGAAAGCCAAGGCTAAATCCAAAACCAAACTACTTGCCAGGGTGCGGACAAAACGCGCGCCTAAGCCAGTTGTGAAGCTTCGACCTCATGTTGCCACACGACAAATTCTGCACCGCACGCTCGGGCGGGGTGCCTGAGTTAGACTGAGCAGAAGTTAGACCGAGCAGAGTTGAGGTTTTACGCGTTGTTTAGGGCTTGGTCAGGGACAAGCGTCCAAGAAGCGATTTTGACTTCTTTTTCTTGGTCCCGTTGGCTGAGTCAGCTTTGTCAGGGCTGGCGTCTTCATCCATCGCTGCGGCATCAATCGAGGTCTCGGCTTTGTTGCCGTCAATTTCCTCAATTTCTGGGTCGTTTTCCGCAGCGTTATCAGCAGTGGTTTCCGTAGCGCTGGCGCCACTTTGGACCTTGTCCGCCGCGACGATGTTCTCAACGGTCGCGTCATTGGCGCCATCCAGGGCCTCGATTGGGTCTGGCCCAGAGTCCATATTGTCTGCAACCAGAGATAATTCATCATCGCTGCTGTCAGCGTCTCGTCGTGCATCCAATTCATCGTCGTCGTCAAGGCCCGTGTTATCATCATTTGCGGCGGTGATGATGACACCATCGTCACACGCTGTCTCATCAGGCGTCTCGTCGCGTGTTTGTTCGACGTGCTCGTCTGCGCCACTGGCGTTTTGGGCACCTAAATCTCGATTACTGGCATCTCGATCGCTGGCATCTAGGTTGGTTGCACCGGTGTCGCGGGCCATGTCTTCAAATGCGACCACGTCGCCGGTTGTGTCGTCACCATCATCGAGATCGGCTTCGTCGCTGCTCTTGTGAGCGTCAAGCTTAGGCGCTGCCTCTGCTTCTTCGTCAACCTCGGTCCCATGCTTCGTCTCTGGCTGGGTCTCGACCTCGGTCACGTCTGACGATGAGGACTCTACGTGTTCTGAAATTTCGACGTCAACCCGGTCGTCGTCGCTGCGGGCGACAGCATCTTCAGATGCAGAAAACGCGACCAGATCTTCATCAATTTCGCTATCCGAGAGTGCCGAAACAGCGTCCGGTTCAGAATTTTCATCGCCAGAGTTGAGCGGTGTAGTGTCTGTCTGTGGTGCAGCTTTTGTTTGCGATACGTGGACCAGAGGCTGTGCAACGGGTAGGTTAATCACCGGCGGCAAAACGGAACCAGCGGTGCCGAGCTTTGCCCAAACCTCTGGCTCAGTGATTGTATCAGGTTGCGTCGCTGCCTCATCACGGATTTCATCGATTGTCGCTTCAAGAACGTGGTCACGCTCTGCTGCCACGTCTGATTGGGTGGCAACAACGGCGTCGTTGTCTTCAAAGCGATTGATCTGCGGCGCCATCGCCAGTTCGTCTTCATCCAGGAATAGATCGTAGTGGAGTTCCAAGGCATCCAGCAGGGCGGCGGCAAGATCCATGAGCGGGCCTGCTGCAATACGTTTTGCAATGAGAAAATCTTCACCAACCTGCAAGTCCTCACCAATGGCGGGCGCAGGCGCATCAAGATCAACAAGACCGCGTGACCTCAAGTAGGCTGTGACGGTATCGGCGGTGGCAAAGTCAATATCGGTGCTGTCACCACATTCTTCGACGGCATCCAGCAGAACAGCAGTGCCTGCAACATAGAGTTTTGCCAGTTGGCGAAAGCGCTTGTCAGCGCGTGCCACGTCTTCAGCCCGTTCGCGTGATTTGAGAACGCGAATGATGATCGTGTTTTCAAGCTTGCGGATTTCTTCAACGTCATCACGCGTGGTGTGCTTCTCGTGAGAGATTTCAGATTGCTCTGCGCGCCGCGCGCTGTTCCAGGTAAGGCGTGCGTTGACGATGTCTTCTGCCGCTGCCAACGCCGTATCCAGGTGATCGGCGAGCAAATAGACTTCTGGTGGTGCCGGCTTGGTGTTGCCGCCAGCGCGCGTTAGCGCCAGGGCCGGTAAGGTTGGGCGCTCGCTTCGTTCAGGATTGTACTTGTCGCTCATATTTAACGGCTCTCAGAACACAGTCACTCGGGGCCCGCTTTCAGAGCCCATTTGAGACAGACTGTTCAGCGATTCGGGTGCTGGTTCACAGGCCTCAAAGCGGTTTTCCAGGTTATCCCAGGCCCGGAAAAAGGGGGTCTTGAGCCCCTTTTTCTAGTGTCTGTGACCTAACTGCACCCACTGGTGGAGCCGCAGGTGTCGCACTTCAGGCAGGTGCCGTTACGGACCATGGTGAAGTTTTGACATTCAGAACACGCCACGCCTTCATAGCCACGCAAGCGGGCTTCGGCGACGCGATTTGCGGAGGTGCGCTCCGTTCGGTTTGTCTCGGCTTCGGTTGCTGCAACCTCAAGATCAGGTTTGAGAGCGGTCGCACCATCTGTGAGGAAGGTGCTTGCGTCGCCTGCATCACCGCTGCGCATTTCTGTGGCAACAGAATTGAGCGCGGTTGTCTGGGCGTCGGCTTGGGCTTGAAGATTTTCCTGTACCGCAACATCTGCGCTGCGAGCAAACTGCAAGACACCGACATCAGCACCACGCATGTAGCCTGATGAGACGAGGCGCGAGGCTGCAATTTCTTGTGAGGCAGGTCCTGCATCGGTGGCTTGTTCTGAAGACCCAAGCCCGGTGCCAGCAACGATTTCACTTGGATCGACGTGGGCCAGATCATTGCGCCCGATGTAGGACACGGCCAATTCCCGGAAGATGTAATCCAAAATCGATGTGGCGTTCTTGATGGTGTCGTTGCCTTGCACAAGGCCCGCCGGTTCGAAGCGGGTGAAGGTGAACGCTTCCACGTATTCATCCAGTGGCACGCCGTATTGCAGGCCTAATGAAATGGCGATAGCGAAGTTGTTCATCAACGAGCGGAAGGCAGCGCCTTCTTTGTGCATGTCGATGAAGATTTCGCCAAGACGTCCATCTTCATATTCACCGGTATGCAGATAGACTTTGTGGCCACCAACCGAGGCTTTTTGGATATAGCTTTTGCGCCTGTTGGGCAGTTTTTCGCGGCTTTGGGCCCGTTCAACCTCAACAATGCGCTCAACGATGCGTTCGGTGAGGACGCTCGTGCGGGCTGCCATGGGCTGGTCCGCGTGCAAGGCTTCGGCGGTTTCTTCTTGGACATCTTCATCTTCACCCAGCACCTGCGCATTGAGGGGCTGAGAGAGTTTTGACCCATCGCGATAAAGCGCATTGGCTTTGAGAGCCAGCCGCCACGACAGTTGATAGCTGGCTTTGCAATCTTCAACCGTCGCATCGTTTGGCATGTTGATGGTTTTTGAAATCGCGCCTGAGATAAACGGTTGCGCGGCGGCCATCATATAGATGTGGCTCTCAACGGACAGATAGCGTTTGCCCTTGCGACCGCAGGGGTTGGCGCAATCAAAGATTGGCAAATGCTCGTCCTTGAGGTGTGGCGCCCCTTCAAGCGTCATTGCACCGCAAACATGTTCGTTTGCTGCTTCGATGTCGTCTTTGCTAAAGCCGACGTGAGACAAGATATCAAAGGTTGGGTCGTCGAGTTTTTCTTTTTCGACGTTGAGTGTCTCGGTCAGGAAGGCATCACCGAGTGTCCAGCGGTTGAACACAAACTTGATGTCAAAAGCGGTTTCTAGGCCTGATTCAACACTTGCGATGGCCTCATCCGTGAAGCCCTTGGCTTTTAACGTGGTGTGGTTGATGGCCGGTGCTTGTGCCAGCGAGCCATGGCCGACTGCATAGGCTTCGATTTCAGCGATTTGCATTTCGCTATAGCCTATCCCGCGCAAGGCCTGGGGTGCGGCACGGTTGATGATCTTAAAGTAACCGCCGCCTGCAAGTTTTTTGAACTTTACAAGAGCGAAGTCGGGCTCAATGCCTGTGGTGTCGCAATCCATCACCAGGCCAATGGTGCCGGTTGGTGCGACGACGGTGGCTTGCGCATTGCGATAACCGTACTTTTCACCGAGATCTACGGCTTTGTCCCAGGCGCGCATGGCGGCTTCAACAAGGAACCGGTCCGGGCAGTTGGCGTGATCAAGTGGAACAGGCGTTGTTGCAATCTGCTCATAGCCTTCTGGATCACCATAAGACGCGCGGCGATGGTTGCGCATCACGCGCAGCATGTCGTCAGTGTTGTTGTCGTAGCCTGGGAACGCGCCAAGCTCGCCAGCCATTTCCGCAGAGGTTGCGTAGCTGGTGCCGGTCATGATGGCAGAGATGGCACCGCAAATGGCACGGCCTTCATCAGAGTCATAGGCAATGCCGTTCGCCATCAGCAGTCCGCCGATGTTGGCAAAACCAAGACCAAGTGTGCGGTAGCGATAGGAGAGTTCTGCAATCTGACGAGATGGGAACTGCGCCATTAACACTGAGATTTCCAGTGTGATGGTCCAAAGCCGACAGGCATGTTCAAAGCTTTCAATGTCAAACGAGCGATCAGTGAGTAGGAACTGCATCAAGTTGAGAGATGCAAGATTGCATGCCGTATCGTCGAGGAACATATATTCCGAACATGGGTTCGAGGCGCGGATTGGTCCTGATTGTGGGCAGGTATGCCAATCGTTGATGGTGGTATGGAACTGAATGCCGGGATCAGCAGATGCCCAGGCGGCATGGCCGATCTGTTCCCATAGGTGGCGCGCATTGATGGTCTTGGTGGCTTTGCCGGTTTTGCGAGACGTAAGTTCCCAATTGTCATCATTTTCGACGGCTTCTAAAAACTCGTCTGTAACCCGCACGGAGTTATTCGAATTTTGGCCTGAAACCGTCAGATAAGCTTCTGAATCCCAGTCCGTGTCGTAGGTCTTAAAATCAATGTCGGTGTAGCCCTGCTTGGCAAACTGAATGACGCGCAGGATGTAGTTTTGTGGCACCTGATCGCGGCGCGCTTCTTTAATTGCGCGTTTGAGTGCTGGGTTTTTGGTTGCATCAAAGCAATCACCACCATCTGCTTCACAATTGACGCAAGCTTTGATGACGGCCTTCAGTCGCTTCTGGCAAATCTTGGAACCAGCAACCAGGGCTGCAACCTTCTGCTCTTCTTTCACTTTCCAGTTGATGTAATCTTCAATGTCAGGATGGTCGACATCAACAACCACCATCTTGGCGGCGCGTCTGGTGGTGCCGCCAGACTTAATGGCACCTGCTGCACGATCACCGATTTTGAGGAAGCTCATCAGGCCAGAAGAGCGCCCGCCACCTGACAGGTTTTCATTGGCCCCGCGCAGACTTGAAAAGTTGGAGCCGGTGCCAGACCCATACTTAAACAGACGGGCTTCACGCACCCACAAATCCATAATGCCGTTTTCGTTGACGAGATCGTCTTCGACAGACTGAATGAAACAGGCATGTGGTTGGGGATGCTCATAAGCTGAGGCCGAGCGGGTCAACTGACCGGTTTCATGATCAACGTAGAAGTGCCCCTGGCCTGGGCCATCAATGCCATAGGCCCAATGCAAACCGGTGTTGAACCATTGCGGGCTGTTCGGAGCCGCCATTTGCATGGCTAGCATGTAGCGCATTTCATCAAAGTAGGCCTGGGCATCTTCTTCTGTTGTGAAGTAGTCGCCTTTCCAGCCCCAATAAGACCACGTGCCAGCGAGACGATCAAAAACCTGGCGTGCATCTTGTTCGCCAGTTGTTTGCTCGTTTTCAGGCAACTCACGCTGGAGCGACTTGTCGGCCACCGAGCGCCACAGCCAGGATGGCACTTGCGTTTCTTCACTCTTCTTAAGGTGACGGGGAACACCGGCTTTGCGGAAATATTTTTGCGCTAGAATGTCAGCTGCAACCTGAGACCAATGTTCCGGCACGGCAAAGTTTTCAAGTTGGAATACGATAGAGCCATCTGGATTTTTGATTTCCGACGTGGCTTGGCGAAAGGCGATGGATTCGTAAGGTGAGTGGCCAGCTTGAGTGAAGCGCCGTGTGATTTTCATTCTTTTAGTGTCCCCGGTCGTTCCCGTGATGGCACCCGCAAGGGCTGAAGCCTTAAGCGGGCCATCAAAGTTTCTGTCTTGCACCAGGCGGGCAACGCCGCTCGGCACGATTTTTTTTGCTGAAACGCTACTGAATTTTGCCGAAGCGCCCTCTGGTCGCGACCTGATCAGCGCCCCCCGGCACCTAAATCAGACCAAAACCACGCACCGACCCCGTATCCAGCTGGAAAGCCAGATCGGTCCTATGAACGCATGTGTGATAGTTACGCCGCACACCCGCAAAGCGACCGTGCTATTCGATTTTCAAGGTAGGCCGATTCGAACGAGAAATCACTACATATAGGGGTGGCAGAGGCAACCAACATCAACATGTAGGGGTGTGTGCAACCTGTGGACCAACATGTCGCAAGCCCCTGAGGGTATTGATTTTCCAGCCTGTGTGGATGTTTTCAACATCTGTGGGTCGCCGATTTTGGTGCCAGAGCTGCCCAATTTTTTTGACCCTAATCCGATTCCGGTGCCCAGAGTGTTGCAAAATCACATCGCGTCGCCGCGTGGCTGGACAGAGGATCGATCGTTGAGATAAGCCAAGGACAGCAGCGTACTGATTTGGTGCCTGAAAACGGCGTTACGAAGCCTAAGGAATAAGCCCTAATGAGCATCATTTCCGAATTGTTCAGCTGGTGGGGTGGGAACACCTGGTCCAACCGCATCTATACCTCACTACGTGGACACAAGGTCGGTGAAGACGACCAAGGCAATTGTTATTATGTTCAGTCGAAGGGCGTTGGGCCTTTAGGCGGGCCGCGGCGCTGGGTGATTTATCGCGATCTGGCGGAGGCCTCCCGCGTGCCACCCGAGTGGCATGGCTGGCTGCATTACACCACCGATACGCCACCGACTGATGAGACCTATACCGCCAAGCCCTGGCAAAAGCCGCATCAGCCGAACAGAACAGGCTCACGTGATGCATGGCGCCCGCAAGGGTCCATTTTAACACCGCAATCCCGCCCTAAAGCGACGGGAGACTATACGCCCTGGTCGCCGAAATAAGATTGGGGATGTCTCTGGTTGATATGCGGAGCGGTGCTTGTTTGCTGGCATTGTATTGAATGGTAGGCAAAGGTGTTGTGCGCGCTCAGTCATGTTAATCAAGGTGCTTCATGTTACGTGATGTGAGTGAGGCGGGCTGAGGCCAGTGGTGTTCCATCTCTAAATCCGGGGACTGAAATTGAAGATCAAGACGCACCGCGCAAGCAAACGCATCCTCCCTGGTTGCTTAGCCGCCGCTTCAGTTGTGTTGGGACCGTCTGTTGCAAGCGCACAAAGCCAGCGCATTGAAAATGCCGTTGCCGTTTTCTCAGCCCTCGACAAGGTCACCGCAACAATTGAAAAACTTGAAGTTCCAATTGGCGAAACGACGACCTTTGCCGCGCTCAAAGTGACACCACGCGTATGCTTGACAAGTCCGGCAACAGAACAGCCTAAAACGACAACCTTTGTTCAAGTTGACGAGACACAACTTGATGGTTCAGAAACGCGCGTTTTTTCCGGCTGGATGTTTGCACAAAGTCCAGGTCTTAACGCGGTTGAACATCCCGTGTTTGATGTCTGGTTGACAGGCTGCAAGGGCCCGGCTGGTCGAGACGTTGGAAGCCAAGTGAATGCTGGAGAAGTCGCCGGTGAAACCGCACCTGCCAGCGCACCACGTCAGCGTCGACGCCGCATCAGGCGGTAACAGGTGTGAGACCGCGTTTAATCACATGCCGTTATTGCAGCGGTTATTATAATGCCGCCTAAACTGTCAAACAATCAAACCACACACGATGTTATCATCTTAGGGGCTGGTGGCGCTGGCTTAATGTGCGCGGGCGTTGCAGGGCGGCGCGGCAAACGTGTTGTGCTGTTGGATCACGCTGATAAGCCTGGCAAGAAAATCCTCATCTCGGGTGGTGGGCGCTGCAATTTCACAAATTTGGATGTGCGCCCAACGTGTTACCTTTCGGAAAACCCGCACTTCGCCAAGTCAGCTTTGGCGCGCTATACGGCGCAGGATTTTATTGCACTGGTCGATGCCCATGGCGTCGCCTGGCATGAAAAGACATTAGGCCAATTGTTCTGTGATGGTTCGGCCAAACAAATCGTCGATCTGTTACAAGCGGAATGTGCCAAAGGCCAAGTTGATCTGCGTCTCAACGCAGCGATCTCCAATATCAGCCACGCCAATGGCGTGTTCAGAGTTGCAAGCGAGCAAGGCGAGGTGACAGCACCAGCGTTGGTGCTCGCAACCGGCGGGCCTTCGATCCCTAAAATGGGTGCCACGGGCTTTGCCTATGATGTTGCCAGGCAATTTGGTTTGGAGATTGCCCCGCCCTGCCCCGCTTTGGTCCCGCTGACACTGGGTGGTGATGAGGCGCATTTTAAAGAGCTTTCTGGCGTCGCCTTCGATGCCATCGCGACCGTGGACAAGATGTCATTTCGTGAGGCGGCGTTGTTCACGCATAAGGGCTTGTCGGGCCCGGCAATTTTACAGATTTCATCGTATTGGCGACCAGGCGAACCCATCACGCTCAATATGGCACCTGGGCCAGCGGACAATTTTCTCATCGCCGTCAAACGGGCGTATCCAAAATCAAAACTGCAGACGGCTCTTTCGCAGGTGGTTCCGAACCGGCTTGCAGGCGTTCTGGCAGGCGAGATTGGTGATATGGACGAGTTAGGGACCATGTCGGACCAACGGCTTGCGCAGGTATCAACCAAGCTTAAAAACTGGACGTTTTGTCCAACTGGCAGTGAAGGTTATGCAAAAGCGGAAGTGACCGCAGGCGGTATCGCGACAGCAGGACTATCAAGCAAGACAATGGAAGCCAAGCAGGTGCCAGGGCTCTATTGCATTGGCGAAGCGGTCGACGTGACGGGCTGGCTTGGCGGCTATAACTTCCAATGGGCCTGGGCCAGCGGCGTTGTGGCAGGGGAGGCTGTTTGAGGGCAACGTGCGCACCTCTCCCGGGCGGAGAGGCGCGATACGTGCCGGGCCACTTAGAAATATTCGCGGGTGACCTCAAAGCCAATATTGAACAGCATTGTCCCAGCAAAGGCGCTCATTGTGCCGGCCGTGTAAGCAATATGTCCGTTAAGGCGGTAGGCACCATAATGGCTAGCCTGTTTGGGTGTGATGTGGGCAAAGGACAGGGCGACACACATGCCAACCAGCGCAGCAAGCCCTGCAACTGTGCGATGTAAGCGGATCGCAAGTTTGTTGCTCTGGCCAAAATAGTCCTCAGCGGTGTCCTGAAAATACGCAAGCTCTGCCGTCAAGACTGAATAGGTCCATATAACGATAAATGATAAAATGCCGAGCAGACCCATTTCACAACACCTCCTATTGGAATAAATGGGATAGCTGTGCCGGTCTTTAAGGGGGGATCGCAACGGAGTTGGTGGCTATGATTAATGGGTGTTTTAAGCGTGCAAAAATGCATAGCCCTTGAAAACACCTCCCCCTGTTCCCCTAGGAACAGACTGTATCGGGGGCAACAGGGCATTGTTTCATCAGATGAAACAGGTGGCGCCGTGCGTGCACCGTGCACCGCTATTTGATGGAGGAATTTGCTATGAACCAGTCTCGTTTTTTTTGCATTCGATGCCACGTTTACCGTGACCTACATCGCCATTTCGGCAGGTCTGGCAATTTTGGCAGCGACGTTATTGTCGTTTCACATGCTGAACGTGACATTCACAACGCTGCATTGGTCCGCCAGCGGGCATAAATGTGGCGGGTGCTTTGGCACTTCCGTTCGCTACCAAAGCTTTATCGTAAGGTGACCGGTGCCACTTACCGATTTCTCGCAGGGTCCAATTATCGGCGATGAAATCTAAAAAAGTATACACACCCTCAGGAACCTATAGCCATGAGCCGTGGCCGTCTTTGATGACCAGCACTTTGTCCTGTGGAATGGCAAGGGTTGGAACATCTTGTGTAGGCAAATTAAGCAGCAGCGCATGCAGGCAGCGCACCGTGCCGCCGTGGGCGGCGATGATGCTATCGCGGGTAACGCTGTTTGAGCCAACGCTTTGTGCGGGCCACGAGGTCGGCATAACTCTCGCCGCCGTCGGGACGCCAATGGAACGGATCTTTGGTGCGTGCTTGCTAAACCTTCCGGATCACGTGTTGGCAATTCAGATTGCAGAACGCCTTGCCAGTGTCCGTAGGACAGCTCTTTTAAATCCGGCTCAAGGCGGTAGTCCACAGGGTCCAAGGTGAGTACGGCGCGGGCGATTTCCATCGTTTCGCGTGCGCGTCCCAAGGGACTTGCCACAAAATCATGTGCTGTCAGATCAAGGGCAACGTTCGGCCAAAGCCTCGCCATTGCGCTTGGATTGCGCGCGGGCCGTTGTCATTCAAAGGGATGGTCCACTTGGCCCTGATAGCGCAGTTCAGCATTCCAGTCGGTTTCGCCGTGGCGAATGACATAGAGCGTAATGCCGCCTTTGAGCGGTGGGTCTTCGCGCGGCAGGCCAGCTGGCATTAAGTCTCGCTGTTTTTGACCACGGAAATATCTGGCGCATCCTCATTCTTCATGCCCTGGACATGATAGCCGGCATCGACGTGGTGGATTTCGCCGGTGACGCCGCGTGACAAGTCGGACAGCAGGTAGACGGCTGAGCCGCCAACATCTTCAATCGATACCGTGCGCCTGAGCGGTGAATTGTATTCGTTCCAGCGCAGGATGTAGCGGAAGTCTGAAATGCCTGAGGCGGCGAGCGTTTTAATGGGTCCGGCCGAGATCGCATTGATCCGGATGTTGTTTTTGCCCAAGTCGGCGGCCAGATAACGCACGCTGGCTTCAAGGGCTGCTTTGGCAACACCCATCACATTGTAGTGCGGCATCACTTTTTCTGCACCATAGTAGGTGAGCGTGATGATTGATCCGCCATCGGTCATCAACTTTTCCGCTCGGCGACACAGTGCCGTCAGGGAAAAACACGAGATCAACATCGTTTTTGAGAAATTGTCTTCAGTGGTGTCGACGTAGCGGCCGCCGAGCTGGTCTTTGTCGGAGAACGCGATTGCGTGGACCAGAAAATCTAGCTGGCCCCATTTGGCTTCAAGTGCTGAAAATGTGGCTTCCACAGAGGCTTCATTTGTGACGTCACACTCAAGCACAACGTCAGAACCAAGCTGTTCAGCCAGCGGCACAACACGCTTCTTTAAAGCATCTCCCTGGTAGGTGAGGGCGATTTCAGCGCCTTGATCGGCTAAGCCTTTGGCAATGCCCCACGCAATCGAGCGATTGTTGGCCACGCCCATAATCAAGCCGCGCTTGCCCGCCATTAATTGACCTTGGGCTTCACCTGCTGCTGGCGCTTGCTCACTCATCCTAGCCTCTGTGTCATCTATTGTTATCGTGGTATTATTGTCAGTGTGCGCCCATCACGGACTGATGTCACGAGCCCAAGTCAGGAATGTATGTCACGACGCCTCAGGCATGAGCCCAGGGTGCGCTTCAGGCGACGGGCAACCCGCTAAAGGTGTAGGTCCTGCGCCGGCGCATCCTACACAAATGGCAGGTCAGGTCCAGGACTGCTGGTGTCGCGACCCATTGGTCTGAAATGGGGGGCTAAGGGGCTAAGAAGGGAGCAATCTCGCGTTGTGCGCTTGGGCGGGTGCCTTGGGTTTGCAGCCAAGGCGCGCCTCAAAGGCAACTAGATCAACCTGCGAAAAGTTAGGTTCGACTTTCAGCAGATAAGTTGATCGCCAGTCATGAGATAGAGTCTTGGGATAGAGCCATGAGATAGAGCGTCGCTAGTACAAGAAAAGGCTCGACGCTCTAGCCTTCCAGGTTCCAGCGGCCATCGTCCAAGCGGCAGGCAACGCCTTCAGCTTTGGCCGTCTTGGCACCCTGTGAAACCAGCATGAAGAGAAAGCGACAGACAGCACCTTTGGCATTGCGGAACGAACGGGTTGGCTGCACGACGCCTGAAAGTTTGCTGCCCGAGCGGCGCCAAACATAGGTGCCACCATCGCCCACGTTTGATAGCGCATACTGGACGCTTTCAAGTGCGGCGGCGACATCGGTATCGTTGCGTGGCGCCTTGGCGATTGTAGCGGGGCTATTTTTGCAAAGGGGTTGGCAGGAAACCCGGCCATGGCTGAGGCTGGCCTCTTCTGCGCTGGCCTCTGGGCTGGTCAGCAAGACAGTTACGACCAAAAAGAATGCCGTCAGAGCATAGGCGGCATAGGATACAAAACCAGACAAAGAACGCATGACGTACAACTCACAATGCTAAGCAACAGAACAAATGCACCCTCAAAAACTTCGAAGGCGTAAGACTAGTGTCGGCGAGAATTGTTAAAAGGTTCTGAAGAGCTGTGCCAAATGTTCTAAAGTCGGCCAAACGTTAAGAAAGGTTCAATATGTCCAAAGGGCAAAAGGGAGACCCTGACATGGTCAAAGACATGACCGCTGACGGCGCGGCGACTGAGGATTTCGCAAACGTTGCGGATCCATTTCAGTTGTTTGAAGATTGGTATGGCCAAGCCGAGGCTTCAGAGCCGAATGACCCAAACGCGATGGCGCTGGCAACGGTTGATGCGACCGGCTTACCGAATGTGCGCATGGTTTTGCTGAAAGGTTTGGATGGTGCAGCTGTCGGGTCAAAACGCGGATTTCTCTTTTACACCAATCTTGAAAGCGCCAAGGGCGTTGAGCTTACCGGTGATCCCAAAGCAGCACTTGTCTTTCATTGGAAAAGTTTGGAGCGCCAGGTGCGGGTGCGCGGCAACATTACAGCTGTCACGAGGGACGAAGCCGATGCCTATTTTACTTCACGCCCGCGTGGCAGTCAGATTGGGGCTTGGGCCTCGGCACAGTCTCGACCTCTCAAGTCGCGCACCACACTTGCCGCTGAAGTTGCTAAGGTGACGGCGCACTATGCTGTCGGTGAAATTCCACGCCCGCCGCATTGGTCTGGCTTTCGACTGACACCGCTTGAAATCGAATTCTGGCGCGCAGGCACGTTTCGGCTGCACGATCGCCAACAGTTTGTGCGCAAGGATGCGGGCAACGCGTGGACCAGTCAGCGGTTGTATCCCTAGAGGGTTTTGGAAAAAAAGCGGGCTTCATTCTGTCGGTGTAGATGGGCCTGATTGCGATCCGATCCAGGCTCCACATCCTGTGAAATAGGGTACTTGCCACGTCTTGAGATATGCGAGCCGGTGTGAGACGGCCTTCGATGACCATAGTGACGTGTTAGCCAAGCCTCACAGGTGTTTTGGCGCGAGTAGATCTTTGATCTCTTTGTCAGGACTGCTTTTCTGCATTTCAGTCGGTGTATCGCTTGTATCAGTGGTTTGATGCCGAAGATGAGCATCCAAAGTATCAGCTCCAGGCCGATAGTATTGTAAAACTCGTTTTTGGTTCGGCCGGCATCTTGTTGATTTTCCCCAGATGCACACTTTTGACGGAGGTCTTTGCGTCCGCTGTCTACACTGGTATCGGTCTCGCCCTTAGCTTCGTCATTTTTCTCAAATTCTGGGCGATTGCGGCGCGGGTGAACTCATTTTGGGCACCCATTGGCCCGAACGACTAAAGCATCGCGCCTTTTAGTTATGCACATAGCCTGCGTGTTTAAAGAAGTTCCAGCATTCTCGCGGGGGGAACAATTTGCAGATGTCGCCGACGGCATGCCAAAGGTCCTGCTATGTTCGCGCTGCTGCTTTTCTTCAAGATAGCTTTGAGTTTAGTAAACGCCATTTCGATGGGGTTGAGATCGGGAGCGTAAGGCGGCAGGAACAAGAACCAAGCCCCGCGTTTGGCAAGTGCGGCTTTGGCGTTGACAGAGTCGTGCACCTTGAGATTATCGAGAATGACGACATCGCCGCGTGCCAGCGTCGGAGCGAGTTGCGTTTCGATATAGAGATCAAAGGCACTGCGGTGCATCGCACCTGGAATAATCCATGGTGCCGTCAAGCCCGAACACCTCAGACCGGCAATGAACGTCTGGTTGGTCCAAACCCCCGTGCGGTGCCGCACCCGGCAGCCGCTCACCTTTCAGCGCACGCCCTTGCAGCCGGGCAAACGTTGTGTTGGTCGAGGTTTCGTCAATGAACACCAGCCGGTGCGCCATCTGGCGCATGATCGGTTGGCGCGCGTTAATCCAACCACGCCGTTTTCTTGAGACGTCGCTGCGTTGGCGTTCTGATGCGATCAGCGTTTTTTTGGTCAATACTGTCTTGGGCTAACGATCCATCATGTTCGGTGTTGATCATTTTTTATTTAGAACTCATTAAATTTTGATATGTGGAATTTTCTATGATTTGGAATTGACTATTCCTTTCCGAGAAGAATATTCTTGAGTGCTGGTTTGAGTTTGTATTGCAAAGTTTGAAGCCCAACTACAATACCACGAGCCCAGGCATCTGGTAAAATCCTTCGCAGGACGTATTCTGTTTGCGCCTGCAATTTCGCCAGGGCCATTGCGATATTGAAGCCAACAGCCTGCCTTTTGGCAACCCGTAGGCCGCTAATTTCCAGGTCTTCTAGCTGTTCAACTTTAGACTGTGGTGCCATTTTTGTTACGTGAGTCCCGGTGCTTGAAATCATTTTGAATACCTCTTCACCGGCAACACGATCAAAATGTGCAATAAAACTTTTGTGCGTCCATTCAGGCGATTGAGCGACCTCACGATAGGCATTGTCGATTATTTGCTGAGTGCGGTTGCTGTCGCGTAAAATTTCAATGACCTCTGCCATGTTTGAGTGGTCCAGCTCCAGAGGCACATAGTGTCGATATGGTTTAACGCATCCCGAATAGTCACCGGGATACATAATCATCAACGTCCGCAATGCGGCAGCTTCAAATACACGTGGTGACACAACATGGACGGTAATTTCTCCGTCGCGGCCTTCCAAAAACCTGTCTTTTACAACGTTGAAGTCGACCTCTGGGTTTTCAGTTTCAAACTGATCAATCGCGGGCATAACGAGGCCTGAGAAATCGATAAAACTGAAGCCGCTTTCTGTGCCGAGAACTGCCTTAGAGTTTGCAACAAAATTGATCCAATCTTCACCGTAAATTCTAGATACTTCGCTCGACTTGATATCGCACTTTAGGTCATATTTTTTTGCGTCTTCCAAAAAGCGTACGCCGATTTGCCACTTTTGTTGGCCGAAGCTGCCTGACCATGCGGGTAACTTTCTCGCTCTATAGGACACATCAATTGGCCGGTGATCATAAGCGGGCACGTCCCGGTCAAGAAGATGTTCAGGAACAAATCCAGTCAGCGTTTGTTCAAACCGAACATTTTTATAAATTTTATCATGATAGATTTTTGAGATTGCCTCCTGATTGACCACGGTAAAAATTGTATGGATGCCAAGTTCAGCTATAGATTTGCTCGTGTCATCAACCCACCTTAGCTCATCCTGAATGAAATGAAATTTTGGGCCGGAAAATGACGCGATCTGAGTGCGTAGCGCTGACGGCAAAAGAGTTTTATTAACAATTGAAATTGAGTAATGGATTACGACTACATCAAAGTTTGTGAAATCTGGGTTGAGCTCTGCAGCAGCTCGCGTGTCGAGCAAACAAATATTGTGCCGACTATAGTCTTTAAATGCAGCAATGTGATCTCGAACGGTGCCGGTGTGTAGGCTACGATAGTTGTGTAGCAGTAGAACATTGAGCGGGCCTTGCTCTGGCATAGTGAGTTGCTCGATTGTTATTGCTTCGGTAGCAGACGAAGTTTCTATTGCCGGTTGGGTTTTTGGACGAGGGTTGTGATAACAATCGGATTGTAAAGTAGCTTGGCTACTCGCATATAAATTGGTCGAGAACGCATTAGAATAGGTCTAGCTAGTCGAGAAATAATCAGGTCTAGCCAGAGCACCTTCCACCTGAACCAAGCCCCTGCCATAATATGAGCATAAGAATTGTCGATCGGGTCAAATCCATAAACGCGGCATAGCAACAGTTTCAAACCATGTTCGTCAAAATTTCTTAGATGCACAAATTCATAAGGAAGATCTGGTGATAAGTATGGTGCCAGGTCTTCCCGATAAGGGACACGGACAACTAAATGTCCGCCGGGTTTTAGTACGCGGTACAGTTCGCTAATCGCTTCGTGCAAATTTATGACATGCTCTAAAACATCAGTAGAGACGGCAATATCAAAACTATTATCGGCAAAAGGTAATTCTTCAGCCCGTGCCAAATAGGGCGTAATGCCCTTGTCAGAAAGCAGACGTAGATAGTCAAGGCTGATGTCAACACCATGTCGCTCAAGATCAGGAAACCTGTCCAACAAACGACCTGTGCCAACACCTAAATCGAGCAAGCGCTGTCCGGGTTTGCAGACGGATTTAAGGACGTTGGCTGTAGAATCCTCTAAGATTGACCAGTCCAGGTCTTCTATAAATGGATTGCTATTTCCATCAGCACTGTACTTGAGGTGATCACGGGCGATGCGGTCATAGTTTTCAATATAGCGATCACTTTTGGCAAACACAGGAATCCCATTAATGGTCTCGATTGGTTTGTGACGCATTTCTAGCTCAGTCATTGACTTGTCTCGGATCTGTTATTGTTTGTATCAAGTTCTTAATACGTTCACGTATTTCACGAGGCACTAATATCGAAACCAACATTGCGCAAACAAGTATGCTGCAAGTTGACAATAATGCCCAATTTACAGCCGATGAATGTTGATCAATTGTCCTCTGCAGCATTGCGAAACCACCAAAACACATCACGATTGAGATGCCTCTACGGATCATGAACATACGAAGTTCGTAGCCTCTTACCGAATTTAAACTGAGCTGTGAGATGCTCAGGACACACGTACCCGCTAATATTCCTAAAGCAGCGCCCTCAGCGCCATAGTCTGGAATAAGCGCTATCTGTGCGCCCAGCGTTGTCAGGCCAGCGGCAAACTGAGGAATTAAAACAAGTTTCGTTTCTTCCGAATAATAGAGCGCTGGAAGGAGAAAACTCCAAAGACCTAGCATTGCTTGGGATGCCGCAATGATCCCTATGATCCTGTAGGAATTCCAAAACGGCTCGGCCACAACAAGCCTAATACCGGGCCAGGCGACGATAAAAAAAAGTAGAGTGACAAGGCCTAAAGTAACGATGTAGGCCAAGGAGAGACTTGGGAACAATTGGCTGGCTTCACTTTGGCGGGTTTTGTAGGACATGAAAAATGGGTACCAAGCGGCCGTGATTGCTCCGACAAGCAATCCCATAGCGCTGCCGAATTGAAACCCAACTGCGTATAGTCCTGCTTCTTCTAGGCTTGCAAAGCGTGCAATCATTACCGGTGCTGCATTGAGCATAACTAAACTAATCAAAGCACCTGGTACAAATGGCATCCCAAGTTGGACGAGCCGATTTACGTATTTTCGGTTAATTGAGTTTCGCTGCACGGGTTTCGTGGCCCAAATTGCGGTTAGTAATGACGCAATTGAACCAACGAGATTTCCAATTAAGATTCCAACTAAACCCATGCCGGCAAAAATCAACAACGCCACTGATATGCAGGCACCAAGTGCTCCACTTCCCAGTCCTACAAGCACATAAGCACTTGGGCGTTCATCAAATTGAAGTTTGAGCAACAGTGGTTCAGTTGCCATTTGCAGTGCGGATGCGAGCCCTTGCAAGGCGATCAGCGCAAATGAAATTTTTATTAACGGCCCGAACGATGTTGCCGTCCACCAAGCCAAGGGCAAGGCTAAGAGACCGACAATGCTCAAGCCACAGATTGTTAGAAACGCACTTTGTATGACCTCTAATTTATGGTCACTATTGTCCTTGTCGAAATAGATGATGCCTAGTGATTGTGATATCCCAAAGCCAAGCAGTGAGCGCAAAAGCAAGCCTGCAAACATGAGGATTGCAAGTAGCCCAAAGTCTGATCTTGATAAATAGGTTGTGGAGATCGGCAAAATAAGGAGCGATATTAGTCTTGAAGCAGCCTGCCCAGACCCATAAATCAGTGCGCGCCGCCCGAGTTTTTGAAGAGCATGCAGCCTGCCGATTGGTTCAGTTTTGGCCTGGTCATTATCCACCGGCAGACTGTCAGGTTTGGCGACATTCGGATCGATGGGTTTTCTCCGCTCTCATCGAAAGATCTAGGTGTTCCACACGGTCAGCACCCATTCCCGCTGCTCCATTTGATATTTGCAGATAGTACCAAAACTTTGTTTGGGTCAATACGCGCCAGCTACATGCAATAGGTTATGTTTTTCAAACATTTCTATTGTCGACGTGACTGCCTTTCTCAGACGTAATGTCGCAGTTCGCGTACTCGTCTCCTCTAGGCGAATAACATTTGGTTTCCCTATTTCTTGTTCGTCTGGTCAATGGGGGTATGGCCTTGGGGACCAATCCATCGTTATACTTATAGATCCCACATCTAGAGCGCACCTAGAGCGTGTATGACTTAGATGGAAGCGTATCCTGCGTTTGCGAGATAGTTGGCGCATTCTTCGGGTGGAAAGCGGCACAGCAGTTCGCCGATGTGGTCCCATAGCTTATCAACTGTGCGCGCCTCGGTCATGCGTATCCAGTGTTTGATCTTGGCGAACATCTGCTCGATCGGGTTGAGGTCGGGCGAATAGGCTGGCAGGAACGCCAGATTCGCGCCGACCTCACGAACCGCCTGACGCACGGCATGCGATTTGTGACTGCTGAGATTATCGAGAACGACAATATCTCCCGGACGCAGAGTGGGCACAAGAAACTGCTCGACATAACACCGAAAAAGTTCTCCGTTGATCGGGCCGTCGATAACGCAGGGTTGTGTCAGGACATCGACCCGCAGGGCTGCAAGAAACGTCAAAACGTCAAAGTGTGCCACCGTCCGTCCGCTGCAAAACCATAAAGACGCGCGCCTTTTGGCCCCCACCCACGCAACGGCGCCATGTTGGTTTTGATCCAGGTTTCATCAATGAAGACAAGGCGCTCAGGCGCGACGTGCTGTTGAACACTTTTCCAGCGTTTGCGTTTGCAAACGACATCGCTGCGGTTTTGCTCATCCGCGTACAGGCTTTTTTTTATGGCTCAGCCTGTGGTTGCGTAGGAATCGCCAGACCGTATCGTGCGTCACCTTGACACCGCGTTCCGCCAGCTCGTCTCTCAAGGCCCCGTACCGTCACATGAGGCATCTCAGCGACCCGCGTCATGATAAAAGTTTTGTGAGGCTCGAGAAGCGCACGACGATGCCCACCCATTTGGCGCGGCCCGAACGATCCGCTGTCGCGGTAGTGCTGCGTCCACTTCGACGGGCTGGAGGGTGCAACGTTGAAGCGTTCGGCCACCGCCCGCGACGATTGCCCTGCGAGAACTGCCATCACGACGCGTTTGCGAACATCATTTGAAGCTGGTTTGGCCATGTATGTATGTATGTATGCATGCATGCATGCCTCCTCACCAGCACGTATGATGAATCACTGTTCGCATAAAAAAGGAATCCAAAAACGATTCTTCTTAAGTCAGACGTGCTCTAGAAGCGCAGCAGCAAAACCAATCTGAAAGATCTCGCCAGATCTGTTTATTGCCCGATCTGTTTATTGCCCGATCTATTTATTGCCCGATCTATTTATTGATAGACTATGATCCCAATTCTAGCCGCGAAAACCCTGTTTTCAGGATTTTCTAGGTATTTTGCGCCACGAATGTTCCACATTTGTTCTTGTGTCTACGGATCATTTCCGCTAGCCTTGTGCTGGACGTGAGTAAGCCGCACTGGAACATCCTGCGCTTAATCAAACGCAGACAAGATGCTCTAACTCTTTGAATCCCAACACTGCGCAAGCTTGTGTTGGATAGTAGATCAAATTATCTGCATAAGATCGATTCTGATTTAATGCAGTTTGATCTAGCGGCCTGGAGCCAGCCATGTACGGGCAGATTGCAACGATGGCCTTTGTTGGTGTGGAAGCGCGCCCGGTGGATGTGCAGGTGCGCATTACGCCTGGCGCTCATGCCTTTGCCATTGTCGGCCTGCCCGATAAAGCGGTTGCGGAAAGCCGCGAGCGGGTGCGTAACGCGCTGCATGCGATTGGTCTCGGCCTGCCTTTCAAACACATCACCGTCAATCTCGCGCCCGCTGATTTGCCAAAGGAAGGCAGTCATTTTGATTTGCCGATTACCCTTGCGCTGATGGTTGCTATGGGTGCCATTGCGCCCGATGCCATTGGCAATTTTGCAGCTGTTGGTGAATTGGCGCTTGATGGGTCCCTGCGTCAGGTCCCGGGTGCGTTGCCTGCTGCCATTGGTGCCAACGCGGTGCACAAGGGTTTGATTTGTCCTGAAGCATGTGGGCCGGAAGCCGCCTGGGCTGGAGACGACGTGGACATTCTCGCAGCACCGCATCTTTTGTCTCTGGTCAATCACTTCAAGGGTACACAGACCCTTTCGCGGCCCGAACCGAATCTCGAAACGGTCGCCAAAAGTGAGTTGGATTTGGCTGAAGTGAAAGGTCAGGAAGGTGCCAAGCGCGCGTTGGAAGTAGCAGCTGCTGGGGGGCACAATCTGTTGATGGTCGGGCCTCCGGGATCAGGAAAGTCAATGTTGGCTGGGCGTCTACCGTCAATCTTGCCGTCGTTGACGCCGGAAGAAATGCTTGAAGTTTCGATGGTGCATTCGCTGGCCGGTGAATTGATGGGCGGTAAGTTGTGCACCGAACGCCCGTTCCGAGCGCCACATCATTCGGCAAGTATGGCAGCCCTTGTCGGTGGTGGATCGCGGCCACGCCCTGGTGAAGTCTCTTTGGCGCACCTCGGTGTGTTGTTCCTGGATGAGTTACCTGAATTCCAACCCAATGTGTTGGATGCGTTGCGCCAGCCGCTTGAAAATGGCGAGGTGGTCATTGCGCGCGCTAATCACCGCATTTCCTATCCGGCCCGCATCCAACTGATCGGTGCCATGAACCCGTGCAAGTGCGGCGCTTCAGAACCGGGTCGAAGTTGCAAACGCGGGCCACGCTGTGCGGCTGATTATCAGGCGCGCATTTCAGGTCCGCTGTTTGATCGCGTTGATCTGCATATTGAAGTGCCAGCCGTAACGGTTGCGGATTTGGTCTTGCCGACGGCAACAGAAGGCAGTGCAGACGTGCGCGCGCGTGTTGCAACGGCACGTGACAAGCAACGCACGCGTCTTACAGCACTCGGCAAAACGGGCATGCGCACCAATGCCGATTGTTCAGGCGCCACTTTGGAAGAGGTCGCCACTCCTGATGCAGACGGCTTATCCGTGTTGCGCCAAGCGGCCGATAGCTTGAAGCTGTCTGCGCGTGGCTATCACCGCACCTTGCGTGTTGCGCGCACGCTAGCTGATCTTGATGGTGAGGATAAAGTCTGGCGCCACCATATCACTGAGGCGCTGAGCTATCGTGGTGAGAGCTTCAACCAAAAACAAGCGGCGGCTTAATGTGCAACCGAGTTTTTTTGGCAACAGGCGGCTGATCTATTCGACCTTAGATGGCCATCCTGTTTCACACAATCATCTCTGTTTCACCCGGGCATCTCTGCTCAATCGTCGCCGTCAAAGCGCAATTTAATCTCGGCAAGCGACCGCTTACCGATTGTTTAGCTTAGTCCATTGTTGCCGCATTGCCTTTGGCAAAATAGCAATATCTCTGCTCTAAAGCATCAAGCCTTTTGTTGTACACAGTGAAGCTATTTGCGCGACGCTCTATCTCAACGCTCTATCCCATGACTCTATCCCAAGACTCTATGGCAAGACTGGCGATCAACTTATCTGCTCAAAGTCGAACCCAACGTTTCGCAGGTTGATCTAGTTGACCAACCGCACGGGCTGTCCAACGCCACGAATACCTTCAGGCACCGGGATATCGGTTTTGCCGTAGTCTGTGTTGAGAATGAGCTGCGGTCCACCATAGAGGCTCATCCGACGTGCAACAATCGCCGTGTAGGCCGATTGATCGGCAACGGGGCCATCAGAACCGACGCGTAGTTCGCCGTTCGGTAGATAGATTGTGCCGAGTAACACACGGGCATCATTGCTCATCACTTCAAATAGAACGCTATCTGGCTGGGCACGGTCTGAGAACAGTAACAGGCCAGCCATGATGCCGCTATTTTGTGCTTCAAGTGAAATTGAGCTGTCGTTGGCAAAATTTAATCCAGCAGTGTTGCCCGTGAAATAGAATCCAACATACTTTCCAGAAAGACTTGAGCCACCATCAACAACAAGCGGCCCGTCTTTGATGATGTACGTGCCCGCATCCAAATCTACAGTTGATGAGTTCGTAATCGTCAGTCCGCCGCAATAGGTTCCTGGTGACAGACCGCGCGTTTCATAGTCGACGACCAAATTTGTGTAATCACAGGTTTCGGTTATGATTGGTTGTGGACGACTGGCGAGCGGGTCATCAAAGCCTGGGCAGTCGGTCATCGGTTCAGGAGAAAAGTTCCCTGGACCACCAGACTTTCCACCGCGTGAACAGATGAAATCCGCAACCAGTGTCGCGCTGTTTTTTGCCTTGATGGCATTGGTATGATTGGAGTTTGAAAACACCGAGCATTCGCGGCCTAGGACATTGGCTTGATGCTCAAGGGTCAGAGCTTTGTCTGAGCTTGGATCCAAGGCCAACACACAAACGTTGGGCTTGCCGATGATTTCTGCAACCGAAGTGACCGACAGCTGATCAATATTGTGTCCAATCAGGTTTTGGAAAAAAGAAATAGCCTTCCGGTCCAGATTAACAGTCACGCGCAGTGGATTTTCTGTAAGCTTTGTTTGGACATTTACTGAGCCGCTATCAAACGACATGTCTTGTGCTTTAATGTAGCGCTCAACAACAGCTTGCACGACGGCAGCGACATTAACTTTATTGGCATCAGAAAAGCTTAGCTCTTTCGCGCCTGCAATTGCGCCAATGTCCGCAACACCCTGTAAATCGCTTTTTTGACTTGTCAGCGCCGAGGTGTCGATTGCAATACCCACAGTCAATGCGAGAATAGGGATCATCATTGCAAATTTGATTGCAATGACGCCGTCATTGGCTTTCAGAAAGAAACGGCCACTGTTCAGCTTGATCGCGGAAAAACGTTTTTCCAAACCCTGCCAATGATGTTCAAGTGCGTTCAGCATTTTCTTTTCCCGTTCAGCGTACATATTCCCACACCAACAATGTGCCTCATGCAGATGAATATTGAAATGACGTAGTGTTTTCTCTCTTAAAAAAAGGATTAAGACAATTGTCGACGGTCTCTTAAGACACCATTAATGACCGTGTTGCCGTTGCATTTAGATCTTCTATTCCGCTTTGTTTTAAAGTTCCTTTGGCGCTGAATTGACTGGCAACCGGCACGTCAACTGATGCGCTGAACACTCTCTTCGTTTTTCTCTTCTCCAGCGCTGTTGCATTGGGTTAAGCGCGTATTAAGACCTTCAATTGTGGATGTGACCGCGCAATTCAGATGTTGATTTTGTTGCGCGTTGAGCAGGTTTTTCCCTTTATGCGCAGCCATCTCAATTACGTCGCATAGTTCTCCGACGCGCAAAGCACCGACATTTCGACTGAGTGATTTGAGCGCGTGGGCGGCAGCGGCAAGTTGGGGTGCTGAGGCATCTTCCTCAAGTTTAAGCAGTACATCCAGGGCCGCCGGTGCATGATGTTCGTAGAGTGTGATCACCCGTGTCACCAGTGTACCGTTTGGGCCTTGCATTTCAATCAGGTCATCAAGTATTACCGGATCAAGCAAATCTGAGGCGATTGCTGTAGCGAAATCGTCGTCAAATTGTGACGCATCAGTCGATAGACGAGCAGTCTCTGGCGCAGAGCCAGGCCGACTCGTAACTGCTAACGCCGGTTTGTCTGTTGAGATCGGCGCTTCAGACGTTGAAGATTCGCTGCCGAGTATATTGTGGAGGCATGTTTCAATGGTCTGCAACGTGAACGGTTTGGTGACGCACGCATCCATTCCTGAGTGTTGCCACTTGTCGGCATTAGCGCCAACGACGTGTGCTGTGAGCGCAATCATAGGGGTACGCTTGAAGCCGGTTTCAATCTCATGACGACGAATAGCACGCGACGCCTCAAAGCCGTCCATCACGGGCATGCTGCCATCCATGAACACGGCATCAAACGGTTGCCCGCTCTTGACAACTGCAACGGCTGCTGCCCCGTCTTCAACACAGGTTACTTCAATATCAAGTCGTTCTAGGACATTGCACAACACCTCACGATTGACCGCGCTATCGTCTGCGGCGAGTATTTTGACCCCTGGGAAGGTGTGTGAGGGCCCCGTCGACGTTGTTTGTGCTGCTGCTTGAAGATCCGCTACGGCACTGGTGCCGCGTTCAATAGCATCAAGCATTTGATAGATGTCTTGCGCGCAAATAGGTGTCGCGAGTTCGGCGTCGACGAGGTCGGAGTCCAATAGATGCGATGTCGTTCCCTCACCAAGTGTTGTCAATGTGATGGTCGGGCAGTCTGGTCTGGGTGCACCACTTAGGTTGAATGTCTGCCAGTAGTTTTGACAGGCAAAGATTGCAGCATATTGTTTGACCGATTGATCTGGGATCCAACTATCGTCAAAAAGCTCGACCCGGTATCCAACAGCATTGATGTAGGTCGCAAGTGCATTTCGGTTGAGTGAGGGTGGCAGATGAACCGCAATGGCAGGCGCTGAACCTTCCGGCGTGCACCGCTCATGAGCTGGCTGCAATACTTCTACAGGAAGGCGAACGAAGAACGTTGTGCCTTGCTTAGGTGTACTTTCAGCACTGATTTCTCCGCCCATCTGTGTGACGAGGCGACGGCAGATGGTAAGCCCGATGCCGGTGCCGCCAAAGCTACGTGTGGTGCTGCTATCGGCCTGAGAGAAGGCATCAAAAATGGTCGTCAGCTTATCTTTGGCAATGCCGATGCCGGTATCCTTTACCGAGAAACAAAGCTGTTTTGTCTCTTGGTTTCCACGTGTCACCAGCTCGGTGGTCAGGTGCAACATGACGCCACCGTCTTCGGTGAATTTCAACGCGTTGTTGATCAGGTTTGTCAGAATTTGATTGAGCCGCACCGGATCACCGGCAATAGCCTTGGGCACGTCTGGGGCGACATACCCGGTCAGTTCAATATTCTTAGACCGTGCCCGTTCACTAAACAGGCGTAGAGCATCGTCAACCAAGCTACTTGGTTCGACAAGGGTTGATTCCAATTCCATCTTGCCAGCTTCTATTTTTGAGAAATCTAGAATGTCATTGATGATGGTGAGAAGACCTTGACCGGATTTCACAATCACTTCAGCCTTGCGTTGCAATTTTTGCGGCAGATTAGATATCGATAACAGTTCGGCCATCACCAGGATCCCGTTCATCGGCGTCCTGATTTCATGACTCATTGTTGCAAGAAAATCAGACTTTGCAGCGTTGGCTTGTTCAGCTGTCTTCTTTGCTTTGGCGAGGTCCGATGTGCGTGCAATCACCTCACGCTCCAAGTTATCGCGATGGCGTGCCAGTTTGTCATCCCGCTTGGAGATTTCATCAAGCATGGTGTTGAAGGCATCAACGAGTTGTCCTGTTTCGTCATTGCTGGTGCGGGATGCGCGTTTTGAGAAATCATGATCGGCTTGAACAAGCTCCATCGTGCGTGTGAGTTCTGAGATTGGATCAGAGATTTGGTTCTGTAATCGCAGTGACAGCGCCATGCCTATTAGGGCTGCGATGAGGCCTGCCAACATAGCCTGCAGAAAGCTTGTCAATAGCGCAGATCGTAAATCGGACAAATCAGCGATCAGGCCGAGCTTAGCGATGTCGCGACCTTCGGCTGTAACGGGGACTTCAATCTGATAGGAACCAAGGTAGACAGCATCAAACGGCCCGATTTCACGATTGTGTTCCGTGACCTGATCAGAACGTGTGACGACAATGCCGGTGCCGATACTGTAGTCCAGCGCACCGTCGTTTGATCGGATGCTGGCATAGGTGACGTTGGGGATTCGTGCGATGCTGTTGATGGCCTGAGCGACACGGCGTTCGTCGCCCTTTGCCACATCGTCTTTGATGTGAGAGGCGAGCACTTGTGCCAGTCCGAGTAATTCCGCGCGGCGATTTTCAAATTGGCGTTGTGTCTCGCGAGCTGTCGAGGCGAGCGATGCGACCAACACTCCAGTTACAACAGCAATACCGACCGTTGTCAGGAGTTTTGTCTTGATGGAGGTTTGGAAAAATCCGAACACAGGTGGACGTCCATGATAAGCAGCAGGCAACTCGGCCTCGAGATTATAGAGATTGGGCGTAAATATTTGCGCAATCACCATGTGATGGAGATTTTTTTCGACCGTGCATGAAGCAATCTAGCGCACATGGTTGATGGAAGCTTAACCGCTGTGTTCATCCTCGACAGAACAGATGCATCATTCAGATACGTTGGCCAGATTTTCAAATATTCGGGACGCATCAATTGGTGTTCTATTAATTTAACTCGACGTTTCTATTGTTGCGGAGTTATGAAATCTCCGCCGAGAAAGAGTGCTACACTTTAGTCGACGGCTCAGATTATGCACCCGGTGGTCGCCTTTGGCCGGGCAACGTGATGGCAATGCAAGACCTGCCAACAAGTTCAAAACCCCCACTTACGTCTCGACGGCTCTTGCTCGTCGATGATGATACGATTTTCTGTGAGCTGGCTGGTGAGGTGTTGCGGGCTGCAGGCGCTTGTGTGGCTGTGAAACATGACGGTGCAGAAGCCATTGACTATCTTGAGGAGGCAGATTGCGATCTTATCGTGGTCGATTTGATCATGCCAAAAGTCGACGGGTTCCGATTGATTTCGATGTTGCGCCACATGCGCAAAACGAGACATTTACCTATCATCGTCGTGACGTCGCGTCGCGATCAAAAAGCCTACAAAGACACGATCAGCATGGATATTAGTGCCTATCTCACGAAGCCTGTGAACTGGTCTGACCTGCCAAACCAAGTGAACCGTGCATTACAACGCACAGCGCTTTAGGCCGAGATGGTGTTCAGCAAAAGCTTAAATGGAACGTCTGCTATTCCGTTTCCGTTATGCGAAGCGTTGTTGGCTAATCGTTGCTTGGTTTGTGCATCGCACCATCATACAGGTGTGCAATAGCTAAACGATTTTGATTTGATCAAATATTGGTTGGATTGCGGTTATTGATCCTAGACCCTGAGGCCATCGCGCTGTAGGGTCTCGGCGCATCCTGTAGGTTGTCAGCCCGCGTGGTAAAAATACTGCCATGACCGCAGGTACAATACACGATGCCGACACCTTTCTGCACAAACTTTCAATTCCACACTTAGAAAAACAATGAACAATTGTTGGAGGAAATAATGAACGAGCTTCCTAAGAAAACAGAATTTTTTGGCGGTTGCCCTCATGATTGCCCTGATACTTGCTCGATGATTTTTGAAGTTGAGAACGGGCTTGTCAGAAGTGTGCGCGGCAATCCTGATCATCCGATGACGCGCGGTGGTTTGTGTGTGAAGCTCAAGGATTATGAAAAGCGTCACTATCATCCTGATCGCGTGCTCTATCCGTTGCGCCGGACGGGCCCGAAAGGCTCCAAACAATTTGAGCGCATTTCGTGGGATGAAGCGCTTGATGAAATCGTTACGCGCTGGACAAAGATTATTGACGAACACGGCCCCCAAGCGATTGCACCGTATAGCTATCTCGGTCACCAGGGTCTGGTGCATGGCCTCAATGGTGGTGACGCATTTTTCAACCGCCTTGGCGCAACCGTTATGGAGCGCACGTTCTGTGGAGAAGGTTCCTGCACGGCGTGGTTGTTAACAGTTGGGCCAACGGCCGGTGTTGATCCCGAAAGCTACATTCATTCCAAATACATTGTGATTTGGGCATGTAACTCCGTCAGCACAAACCTGCACCATTGGGCAATTGTCAAAGAAGCGCAGAAGAAGGGTGCCAAAGTGGTTGTCATAGACGCCTACGCCTCGCGCACCGCAAAAGAAGCGGATTGGCACATCTGCCCGAAACCCGGAACCGATGGCGCGCTGGCGATGGCCGTGATCAACTCGATCATCGAGCAAGGTCTTGTTGATAAGGATTATGTCGAAAACCACACCTCAGGATTTGAGGCTCTCAAGGAACGCGCATCCACAAAGACACCGGAATGGGCATCGGAAATTACCGGCATTCCAGCCGATGATATCCGTAAACTGGCGCGAGAATTGGCAACTGAGCAGCCAGCTGCCATTCGCATGGGCGTTGCCCTTGAGCGCCATCATGGCGGCGGTCAAACCATTCGCGCCGTGACCTGCATTCCAGCACTCACCGGTGCCTGGCGCCATGTTGGTGGCGGCATCACACAGTTCCCGGTTTGGGAGCATCCCTATAAGTTTGATGTGATTTGTCGTCCTGATCTTATTCCGGAAGGCACCCAGGTCATTAACAATCTGCAAATTGGCCGTGTGTTGACGGGTGAAATGGATCTCAAAGTGCCGATCAAGTCGATGATGTGTTGGAACTCCAACCCCGTGACCCAGGCACCAGAAACCGACAAGATCGTTGCAGGCTTGAAGAATGAAGATTTGTTCCTGGTGTCTGCGGAACACTTCATTTCTGACACCGCGTCTTATGCCGACATTGTCTTGCCAGCCTCGATGGGCGCTGAGATGGAAGATATGATCCTGTCGTGGGGCCATCTCTATCTGACCTACAATGCCAAGTCGGCAACCTCTCCCGGTGAAGCCATACCAAACAATGAGATCTTCCGCCGTTTGGCTGCGCGTCTCGGCTTTGAAGAAGACAATTTCAAATGGTCAGATACAGAATGTCTGGAACATTATGTCGATTGGGATTCACCCGCGTGCGATGGCATCGACCTTGAGTACATGCGTGAGCATGGCTTTGCCCGCCTGAAAGTTGGCACCAAAGATGATCGCGCGCCGCACAAGGAAGGCAACTTCCCCACCGAGTCCGGCAAGTGCATGTTTGAAGTGCCGGGTGCGGTGAACTTTGTCGCTGGACCGTTCCGGCAAATGTATGAAGGTTTTCAGCCGGGTGAGCCTTTGGATGCACTGCCGGATTACACGCCGCCACGCGAATCTCCGAATACCAATCCAGAATTGGCCAAGCAATTCCCGCTCAACATTGTCTCTCCAAAAAGCCATGGCTTTTTGAATTCGTGCTACGCTAACATGGAGCACAAAATCAAAGGCCAAGGTGAGCAGTTTGTGCTGATCAATGCCGCTGATGCAAAGCCACGCGGTATCGAGGAAGGTGATCGCGTTCAGGTCGCTAATGAGCGCGGAGCGTTCAAGGGCGTTGCACGTATTTCAGATGACGTGAACAAGGGTGTCGTTGTGGCGACGCTGGGTTACTGGCGGCAGTTGAATAAGGGCACTGTCAATTCGATCAGTTCAGCTGAGTTCACTGATATGGGCCATGCTCCGTCGTTTTCTGACAATCTGGTTGAAGTGAGCCGCTCCAACTAAGGGCGCAAGACTGTGGTCGAGTAGACCACAACAATCAACCCGCGGGGCACATCCAAAATTGTGATGTGTCCCGCACTTCGTTGAGCGGGCCGAGGCCGATTTATCGTAAGCGCACACGATGGCACGGTCGAAACCGACGATCGTTGGCCAACGTATACACTCAATGTGCGCTTGAAGGTGAAGCGTGCTAACCGCTGGGTGATCGACATTTAATTGAAGGGCCGCTCGACTGTGGCAATTGACATAACAACGCAAACGCTCGCATCGCCAGCACCTCGTGGAGCCCACGGTGCAAAATTCTCCAATCCCGATACGACCGCAAAAGGCGAGCCACGCGCGGAAGTCGCACTGACCCGTCTCGAAACGCTGTGGTTCAACACCGGCACGCTGTGCAATATCACGTGTCGTAATTGCTATATTGAGTCGAGTCCCAAAAATGACCGCTTGGTTTATCTTAAGGTCGACGAGGTGCTGCCGTTTCTTGATGAAGCCAAGCGCGTGTCTGTGCGTGAAATTGGCTTCACTGGCGGTGAACCGTTTCTCAACCCTGATGCAATTGCGATGATCGATGCGGCCCTTGGGCATGGTTTTGAGGTTCTAGTTCTCACCAATGCCATGATTCCGATGCAGCGCCGCAGCACAAAAGAAGGCTTGTTACGTCTTAAGGAGAACTCAGGTGGTCGCCTAACACTTCGCATCAGCCTCGACCACTACTCAAAGGCACTGCATGAAGAAGAGCGCGGTTCTAATACCTTTACGCCTGCAATTGAGGGTCTGAGCTGGTTGTCAGAGAATGGGTTTCCAATCTCAATTGCCGGGCGCACGTGTTGGGGCGAGACGGAAGCAGACGCGCGCGCTGGCTATCGCGCGTTGGCTGCGGCAAACGACTGGGCAATAGATGCAGATGATCCCTCACAGGTCATACTCTTTCCGGAAATGGATGAAGCTGCTGATGTTCCGGAAATCACCACTGGATGTTGGAAAATTCTCAACAAACGACCTGATGATATGATGTGTGCCTCATCGCGGATGGTGGTGAAACGCAAAGGTGCAGCCTCGCCCGTTGTTCTCCCTTGTACGCTGTTGCCTTATGACGAAGCCTTCGAGATGGGTGTCAGTCTTGCAGAAGCTAAGTCAGCAGATGGCGGGATGTTTTCAGATGGAGCGGTGAAACTCTGTCATATCCATTGCGCAAAATTTTGCGTTCTCGGTGGCGGCAGTTGTTCTACGCGCGAGTGATGCTGGCGGCTCTTGGGCAAACTAGGTATGGAGCTCAGATGCAGAAACGACCGCCGGCATCTCCCCGGCAGGCGCTTTTCGACTTATGTGCATCGCTTTTTTGATTATTTCTTCAGAGCGTCGCGAATTTCTTCCAGAAGAACTTCTTGCTTTGGTGCTGCTGCTGGTTCTTCTTCTGCTTTTTTCTTCAGCGCGTTGACAGCTTTGACCAGCATGAAGATGCAAAATGTCAGAATCAAAAAGCTGATGATGTTGTTAATAAAGGTACCGTAGTTGATCGCTACGTCTTTTCCATCAGGGCCAGTGCCGAGCTTGTATCCTAGTTTTGAAAAGTCTACGCCGCCCATCAGCATGCCAACGGGTGGCATGATAACGTCTTTGACCAGCGAGCTGACAACAGTTCCAAAAGCACCACCCATGATAAAACCGACCGCCATGTCGATCATGTTGCCGTTAATGGAAAAATCCTTGAATTCTTGAAGCATTCCCATAGTCTGACCTTTCCAAGTCGTTTCTGTGCCCGGTATGTTTTCGCCCTAAGCACCGTCAATAATCCGGTTTGTCCAGCAGGCGCATGGAGCAAACGTGCGACATTGGATGCTGTCGTTGCCTGCGAATCAACGCCGCTATGGTAGGATAGGCGAAAGAAGGCAGTAATCGGTGGATGGGTAAGTTATCCAATGGCTTTCAGCATTTATGTGCGTGGGCTCTTAAAACGCACTGGATTATTGACCGAGAATTCCAGCGTCGTATTGCTAACATAGAGCCCAGTCATTGAAGGTCTAGAAACGACTGAGTTAAGATCCCTACAAATCAATTCATATGATGGGTGCTACGTCGTGTTGCAAACACTGAAGAGTTTAAGAGCACAATGATTGAACGCAAAGAACGCAAACCCTATTGGCAACACACCAAGTGGCAGATGTTGGCCTCTTTGGTGCCCCTGCTTGGTTCGATGATTGTGTTGCCGCTTTATGCTAACGCACTCAACGATGACAAGTTTTTGAGTATCCCCGTTGGCTTTTTCCTGGCGGCGCAAGGCTTTTTTATAATCGCTGTGATTACGGTTGCAAGTTTTGTTAATCGGCAAGACGCAATTGACCATTGGCATGGTGCGCATGAAGATAACTAGAGCGAGAACGTCTTCTGGAAACTCCAGTTCTGGTAACTTCAGAAGAGGGTATTATTAATGTCAATTGCGCACCGAAGTCGGCTTGTTAATCCGAATCTTGGAACCTATTTCGGAATCTTCACAAGTGCTTTTGTATCGCTAGTGCTTCTTGGGCTTGTGTTGGAGCAACTCGAGGTGTCCAGATGGATCCTTGGGCTCGCTCTGTTGGTGTTACCCATATTTGGCTATGCCGTAATAGGCCTGTTTTCCTATACCGAAGATCCGTTAGACTATTTTGCTTCTGGCAGGCGTGTGCCAGCATTTTACAGTGGCCTCGTGTTGGCTGTTACCGCAATGGGTGCAACGGGTGTACTGTCAGTTGCAGGCGTTTTTTTTATCTCTGGTTTTGATGGTTTGTGCATTCTGATTGGCGGCCTGTCAGGCTTTGTTGTGATGGCTATTCTGATGGCACCTTTTCTGCGCAAATATGGTGCCTATACCATTCCAAGCTATTTGGGGCGCCGGTTTCAAAGTCGTTTTTTGCGCTTGCTTGTGGCTGCCGTAGTGGCCATCGCAATGGTGCTGACAATGGTTGCAGAGTTGCAGTTGGCGACTTTTGCCGCCAGCGAACTTTCAGGCATCCCGCGCACAGCTCTTGTGCTTTTGTTGGTAGTTGCTGTTGCTGCAACAATTGCAACAGGCGGTATGCGGGCATTGAGTTGGTCAAATGTTGCCCAGTCCATTGTTGGTATTCTTGCGCTCCTGGTACCTGTTGCAATTGTCGCTATTTTACTGACTAACTTTCCAATGCCACAGCTCAGTAATGGGCCAATTTTGCGTGAATTGGTGCGAAACGAACCGGCATTGGCTGTGCCGATGGTGGAGGCGACGTGGCTGCAATTCTCATTTGCAAATGATGAATTTGTAGCCATTCAAAAAAGGTTTGTTGATGCTTTTGGCAACGTTGGCCCGGTAGCATTTTTTATGGCGACCATCATTTTCCTTACCGGCTTTGCGGCTTCACCATGGCTGTTGCCGCGCGTATCTGCGACCCCTGGTGTTTACGAGGCACGGAAATCTCTCGGCTGGGCAACAGTGATTTACGGCGTTGTCATGCTGACGTTGGTCGCCATTGCAATATTTTTGCGCCACTACATATTTGAAGCCGTTCTCGTGCCACAGCCGGATGGGGTGGCACCTTGGCTCAAGCCATTAATCGAGCATGGCTACGTAAAGTTGGATGCGGAAAGTAGTCGTGTGTTGGTCACAACACTTTTCATAAAGCGCGACGCGGTATTGTTTAGCCTGCCGATGACCGCAAATTTCCCGGATATATTCTGGTTGTTGGCAGTTGCGGGCGGATTGGCGATGGCGTTGGCCGCCATCGCCGCCACAGCATTGGCGCTCGGCAATGTCATCTCAGAAGACGTCGTGCACGGTTTGACATGGGCACCGGTCGATCCGGCACTTCGGCTGTTCACCGGACGCATATCGATTGGTGTTGTGCTTGCATTTGGGGCGTTATTGACATTGATCGCACCAGGGGACCCGTTGCGGTTATGGATGTGGTCGTTGTCGATTATTGGTGCGGCACTGTTCCCCGTCCTTGTGCTCTCTATCTGGTGGAAAAGACTGACGGCGTCTGGTTCGGTGATGGGAATCATTGGCGGCGCTGGCGTTGCCATTTTTGCGATCTTGATGGGTGAAGCAGGATGGATTGGGGTTGATGGGCGCATAGCCGGGATCATCGGTTTTCCCGCGGCAATCGCGGCCGCAATGGGCGTTTCCGTGTTGTCACGGGCGCCAGGGCGACATGAATTAGAGTTGGTCCGTGATATTCGCATACCTGGCGGAGAAGTTCTTTATGACCGTGAGATGCGAAAGCAGCGCTTAAAAAAGCGCCAGCAAAGTTAGGTCTTTTCTCATCGAAGTCTGTGCGCGCCCATTGATTGGCGTATAGTCATGGCGGTGCGCGGATTCTTCGCCTAGCGTTTGATGAGATGAGCGCGTATGCCATCAATATTGGTGTGTTTTCCCAAGCCCGCCCACCGAATTTTGCAAAAAATGGCCGTCAATGACTCAGTCTAAAATTATCATTGTTGATAAAAATCCGATCATTCGTTCTGGATTGGTTGATATCATCAATCGAGATGGTCGCTTCGCCATTTCAAATACCGTTGCGACAGGGCGGGAGTTTATTGAACTTGCTCAGTCCAATCATTTTGACGTCTGTATTGTGGGTTGGGCGCTTCAGGATATGACGGGCGGTGATGTGCTCCAGGCATTGCAGAAGCTCACTGAGAAACCACGTGCGATTATCTACACCGGTGAGAAGGCAGGAGATGTATTGCGTCCGGCCATCAAGGCTGGTGCCTGGGGCTTCATGTCAAAGAGTGATGAACCCAATGTGCTTCTGGAGACAATCTCAAGTGTAGCGCACGGTCGTTTGTGCTTCCCCTATGTGGATCTTGAAAAACTTTCGCGAGATCCGTTTGAGGAGCTGACAGGGCGTGAGAAAGAGTTGCTCGCTGCATTGGCCAATGGCTGGACCAATTTGCAAATTGCAGCGCGCATTGGTATTTCTCGCAACACCGTGAAGTACCACTTGAAGAACCTGTACGATAAGTTGGGCGTCAACAATCGCGCCATGGCAGTGGCGCTTTACGTCAAAACAACGGGTCGCAGCGGCAATCTTTAGTTTTTTGCTCTTCCATTCGCTGCCTCCATAACCAGCTGCTTCGCCTCAGGGATGGGTAGTTTACGCCCACCCACCTATCAATCTATGGTTCCCCAAAAGACGGTTTTAAATCCCACCCACGCGCAGTATTGCCTTCGCCTGGCGGGTGTTGTTCTGGGGCCATTCAATCGGTAAACAAAATCATAATTTCTACGGTGTGCTCCACGGCGGAGCAAGCCCTCTCGGTTGGGAGGCCTTGCAGCTGCGTTCGGGCGCGCCATTCGGCTCAAAAACAGCCCTAAAGGGGTAGCGGAGGAACGCACAATGCTCGTACAGCCACACTTGTTTATTCCAGGTCCGACCAATATTCCCGAGCCCATTCGTAAGGCTATGAATGTTGCGATGGAGGATATGCGGTCAGGAGAATATCCAAAATTGACACTGCCGCTTTTTGAAGACTTGAAGAAGGTCTTCAAAATGACAGACGGTCGCGTGTTTTTGTTTCCTTCATCTGGCACAGGGGCTTGGGAATCAGCGATCACTAATACCCTTAATCCTGGCGATAAGGTGCTGATGAGCAGGTTTGGTCAATTCTCCCTATTGTGGGTTGATATGGCGGAACGCTTGCAGCTCAACGTTCAGGTGCTTGACGAAGAGTGGGGCACGGGAGTTCCGGTTGAGAAATACGCAGAAATCCTGGCCGCTGATAAGAGCCACGAAATCAAAGCTGTGTTTGCAACACATAATGAAACGGCTACCGGTGTTTCGAGTGACATCGCAGGTGTTCGCAAGGCGCTTGATGACGCTGGTCACCCTGCATTGCTGATGGTCGACGGCGTCTCCTCCGTTGGCTCACTTGACATGCGTATGGGCGAATGGGGCGTTGATTGTTGCGTCTCTGGCTCGCAAAAAGGTTTCATGCTGCCAACGGGTCTGGGCATCTTGGCTGTCAGTCAAAAAGCGCTCGATGCAGCAAAAACCTCAACAATGAGCCGTTGTTTCTTCTCGTTTGATGACATGATCAAGACCAACGATCTTGGCTACTTCCCCTATACGCCTGCCACTCAGTTGTTCCATGGGCTTCGTGCGTCACTCGATATGATCTTTGATGAAGGCCTTGAGAATATTTTTGCCCGCCATCATCGCATTGCTGTAGGTGTTCGTAAGGCGGTTGATGCTTGGGGTCTCAAGCTTTGCGCCAAGGAAGAAAAATGGCATTCCGACACAGTGAGTGCGATTCTCGTCCCAGAAGGTGTTGACGGTGTCGAAGTCTGCAAAACGGCGTACTACAAATACAATACATCGCTTGGTGCAGGATTGAACAAGGTGGCGGGCAAATTGTTCCGCATTGGTCACCTTGGAGCGGTTGATGAAGGCATGATCGGTACCGTGCTGTTCACCGTAGAAATGGCGCTCCGTGACTGTGGTGCGGATATCACCCCTGGCGCAGGCTCCGGAGCTGCTGCGGAATACTACCGCTCAAGTTCAACAAAGTCTGCGACCGGCGCATAAAAAATTTACAGCGCTGCATTCGTGCAGCGCTGTTTTTTCATCGCCTGTCCGTCTGGGTGCTTGGAACACGTTCAAGATAAGCCCGTGCAAGATTGGCAAAATCAACTTTTGAAAACTAGCTCTGGGGAGAGTAATAACAATGAGCCATACCGTTCACCACCTCAATAAACAGCGTCTGCAACGCAGCGAATTGGCTGTTCCTGGTTCAAACGCAACGATGATTGATAAAGCAGTTGATAGTGCTGCTGACTATGTTTTCCTGGACATCGAAGATGCTGTTGCTCCACCAGATAAGGACAAAGCCCGCTCCAATATCATTCAGGCATTGAATGACATTGACTGGAAGGGCAAAGGCAAAACCGTTTCTGTTCGCATCAATGGTCTTGATACACACTATTGCTACCGCGACATCGTTGATGTGGTGGAACAGGCCGGTGACAAGCTTGATACCATTTTGGTGCCCAAAGTTGGTGTGCCTGAAGATCTTTACATGGTTGATGCCATGGTCAACCAGATCGAGATGGGAAAGAAGTTTAAAAATCGTATTGGCTTGGAAGCGCTTATTGAAACCGCTCTTGGTATGGCCAATGTTGAAAAGATTGCAGCATATGGTGGCCGCCTGGAAGCGTTGCACTTCGGCGTTGCCGACTACGCTGCTTACAACCGTGCGCGGACCGTTGTGATCGGTGGTCTCAACCCTGATTACCCAGGTGACCAGTGGCACTTTGCGTTGTCACGCATGACAGTTGCGTGCCGTGGCTATGGCTTGCGCCCGATTGACGGTCCGTTTGGTGATTTCTCCGATCCAGATGGTTACGTCCTTGGTGCAAAGCGTGCGGCTGCTCTTGGCATTGAAGGCAAGTGGGCGATTCACCCAAGCCAAATCGAGCTCGCAAATGATGTGTTCTCGCCACCGCCTGCCGAAGTTGATCGCGCTGAAAAGATTCTCGTTGCGTTGAAGGAAGCCGAAGCACAGGGCAAAGGTGCAGCTTCCCTTGATGGTAAGATGATTGATGCGGCATCCGAAAAGATGGCCAACAACGTGTTGACGACAGCTAAGGCGATCAAGGCTGCAGAAGCCGCACAAAAAGGCTAACGCACTTTTTGGAGGCGAGCGTTTCGACGCTCGCAGCCAGCGCCGAAGATAATAAAACAAAACGGCCCTGGTTGGGGCAACGAAATTCGGCCCAACCTATTGAGGAAACGTTTTCCAGGAGTGAAACAATGGATATCCATGAATACCAAGGCAAGGAGCAGCTGGCAAAGTTCGGTGTTCCTGTGCCACGCGGTGGGCTCGCCTATTCGCCAGAGCAGGCAGTATATAGAGCGCATGAAATCGGTGGCTCTATGTGGGTGGTCAAGGCTCAGATCCACTCCGGTGCACGCGGTAAAGCTGGTGGCATCAAGTTGTGTCGTACTGATGAAGAAATTGAAGACGCATCAGAAGCTTTGTTGGGTAAGCGCCTCGTCACCCATCAGACAGGCCCACAAGGCAAACTTGTCTCGCGGCTCTATATTGAAGAAGGCACCGATATCGATCGCGAGATCTATCTGTCCTTTATCATGGACCGTGCCGCAGAACGCATTGTCGTCGTAGCGTCAGCTGCAGGTGGAATGGACATTGAAGAAATCTCTGCCAGCAAACCTGAAACACTTATCAAAGTTGAGGTTGACCCCGCCGTTGGTATGCAGGGCTTTCAGGCCCGCGAAGTGACTTTTGGTCTTGGTGTGGAACCTGAGTTGGTGTCGAAGTTTGAGCGCACTATTTTGGGCTGTTACCGCGCCTTTCGCGATCTTGATGCGACACTGGTTGAAATCAACCCGTTGGTCGTGACGAAGCAAAAAGGTGTGGTTTGCCTCGATGCCAAAATGAGCTTCGATGACAATGCACTTTTCCGGCGCCCAAAAATTGCAGAGCTCCGCGATAAGAGCCAGGAAGACCCTCGCGAAACGTACGCCAATGATCGCGGGCTCTCCTACGTCGGGCTTGATGGCAACATCGGCTGCATTGTCAACGGCGCTGGCTTGGCCATGGCTACGCTCGATATGATCAAGCTTTCAGGTGGCGAGCCTGCAAACTTCCTCGATATTGGTGGTGGTGCCTCACCAGAACGCGTCACCAAATCGTTCCGTGCTGTTCTCAAGGATAAGAACGTCAACTCGATCCTGGTCAACGTGTTCGCTGGCATCAATCGTTGCGACTGGGTTGCCAAAGGTGTCGTCGACGCGATCAAGGAGCTTGATATCAAGGTTCCAGTTATTGTGCGATTGGCCGGCACCAATGTGGAAGAGGGTCGTCGGATCATTGATTCAAGTGGTTTGAAAATGATTTCCGCCGCGACCCTTGCCGAAGCAGCTGAAAAGGCCGTCGCTGCGGCCAACAAATCCTGAGTTAGAGGAGCTTAACAAAATGGCGATCTTTATTGATGAGAACACGCCGATCCTAATCCAGGGTTTTACGGGCCGCATTGGCACGTTTCACGCCCAGGAAATGATCGATTATGGCACCAATGTTGTTGGCGGTGTCACACCAGGCAAAGGCGGTAACAGCCACTTAGGCCGTCCGGTATTCAACACTGTTAAAGGTGCGGTCGAAGAAACCAAGGCAAAGGCATCGATTGTATTTGTGCCACCACCGTTTGCAGCGGATGCAATTATGGAAGCCGCCGATTCCGGCATCAAATATTGTGTTTGCATCACCGACGGTATTCCAGCTCAGGATATGATCCGCGTTAAGCGCTACATGCGTCGCTATAAAAAAGAAAACCGTATGATTCTAACGGGACCTAACTGTGCGGGCACGATTTCACCTGGTAAGGCTATGCTCGGCATCATGCCTGGTCACATTTATGATCAGGGCCGTGTTGGCATCGTGGGTCGGTCTGGAACGCTGGGTTATGAGGCTGCCGAACAGCTCAAGAATCTCGGTATCGGTGTTTCAACGTCTGTTGGTATTGGTGGTGACCCAATTAATGGTAGCTCGCATCGTGATATTCTTGAGCACTTCGAGAATGACCCGGATACAGATGCTGTTTTGATGATTGGCGAAATCGGTGGTCCGCAAGAAGCAGAAGCTGGGCGCTGGGTAAAAGACAACATGAGCAAGCCCGTTGTTGCTTATATCGCTGGTCTTTCAGCCCCCAAGGGTCGCACCATGGGTCACGCCGGTGCTATTGTGTCTGGCGAAGGCGAATCTGCTGCAGAGAAAGTTGAAATTCTCAGGAGTTGCGGCGTTGAGATTTCAGAAACACCATCAGACATGGGTGAAGCCGTAAAACGCATTCTCAAGTAGCAACGTTGTGCGGTGCAAGAAGTGACACAGTGATGATATGTTGGCATGGATTTACTATCTCTGCTGAAGATAGAAACAATGTGCTTGGCGTGTTGCGATGTGATTCAACAAAGCTCTTGGAGGACTGCGATGACGGAATCACCATCTTCACCTAATGTAAGTCTCAATGAATTTGACTTGCGAGATGAATTGCGCGCCCTTCGCAAGGAAATACCCAACCAACCCTTTCTCAACCCAATCATCAACGTTGCTTTTAAGTTGTCTCGTCAGCTTGAAGCGGGCGAGGTTTCGTTTGATGATCTAAGAGCACTCGTGCAACGGTTAATGGACCGTGCTTGTGTGCGTCGTGCCAAAGCACTGCGCGAACGCATTGGTCTTGTCGATGACCAGACAACGATCAAAGAGTTCGGAGACTTCGTTGCAGCGCGTATCGAAAAGGATGTTGACAAAGATTCGGCATTTGAAAAATTTGCACATCGCTGGAGCCGGGCAAGAAGCGGTATTGTTTTCACAGCCCATCCAACTTTTGGGATGTCAGATGAATTGACAGAGAAAGTGATCGAGATCGCTTCTCGTGGTAGCGAAGCCGATGTCGCCCAGCCTATTGGTCTGGCTCATCGTCCAGATGATAATCTCACACTCGAGTACGAACACCGCCGCGTGCAAAAAGCTATTGGGCACGTGCGTCAGAGCTATGTCGATCTTCTGGATCGGTTCTTTGAGGTGGCGGCAGACAACTTCGGTCCTCGCGCTTACACTTTGAAACCACGTCTTGTGACGGTGGCATCTTGGGTCGGTTATGACCTCGATGGTCGGACAGACATAACGTGGCGCGATTCGTTTCTGGTGCGTCTCAAAGAAAAGTGCACAGCGCTTGATGATATACGGTCTCGCTTTTTTGAGCTTAAGGAAAGCTTTAACGAAACTCCCGAACTACAACGCTTGGTCCGTCAGGTAACTGGTAAATTGGACTTGGCTGTTGCAGCCGTGGAAGCTCAGATCGAGGCTTTGGAAAAGGCTGAACTGAAGCAAATTCCGGGCGCTGACGCTGCCAATCTCCTGTCGCGTTCTGAAGGTTACAATCTTACATCGACCGAGTCGCTGATCACTCTTTTTGACGAGTTGATTAGCCACGTGGATCGTGAGATCGACAGGTGCAAGTTGGCGTCTTTGTCGGGCTTGGTTTGTGCCACAGGTCTTGGGAGTTCGCACATTCACGTGCGGATCAACTCCGTGCAACTTAGCAATGCATTGCGTGCTTATGTGCACGAACCCTGGACGCAGGACCTTACCGAACAGCAGGCTCTGGTGCGCATTGTAGAGATGATCGGCAACGCCAAGCCACATACCGTGAATTTCAAGACATTGGACCTTGAAAATTCAACAGCTATTCGCCAGTTCGCAATGATTGCACAACTGCGCAAGCATGTTGATGCTGAAACCCCTGTCCGATTTTTGATCGCGGAGTGCGAAAGCCCTGCTACGATTCTGATTGCGATTTTCTTTGCAAAATTATTTGGCGTAGAAGATATCGTTGATATTTCTCCGCTGTTTGAAACCCCTGCAGGCCTCGAGAGTGGTGCGCGCCTCATTGAACGGTTGCTGGAAGAAGAATCTTATCGTGAATATGTGCGCCGTCGCGGACGTCTTTGTGTCCAGACAGGATTTTCGGATGCAGGTCGGTTTATTGGTCAAGTCGCTGCCACGCTCTCTATTGAGCGTCTGCATCACGCCCTTGCGGAAATGATAAGCCGTCGCCATCTTGAGCTTGAAGGCGTTGAGTTATTGATTTTTTCAACGCATGGCGAATCTATGGGCCGTGGTGCTCACCCAGGAAATCTCAAGCGGCGCTTGCGCTATGTTTTGTCAGATGAATCACGATGGCGGTTCGTACGCCATGGGCTGTCTCTCAAACATGAAACAAGTTTCCAGGGCGGTGATGGATATTTGTGGTTTGCCGACAAACCGATTTCAACACGCGTTTTGGCGACAGTGATCCAAGACGGTGCTGATGCCCGCGTTGGAGAAGATCCGTTTTATCTCGATCAGGATCTGTCACTCGACTTTCTTCTGCGTCTCAGGGAATACCAACAGAATATATTTTCTCACCCGGGATATCGGGCGTTGCTTGGCGCTCTTGGCTCAAACATTTTGTACAAAACCGGGTCTCGAGCGGTGAAACGTCAAAGCGGTTCGTTGACGGCGGTTGATCGTGGTGACCCTGCGCGCATGCGCGCGATCCCTAACAATGCGATTTTGCAACAATTTGGGTATGTTGCCAACGTCGTTTCTGGCCTTGGAGCCGCAGTTGGCTCAGAGCGGGATCGCTTCGTTAAAATGGCCAAGGGCTCCAATCGGTTGCGTCCGCTGATCGAGCTCATTGCGCGTGGTAAGCAATTGTCGAGTCTCAACGCCATGGGTGCAAATGCCATGGTATTTGACGCCGGGTTCTGGGCTTCGCGCGCGTCATGGGGACAAGAGCCAAGACTTGAGCCCGCATTTAGAAAACTGGCAACCACACTTTTGGAAGACCCGCGGGCTGGTGCTATTACCGGGCTCGCTCATCACCTTCGGCTGGATGCTGTAGAGTTGCACGCATTGCTGGAAGACATCGGTCTTGAGAGTGGAAAAATCCCCGATGATGATCGCCTTGAACTTGATGTTCTGCATGCTGTTCGCCTGGCACTCATTATGCGCGTCTTTATTTTAGCAGCACAGTTGCCAAAATTTTCCACGAAGAATGACGTCAGCCCAGAACAGGTTCTCAATTGGGCATTGTCGCTGGATGTGCCACAGTTGACGCCATTTATGCGCGCAGCCTTTCCGAGAACGTCTGCTGCTGATCAGGATGACGAGCGTTATATGGAAAAAGCCAGTTATCGACCTCAATCGATGGAAGACTATGGACGCTTGGAGGATGAAATTTTCCAGCCGATTGAGGATGCTTATGAGTTGGTGCGCGAGATTGGCACCGGTATCTCGCACCACTTCGGTGCCTTTGGTTAGGTTTGCCTCTCCGACAGAGAGCTTAACGCCTTGGTCGGGATACGGCTTGCGGACTGTGTGTCTTGTTGTCGTTCAATGCCAACGCTTTGCGTTGATTGCGGATAGAGGTCTTAATGGCTCGCGTTATCTGAAATATGCGTTGCGCTCTCGCTCTATCTGGCCGTTCGAGACACAAGCACCCACAGCAAAACCTTGGCCGTGCTGCAAGGCGTAATTTGAGTTGATGAGGTCTTTGTCGCATTGCAGCACTTCAACCTTTGGAATTTTTTGACAAAAACATGGGCGATGAGGGGCCAACTAAAAAAAGTCAGCACCCGCTTGGTTATTCTTCGCTTTGGGGCTGAACGTCATCATAATGTTCTAGTGTGAACAAGCCAGTTCTATTGTAGAAGGGGTTGGGCTGCACAGCCTATCAAAAAAAAAATCAGCAAAGATCTTGGCTGATCGCGTTCAACCAGCCAATATATAGCAGGAATAAGGCATCACTTTTGATCCAGGGAGCTTCAGTCCCAGATCACGGATGACGAAATTAAGAAAAACGTTTGGAGGAAAACCCGTGGCAGTTAAATCAGATATCGAAATTGCTCGCGAAGCAAGCCCGCTTCCTATCGCTCAGATTGCCGCTAAATTGGATGTGCCCGATGACGCGATTGTGCCTTACGGTAAGACCAAGGCTAAGCTCACGGCGGACTACATCAAATCACTTCAGTCGCGACCTGATGGCAAGTTGGTCCTAGTGACAGCGATTAGCCCGACACCAGCTGGCGAGGGTAAGACCACCACAACGGTTGGATTGACAGATGGCCTCAATCGCATTGGTCAAAAAGCGATGTGCTGTCTTCGTGAACCCTCACTCGGCCCGTGCTTTGGTATGAAGGGTGGGGCGGCTGGCGGTGGCTATGCCCAGGTGATTCCGATGGAAGATATCAACCTACACTTCACAGGTGATTTTCACGCCATCACGTCAGCACACAGTCTGCTATCGGCGTTGATCGACAATCACATCTATTGGGGCAATGGAGCCGAGTTTGATTCCCGGCGCATTGCGTGGAAGCGCGTGGTTGATATGAATGATCGGGCGTTGCGTTCAATTGTTAATTCGCTTGGTGGTGTTGCCAACGGTTTCCCGCGTGAAGATGGATTTGATATTACGGTTGCCTCCGAAGTTATGGCAATTCTTTGTCTCTCCATGGATCTGAAAGACCTTGAACGTCGTCTGGGTAACATCGTTGTCGGTTACACGCGTGATCGAAAACCCATTAAGGCCAGTGCAGTGAACGGCCAAGGTGCGATGACCGTGTTGCTGAAAGATGCACTGATGCCGAATATGGTGCAAACCCTGGAAAACAATCCAGTGTTTATTCACGGCGGACCGTTTGCCAACATTGCACATGGCTGTAATTCAGTTCTGGCTACTAAGACCGCACTGAAGCTCTCAGACATTGTTGTGACAGAGGCTGGTTTTGGCGCTGACCTTGGCGCTGAAAAGTTTTTCGATATCAAGTGTCGTAAAGCGGGCCTCAGCCCAGAAGCGGTTGTTATTGTGGCTACAGTCCGGGCGCTAAAAATGCACGGTGGCGTGGCCAAAGATGACCTTACCAATGAAAATGTAGCGGCGGTTGCAGAAGGGTGTTCCAACCTGCGTTGTCACATCGAAAATGTGGATAAGTTTGGTGTGCCTGCCGTGGTTGCAGTCAACAAGTTTATCACGGACACAGATGCCGAAGTTCAAGAAGTGATGAAAGCTGCTGAATCTATGGGTACCCGTGCCTTTGAGTGTTCGCATTGGTCTGACGGTGGTGCCGGTACTGAAGGCCTAGCCCAACATGTTGCAGGCATGATGGGCTCTGGTCAGGCGAACTTCAAACTACTCTACCCAGACGACATGCCTCTACGTGACAAGGTCAAGACAGTTGCAACGGAGATTTATCGCGCAGCCGATATTTCGTGCGACGCCAGCGTTGAGAAGATGTTTAAAGATCTGGAAGATGCTGGCTACGGGCATTTGCCGGTGTGTATGGCCAAAACGCAGTACTCTTTCTCAACGGATCCAACAAAGCGCGGCGCGCCTAAAGGACACATCGTTCCAATCCGAGAACTGCGGTTGTCGGCTGGGGCTGAGTTTGTTGTGGTCGTCACTGGCGCGATTATGACCATGCCGGGCCTACCGCGCAAACCAGCGGCAGATTCAATCTGTCTAGATGATGACGGCCTCATTCAAGGTTTATTTTAAAGTGTGTTTGCCAAAAGTGGACACCGGTTTTGAGACTAAGGGCACGCGTAATCAGAGAGATAAAGCGAGTTGCGTGATTGCGATTTCGCGTAAAGACTTTAGAGTCTTGAATATGTTTGGCCGCCAGGGCACTGCTCTGGCGGCCTAAATACATCCTAAAATCTCCAAAAATCGAACTGTTACCCCACCGTCAACCTAGCCTTAAACCTCCTGGCCCATAGTGCGCCATCGACGTTTGAGATGTGGCGTTTCGTTTTGAAACGCGGCGTTAACCCTGGGGGCGATGGCCTTGAAAATTTGTATGATCGGCGCAGGCTATGTCGGACTGGTGTCTGCTGTATGTTTTTCCGAATTTGGCTGGACTGTAACGTGTGTCGACAAAGATCTGGAGCGCTTAAAGAAATTGCGCTCTGGTGTTCCTCCAATTTTTGAGCCAGGTCTTGATGATCTGATGCTGCGTAACATGAAGACCCGCCGGTTGTCCTTTTCTGATGATCTGGGTTCGTCTGCCGCGGAGGCAGATGTTGTGTTTTTGGCCGTTGGCACGCCGATGCGTCGCGGAGATGGTTACGCTGATTTGTCTTACGTCTATTCTGCCGTTGAAGAACTGGCCCCGCATCTGACAGGTTTTACCGTTATCACCACCAAATCAACGGTGCCCGTTGGCACAAGTCGCGAGATTGAACGCCGCTTGCGTGAACTACGACCGGACGCTGATTTTGCGGTGTGCTCAAATCCTGAATTTCTGCGCGAAGGTTCTGCCATTCAAGACTTTACACACCCCGACCGTGTTTTGGTTGGTATTGATAACGACCAAGCGCGCGCGGTGATGGAGCGTGTTTATCAACCTCTCTCGCTCAGAAGTGCACCGGTGGTTTTCATCTCGCGGGAGTCTGCTGAGCTTGCAAAATATGCGGCGAATGCATTTCTTGCCATGAAAATTAGCTTCATAAATGAGGTTTCCGACCTGTGTGAAGAAGTGGGCGCCAATGTTCAGGAAGTGGCGCATGCCATTGGTAAAGATCGGCGCATTGGCGACAAGTTTTTACACCCGGGACCTGGCTATGGTGGCTCGTGTTTCCCGAAAGATGTCTCTGCAATCATTCGCACAGGCCGCGAGAACAAATCGCCGCTGTCATTGATTGAGCAAGTACAAACGGTCAATGAAGAACGCAAGCTGGCAATGGCTGGCCGCATTGAGCGGTCGATGGGTGGCTCGGTACGTGGCAAGACAGTCGCTATACTTGGCGCGACCTTCAAACCCAATACAGACGATATGCGCGATGCACCAAGCCTCGTTATTGTGCCTATGCTGCAAGAACGCGGCGCCGTCATTCGAATTTATGATCCGGAAGGCCGTAAAAATGCCGAACCGTTGCTGCCGGGCGCGACATGGTGTGAGACGGCATTAGAAGCGGTGTCGGGAGCGGATATCGCGACCGTTCTCACGGAATGGAATGAGTTCCGTACCCTTGATCTTGTCGCGGCTAAGGCGGCGATGACCGGTGATGTGCTGATTGATCTTCGCAACGTATTCCAACCCGAACTCGCAAAAGCCGCTGGATTTAACTACTTTGGCGTTGGGCGCGGCGAAGCGATGAGCCTTGACCACGTGCTCGCAGATGATCTTGAAGATCTCTTTCCGCACGCCCTTGCGAGCTAGGTCTAAAATTTAGGGCAACTTGTCTGTGACTGATCAAACGTGAGGCATGCTCTATATCAACCTGCGAAACGTTGGAACGCGACTTTGAGCAGCTAAGTTGATCGCCAGTCATGGGATTAGAGTCATGGGATAGAGCGCTGAGATAGAGCGTTGTGCAAATAGCTTCACTGTGTACAACAAAAGGCGCGATGCTGTAGATTGCGGACTGGCAGGATGATCTTGCGCGGCCTACCTCAATGGGTCACTTCAGATTGATCAGACGCCTGCACTCGACCGACAACAAATTTGCCATCTTTATCCCGTGAGCGAATTTTCGGCGCATGGTCTTTGAAGACGTTTTGCGAAAGCTTCTTGATGAGACTAGCCACAACGCGCTTATCGCCCATCGCCATAACAATCCAAGGTATGTTGCCAGAGCGCCAATCCTGAGGCTGTAGCTGCACGTGTTCATTGGATGTGTTCGACAACTTTGCGTCGACCTCTTCTGAAACCATGGCCCACAAGACGGCTCCGATAGGAGAAATGGCGCCTGTCTTTTTTGATTGCGCATCCGCAATAGCAAATTGCCCAGTAGAGATGGCGGGTGCAACCATCCACTCAAGATCAGCTATTGGGCGGGGTCGATCTTTTTCCGAACGCATCAAAAGGGTCACGAGCGAACCAAATGCTGCAACCATCTGTTTGCCAACAGCGGCATGCTTTTGGGCTTCTTCAGGTGTGAGATCGGGCCGACTATCTTCATCGTTCTCAGGCGGTGGTGTTTGCTGATTTGCGGTGGTCGTTGTTGGAGCGGCCTGCAGAGTAGCGGCTTGCGCTTCGTCGGCGGTATTATTCTGACTATTTTCGATTTCCGCTTTGGCGCTCTCAGACTTATCTTTTGAAGAAAAAAGACCCATGGCATAACAATCCTAAGTTCTAAAATTGATAAGGTTCTATAAATGCGCCAAAATCTGATGGGCTGCAAGCCACATTATTGCAGTATTGCGTGCGCCACCTGTATTGTTATGTGCTAGGTCTGCGTGCAAGTGTGCGTTCACATGGCAATTTTGCGCAGCAAATGTGCGAAAGATGCGAATTACGTAAGCGGTGTTTGATCAATGCGGAATGTTAATGTCGGATAGGTTAGATCTCAAAAGTTGCCTCGGTCGATGGGCCGGTCAGGATGCCGCGCGCCAAGAGGTGGCGCAAACTGTTGTTGCATTGTGTGCAGCCTGCATAGATATTTCCAACTTGCTTCTAGGCGGCAGTTTGTCAGCACCTCTTGGTGCAACGACAGGCAAACGAACCGGCGTTGATATGCAAAAGAAAATCGACGTGATTGCGAATGACATCTTGTTGCAATCCTTGCGTTCGGCTCCCGTGGCCTCCGTCGCGTCAGAGGAACTTGATGACGCGGTAATGTTCAATGATGGAGCACCCATTTGTGTTGCGCTCGATCCAATTGATGGTTCTTCGAACACGACCACCAACGCACCGGTTGGCACAATTTTTTCTGTTTTGCCGTTTAGCAGAACAGCTTCAGACCACAGTATCAATACGCCATTCCTCAGAAAGGGCGTTGATCAGGTTGCAGCCGGGTTTTTTGTTTATGGTCCCCAAACAGTCCTTGCGTTAACGCTCGGATCTGGAACCGATCTGTTCACGTTGGATTTGACTGATGGGCTTTTAAAGCGCACGAATAAAAGTGTTAAAATTCCACCCACGACCACCGAGTACGCCATTAACGCATCCAATTATCGCCATTGGGATCAGCCGATCCGCACCTATTTCAGCGATTGCAACCGAGGCCGCACTGGACCGCGCGAAAAAGACTTCAACATGCGCTGGACAGCTTCGCCTGTGGCGGAATTCTATCGAATTCTTAAGCGTGGTGGGATCTTTCTCTATCCAGGTGACTTGCGACCCGGTTACAAAGATGGGCGGCTTCGTGCAACTTACGAGGCCAACCCAATTGCCTTAATTATTGAGCAGGCTGGTGGTGCTGCCTCAACGGGGCATGAACGAATATTGGAGGTTGAGCCGGGTGCACTTCATCAGCACATCCCTGTGGTTGCCGGGTCACGTGAGGAAGTCGCCTATGTAATGCGCCTTCACAACAACCCAGTGACGGAAGGTGAACGTTCGCCACTGTTTCGAAACCGAGGACTATTTCGATCATAATGTGTTGAGGTCGCCTGAAATTTGGGCATGTAGGATTAAGTCGAATAAGAAATGTCAGGTAAACATCCCATCATTTCCGTTACCGGTTCTTCTGGCGCTGGCACCACGTCCGTTCGCAGAACATTTGATTATATTTTCCGGCGCGAAGGTATCAATGCGGCATTCATGTCGGGCGATGGGTTCCACCGATACAATCGCGAGGACATGCACCAAGCCATTGCGGAAGAAGAAGCCAAAGGAAATAGAGATTTTAGCCACTTTGGTGAAAAGGCTAATCTCCTGGAAGAACTTCAGAGCGTCTTTAAATCCTATGGCGATATGGGAACCGGGCGCGGCCGTCACTACATTCACGATGAGCATGAAGCGGTCCAATTTGACACCCCTGTCGGCACGTTTACAGAATGGGAAGATCTACCGTTTGGAACCGACCTTCTTGTATACGAGGGACTACATGGTGCTGTCGTGTCAGACAACGTTGATATTGCCAAACTGGCGGATTTAAAAATTGGCGTTGTTCCAGTGCTGAACCTGGAATGGATACAAAAAATCCATCGTGACAAATCCGTCAGGGGATATTCAACGGATGCCGTAACCGACATGATCCTGCGCCGTTTACCCGATTACATAAAATATATTTGCCCGCAGTTTACCCAGACGGATATCAATTTTCAGCGGGTGCCAATTGTCGATACGTCAAATCCGTTTGTGGCCCGTTGGATTCCAACGCCTGATGAATCGATGATTGTTGTCCGCTTTAGACAGCCGAGTGGTATCGATTTTTCCTATCTTCTGTCCATGATCCACGATAGTTTCATGTCGCGCGCTAATTCTATCGTCATTCCAGGGAGCAAGCAGGACCTGGCGATGCAGCTGATTTTGACGCCATTGATCTTGAAGTTGATGGAACGCAAGAGGCGCACCTTCTTTTAAGCGTGAATAGACCACGTTTTATGCTTTGATGTACTGGAATTTCTGGCCGGGTCACCTTAAACAGATGCTCTAATCTGGTACCGGTTCACATTTCGGCGGCAAAAGGGCTTTCACAGATGTCTCGACAATTGCGCATCGCGCCTTCCATTTTGTCTTCCGACTTTTCACGGCTCGGGAAAGAGGTCACCGCTGTTGCAGAGGCGGGTGGAGACTGGATTCACCTCGATGTGATGGATGGTCACTTTGTACCCAACATCACCTTTGGCCCGCCGATCATTAAAACCATTCGAAACGCAACCGATAAGGTGTTCGACTGCCACTTGATGATTGCGCCGGCTGATCCCTTTCTCGCTGATTTCGCCGATGCCGGTTCTGATATTATTACGGTACACGCAGAAGCGGGTCCGCATTTGGATCGTAGCCTCCAGGCTATTCGTAGCCTCGGCAAGAAAGCAGGCGTCGCGCTTAATCCAGCAACGCCAGTTGATATCATCCAAAACATCTTAGATCGGGTTGATTTGATTTTGTTGATGACGGTCAACCCAGGTTTTGGTGGTCAGGCTTTCATTCCTTCGGTTGTTGAAAAAATCCGCGCTGTTAAAGCCATGGTTGGCGCGCGTGATATTGATATCGAAGTGGATGGAGGCGTAACGCCAGAGACCGCGCCGTTGGTCGTGGCAGCCGGCGCCAATATCCTGGTTGCTGGCTCGGCTGTGTTTAAAGGTGGCACGCCTGAGGCTTATAAAAAGAACATTGAAGCCATACGTGCAGCCGCGTTAGCCGCGCAATCGTAGTCCTAAATGGTGCAGACGTTTTGAATTCAGGGGACTACAGCGTCGTGCTTTTTGTTGTACACAGTGAAGCTATTTGCGCGACGCTCTATCTCAGCGCTCTATCTCAGCGCTCTATCTCAGCGCTCTATCTCATGACTGGCAATCAACTTAGCTGCTCAAAGTCACGTTCCAACTTTTCGCAGGTTGATATAGAGCATGCCTTATCGCCCTCTCCGTAACGTCCGCATTTGTAAATCCGAAGGCGTAACGTCCGGCTTATTTTGTCTTCGTTGCACACGCGCTGAGGACAGGGCGCCAGTGGTGAGGGTTGTGGGCTGATTGACTTTTGCCATCGGGCGTGGGGCTGCCGGTTTTGGCAGGAGATCTCGGCGAGGATGTGCGGCAGCGTGAACTTTCAGATCTTTCAACAGAGTTTCTAAAAGCGGTGCTGCGATTTGCGAGGAATGCAGACGCCGGGCCCAAGGCATACGCGCTGAACCTGTGCCAACGACAACTACATATGAATAGGCGGCGCCTGATGAGAATTGAATGCCGCCTGTTGCCCAGGCATCGACAGTTGCATCAGGATCCTCCGTGACTTGTGTCCCGGTCTTGGCGAAGTGAAAAGTGAGGTCCGCACGACGGCGCGCGCACCACTTCGATAGAGATTTCAATGTGCCGTGCGATTTACCTTTGATGTGGTAGCACAGCGGTGCTTGCAGCAGGCGACGTACCATCCAGCGTGCGCGTGGCCGCATCACTTCGCTTGGCACAATTGAGGTCACAGTCTGAGAAGCGCTTTCAGCAAGCTCCGGGCTTATATAATCATAGGCTTTGACCAGGGACGGTTCTTGCACCGGTGCTTTGTGACGGCCCAAGAGAGAGGCAAGCACGACCGATGACATGTGATGCACCCGCCTTGGGCTACCTGATATTTGCCCCAATACAGCAGCCGTCGAGGGTGGCGTGCCTTCACCTGACGCGTTGGCGGGTGGCATATTGAAGCCCAACGTATCGATCAAGGTTTTGATGCGTCGCTGACCGAGCTTGGCGGCTCGGTTGAGCAATGGATCGTTCAGCGAACACGCAAAGGACACAAGCGCACGCCGACCGTGGCGTTGGTTGCCATTCCGGCGGCAGGTTTCAAGGCCCTGTGCGGGGGCTTTGGTGTCAAGATAGAGTGTTCCCGCCTGGTCACGGCCTTCGTTGGCAATCGCGATCGCCGCGATCACTTTTCCGGTAGAGGCAATCATCCGGCCCTCGCGCGCGGGTTCGTAAAATCCCGACGCTCGGTCGCGGGCGTTCATAGAACCAAAGTAGGCGGCGGTTTGGTCGGCCTCATAGTAGCGCACAATACGGCCTTCGGTGTCGGCAGCAGCAACGATGATGTTTGGACGACGTTTGCTTGTGTCGTTGGATACAGTTTTTGCGCTCAGGGTGTAGTCCGAGCCAATACGGTCGCGATAGCGCTGCTCGAGTTTGTCGAGCGTTGTTTCAACCTGTTTTGAAAAGGCAAGGTTGTCTGCGGCATCAAATGTTGTTGTCAGTCCGCGAACGTATGAGCGCCAATCGTAGCCCCAGTCCTGTTTCATTTCTTCACGAATGCCAAAACGGGCGGCTGGCATTAGGGCATTGGCGCGAATAATGGGATTAGCTTCGGCGCGTCGGGCAAGACGTGGCGCATACTTGTCGAGTGCTTTTTGCAGCTTTGGTTTGACCTGGGGGTCCGGTGGGCCACCGGCGAGCGTCACTAATTCAAACAGAATCTGCTTTTTGTCTTCGTCATCTTTGATGATATTGTTAGCACAGGCTTTGGCGCGCACTTCCGCGATGTAGCGCCAGCGATCAAGACGAACCGCGTTTAGCCGTTCGTTGCCTTCGAGAAGAATGATCGGTCGTTTGACAGCAGAAGCAAGAACGAACTGTTCTGCTGCGGTTAGATCTTTGGCTTCCTTGCCAAATACAATGCGGCTCGTCACTTCAATTCCATGCAGCGGTGTACCGCCGGTGCGCTGAGCTAACCATAAATGGTTGGCAGCCCACTGTTTCAAAGCCTTGTTGTCACCACCGCGTGTGAGTTCATGATAAATTACGGGTGCCAGCCACCACTCAGCGGCCTTGCGTTTGATTTTTGTCAGTGCATTTTCATGTCTATGCGGCGGTGTCTTATAGATCACGCGTGCAAATTGCATTGGTAGCGTCGAGCCGCCAACGCCGAACGCGATGCGCTTTAAGCGTAGAGATCGCTTGACCGTGGAATAGGGTATTTTGAGAACACCAAGGAGATCGATACCGTAGGGATTGAGCGCGGTTCCCAGGTGGCGATCTTCATGAAACACAAGACACTGCCAATAATATTCAGGGACTTCGCGGACGGGGATCGATTTGTGGTCGGGGAAAGCGCGATAATCGCCGACCTCAATGGCGCGGTCAGTAAAATTGACATCGCGTCGGCTGTCGAGGCGCGGGTCAAAGGTGCCGGCAAAACTTCCCGACCCATCGTAAATGGCCGTGGCCAGCCAGCGTTCAGCATCATAACGAAGTTTTTCCGCGAGATAAGTTTGGCCGATGACGCCGCGCAAAGGCGCAAACACATAAACCAGCATAAGCGCAAACAGAACATAAAAAATCAGTCCCGTCGCAACATGGCGCAGCGGGCCGAGGCGAGGGTTGAACGCGATCCAATCTGTTAGAAAATTGATCACACGCAAGGGTGCTGAAATCAGCAATTCCAATGCGCTTGTGATCAATCGCAGAAAAGTAACCATGACTGTGAACTTCGAGTGTGTGCCGCCTCATACGCCACGCCCGAAGGCGCAGCGCTTGAATGTACGGTTAGTCCTGGTTTATGGCGTTCACGGGACCGTTCTGCGTCCGGCCTGTGGCTATCTCTGTGCTATTCCAGAATTCCGAATTCGGAAAATGGGATAAATGCGACTTGGTCACCTTTTTTTACATTTGGCACGTCTTCCGGCATGTCGATCAGGCCGTTGGCCTCTGTCAGGCTCGAAATCAAGCCTGAGCCATCCTTAGGATATTTGTCGATCCGAGCACCGTCGTTCGTCATCTTCATCGTACCGCGCCAGAACTCCCGCCGACCGGCTTTGCGTTTGGGGACCTCAAAACAGGCAGGCAAATGGATCCGTTTAGGATCGGGAAAGTCGCTGCCACCCAGGCAGCGCAGGACGGGGAAGACGTACATTAGGAAGCAAACGAAGACTGCAACCGGATTGCCCGGTAGCCCGATGACCGGGACGTTGTCTATTTGGCCAAACATAATCGGACGGCCAGGCTTGACCGCAATGCGCCAAAAATGACGTTGTCCAAGACCGTCCAAAGCGGCGGCGATGTGGTCCTCTTCGCCTTGGCTGGCACCACCTGACGTAATCAAAATATCAAAGGATTGTGCAGCCTCTTTTAAGCGGTCCTGAATCAGGTCGCGCCGATCAGGCCAGATTCCGAGATCGTGGGCGTCGCATCCAGAATTGCGCACTAAATCTATTAACATCGGGGTATTGGCATTGTAGACGTCGCCTGGATTGAGGTCACGTGATCCCGCACCCACGATCTCATCACCAGTTGAAATAATGCCAACCTTGAGGCGTTGAAAGCAATTGACAGTTCCTATGCCAATTGAGGCAAGCGCTGCCAGGTCCTGCGGTCTTAAGAGATGACCGAATGAGAAAAGAGTTGCACCTTTTGCAACATCTTCACCGGCAGGACGAATGTTGGCACCCGCTCGCACGTCCGTCGGCAAAACAACAGTCTTACCGTCGTCACTGAGCGAGACGTCTTCTTGCATCACAACGCTGTCGCAGCCGTCAGGGATCACAGCACCTGTCAAGATGCGTACAGCTTGGCCAGGGCCGAGAGCACCGCAATAGGGCTGGCCCGCTGCCGAGCGTCCGGCTACCGAGAGCTTGGTATCGGTGCCGTCTGCAAGATCTTTATGTGTATACCCATAGCCATCAACAGCAGCATTGGCGTGCGCTGGTACATCGTGAGCAGCGATGGTGGCTTCGGCAAGGACCCGTCCACCAGCATCGTTCAGAGCCACCGCCTCAGGTGACACCACACGTTTTGTGCGCGCCTTGAGTTCATCAATAGCCACGTCATGACGGATGAGCTTCTCAGATGTTTGGAAGCAGTCATCGACAAGTCGATTTTCAGTCATGCGGTTTTGTGGTGAGTGGTTCAAAGTCAAGGTCGCCAATAAATCGAGCGCGCAAAGATGCCAAAGCTCTAGCTATTGCGCAGGCTACGTTTGCGATTTGTAGACGATTTTTTCTGAAACAGAAAATCAATACCGCTGGGGCTGAAACAAGCCTTAGCAAGGCTTATTATGCAATAGAAAGTGATCTAAATGGAGCGTACTCGGAGCGTCTACATGGAGTTCAGCAGTAAGAACAATCCAATGCCAAACGCCGGACCCACTAGCGATGCCGCTACCAACATAAGAAACGATTTACCTACGAACATGACGCGCTTACCCCGCACCGCCACTACGTTAACCGACACAACCCACGCCACCACACCGTGATCTATGTTTGCCTACGCAGTTCCAAAATTACAGATCACTCTCCCTCCAAATCGTGATCCACTACAAAATTAGACTATCAGAAAAAAAAATTGTTGACTATGCGTTTCAACTGAGGCAGCGCCACTGAACAGTGCAAGGCAGTAAATTACCACCGGCATAAAAGATAAATATCGTCGTTACGGACCGCGGCCTTCGGAAATTTCGCGTGCGTTTTTAAAGTACTAGCGGTGCGCCTAGTGGCGCTACCGATATCTTGCTGCAATGCAGCAACAGCCAGTGCTCAATCTGTGCACAAAGCACGCCGGCCTAAAATTTAGACGTTCAATGGTTTAATACGCTGGCTCTTTGCAAAATTTATTTTTTGTCAAACAAACGTAGCTGGCGATCTTCAAGGCCTTTGGTTTCGCGTGCCAACTGCTCAATACGGTCGAACGGCACCTGCTCCGCCAAGATCAATGAGCGTTGCGCCTTCATGGCGCGCACCAGGCCTTCTTGCACCAGATGGAATTCACCAACCGTTTGACCTGGCAGAACGGCTGCGGGGTCGAGGCCTGATTCACTTTGGAAGGTGGCTTTGAGTTTGCGCAAAGCTGTGTCTTCTCTGACGCGACCAATGAACCAACTGGTAATTTGATCGCGGCTCTTATAGTCGAGATCGCCCGGTGATTGGGTTGCCAGCATCACGCCAAGTCCGGCTGAGCGCGCACGTTTCAGCAAACTCTGTAGCGGTTCAGCGGTGGCTGGTTTTGCATTCGATGGAATGTAAAGGTCAGCTTCGTCGAACATGACGACGGCTTGCAATTCATCGTTTGGATTGCGTTGGCAGTACCTAAGCGCTTCAGACAAGAATTGCGCCACCCAGAATAGGATGTTTTCATTGTCACCGAGGAAGCCGGTGTAAATCACCGACAGGCGCGTGCGACCATCGCGTGCGTTAGGGCCTTTTCCGAGCAATGAATCCATGCGCAACGGCTCGCCGCCGCCTTCAAACAGAGCAGAATTGCGGTGGCGCAAGCTATCAAGCTGACCAACAAGGTCGCGGCGAATTTTGCCCGACGGGTCCATGCGCTGGGTGATGTCCGTCAATTCGGGATCTTCATCCTCAAGCAACGTTATCAGATCGCCGAGCGTCACTTCACGACTGTGGCGGGCACCGAGGATGCGCAGTGCCACTGACAATGTGCCTGATTGTTTTTGGTTGGTTGCTGAATTTTTGAGATGCAGCATTTCGCCCAACGCGGCGGCCGACAAATTTGCAAGCAATTGCTGTTCGTGATCCGGCAATTCATTGATACCGTTTGGCAGCAACGTGATTGAGATTGGCCGGCCAGATGCACGCCCCGGAGTGTAAACAGCAACATCAATTTCGTCAGCGAGCTTCTCGCGGTCGCCGCGACGTTCGGCAAAGTCGTCATCAATTTCACGCCAGACATCGGGATTAGCGTAGCTACACAAATCGCCCTTCCGGTCGATCAGGACGACTGGAATTTGATTGAGCAGCAATTGCTCGATGATGGTCAACGCAAGTGTGGTTTTACCGGAACCAGAACCACCCAGAACAGCGCTATGGCGCTTGAGAACGTCTTTGTTGAGCGTGATCGGCTTTGGCTGCGTGCCCTGCAGTCGGCCGACTTGGATGCTGTCCTTTCGTCCGTCTTCACCGAGGATTACCGAAAGTGGCAGTTCGTCTATTGGCGCTACATCGGCAACCAAATCTGTGCCTTGTGACGTTTGTTCGCCTGAGCTCACATTGTCGCCAGCGCCAACAACCGAGAGATGGTCGCCTGTGCGGGTGGCATCAAAATCAAGGGTAGGTTCATCTACCTTGTCGCCTGCACAGACGGCGCGTGGCAGTGTGCGCCCGAGCAGATCTAGCCGTAGCAGTTGGAATACCGTGATCAGATTTGACAATAGCTTGGTATCAGTGAACCAGGTGTCAAAGCCAGGATCGTGACGGTGATGGGCATGAAACTCCCGCACCATCATCATTCGTTCCCACTCGGGGATGGGCACCAGGAGCTGGCGGCCGCCATGGTCGCGAAACTTGCGAAATGCTTGTGCGGTTTGGTTTTTGCGGTTGGGCGGAAAGTCCGATGCGCGGAGCATAACGCAACTGCGCCCTGACATGGATTTTAGAACCTTGTCGAGCTGCCGCTTAAGGCCGCCGCCTTGTGTTGGCCGGTTGCACAGGAACACACGGACATCATTTTGCAAACCAGTAGTGTGGCGCACCGAGATGTCGATCACCGGTAAATCATCGGCAATTTCAAGACGCGTCACGTCGAGTGAGATCTTCTTAGACCATTCTTCCTGAGCGAGATTTAATCCAGCAACCAGGGTGTCCATCATTTCACCGTCATCAGACGGGATCTCAGCTTCGGACTCATTCTGGAAACGTTGCCAGGCATCACGATAGTCAAACGTCGGCGTATTGTCTGAGTCACCACCGCGTGATTTAACCTCTGGGCTGATGGCTCCGCCTAGGACGGATGCCAGCGTTGAAGCCCAAGACGTTGATTGATCTAGTTCGTCGTCGTTTTCATCACGATCAGTTTTGTCGTTCAAACGATTTTGAGCGTATTCAAGAAGCCGACGCGCCGAGAGGCCAGAGAATTCCTCAAAGAATTGAGGGCCAAAGAATTGTGCTGGATCGGGATAGGTTAACTCGCCACCACGTGATTGCGCATCATGTTCTAAGCGCCGGGCAATGATCGCCTTGGCCTCTTCGGCTGTCCGGCTTTCGATAAGCGCAACGGGGCCAGCTTTTTCAATGCGGTCAACATACGATTGCGCCAACACGCCACGTACCTGACCGTAAAAATCTTCAAGGCATGAGATAATGATGATTGCGTTGGGTAGCCGGTTGGCGATTTGAATGAGATCACGGGTTGCGCGTTGGAAGCGTTCTTCCGCATCATCAAAAAAGCGTAGGTCTTCAACCTGATCTATGGAGAACACCAACGCAGCGCGGTCAATGGTCCACATTAGTTGGCCAAATGCCGTAATGATTTCAAAGGCGCGATCTTCGCCGGTGTTCGGGTCCAGAGCACACACGGATTGGTGAGCTAGCGGCGTCAGGTGGCGGCCATGCAGGTACTGGCGAATGCGTTGGTCGATGCGAGGGTCGTGGCGTTCAAGGTAGAGCAATGCGCGCACGATGTTTACGTCGAGTTCAAGGTCGCGGAACCGATCGCTGGCGATAACGTCATCGGCGAGCTTGAGCACAAGTTGGCCAAGTTCGTTTTCGCCAAGGTGTGCTTCGCGCAGTGTCTCTAGTTCGTCTCCGTCTATCTCGCTGACATCGGCCACCAAACGTTGCGTTAATCGGGCAAGACCGCTTTGACCGCCTTCATCCGGATCGTATGGCTTTTCAAGCGAGTGGACGAGACGACGCAAATAATAGTCTGCGTAGTTGGCGATATCCGGCGTCATCTGGGCGTAGCCGAAATAGGCCTGTCCACCGCGATGGGCACCCGTTCTCAGTGCCCGCAACAAATGGGTTTTGCCTGCGCCAGATTGGCCGTGAAACAAAAGGATGCGGGCTTGAGCTGCGCTTGGGTCTTGCTTTTGAACGGCCTGCAACAGCCCAAAGAACTTGGTGCGTGCCTTGGCGTGAACAGCTTCCACATCAACTGGATCAGCCCGCCACAGGTCATCCTCCCAGGTGATGGAATGCTCAAGGGCTGCTGCAAAGTGCGCCGTTTCGTGTGATTGCAAAGCCTCATGCACCATTAATGACGGATCCTTGTTTTGCCGTTTTAAAAAAGCACCGCGCTACGCGTCAATGCGTATGAAGTGCCAAACAGTATTTTTGTATTGAGTCGCAGACTTCTCGAAGTCTTCAAGATCAGTTTTGTTTTTTAGGTCAGCGCCGGTGAGTACAACACTGCCAGAACGATGCGCATCGACAAGCATGGATTTGAAGGTGTCCTCGGACAAATTCCAATCTTGGTGTCCATCGCGAATCGCTTGCCATACGCGTGAGATAAACGCCTTCATGTTTCCTGGCCAGCCCTCAGCACAAGAAGATGCTACACCATTCACAATGCGAGAAAATTGTGGAATGTCCGGCAGCCCATCCGCCGTTTTTGGAATCGGTGAAGGTATTGTGTCGTTATCGGCGGCCAGGGTGACATTTGAGGTCTTGCGCAGGCTGGACTTTTTGGCAGGCGCTTTGCGTTTGGTAACCGGTTTTGGGTCCGGCTTTTCTTCAAGAAGAGCATTGGTCAATTTGCAAATCAGCGCCTGGCGTAAATCTTCAAGACTGGTTTGGCGGGCGCCAACCTTGTCGGCTGCAATATGCGCGATTAGTTGGGCATCGGTGGAAAACTCACGGGCTGGATCAAGTAGTTGTCCGGCCAACAGGCGCGACGCTTTTGCAGGAAAATTGGCTTTGTCTCCAAGCCCAGATTTGATTTTTTTTCCGAATGCGCGTTGCAGCGCGATGACAGCAAGGGCTGCGCGCAGGGTGGCAGGTGTCTGACTCATTTTCGCGGACAGCCCGAAGCTGTGCTGCACAATGAGTGTTCTCAAACCGTCCGGTTTTACGAGCGCTTTGCGTTTTAACCCGGTTAGTTTGTCAATGCCAACGGCTTTGGCGATTAGGCTGATATCCCGATGCACTTGCCAGGGTTCTTGAGCGTCAGCGCCAAGTGCTAAAAACAAACCGGAACGTTTGATGCCGGCTTCATTTGCCTGCAAGCGGCCGCGTTTTTCTGTCGTAAGACCCGCCTTGGAAAGGTCCTCAATTGCACGGTCTGCTGTCTGCCGCCATTCAGCGGGCGAAAGCTTATTGGCTGTGTAAAGGGCAAGATCGCGCGTCACCATATTGCGCGTGGCTCCACCTTCAGATGCAATGCGAACCAGAATGAGGTCAGCAATCGATGGGCCCGTTGCCAATTGGCGACGTGGTGCTGCAGCCGATAATTTGGCTTCGCTGGCCCGCGGTGACATGCGTTGCGCTTTCCTCAACCCCCCTGCACTGGATAAACCGACTGGGCAGTGGTGCAGCTTGATAGTCAAAAATCCAGACGCGCGAATCACCGGACGATGAACCAACACTGTGGCCATGTTTGTTGAGGGTTCCAAGTGGCGAGCCTGCAACGGCGGCGATATACACGGTGATTTCAGGGCGAAAAGTGCTGACATCACTCTGGATGCCAGGGCCAATAGGTGTCGCTGCAACTATAGTTTTATTCTGGCTCTAACTATGCTGGCCGAGGTTTCGCCGCCCGGAGGTCAAATTCAGGTCAACTTCTTCTTATTCAATGACAATTCGTCAAACGAGGCGTCTTACGGTTGAATCCGAAAGGAAGTTTTTCCGTTTTTTCGCCCGTCAGCGGTAAAAGCGCCGCAATGCGACTTTTACCATTAACGTACGGTTAACGGCTCTTTGCGATGCTCCAATTCTGTTACCGCGCGTCCTTTGGCGGGAGAAAAAAAATGTATCGCGTCGCTTCCATTGCAGCGCTCACCTTTGCGCTTGCTGCTTGTAGTTTAGGGTCGAACTCGATTTCATCGGGTTTTTACGATTCCGGCCAAGCCCCCACCTCCTCAATTTCCCGTTCGAGCAAGCATCCGCTTGGTGGAACCCAGGTTGCCCGTCTTCAAGATAAAGCGCCTCGCGGTAGCTATGAAAAAGCACCGAAAGGTGTTTTGGCGACGCGCGATTACACCCGCACCAAGCTTGATCCTGAATTTTCACGGGCCATCATCAATCAGTATCGCAAAGAAAAGGGCCTGAAGGCATTGCGTCTGAATGCAAATCTGACAAAGGCTGCAAAAGCTCATTCGCGTGATCTTGCAAAATGGGACCGCATTTCACACTACGGATCGGATGGGTCCAACCCGTGGGACCGCGTGAAGCGCACGGGCTATAAGGCGCGTCTTGCAGCTGAAAATGTCGGCACCGGTCAGATCTCATTCAAAGAGGTGATGCGCGGTTGGAAAAACAGCCCGGGCCATAACAAGAACCTGTTGCTCTCTGATGCTGAGCACATGGGAATTGCATTGGTTCATGATCCTAAAACGGAATTCAAATCTTTTTGGACGTTGGTTGTCGGTTCGGCGATGTAGAGATCTAGAGCGTCGCGCCTTTTGTTGTACACAGTGAAGCTATTTGCGCGACGCTCTATTCCATGACTCTATCTCACGACTCTATCCCATGACTGGCGATCAACTTATCTGCTCAAAGTCGAAGCCAACTTTTCACAAGGTTGATCTAGATCATGTTCGAGCCAAAAGTGGTGGCCAGACCCAACACAAGCTTGCGCAGTGTTGGTCAGACCCAACACATGATCCAAGACAAAAGATTAGAGCATGCTCACAATTTCTACTTAAGATGATCGTGCCCTAGGGCGTCGCTTCATCCGCGACATCACCTGACAAAACGCGCTGCAATTAATCTGCGTTTATTCAAATGCAGATTAAACGGGCCCTAAGCAGCTTTTCGTATCGGTAGATTGTGCCAGATTGCGGTTTCAAGACCGAGTGATCTGCGCGCGACAATGGCATGCAGGATAGGCGCTAAAGCCAGAGATATGGAAGTTGCCACGGCAGCACCAACCATCCCGTACGTCGGCACAAGGGCGAAGTTTAAGATGATTGTCGCAAGCGCGCTGATAACCAAGATGCCCGCACACATTTTTTGCTGACCCAGCATGTTGAGCAAAAACTCAACCGGTCCAAACGAGCTCCGGATCATAAAGCCTGCGACCAAAATCATCATCACCGGATAACCGTTTTCAAAGCCAGGGCCGAACAGCCAAAGTAACGGCTTTCCAAGAGCCAGGATCACCAGTGCACTCAGCAAGGACGGCCAGAACGTCCAGTTGACCGAGTCTTTGACAAGTTCTTGAAGGGCCGTTTCGTCGCCACGTGCGTTGAGCTTGGCAAAGCGATTTGCAACAGCACTGCCAACGGCATAATGGACAAACATGATCAGGCTCATGGTTTTGGCGGCGGCGAAATAGATGCCGACATCAACCGGAGTCATAAAGCGGGATATGACAAGAATATCGACGTTTTGTAGCGCTAGGTCGCTGGCGATCATCACGGATAGCGGGAGTGATGTCATCAGCCATGGCTTATAGGCATAGTGGCGCTCGCCAGACTTGAGTTCCTTTGGCATTTGCCAGTGAATAACCAGTGCTTGCACAACAGCCGTGGTCCAAGTTGCGCCAACGGCTGCTGCGGCAGCCGTCGCCGCTGTTGTTGGCAAACCAATAACATGAGCCATGGCCATACCGGCCAATAGAAGAAGAGGCCTGAGAATGTAAGGCGGCACCAAAGCGACCGCCATCCAAGATTGCGCCCGGCCAATGCCATCCTGCATGTCTGTAAGGCAGAACATTGGAATGGCAATCATGACCAGATAGGCAGGCAGCAGGTAGTAGTCAGCCAGCAGACCGTCAAATGTTGCAAGAACAGCAATGCCGAGGCCGGCAATGATCGTGCCGAGCGTCAGCGAAAACAGACGACTGCTGCGTAATAGTCCGCGTGCTAAGCTCAATTCACCGCGTTCTTTGTGTTCGGGCAAATGGCGAATGATGGCAAGGTTGAGCCCAAGTGGGGCAAGCCCACCAAGCACCAGTACCCAGGTCCACACGAAGACATAGACGCCGTAGTCAAAACTGCCCATCCAGCGGGCCAGAAGAATTTGCGTGAGATAGAGCAGAGCCGCGCTTGCGACGCGCACTGAAAATGCCACCACGGCATCGCGCTTGGCGAACTGGCGTTCGTCGGAGGCAAACAGCGTTTCATGCACCAGGCGTTTGGCTGTTTGCACGGCCTCGAAGCCCTTTTCGATCAAGCGCGTGCTGCGTTGGGGCGCAGTGGCTGATGCCTCAAGCGCTGCGGCAATCGAGGCAGGCTTGGCTGGTGGTGTCTGTTGCAACGGGTTTAATGCTTTTCTAATTGGGTGAGAGGCAGGGCGGCGGCCGGTTGTTACATTTAAAGTATTGCACGCACCTGTTGGCGTTTTCGAACGATGTCGGCGACACCGGCCCAGGCCCATGACCGACCTGCATCGCCACGTCCGCAATGATAGTCAGAAAAGAAGGCGGCGATTTCTGCGGCATGCGTACCATGTTGGCCTTCCAACACCAGAGCCATAAACTCTACGTCTTTCGGCGCTGGGGTGACATCCATGCCCGAGCACACGTCGCCTGAGTCATCGAAGGGAAAATTGTCCCACGTCATGGAGTGTCCTTTGCAAGTGCAGTTTTGAGACTTGAAAAGCAAGATTAACGCCATGTTGGTTGAGGCGCGCTCGAAGCCGCACCAAATTTGTCGATCACGTGAGGTTAGGCAGCGATTGGAGCCTACTTAGGTTAATTTTGCCCAAAAAATCGCGCTTAATGGGCCTTTGGTCTGTCAGATTGATGAATTCAATCTTGAATCAAGACGTTAACGCTTCTTTTTTACGGGTGCTTTCTTTTGCGCCGAACGCAGACGCTTCGCCTTGGAGCGTTTCTTTTTGACACGGCGCACTTTGCGCGGCGGGTTGCAGGCCCACGACTTAACAGTGTGGCGGACACTCTGAACCGTACCGTTATCAGCCTGATTGGGCATGTTTTTTAAATTGACCGTATTGAATAACTGCTTCCAGCCATAGTGCTGAAACCCGTGTTCAAGCAGGCTTGTAGCCCGAATGCCGCGCGCTCGGCTGGAAGGCTCGCCTAGCACCACCGCCATAAGACGGTGCCCATCACGTGTCGCACTGGCGACAATGTTAAAACCAGAATCGCAGATGAAACCAGTTTTGAAGCCATCGGCACCCTCAAACGTTCTCAACAGCGAGTTGTAGCTTTTGAGTCGTTTCTTACCGATGCGGAACGAGCTTTGCTTCCAATAGTGTGCGTACTCGGGAAAATCCTTAGCCACAGCCTGGGCCAAGAGCGCCATGTCGCGCGCGCTGGTGATTTGTTGTGACGCTGGAAGACCGTTGGGATTAACGAAATTGGTTTTTGTCATGCCAAGTTTTGCCGCTGTGGCGTTCATGCGGGCAACAAATTGCGGCACGCTACCCGACACCGCTTCGGCAATCATGACAGCGACATCGTTGGCACTTTTGACGATCAACGATTGCAGCGCCAAATTCATCGTCATTTCTGCGCCAACTGGTAGACCTATTTTGCTTGGTTGTTCTTTGTGCGCCAGAGCCGAACATTTGATTTTGGATTTGAGCGTTAGGCGACCAGACTTTAATTCCTGGAACGCCAGGTAAGCGGTCATGATTTTTGTAAGTGAAGCTGGATGCCATTTTTTGTCGGCATCTTCTGAATAGAGGACTTTGCCGTTAGATGCCTCAAACAACAAAGCAGGTCCGGCCAGCACAGGCGAGCCAGAGACCATCATCAACACAGCAATAAAAAACGATCCAAATTTGGAAGGCATTTGACCCCTCACTTTTTGATCTTGCTCACCTACCATGGCCCGGGGCGGAGCTTCAATCCTAGGGCCACTCTTTTTCGCCCGCCTGTGTGAGGCATGCCGCGCAGGGGGCTGGAGAGGGGCACTATTGTTCGTATTATTGTCCAAATTCTGAGGCTTAGTCCGGGCTGAACGGGTTTTTCCTGGACGTTTTCTTTGGAAGGGCAAGAGTTTTCGTTAGATTGGATAGTTGAAAGGCCAGCAACCACATGCCCATAGCCTATTCCATGCTTTTATCCGTGCTGCTGTTCACATTGCCCTGCTTTGCACAAGGTAAACACAAGCTTGCGCAGTGTTGGGATTCAAAGTGTTAGGTAAACACAAGCTTGCGCAGTGTTGGGATTCAAAGTGTTAGGTCAAACACAAGCTTGCGCAGTGTTGGGATTCAAAGTGTTAGGTAAACACAAGCTTGCGCAGTGTTGGAGTGAATTAGAGCATCTTATCTGCGTTTGAGTAGACGTGAGGTGTAGTAGTTCCGACTTGATCTGACACCGCTCCTTTTCCAGTCTGGTTCACACTCAGGCAAAGCCCGTGGACCGTGCCTAGCCGGCCAATTGATCGTCCCAACGGGGAACAGGCGCGTCTTCCACACGACGTGCGGACACACGAGGTGTGGAGCGGTGTGTGGTTCAGCTTCCTTTTTTACCGCGCTTAGCTCTTCTTGACAGCTTGGCGTTGACGTCTAGCCGCCAGCAAGAAGAACAATCCTGCAAGCAAGCCCATGCCCACAGGCGCCCCATAGAGCAATGCCAGATTGGGTTTCGGCTCAAACAGCAACCAATACCAGCCTGTGAAGCTGTGACGACCGCCCTTCTCGCCCTGTAAACCATCCCAGTTTGCAAATGAAATTGGAATGTAGCGGCCCTTTGCAAATTGAATGTCGGCACCGTCGTCGGTCTTGAACGCACGTTTAAAGACAACACGCCATTGACCGTCTTTCCAGGCACCCGTTCCAGAAAGCCCCGTCTGATCGGCACGTGGTTTTGGTGGTTTGTCAGGACCTGACGCATCCAACAGCGCCACCTGCTGACTAGCCCTAGGCTCTGTGCTGGGGGCCATCCAATGCCACATATTCACACCAAGCTTTTTATCGCCGTGACGGAACCAGGGCTTTTCACTGGTCGTTGGAATTTTGACCGGCAATTGTACCGCCACCGCATCGCGTGTCGGCTTGACATCGTTGAGGCGGTATTCCTTTTCCAGCTTATCGCCGGGAACTGAGTACGTTCTGTCATCCACATCAACCCGGATCGCAATATCTTTATCATTGTAAACAGCCCGCGCGGTCACTGTATCGTTAAGCGAGAAAAACAACCGTGGTTCTTTGATGATGTTTGGAGCAAGCGCAAACGTAATTGCTGGCGCCTCATCCCAGGCCTTGTCATCCGGGTCTTGCGGCAACGCACCTTCAATGCGCTTGGCACGAATCACCGTTTTGCCTTAGCTCAACGCTACGGCGTTGTTTCTCAGGGTCATCACATAATTCACGATATGCCAGCGATCTTCCACACGCATCGTCGTGGTGTGTTCCGGCATCGCCGTGCCGCGAATACCGTCCTTAATGGTCTTACGAAGGTCGTCGTCGGTCGGCAGTTCACTATCGGCATGTGTCGTCTTGTATTTAAACACGGCCAGCGTAAAATCACGTGGTTTGGGATACATAAAGTCAGCCGCAGGACCGGTGCCATCGCCTTCTGCACCATGACACTGCGCGCAGCGCTTTTCGTAAATCTGAGTGACAGCCGTTTCATCCAGCCCACCCCCACTGCTTTGTGCAGCTTGTTGAGGCGCGGCGGCATCGGCGTCATGCTTATTTTTTATTGATTTGTCGGTTCCTGTATCCAGTTCCCATGAGCGGGGCACTTGACCTGTGTAATCGTAAAGAAAGGTAATGATCTTCCAGATATCTTCCTCGTTTAACATCTCGTGCCAGACCGGCATCGCCGAGGCCCACGGAGACCCCTCGCGCGGCAAGCCGGGGCCACCGGTTGCAATGCGCCAGAAGAGATATGATTCTTGAAGTTGGGCAATCGTGCCAACGTCTTGGAAGTTTGCTGGGCGTGGATTTAGTGCTTTGCCAAAATGACCCTGACCATCGAGCAAGTCGCCATGACAATACATGCAATTCTTGTAGTACAGCTCACCGCCAGCCTTAATGACCTCGGAATAACCAGGCGTGCCTTTGGGATTGGCTTTGCGCACCGGGTTTTCAAGGCTCAGCATATTGTAAGTCTTGCCAAATGCACGCAGGTTCGATGGCGGAGCTGGATGCACCGTGCGCAACTCAACAGGTGCTGCACTGCTGGGCTTGATGACATGGTAAGTCATGCCCGCCGCGCCGAGCATGACAGCTGTCAGCGCCGCAAAACGTTGCACTTTAAGCTTTGGGTCGCTAACCAACGCCTTAACAGGGCTTATCGCCCTGCTTGCAGTGGCATCGTCAAAACTCATAACCAATAAAACGCCGACTGCACAGATCACCATGTATTGGATGAGCAGAGACTTGGGCAACGGTGGCTGCAATACAAATGCAAAAACCACATACAGCCCGAGCAATGTCAGTGCGGCAATCGATAACGGGTGTTTCAGAATTCGCCACATTCAACCGCACCTCAATTTTTCATCTTCGCAAGATAGTCAACAATCAGATTGAGCTCGCTAACGCGCATCTGCTCACCAAAGTTCTGAGGCATCATACCCGCCTCGAAGCCATCGGCAATTTCAGCATTTGGATTGACAATCGCTTCTATGATCTTTTCCCGGCTCATTCGGTCGGTAATGCCGCCCAACTTTGGTCCGACTTCAGCACCACTTTCCTCAAGATCATGGCAGGCACTACAGCTAAATTTCTCCAGTGCCACAACGGCCGTTGTTGCAGGCCCTTCCTCTTCGTCGTCCTCATCGTCATCGCCCGCCTTGGCTGCGTCGGCCCCGCTTGGGATTGCCACACTCGGCTCTTGGCGGGTCTTGTTTTGAAGGAACGCGATCAGTGCCGCAACCTGCAATTCATTCATTTCGATTGGAGCGGCATCGACCTTGGGCATTGGAGAGACTTTGTCGCCCGTACCCTTCTTGCCAAACCCACTGACAACATAGGCAGACGGATCAAGCAGTGATTCTCGCAGATACGCTTCTACCGCCTTGACGCCCTTCTCTGACTTAGCCTTACCCGCATAGCCAGGATCGGCAAGACGATCGGAAAACGTTTTTGCAAGATCAAGCTTCAACAAGTTAGGTGCGCGACCTAGATCGTTGTGACACAGCGTACAGGTGCCCTTTCCAGAAAAAAGCTTTTCGCCATAGGTGATGAGCCCGGCCATATCCAACGAACCAGTTGGCTCTTCTTCTTGCGCAGGTGGGTCAGATTGAACTTGCGGGAGAATGCCTGCAAACAGGGTAAAGGATAATAGAACGGTAATGCTGAAGGCCATAACGCGGAGGAAGGTCATTTTTCGATACCTTCTGCCATTGCAGGCTGAACGGGCGCTTCCTGTTTTGTTGAGCCCAACCTACTCAGCCAGAAAACAAATACCATCACCGCCATAAATGCCAACGTGACAATGGTGATCGTATTGCCGGCCTGTCCAATCGTAGGGATAAACGCCTCAGGCGAATTGTCCTTCATGATTGTGTAGACATGCCAATGCGTTCGAAGGCTTGAGCGGATGTAGCCCATCAGTCCCATGAGCCAGGTAAACGCAATTGGCAGGACAAACAAAGCATACTGCGAACCGCGATCAGTTCGCATCAACCCACACCACAGATAATAATTTACGGCGAGCATGATGGTACCGATCAAAACCGCCTGGATAATGAACAGCCATGCAAGCACGCCACCCATCGCGGTGATTCCCATCTGCTGGGAATAGGCGTAGACCTCAGCCATTAACCAATAGCCAGCAAACGCCAGCGGCAAAAATCCAACGATTGCGATAAATTGGATGTGTTGGGGAAGTGCCGCTGAAACGCGTGCGAGCAACTTCACAGGTCACGAAGTCCGACTTGGGTTTGCAGTTAATGAAAAAATCAATTTGCTTGCGCGCTATTACAACGTCGAGAATCAAACCAGCGTTGAAGATGGCCAAAGGGCCCGTTTTGACCCCAACGTAAAATTCTAAAAGTTTGATGAACTTTGAAAGGGCCCGCTGCGTCTGGCTAGACGAAGGGGCCCTAATTCTTTGAAGCATGTCGCATGAATTTAGCGGCGCTCGGTGAGCTTTAATAACTGTCTGTTGAGACGCCTTGTTTTCCAAAACCGGAACAAGCTTTTCGGCAATACAGCGGTTAAGCTCCCCATCCTGGAGCTGTAATCTTGTGCACTTCGATTTGGTAGTGTGGTTAAACCATACGTGACTTCATCAGGTTTTCCATCAGGTATTCATGTGGTGATCGTCTGAACCGAGCCACTGCCGACGTTTTTGCTACGACGCTTTCGACGCGTCACCCTCAATCGCATTTTTGCACCAAGCCAACGTTACGTCTAGATTGAGGGGCAGCAGGCTGCCTGTGCTGGAGGTATATTTCTTCCAGGCGGCCAGACTTTCAGGGCCGACGCAGGTCACGACGGGAATATCTTTTGCTATAGCCGCTTCAATGGTTTGGCGAAACCCGTGACCTTCCGACTCGCGTTTGCCAAACTTATTGACAATCAAAAGATCTGGGTCGGCTTCGACAGCAGCGAAGGCCAATCCAACAGCATCTTCAAGTGCTTGTTGATCCAGTCTGCACCCGCGTGCATGCGCACCACGGTATTCGGAGACCTCAATCACCTTCTTCGTTGCGAGATCCTTCAGTGACATATCGCAGCGTGAGCGTTGCTTTGACTGGCTGTTGATTTGCACGGCACCGGCCAGCTTATGACCGGCCTCTTCTAATTGCTGCGTGATCGTGACAAGCATGTCGTCTGCTTGATGTCCCTGTGCCTCTTGATAGACAATGGCTGCAAGTTTCATAACTATTTTGCTTTCCTGGCAGTGACTGGCGGTTGCTCTCAGGTTGTCAGGCCGATGACTGTCTTCAGATCAGGCAAGCTGAACATGTCCCAGTCACAGTCGATATTACAAAGTACCCTCGCCGAAATTAATCATGGGGCTGAAGTAGCTAAGGGTTAATGGTTAAAAGGCGCCTCAAATTTATTGATGGTACCCTGACCTTGTGATCGCGTTTATGAGGCCATATGATGAAATCTTCAACAGCTTGAAAAAGCACTTTTAAACAAGCTATAAAAACTGGCCCACCTCGAAGGAAAAACCTCGAACGCGGCAAGCGACGCGATTTGCGTTGCCGGGGCTTCCCTAGTCGCTCGATTGTTTCGAAAACCGGTTCCCACTTTTCGGATCTTGCGACGAGCCCACCCCGTCGGAGCGCCTTTGGCGCGTGAGACAAATAAAATATCACACGAAGTGTGTGGTGCACCAAATCAGACTTAGCCGCACAAATGTCTTGTAAGACCTTGAAAGGTAAGGCCGCTTTTGGTGTTCGATAACCTTTTTTGCGGCAGTAGCTTGGACGCTCTGCAAAGGCCAGTCTGAGGACGGTTCGCTTCAGCGTAAAGCTGCCAGAAGCCCAGAGTTTATAAGGGTTTGCGAGAAACGTAAGACCAAGTTCGATAACGTCCTCAAACCTCCCCCTTGGCGTGGCCGCATTTTGCAGTTTTTCTTCGATCAAAAGCCGTTTGCGTTCTAACTTTTCAACTTTACTTTCATAAGCCGCGATCACAGCCGGGCTGTTGGCTTCCATAATCCGCTCGATAATATCTTCCATCTGTTTCTTCGTGTCTTTAGCTTCTTGCTTTAAAGTCTCCAACATCACCTCGCTCTGAATCGTGCGCTTATTCCAAGCGTCCTTAAACATAGCTTTGACCAAATCAAACATGTTTTGTGTTGGCTGAAGAACGCGGACAATCGCCTCAAACTCTCCCTCGATTTTTGCACGAGGGATGGATTTTCGGTAACTCTCGCAACCTTTGGTATCACACAGATAGTAAGCGTATTTTTTGTATTGGCCTTTTGACCAGCACGCGGTGAGAGGCTGGTCGCAATCATGGCACAAGACGAATCCGCGCAACGGAAAATCATGGTTGATATTCTTGCGCGTGGGCACTTTGGCAGCCCCGGTGCGGCGTGCTTGTATCTTTTCAAACATGTCCAACGAGATGAGCGCGTCATGCCTGCCCTGGACGGCGTTAATTTCCCACTTCTTATGGGTGATAAAACCGGCATAGATCAGTTGGGTCAGAATATCGGTGACGCGTTGTTGGGGAACCTCACCATCTTTGTTTTTAGGAAATACTGGTTGGGATTCTAAATAACGTTTGACTTCCACCTGGCTGTCAAATCTCCCGCAGGCATAGCCTTCAAGCGCGTCTTGAACAATGGAGGCAAGAGGCTCATCGCGGATGAGTTCTTTTCCACCACGTTTTGAGGCACTGTAGCGATAACCGATTGGGGCCTGGAAGACCCAAAAGCCCTGCTCAAGGCGTGCGCGCATTTTCTGGCGCACTTGGCGCCCATTTTGTTCGCGTTCAAGCTCACCGTGAGCTGCAAACACTGTTTCGATGAACTTGCCTTCAGGTGTATCTTCAAATCGGAAATTCAAACATTCGACAATCGCTCCGCGTTTTTTAAGTTCGCGCCGAAGCTTGATGTGAAACTCCGTGTCACGGGCAAAGCGCTTTAGATCATCAAAGATCACTACATAGTCTTTGTCCTGCTGCGCATCAAGATAAGCAAGCAACGCCACCATGCCGGGACGGTTCATGAAATCCCCACCGCCGCTGACATCGTCAGGAAAGACAGCTTCGACTGGCCAGCCTTTGGCCACCGCATAATCCCGGCAACGATGTTCCTGGCTATCCAGCCCGCTACCTTCTTCTTTTTGTTTTTTACTGGACACGCGACAATAGATGATCGCGCGTTGCGTTTGTGTTTCTTTGTTTTTTGGCAGCATATCTCCTCTCATTGCTCCAAACTTTCCGTGACAGGGGCCGCGGAACTCTTGGAAGCTTTTACAGTTTCATTTTTTGGGTTTTGTGCTTCAGAGTTTAACACATCATCCGCACATGTTGAGAGCAAATCCTTGAGGTTGTCCTTTTGCTCACAGACTTGCTGCAGTGGATGCACACCACAGCCCAGATCGACAAAAGCAACGACAAGGTTCCACAAGGTCTCGATAAACTCTTTCTTTTCTTGATCTGAAAGATCTGAGTCTTCGAGGTACTGGGCGTACATCTCCCAATCAATCGTGAGCGATGGAAGAGCACGTCCTTGCTCCTTGGTTTCTTGTAAGTCAGTTTGCTTTTTTGTCGGTCGGGCCATGATGATTCTTTTTCTAATTTAGTTTAAGTTCTGGAACGAGACGGCGTACGCGGTGGTCGGCGCCACTGTTGTTGCAGTGGTTTGGACGGTTGGTCCTGTTGTGGACCCGCGCGCTCTTCTTGTTGGGCGCTTTGACTTAGACGCTCACGTATTTCTGCATCGATCTGAGGGCGGTAAAACTCCTCTTCTAGCCTCTTGCCCCACTCATAAAGTTCGCCGGACTCAGATAATCTAAAGGCATCGCGCATCAGTGCTTTCGCGGCGTTATCTGAAACACCAAGCTCCCCGGCCAATATCTCGGCCTGGTGTGCATAAGCCCGTTGAAACGCGATTTTATTGCCGTCCCGGATCATATCGCCAACAGCTAGCGCATAAGTATAAGCTGTTTGCTCCGCGCTCTTGCCAAGCGCCCCTTCGCTCTTTGCCAGTGTTTCGCGCATTTGATTCATGGTTTGGCCAGTGCGCACCCTAAACAGATCGCGGATAAGCATCTCTGCCTTACCCGCATCCATTTTTTCAGAGCGTGCTATGGCATAGGAATAATCACCCAGTTTGTTTTTGAAGCTGCCGCTTTTGGCAATTGCACGCTCCATGATTCCTGTAATTGCGATGACCTCCTCAAATTGGGCATTGGTCAGCAACCTGGCGGTAAAACCCTCGCGGGCCTCCGTTAATCGATTTGGTTCTTTGAAATTATTTTCATTTTTTTTCATTGCTCTTTTCCTTTCTTTTGATGGTGAACAAATAGGGAACATTATGACAGGAATATATTCCTATTTTCAAGGAATTTCGGCGCAAGATTCTTGCGTTTTTTCTTGTCATCTCTGACGCCGACGTTCGTTTGGTTTTTGCTTTTCTGTCATCTGCGTTCGTTCGCTTTCATCGTCATTTTTGGTCGCACGCGTGTTCTGACGGACCTCACAGCGTGCGAGTAAAGTTCTGACGGCCTCCTTCTCCTTGGTTTCGAGTTCTAAGAGCAGCGCATGATGCACATAACGCACTTGCGCATGGGCTTGCCGGGTGATGGTTGCCTTGTCGAACTTGTCTGTGCCAAAGAGGCGGTGCTTGAAATCACGATTCTTCTGACCGGCTTTTGCAATCAGCTTTTTTCGGGCCACTTCAACGCGCCTGTCATACTCCCGTACATAATTATCCTCAGCCAATTGGCGCTCGGTCGCGTAGCTGTTTTTGATCTTTTGAAATTCCTGCCAGTCTTTGGAAATCAAAAGTTTTGACGCTTCGTAACGCAATGCTGCCAGATCGAAGGCGTGTTTGATTTCTTGTGTCAGAGCGAGACTCATGGGCTTACTGGCCTCCGTCATTTTTATAGAACTGGAACCAATCGCACCGCCCTTGAGACGGGGCGTTATCAGTAAAAGTGCCGAAGGCGCCGATATACGTGCAGCGCGTGTAATGCCGCTTGGCAAAAGGGTCATAGCCCTGCCCATCGTTCCTCCAGTCATAAGACCAGATCACATGCGGCAAGCCGTAGACCTGAAAGAGCACATAGCCGGTGAGCGGTATGATGAGCCAAATGAAATAAGAGGCGCGTATAAGCCGGGGAGTCATGTCACTTCCTCCTCACACACTGGCAACGTGACTTTAGGATCGGGCAGCAATTGACCGCCCTCTAAAGGGTTGTCGCCCAGGTCATAGCAATAAGGCGCAATATTATTTTGCCGTATCTTTTTGCAGTGAATCCAACCTATGTCGGCCACATGCAAAATTTGTTCGTCCGAAGGCAAGCGCATCAACTCATCGGCGGTAAAGAGTCGTTCCCGACCGGTTTGCAAATTGCCGGAAAATTCCGTTTTGCCCGATGCTACATTTACCGAATGAGAAACGTTCCGCCCTTCACCCATGGCGCGGCTGACCCGCTCGGCTTCTTCAAAGTTGGAGAATTTGAGATACTGCTTGACCGTGCAGTTCTCCTCCAGGAGCGCTGTTTCCTTCTCGCCATATTTGCGCACGCTGTCAGCCCTTGACTGCGTGATGAAATGTGCCCTTGCACCAAAAGCTCTAAAAACCGTCACGCGATTTAGCATCGTGCGCAGTGGCGCATTACAATATTCATCGAGAATGTAATCTGCTTTTCCGACCAATCCGGAAAGCTGCGCCTCCATCAGGGAGAGAAAATGCAATGCAAAATAAGCTCCCAATCGATCAGCATGGCGCACCGGATTAACAAAGCACACAACCCATTTGTCTTTTAGCAACACCTCATGTGTGAGATCTGGGTGGCGTCCCGCCTCATGGAGCACAGAGCCAGGTGCAAATATCTTCAGCGCTGTCAGGGCAGCCCTTACATGCTGCGCGTAATGCTCCGGATTGTTTTCGCGCATATCCAGGGTGTGCTGCGCCAGGGATTTGAGCGTCGGCTCACCAACACGCGCTTCAATTTCAAGCATGCGATTCCACGTTTCCGGATCGCTAAGGAGCGAATAAAGCCCTCCCGGTGTGGCAAGTCTCGGGGTTCGCGCAAGTAGAATGCGCAAACCAAGGTCCATAAATTCTCGTGGTTCATCACGCCAGTATTTGTTCTTGGCATCATCTTTGGGTTCATCAATGATCGTATGGGTGATGTTTTCTATGGCGAACAATATATCCGAGCTTCGCCCTTCATAATCTTTGACCAAAGCCGAAAACGGATTGATGAAAATACGTGCGGGATTGTCCTGACCCAACACGCCAAACTCATCGACAACACCAAATTTGCGACCATACTTGGCGCACATGTCACCAATTTGCGCTGCAATCTCGCCATTCTTCACATCATTGATAAAGAGCGCCCGATTGTGATCGGCAAGCATAGACTGTACGGCAGGCACCGCTACGCCTGTTGTCTTCGACCCACCAGCCGCCGCATAGGTGATGGATGAAGCGCTTGTATTAGGCTCAAAGATTGCCTGGCCCGCAAAGGTCAGACCAAGAATGCGCCGAGAGGTGATGTTCATTCGATCATCCCCGCGTCTTTGAGGGCGTCGTCGCCAGCCAGGGTTGCGCTTTTGGGTTTGTTGCCTTGTGCCAAGAATTCGGCCAGCACCTTGTCGCGGGCATAAAGCGCAAAGGCCGTGCGCGCGGCAGCGATGACAGAACTGGTGGCGATGACGAAGAGAAAAACAGCCAGAAGACCAAACCCCCACCATTTGGGATGAGTGGGCCAGATGGCATAAGCGATCACGCTTGAGATCGCAGCGAACAAAAGATGTGTGTTGATCTGAACGATGCTGCCAAAGGAGCGTTGGAAAAACTTCATGCCGCTCCTCCACTGGTAATCGCCCTACCAATGTCGCGACGAATTTTATTGAGCTGGCCATATTGCCCGTAAATGGCATCAGAGAGTTCCGAGCCTTTTAGATCGCGTGAGAGCAGTTTGAGTTGCCCGATTTGAGATCCAGCCAGAAGAGCTGCCAATGACACTGCGACTATGATTGTGATTTCGCTTGTGTAAAGCAGGTCGGCAAATGCCAAACCAAAGCCTGAAAACCCACCGCTTAATAGCGCCGCACCAGCCAGGTAGGGACGGCGCACTGACACAACAGAAAGATTGGCCAGCATGTAGGAATCGCGATGCGTAACTACGGCGTTGTTTTCAAGTGTGATTGATCCGAAAATCATGAGGCGTTATCCTTTTGGCGTGCAGTAAGGCGTTTGCAGCGCGGCCTGCAGCTCCGCGTTCAGGTTCTTGAGAGTTGGAGGCGTGATCAGTCGCAACGATCCGGCATGAAGCGCCCAGGCCACGCGACGTTTTTCCAAACTTACGGATGCGGCACACGCGCAGCGCGAACCTGCACCTTCTGCTTTGGTCTTCAGGCGTTCGTGCTTCAACTGATTGAGCTTGCGTTGATGAGCTTGCAGCTCATTGACGAAGGGTAAATTAAGAGCCGGGTTGCCATGCTTGCGGCACACATCCATGCCCCGCTGTCCCATCCACCCCAGAAGCGATTGGCAATCGAGATCTGGTAATGGCGTCGCTTCTGGAAGGCTTGTTACGATTTCCTGACGCAGCCTTACCGTGCATTGCTCGCTCCATTTTGATTTAGCTATGGTGCGCTCGCCTACCACGGGGCCGGTTACAAACAAGCTGGCGGCAACATAAAAGGCTCCAGCAATGAAAGTTCCACTCCCAAGCGGAAGCGTTTGTCCGGTTTCCATCATGGTGCCCTCCATGCAGTCTTAACCGGTCTGCCAACAGCTCGTCGCTGTCGTGAATGTGGGGTGGGATCAATCGTGTGCTTGTGCCAGATGTGGCCCAAAAATGCCAAGACCCATACGGTCAGCGGAAACACCAGTTCCACGCAGGCCGTGAGCGCCGCTATGGGTAGAAAATGTCCCATGTAGGCGAAAGTTTCAGAGACACCGGAGCGCGCTGGAAAAACAGGTTGCTGTTGCCCACCAGTGTTGAGTGTCGAAAGAACGAGTTCTAATGATCCAGCATGCTGGGTAAGCAGCGCATTGATCCCAGTCGTAGCAACGGGGCGGCCAGGAATTTTGATGCCAGCCTTTAGCTCTATTGTGTAAGCACGCAATAAGGAAACGGGCAGAGCTTCTTCTAGAACGCTAATAGTCTGATCAATCTTTCCGTCCAGTTCTATGAGTTTCTGGCGGCGTTCCTTAAGCGACAAATCGGTTTGATTGAGCGTCGTTTGAAAGCGAGCAATCCATTTGTTCAGCTCATCCAACAAAGATTGACGGTTGGCATTTCCTTTTTCCAATAGCTGGGCGATGACCTCAGCACGCCGAACTCTTTCTTCTAAGACTTTTGTAACAATTCCGCGTCCCCCAGACCCACGGTGCGACAGGCACGATTCCCTTTCTTCGCACGCGCGAGCCTGTTCAAGATCTTGCTTGTTCGCCCGGATCACGGGAATAAGTCGGGTCGCCTGGATAGCTACTTTGTTTCGTGCGCCTGCATAGCGCCCCAGCTTGCGGGCATGCTCTTGTAAACGCAGCTCATCAACTTCATTGATCACAAGGCCTGCATAGCTTGAGGGAAACAAACCGCACCCCACCGCCAGGATGGACACTACACTGGCGATACCGGCTGTGATAAATCCGCTGGCTGCGAGTTCCGCGCCTGTTCGAATGGCAAAGCGATTGACGCCGTAAGACACCAAGCTTGTGATCGCGGCAAAAATGCCGGCCTTAACGAAGCCAAGCGCGCCCGAATCAGAAATAAGGTTGAGCACCGTTAAAAAGATGATGGACCCAGTGCCAAGAGAAAACGCCACAAGGGACCAGCTCTCAAAAGAGGGCCAGTTTTTGCGCGGCAATCTAACCGGTTCTGTATGGGTGGGTTCTTTTGCCATCTCTAAAGGGTCCTGTTCTTGCGTTTCAACTTTCTAACTGATGTTTGACACACATCTTCCAATCCCATCACCGGACAAAACCCAGACATTGTCTGGGTTGGGAGCAGGGGAAACTAAGCATGGCGCAAATTGAAATCCCGGCCCTTGGCAGAAAATTCAATCTGCTGATCCGCTATGGAGATTTCAAAGATTTGTCTGATCTGGCTACCGCCTTTGATCGCAAGGCTTCTACCTTGCAATGGTGGTGTCACGGCGATGAAGTGCGAAGCCGCGATGCAATTCCCAGCACAGCGTTTGAGAAATTCGTGTCAATCCTGGTGCAGTGTTTGCCGGAGGCGATGACAGCAGATGAAATCAATGCACTCATCGCCGCACCGGCAAGCGAGTTTGAAGCTGCACTGGCCATTGGGGCTCAAGACTCACTCAATCGTTTGATTGAAACGCAGGCGCAAACTGTCTTCGCCAAACTCATTCTCAAAAATCGACCCAAAACAGGGTTGATTGAAACAGATGAGAATGAACGAGACCGTGCACCGCTCCTGTCAACATCACTAGGGAACTGGTTCCGTTTGGAATTTATAAGTTGGAAATTCTCCGGATATGTGTGGGCACTTCAGCATGTGGCTCAAAGCTGGGGCGTTGTCGGTGCCAGCATTGACCCTAAAACAGGCAATATCTCTTTGCCGAGCAGAGGAAAGGACGGCTCACCGTCCCATATGATCGAGCGCCATCAATCCGGAATTCATCGCTTCATCGTCATGCAAACTGATGCGCCACCGCCGCAAGATTATTACCGGTATATGCGCGAGAAAATCGAACTGGACGCCGCCATCCTGGGACGGTTCGCTCATTACTTCACCCAGCAACCCGAAAGGTCACGGCAATTACATCTTTTGGAAGTGGAGATTAAAGCAACAACCGGCTCAACTGCGTAAGCCTGTCACCACCATGATTTTTTCATTGACGGGCAACAAATCGCGCCACTCTTTCGCAGCCACCGTTTTCAACTTGGCTGTTGCCAAGTTCTCGGCATATTGCGCTTCGAAGATGTCGGTAAAGAGTGCGCCCTTATCGCCAAGGTCTGACAGAAACGTTTTGGCCTCAGCCCATGTCGCGATGACGACGGCATCATTGATGATCGGCATCAAAACTTCTTTTGAATATCTCTCAAAGTCATCAGGCTTTGGCAGTTTTTTTGTTTTGATCTTGGATTCTTCACCCGCCGATTCCAGTTCTGTACCTGGATGATAAAGCCAATACTGAAATAACTGGGCCATGAGTGTAAAAAATCGTGTCGAGGCACGCGGATGAGTCCGGTCATCTGAATGAGACTTGGTGTTGTTGGTTTCAATCAGTGCCATAACCACAAAGATGCAGGCGGCGTCTGCACGCATTTGGGCCCATCGATCTTCAGAAAAGGCACCAATCATAATTTCGGTGGCTTCATTGTCTGCCTGCATTTCCAGGCAGCGGCGCAGTTCCGAGCGTTTGTTTTCGCTCACAACGGCGTTAATGAGCGTCTTAACCTCGGCAGGTAAAATCCTGTGCCTATTTTCAAGGGACACATCCTCGAGAAGGGTGACATCCGTCTCCGTTTCAATCAACGAAGCCGCCCCCAGTATATCGAGATGGCCCAGGCGGATATGCATCAGCTCATGCAAAACAAGCCATATCAAAGACATATCAGCCAGAATGGTTGGCGCATCTGTGTCGCCCTCAACATTTATCAGCCGCTCGCCGTCGCTATCGGTTAAAACTGGCGACTGCCAACTACTGCGCCACAGCTCGCTGATCTCTGCGATGCAGCCGCTATGGATACGGATCACGTAGCCTTCGTCTTCCAGCACGACTTCTGCGTAAAATGCTAGATTGTCAATCAGTTCACACCGGACGGGAACTGGAAAAGCCGCCCCAACTCCCGTCTCATACAGCGCCAACGCATCCGACATCGCTGTTTGCAGACGTTCCTCGATGACGGCTGAGGGGGCAGTTGGAACCTCGGTCATTTAAACTGTGCTCTCCAGGGTTTGTGCTACCCCGCCTATTCCTCACAAGAACTGCTCTGGTCAACATAAAACTCTACGCCATGAACACATAAACGCGTACGTCATCTGCAGTTCGTAGCAATGATAGCCCCTGCTGATATATCAGCAGACCTATTTCATTCCATATGAACGTTACAGCAGTTGACCTAAAGCACGCATTTAGAACTAGCTAACTTTGCCAATCCCAGATCGTCGAAATTGCAGAGGATGCGGACATTAGCCTGCGGCTTGAACGGAGCTATCAGTTTTGGATCGACGTCGTCTCTAACTTATCCAGCAGCAGACATTCGGCAGATGACGCTGAGGATACCTGCACTGAAAGCCTGCCTAGCGGCGACGCATCAAAGTGGTGGAAAACGTGTATGAGCGCGAACAACGCTCCTAAGCTGACTTAGTTGTGCTGGATTCAGCCGTTAGCTGCTATTGATGAAACTCAACCAATTTGTAGAATGAAGATCAATGCCGACTATTGCCTCGCTGCATTCCATCACCAAGGCCGCAGACACTTTAATGCACTACGACAAAGCTCGTGACGCATCAGACCTCTTTGACTTCCAGCAACACAATCTCATCTATGGCTATAATGGCTCAGGCAAGACCACACTGAGCCGTATTTTTGAGTACCTCGGCACGGGTACCTGTCCCAACTCATTGGGTAAAGAGTTCGACTTTGACATCCGTCTCTCAGATGGCACCAAACTCAAACGTGAAAATAACCCGACCAAACTTACTGGCCGCGTCTTGGTTTACAACGAAGACTACATAGAGCGAAATTTTAAGTGGGAGGGTGCAACCGCCAGTCCTATCCTCGGCCTCGGCGAAGCGCAGATAGAAGTCAAGGACAAGCTCGATGCTGCCCGTACACAGGCGAAGCAGCTAGAGGCCGATTTGCCCAAGGCAATCAAGACCAAGAAAACTGCTGAGAGTGACTTCAAAAAGTTTGCCCGTGATGCTGCCAAGACTATCGAGACGACCGCTCACTATACCCGGCCTGGTTATCAAGCTGATCAACTACGCAAAGACATCCCGACAGACGGCTTTGATCCAACCGCAACTCTGGCCGATGATGCACTTGAAGCAGCCACACAAACAGCTGCACTCTCCAGTCCGCCAGAAGCCATTTCTCGTCTGCCACAATGGCCAGATGCACTCTCAGACTTGGCTAAAGATGAAATTTCTCCGTTGCTTCAAGAACGAGCTGTCCAGAAGCGACTACCTGAACTTGACGACCATCCAGAAAAGGAAACATGGGTTAAAGAGGGCTACACCTATCATGCAAAAAATGAACTCGGCACCTGCCTGCATTGTGGTCAGAAACTGACCCCAGGGCGTTATGAACAGCTTGCTCAGCACTTCTCAGAGGCGGTGAATAAACTTTCTAGCAAAGCAACGGGCTTCAAAGAGCAGGTTCAACAGAACCAACAACTGCTGACTGGTTTTGACCAAGCGCTGCCTCGCCCTAATGGCATTGTTGATGAACTGAGGTCTGCCTACACGCCACTTCGGGCAACACTACTGGAGTTGGCTAGTGACGGAATCGCTCACAGCAAAACCTTAGAGGGCTGGTTGGCCCGGAAGCTTGCGAGTCCCGCAACAGCTTTAGAAATTGAGACCGAAGCCACTCTGACAGCACTGGCCACATGGAAAGCGGATCTTGAAAAGGGTTTTGCCGAGCTCAAGGAATTGGTGAACAAGCATAACAAGATTGTGGCCGAGTTTGCCGACCACAAAAAAGCCGTTCAGACCAAAATCAGAGACCACTTTCTGGCTGAAATCCAAGATCGGTATCAGGAACTGCAACAGGCACAGGTTGATGCCAACACAGCACTGACTGCCTTGCAAAAGCAGAGCAGTGAGACAGAGGCCGAGATTGCTCATCTTCTTGCTACAATACAGACCCATGCAGCTGCTGCACCGCAGATCAATGACGCCATCAAACAGTTCCTGCGACACAGATCAATCACTATGGAAGCGGTGGATGAGGGGTATCGGCTCATCCGCGCAAATGGGACACCCGTGGTTAAGCTCAGTGAGGGAGAGAAGACGGCTGTTACGTTTTGCCACTTCATCACATCACTACCGGCGAACCGGGATAAAAAAGACCTGATTGTTGTTGTTGATGATCCAATCTCGTCTCTGGACACCCGTTCCCTCAACTATATGGGAGGCTTGATCAAGCAGCAGCTGCATAAAAAGGTGAAGCAGCTTTTCATCCTGACCCATAACGCATCCTTCATGATGGAAATGCGCAAGCTACTGGTACCCAACTGGGAAATTAAAGAAGCGACAAAAGCGAACAAGGCTGGCCCAGTTGTCAAACCCATTCCGCTTTATCAACTAACCTTACTTTCAAACAATGATGGCTCCCAAAGACGTTCCATCTTGGAGAACATGAGCCCGCTACTGCGTGACTATGAGAGTGAATATCACTACCTCTTTGCGATCGTGCATCACTATTCAGAGCAACAGAAACCGACCGCTGAACCCTTTATGCTCTTGCCCAATGCGGTACGCAGAGTCTTTGAGACCTTTCTCGTTTTCAAAGCGCCAGGAGCGGCCAGTCCTGGGGATGCGGTCAATCAGATCAACAAAGATAAGACAAAGGTACCTGCTCTCACCGGCCTGAGACGCTTTATCGATGTGGAAAGCCACGGTGACAACATCGCCTCTTTGACCGAACCAGCAGTTCTCTCAATCGAAGAGACCCACCCAGCAGCTATGGAGCTTATGGAATTCATCAAAGGAGCTGACAAACTTCACTACAAGATGATGATCGATCTCTGCAAAGGCTGCCCGGTGGCGTAGAACCTCACACCATTTAAGCGAGCAGACGATATTGCCTCAGCGATGGACGAAGAACACTTTGTTAACCCGCGATTGCAGAGGGAAAGCTTGCATTTCCGCTCATGTACGGCTTGCTCTACCCAATCATCCAGCGGACCGGCGCTGCCGAGGGCGTCCGTAGTCGTACGTGACAGTTACGGTCTCTTTGCCATATTCGGCGGGCGGCGCAAATACAATGACGCCATGCATTTCCATCCTTATGTCCGCGTCCAATTCGAACTCATATAGGTACTGCCGAACCTACTTGTCGTTCGTCACTGAGCAGTGACGGTCAGTATTGGCCCAATCTTCCCGTGGCTGATTGCAGTATCTCATAACCGGTGCCGGGGAAACACTAGAGATACCTTTTTGTGCGCGCGTTTGTGAGGCATGAGCATGGGTTCCCATTCACGCCGTCATTCTTTAGCGGAAGGTGGCTTACGGTTTATTTTTTTGGCCGTCCGGGCAGGCTCTCATGAACCGAGCCTGCGCGCCATGCGCTTGTCTCGGCCATCCGGCTTCGATCCTTGACGGAAGAAAGTGGTGCGCGTTCCACGCGCTTGTTTTCTCATGCCCGGTGTCCCGTGCATAGAACCCAATTTCCAGCTTACATCAAAACCGGTGACGCTAAAGCTGTGGGTCAATGACTTTTTCCCGTAAGGCGGTCTAAGCGATCAGCCCGTATTTTTCGTTTTTTCTTACGGACGGGCAGATCGCTAAGGCCGTCTAAACGGTCCCCCACAAAAGTCATGTGACCCATCCCAGGTTGTTGAAACGAGGTCCAAAGGAAGGTCGCCCCCGAAAAGTCGGTGGCGGCTTTTTGGTTTTTAGGGTTTGGACGCTCGCCGCTGGGCAAGGGTTTATGCGCGGGGTAGAAGGTCTTGGATTTGAAACCTCGCGGGAAACAACCCGAATCAAGCGAGGATATTATGACCCAAATTTTATACGCACAGCCCTACAACACCGAAGCGGAGGGCTTTTATTTCCGCACCGCCGACGAGTACGCCAAGACGTTACTCACCATTAAAGATGGCAGCGGCCAACCAATCGAAGAGTTTGAAATCGAGTTTATCGATGGAGAGGCCATCGATTGCGATCTCGCCAAAGCATGGGGCTTAAACCAAGCCAACTTCGCTGCCTATCTCGATGCCGCTGCCACATGGCAAGACTTTGAGAAAACCGCTTTCATTGTCGCGGTGGGCGAGTGCGGCTACGACTTCGATCCGGCCAGCGTCGATCCAGATAGTTATGATGTCGATATCTACTTTGAAGATAGTTTGAGAGACTTAGCCATTCAGTTTGTTGATGAGGGGCTGTTTGGTGACATCCCGAAATCACTTGAGTTTTACATCGACTATGACGCCATCACACGGGATTTGGCTGTTGACTACAGCGAAACCGAAATTGCCGGACAGCACATCATTTATCGCTGCGGTTGAGGGGAAGGTATCACCGGATGACTATCTTTTGCGTTTAGGCCCTTTACGTTTGCGGCCTTTGTTTTGTTGCGTATCTTCAGACTCAATTTGGGAAGAGTCATCCTGTCGCTCGCGCGCTTTATTCCTCAGTGCCATACGAATGCAATCGCTCATCGGGCCGTAGCTCCCCAAATGCGCCTCACGGGAGGCCATCAGCCACTCTTCTTTCTTGACTTTGGTGAGTTCCATCGGATGCCCGGCCTGTGACGCCAACTGCTCAAGATAGAGCAGTTGTGTACGGCCATTCCCTTCCCGGAACGGGTGGACATAGTTGAGATCGCCAAGAATCTCACCCGCTTCATCAGCAAAATTATCGGGAGTAAGGTTTTGTAGAAAATTCAACCGCACTAGGCGGCGGTGAATATCGGTCATGCCCGTTTCGATATACTGCCGGAACTGAAATTGATGACCTTGCTTGGAAATCTCGACCCGGCGGACTTCACCCGCCCAATCATAAATGTCCTGGAACAACTGACGATGGATGGCTTTTAGGTGCGCCAGATCGAAATTGCCCTGTGGGACGCCTTGCGCAATGCGCTGTGTAACAAACTCTCGCTCAAAGCGCTCAAGCTCATCAGCATCTTTCAAAGAAAGCTTGTTTTTAAGGACGGTGAAATCCGGGGGATAACAATATTCGGTGTCACTCATTCCGCCGAGTGGATCATCGCAGCGTTTTTGGCGCGTTCACGTACGTAGGCAAGACGCCTCTCATGTGACCAGCCCTCCCGTTCGAACATTTCAAACATTTTTACTTGGTCAGGGTTGAGCGGATTGCTTTCAATTTCCTGCAAATGCATCGCCAGAACGCGACGCGCTTTGGCCTCGTCTTGCTCGTGCGGTGTCAATGTTTTTGCGTGCTCGCTCATCTAACTATTGTACCAAAAATTCCTGCAAATTACCAGAAGTTTCCAGGATGCACTGGTTCAGTATCTCTACATAAAATCAGCACAATAAGTTGCACCCTACACCTCTTTCTCCACCTGCCGGATAGAACGCGTGAGGGTCCAGGGATGCACACCGTTGAGGGCGGCGAGTTCTGCTATGCTGGCTTCCCCGGCATCTATTTTCTGCTTGGCTGAACGGATTTGCCGGATGGTCATTTTGGGCGGACGGCCTAAACGTTTGCCGCGTCTGCGGGCGGCTTCCAGTCCTTGTTTCGTGCGCTCTGACAAAAGGCGGCGCTCAAATTCCGCCAATCCACTAATGAAAGTGTAAATCAACATGCCATGCGCCGTAGCAGTGTCGATGTTGAGACTGGCAATTTGGATTTCAATGCCGCGAGAGCGCAAGTTATCAAGTTCAACCAGCGCATCTTTGGCGCTGCGATAGGCCCGATCCAAGTCCCAAATGACAAACATATCGCCAGCGTTGAGAGACCTGACAACAGCTTCATAGACCGGGCGGTTCTTAGCGACGGCAGAGAGTTTTTCAATATGGAGTTCATCGCATATGGGTTCGAGCGCATCAATTTGCCGATCCGGTTTTTGTCCTTCCGTGCTCACTCTCAAATATGCGACTTTTCTCATGACCTCTCAATGCCCACCGCGGTCAAAGCACATGTACCGGGGATGGACAGCGCGAACAGCGGGCCAGCCTCGAAGGCACATTTCAACGCCCGGGCAAACGGCAACAATATAGCCGCACAAAATTTGAGCCCAAATTCTACACCACGGCTTGATTTCTGAGAAAACTTGGCAGCCGCCTCATGATCCAATTTGCCGCTCGGAGCATAATGAAGCTAATTCAGGGCTTCCGATATTCAATGAAAACCGGAAGTGACTATTCCAATGGCATACACCTAACGAACTTGCGACCTGGTTCACAAAGGAACAAGACTAGAATGGACTCAATTTAAAAACAGGGACACCAAGGGGACAGGGTCACAATATCGCACAACATTGCGGCAACTCTTTTTCTAAGTTAGAAACAGAGAGATCGGCAGTCAATCTGTTGTTTGTTTGGATTAGGTGTCCTATCTTGGTGACCTTTGGTCATGACTGTGATGAGATTTGGAGCGATGGCATGAGCACTGCATCTTGGTGGGCACCTTTTGCAACGATCGCAGTGGGGCTTCTTAACGTCGCTCTAAATGTCTTAGTTCAAAAAGCGGCCGGAAGCCAACGTAGTTGGTCAGAGCTATTTTCCTCTTCAGAATTCCTAATTGCTTTCTTGGTGGGGTGCTTGTCTTTCGCAGCCCTGTTCACTCTATACGCAAGTCGAATTCACCTCGGCCGCGCAATTCTACTGATGGGAGCGGTATCCATTGTTGGCGGCACCCTATACGCAATCGCGACAACGGACTATCGCCCGACAGTCACAGAAAGCATCCTCTTGTTATCGATTGCGGGACTTTTCACTTATCGCCTACTCACCAGCTAGCTTGCGCCAACAGATAGACTATTTGCTTCAAACTTATGCGTACACCAAGAAAAAAGTCTTCACGAAAACCGAAATCCAAAACCTCACCGCCTAAATCAAATTGGCCTGAGTATTGGGTGGCTTATATTGACATTTATGGGTTCTCTGCTGAAGTCCGCAAATTTGGTGCAGATCCCGTCTATAAACGGTTGAGCGACAGCATGGAGAAGATTAGCAAAATTGCGAAACGCAACAAAATTTACTTGGTCTCTTTATCTGACAGCATTTTTTTAATTTCACCAATTTCGGGCCAAAAATATTTGGAGGCTCTCTCTCTGATCATTTCGAACTTGGAAGAGGCCCAAGATAAACTTGTCGACCAGGATTTTTTTCCCCGTGGCGGAATAGCCCAAGGCCCACTGAATATGTCCGGATCGATTGTAGTTGGTGAAGCAATAATAGAAGCCGTGAGGCTCGAACAAAAACTAAAAATTCCGTGCATTGTTGCACCGGTTGCGGCGGTAGGTCCTTATGATACAGAATTGACTTTCTGGAAAGAGATAGAAATTCGAGATCCTGGAGCGTCAGAGATTGGCCTTATGGCTGCATATCCGATATTTCCACGCACTTTGGTCACTTATAAAACCCGAATCACAAAAGCTAAGAAGAAAGCTCTTTTGGAAGGACCGGGTAAAGTTGCCAGAGAGCTTCAGAGCTTAGAAAGATTGGTGGAGGAATATGAGAAACATGATCTCGCAACAGATCGACCGAATTATCAACGCGCCGCTACCTCAACCAAGCGAAATATCAAAACTAAGTGAGGACCGGAAAGATCCAATCTCACGGCGTTTGTCGAATACGCCTTCGACGTTCAATCCGTTCGATCAGAAAAGTCGCGAGTTACACATTCAAAAGAGATTGGGGCACATATCTGTTAACCCTAGTGATCCTGTAAACCGCGCCGCAATAACAGGCAGTTATTATTTCCACAACGATTTACTCACCGATACTGCGGCGACAACGATGCAGCCAAACACCGGAGAGAGTGGTGCGCAAAAACTTCTTCAATGCTTCATAGATGAAGCGAAGAGACAGGCTTATTATGCCGGGAAACGAAATGAAAGTATCGCCGATGATTTACACTGTACACAGAGGCTCTTTCATATCCACGCACCAAGAGGCGTTGGAAAAACTTTTTTCTTAAACTACTTATTATCACGCTGGAGTGATCAGCTCGATCAAGAAAAAACGTTTTGGGTTCGCGTCGACCTCGTAAAGGAATTTACGCCTCACAATAACGTTGAGCGCTGGATCTATGCCCAATTGGCAAAAGTTGTCTTCAGGTACTACAATAGCAACGCGCACACCTACACGGACGGTGATCGCGAATACACAAAAAAAATTGATATCCAGGAGATTGGCCTTGAGGACGAACTGTATCGATACATTGAAGTCCAAAGGAGAATGGAAACCAGAAATGAGCTTGATCAAGACTTTATACGCATGCGAGATGTGTTTTCCGGTCTTGCCACTGAAATGCCCTTAGGTGAAAGCCTCGTAAATCATGCGTTAGCACAGCAAATATTTTATCACCTTTTGAAAAATGGTTTCAGCGTCATAGTGATTTTGGATGGTTTTGATCGTTTAGAAACAACGCCTGACGCAATAAAGAAGTTCCAGAAACTTTCTCGCGAAATTTCGGTCTTGGCCTCCAGTTCAGAAGCGATTGGTTATACTATAATATTTGTTTCTCGAACCAGCACTAGTCGGCATTTAGCTAGCAGCACCTATCGACGAATACCTGCGGCAAATACTCACGAATTAATTCCACCTCCTTTGGAGCCGATTCTGCAGCGGAGAATCCGTTATATAATTCGAGAGGTAAGTGGTTTGGCAAAAGCAAAAAACTGGGACCTGCATGACTGGCCGGACCACTTGAATAATTACGTTAAATTCCTCGACTCCTCCAGCGAAAGGATCGATTACAAGGCAACGCTTGAAATGTTTGGCGGCAATCGGAGGGCGCAGCTGCAAGTGTTGCAGTTAGCCTATTTGGATTACCTCTCTTCGGAACAGGTGCGCGGGAGGAAGAACACACCACAATACAAATTGATTGAGATAATGACAAAGTCTGGTTTTGCGTATCCTCCATTGCATTATCGGTACACGGTGGAACAGAATAGAGTGCAGCGCAATCTGGGGGATGAGGTAGGTCCTGATCATATATTTCTACCATCACTCTTTTCTTATCCGTTCCTCAGTGAAAAAAGCAATAAAGATTTCAGACATACTAATTGCGATCTGTTGTGCGGTTTGAGAATTTTGCAACTCGTGAAGGGACGGGAAGACTGCGTTGAAACAAGTGAAGACCGACAATTGCTGACTGGCCAGGAAATTTCTCAACTGCTTAAATGGCTATTCGACTATGACCAAAAAATGGTTCGAAAGCTGTTGGTTGAGTACGTTGAAGCTGAATTACTTTATGTCTACAATGAGTCAAATAGCATCGAGAATGACGTGGGAAATTTGCGCATTGGCGCCATGCCTAAGTTGGGTTATGTTCTAGACGAATTCATCAAAGACTCTTCTTATTTGGCGCTCGCCATAATGCGAGCTCCGATTGGTCCTTTCGATAGCCAATTAGATACCGACCGGATGGCCGGCCTGGTACGAGTCCGCAGATACGACAGGCATGGCGGCGAATTGATAGAGTGGATTGTTGCAAAGGCCATAAATTCGATTTCTGCCTATCGACTTGTCAGGGAATTGAACGAAACTCAAAAATCAGATTACGATCGTCGATCGAGGAAGGTTTCGGATGGAGGGCGATGGCAGGCGCTGAAATTGGAATTTGAAATGACTCAACCTTTTGACATAGCAAAACTCATAAGGGATCATCTCATCCCTGAGTTGATTTCGCTGCTTTCAGGAACGGTCGTGATTGATGATGTTGACGTAATCCCCTGTGAGACGGATTTATGGAATGAGTCATTGGAACGGTATATCAATCGCTGGACTTAAATTTTAATCTGATCATCAAACCAATTTGACCTGCTGAAATTGACGCGATCCCCGCCGTGCTGAAGTGTCTAGTTTTACTCCTGCCCCTAAACAGCCCTTGAAAACGGTTCTGATATAATAATTTTCGCATCTGCTTTCGTATCAATTGCCGACCGCAAGACCGGTTTCCCCAATGAACTCTCTTAGCAAGTATCTGAGTAACCAAACCAGCATAAGTGAAATAACTGAGATTCTATGGGGCCTAATCCGACTTTCAAACATAAAGGTCAAAAACACATTGCATTTTCCGTTTCGCGCAAGATGTGCGTGTACTACACGCTATCTTGGCAAGGGGGCTAAGCCCCCGTTGCATCCCCCAGAACATTGAAATCGAAATCCGGAAAATCACATAGTCGTACTTATCCATGAACTTTGACCGTGTAAGCCTCATAACATCTCCAAAAATCATAGAAAGAATTCCCAGCGAAGATTACTAAGGCTAAACAGAAACCGACATATTCTAAATTTCCACAAGAAAAATATGAAAATGCACCAAAAGCCAATAAGGAACAAATTAGATTATTCAACATCCATATAAATTCAGGCTCACCTTTCTCCCATTTATCCGCTAAGAGACACAACCAAAAAGAATTCAACAAAAGTAGTGCACAATAAAGATAGACAAAGCTATCATAGCTGACCTCACCCGTTGGTTTGCCCCCTACTGTCTGCTCTACTATACTTTTTAGTAATTTGCAGAGAACAAGAAATGTAAATGAATGAGCCATCAAAATTGGGGTGTGCAGAAGCACCATGCTTCGTAAGGTACATTTCATGCTCTCGCGAGAATAGTCACCATTGTCCCGAGCCAGCTCAAACTTGTTGCGCATAAAGCGCCTAATATTCCCGATTGCCCAAAAAAAACGCACGGACAAAGAAAATAGCACTATGCACCAGAGCATCAGCATTAAATGATTAGGTGTAAAAAAACTCAAATTTTGACCAAAGGCGTCTGCAAGATAGACGTGTCCAAGCAAATAAGACGCAATATATATAACCCGCAATACATCAAGGTTAGCATTAAAATTATTCTCATCTTTATTAATGTCTTTTTTAGCTAAGGGGCTTGTTTCACTAGACATTAAGTGCTCTCAAATCTGAGTAAAAAAGCAAAATCGCACCCAAGAGTGGGCGCGTGCCATATACGCAATGTCAAAAATAAAACAACGGAACTGCTACAAATTGCAAGTCAGAAAAGTAAGCCCCTGCTATCGCATCGTTTTTCGCTTGGTAGAGTCAACAACTAAGAAATAACAATGGAGGCCGCCCCTGAGGAGGCTGCCACTGAGGAGGCTGCCACTGATGAAGTCGAATTCGCCCTATAGCTCGACGAACAGTTAGCTTCCTCGATCTCTTTCTTTGCTTGCCGAACATCATCTTCTGTGATGCCTTTAGGTAACTTCGTTGTGCGGTCTCTAATGGTATTTGCCAATTGTCGAGCAGTCAAATTTTTCGCTTCTGACAAATTAGCGCCAACAATATTGGCCCCTTTTAGGTACACCTTGGATAAGTCCGCCCTCGTAAAGATCGCTCCTTTTAAGACAGATCCATCAAACAAGGCACCAGCAAGTATTGAGTCGGTGAAATTGACATTGGTAAAATCTGCTTTCCGACACAGAGCCCGTGATAAATCCACATTTCGCAAATCCGCATGCGCCAGTTTTGCATAGTTTAGGTTTAGCTTGCGCAGGTGTTTGCCTATAAGCGCCTTCGCACCAAGAGCCTTTCTAAGGCGCTCCTCAGTCCAATCCGTCCCGGTCAAGTAGTAAAGTGTACTTTGCGTATTGACACGCACCCTATTCCAAATCCCTTTCAAAGACATTCCATTAAACCTCCATATTAGTCAGTATACGTATAATATATGAGAAAGCATTGATTGTCCAATAAAAAATGAACAAAACTACTCCCTCCTTAATTTTCTTTCCTTTGCTAACTTATGTTTCTTATCAACAACTGCATCTTGTTCTTTTTCAAGTCTTCTTCTTACTGCGACAAAGGTTTTTGATCTTTCTAACCAAAATGTCGACAGCACTCGGCGCTGGTTTATCTGTCGAAAAACGAGGGTATCGAATTCTTCTTGATCACGGAGATTCGCAGCCGTGGCTTCTTGTTCGTTTTGGAGACAGATACGCTTATGTTCGCCGCACAGACGATCCCACAGGCCTTTCAGGCCTGCACGGAAGCGCCGCTGGCGAATTTTGATCTCTTCAATTCGGCGGCGTTCGATCTTTTCTTTCAGACTCTTTCGTCTTTGACGATGTTGCGCAACGAGCGCTTGCCGTTGTTTTGCCAAGTCCTTTTTCGCACGTTGCAACGTGGCGCTGTTTTCATTTTGAAGTCGTTCAAAAACAGGCAGCATATCTTGCGCTATACGACACTTGGCATCGGCCACACTTTCAAGTTCTTGTTCGTCACCGAGCCGCACGCGCACGTCTTTGGTTTTTACTCCTACCCATTTAGGGATGGAGTAAACCTCTCCTTCATAGTCTACAATAACAAAACCGCGCCGATCTCCACGTGCGAGGTAAAACCCCTGTTCGCTCAGAGCGTGTTCAAACGCCGCTTTGGAATCCGATATAGCCCACGCATCTTGCAAGGCTGTTTTGATTATACGCGGGTCTTTATCTTGACGTTTGGCTTGTTGCCATTCTGCAAGGGTAAAGTTTCTGGGGTCGCGCAGTTTGCCGTCCACCAGCCCCTTGGGCATTTTCCAGCCATGCTCAAGATAAAGGTCGCGGGAAATGCTCTGCAACGTTCTATGCGTGAATGACAACTGCACCGCTTTCATCTCGTCTACCTTGATGCGGCTCCACACAGCATGGGCATGGCGACGGCCTTCCTTCTCATGAAAGACAATCGCGCGGGGCTGACCGGACAAACCCAGCTTCTCCTCTATATGGTCTATGGCTCTATCGAAATCTGTGGTTGCGACTTTTTCATTAGGCGGCGGGTTCAGTGAGAGCGAAAAGAGGTATTGTCGGCATTTGGTGCCACGACTGATCGCATAAACTTCATTGAGTGCCCCCATGAGAGTTTCAGAGGAAAAGTCTCGCAGTTCATGAACATCAACATGATCGTTTTCATCCTTCATGAGATGGAACGCTAAATCCTTGGCACCGGCTCGCTGATTTCCTTTGAGGATCATCAGGCATCCTCCGACTTGATACCAAGAGCGGTGATAAGCAATTGACGCATTTCATGGATTGCAGCACAGGCATCGTGCAAGTCTTGCTCCAATTCCTGCGTAACAGGTAAAGTGCCCACATTGGCGGCCTTGGCGATCTGGTTCATGTTGGAGGCAAGCCGTGATTGGCCCAAGCCCCCTAGAGCCTCTGCCAACGCTCTATGATCCACGGATGGCTGGCGTAGTTTCTTTGTTGGACGCCGGATGTGTTTCTTTGAAAAATCAACATCTCTGAATAACACCTCGCGGACATACGCCGCCAAGGGTTGTTGCCCGGCTTGTTTGTTGAGATAGGCTCGCTCCTCCTCACTAAATCTGACGGAAAAAGGGGGGAGCGGTTTGGTTTTTTTCTGGGTTTCAGAGGTGGGCGCCGCTGTTTGGAACTGTTCTTTCACAGAGGCATGACCACGCAAAACGTGATCTTTCCTCATCGCGACGGCCCCCGATCTTTCGATTTTGTGGAGCCGGTTATATCAATGTCTTCGGCCTTGAGATGCGTGTGCCACTCTTCTAATATATCGAGAACGGTGTTCGAGGTTTCTCCTTCGAGGCGCCCCTCGAAGGAGAAACTTCGAACGCGCTTTTTGATACTTTAGAAGATTGGAATTCTTACCTCAAGGCTGAAAACATTGACATAAGTGGTCCCGCAAGGTCGGACAGACGGGGGCCGTCGCGATGAGGAAAGACCACGTTTTGCGTGGTCATGCCTCTGTGAAAGAACATTTTCAAGTCACAGCGACCACGCCAGAAATCCACAAAAAGGCTAAACCAGCCCCTCCATTTTCAATCAGGTTCAGCGAAGAAGAGCGGGCTTATTTGAACCGGGAGGCTGGCTCGCGCCCACTGGCCGCCTACATCCGCGACAAGTTGTTCGGTGACGCAAAGTTCTCGAATAGAAATTTCCGGCGTCCAACAAAGAAATCACGCCAGCCATCCGTGGATCATAGAGCGTTGGCAGAGGCTCTAGGGGGCTTGGGCCAATCACGGCTTGCCTCCAACATGAACCAGATCGCCAAGGCCGCCAATGTCGGCACTTTACCTGTTACCCAGGAATTAGAGCAAGACTTGCACGATGCCTGTGCTGCAATCTATGAAATGCGTCAAATGCTTATCACCGCTCTTGGTATCAAGTCGGAGGATGCCTGATGATCCTCAAAGGAAATCAGCGAGCCGGTGCCAAGGATTTAGCGCTCCATCTCATGAAGGATGAAAACGATCATGTTGACGTTTATGAGCTGCGTGGCTTTGCCTCTGAAACTCTCATGGGGGCACTCAATGAAGTTTATGCGATCAGTCGTGGCACCAAGTGCAGGCAATACCTCTTTTCCTTGTCACTTAACCCGCCGCTCGAAGAAGAGGTCAAAACCACTGATTTCGAAAAAGCCATCGACCAAATAGAAGGCGAGCTGGGTTTATCTGGCCAGCCCCGCGCTATTGTCTATCATGAAAAAGAAGGCCGCCGCCACGCACACGCTGTGTGGAGCCGCATCAAGGTGGATGAGATGAAAGCGGTGCAATTGTCATTCACGCATAGAACGCTGCAGAGCATTTCCCGCGGCCTTTATCTTGAGCATGGATGGAAAATGCCGAAGGGGTTGGTGGATGGCAAAATGCGTGACCCCAGAAACTTTACTCTTGCTGAATGGCAACAAGCCAAACGTCAAGATAAAGACCCGCGTATGATCAAAACAGCCTTGCAAGATGCGTGGGCCATTTCTGATTCCAAAGCTGCGTTTGAACACGCGCTGAGCGAACGGGGGTTTCGCCTCGCACGTGGAGATCGGCGCGGTTTTGTTGCGGTCGATTATGAAGGAGAGGTTTACGCCGTCCCCAAATGGGTAGGAGTAAAAACCAAAGACGTGCGCGTGCGGCTCGGTGACGAACAAGATCTTGAAAGTGTGGCCGATGCCAAGTTTTGTATGGCGCAAGATATGCTGCCTGTTCTCGACCACCTTCAAAATGAAAACAGCGCCGCGTTGCGTCATGCAGCGGATCAATTCAAACAGCGCCGTCACGTTCTTGTTGAGCAACAGCGTCAAGCACGTAGAAATCTGAAAGAAAGGATCGAGCAGCGCCGAATTGAAGAGACCAGGATTCGGCAAAGCCACTTCCGCACTGGGCTTAAAGGCCTGTGGGACTTTTTGCGCGGCGAACATAAGCGCATCTGTCTCCAAAACGAACAAGAGGCCAAGGCAGCTAACGCTCGTGACCGAAAAGAATTAGATACATTAATTTTTCGGCAACTAGAACAGCGCCGCGCGCTGTCGACATCTTGGTTAGAAAGATCGAAAACCTTTGCCACAGTAAGAAGAAGACTTGAAAAAGAACAAGATGCGCTCGCTGAAAAGAAATATAAGTTAGCAAGGGCAAGGAAATTTATAAGGAAGTAAGTCCGGCTATTTTTACTTGCGCAATCAATATTTTTTCATATATGATACGTATACGGATTAAAATGGAGGTTTAATGGAATGTCTTTGAAAAAGATTTGGAATAGGGTGAAAGCTTACACGCAGGGAGAAATTTACGGTTGGACAGAAGAACGACTTAAGCAAGCCCTTGGTGTTAAAACGCTTGCAGGCGCAGGTTTGAGAGGCTTTGATTTGAGAGGTGCTGAATTATCATACACAAAATTGCAAGGAGCTAATTTGAGAGCTGTCAAGGCGCAGGAGGCTGATCTTACTGGCGCCGATCTGAGTGGAGCAATATTCAAATACGTATGTTTAGAATTTGCGAATCTAAGGGGTGCGATGTTTCAGGATGCCAACTTATTCTACGTTCGTCTTAAAGGCGCAGATATTAGGGAAGCAAACTTTCGGGGCGCTCTTAACGCTCGGCCAGAAGACTTTGTCTGGACCATAAGAAACTTCGACACTATTTTACCCTCGGGCGTTACAGAAGGACATATTTCTTTGGCGGAGACAAAAGCAGCAAGGTCGATCAGCCCTAGAAGGAATAGACGAACGCCCTCTAGGCCGTATGTTTTTTATACTTGAATAAGAGCTAAGTTTGTAGTTAAAGCGAGTGGACCTCGCGTCAAAGTGTGAGCAATAAACAGTCGGCACTATTTTTTACCTACACCTAACGCCTTGTTTTTATAAATTTCGATAACGTTTTGAGAACGCCGAGGCGTAGAAATGAACGATCGAGACCGCATTCAAAAAGTAAGTTCTGGATACGTTAGAGACGGTTCGCGCGACCGTTTGTTTGACGAACTTAGCGATAATATCAACAATAACCTTGATGTTTTGAGAGTAATATACGTGTTTTCGTTCGGCTTAGGGTACAACAAGCTAGCTGAATTATATACTCCAAAAAATAATTTAATTAATGTCTATTGGTTTGTTGTAGCAGTCGGATCTGTCCTGTTGGTATTTTTGTCTATCCGGTTTTTTTGGGCCATTGGAAATTTGAGGCGATATCTATTGCATCAGCTCAAGAATAATATCAAGAACGTAGATATGGACGATCCGAAAAAATCAATAAAAAAATTATTAGAACCCGTTCTGAAAAGAACAATGTTTTTGGACGTGCCAATATTGATGCTTCATTCTTTTTTGTTTCTTCTGCTCTGTGTCTACTATGTAGATCTTGCGAACAATTGGCAGGTCCAGGAAAAACGTTTTTATTCGAGTTCTGTATTTGTCCATATGTATTGTGCGCTGCTATATATTAACGCGTTTTGGCTTTACCTTCTGCGGGACCAAGGAGACGAGAATGAACCCGAGCATTCCTGGATGCAGAATAACTTTGTAGCGGCTTCTCTTTGCTTATTAGCGTTCCCAATATTACTTTTTTTTGGTTGTAAAATATTGGCGTTAGCAGTTGCAATCTTTATTTTTTATGTAAATTCATTCTTTGATTTTAATAAGTGTTATGACGCTTACATGCTAAAGCCTCATGGGTGATGAAGTTGTATAGGGCCCAAAGCCGGAAGGGATGCAACGGGAAACGCGCAGCGGGTTTCCCTTGCCAAGATAGCGTGTAGTACACGCACATCTTGCGCGACGCGAAGCGTCTCTCAGGGAGCTTACTAATTAGTGGTCTGAGTGATCGAGTTATACGAACAGACAGAGGGGATTATATAAATGTGGCTCTAACGTTTGAGCCGCTCCGCAAAATGTACTGAAACAAAGGCACTTCGAGAAATTACAGACAATGCGTGCAGCGGTTAGCGTTAGGTGTATTTTTGGATGTTGGCAAACTCTAACATTCCTTAGTAGTTGCGGGGGTGATCCCCCCATTTTTAATGGGGTCCGCCTGTAGAACTTAGGCGGCGAGTTTTAGTTTCATGGCGGGTGTGATCCCACACTGATCCCCATGTTGGGACGGTCGTTGTTGTAAGTGACCAGAGCCATTTGGTGGTTTAGCCTGAGATGGTGCAACGCGGCAGTTGCGACGATGTCCGCCATTGGAGGTGCTGACCTTGCCCCATAAAACGCCCTTGAAATGAGATAGAGTCTGTCGACCGAGCAGGAGACAGACGATGCGTAAGAGCAGGTTTTCAGACGAGCAGATCATCGGGATTTTGAAAGAGCAGGCAGCGGGCATGAAGACGGCAGAGGTTTGCCGTCGTCACGGGATCTCGCAGCCGACGTTTTATTCGTGGAAGTCGAAATTCGGCGGGTTAGAGGTTTCCGAAGCCAAGCGCTTACGAGCGTTGGAGGCGGAGAACAGCAAATTGAAAAAGCTGCTGGCCGAGCAGATGATGGACGTCGAAACTCTCAAAGAGATGCTGACAAAAAACTTCTAACGCCTGGCGCAAGGAGAGATGCCGTGAGCTGGGCAATCAAAGATAAGAGCTATTCGCAGCGCCGTGCAACTGGCCTGATTGGCATGCATGCCAAGACGTATCGGTATCGGTCAAGTCGAAGTGAAGATGGTGTGCTTCGCACGCGCTTAAAGTCATTGGCGGCTGAGCGCCGCCGGTTCGGCTACCGCCGCCTGCACATTCTATTGAAGCGCGAGGGCGTCTTCGTAAACCACAAGAAGCTGTATCGGATCTACAAGGAAGAGCGTCTGGCGGTACGCAAACGTGGTGGTCGCAAACGGGCGGTTGGCACACGCGCCCCGATTGGCGTGCCGCAAGGCAGCAACCAACGCTGGTCCTTGGACTTCGTCTCAGATGCGGTGAGTGATGGTCGCCGGTTCCGCATTCTGGCGGTCATCGACGACTTCACGAGGGAATGTCTCACGCTGGTTGCAGACACGTCTCTGTCGGGCGCTCGCGTTGCGAGAGAGCTTGATATACTCATTGCGGAACGCGGCAAGCCTGCATTGATTGTCTCGGACAACGGCACCGAGTTTACCTCAAACGCTATGCTGATCTGGCAGGAAGAAACCGGTATCGACTGGCACTACATCGCACCGGGAAAGCCGATGCAGAACGGATTTGTGGAGAGTTTTAACGGGCGCCTGCGTGATGAACTGCTCAACGAAACGCTGTTTCGCTCGCTGACACACGCTCGCGCGCACATTGAGGCATGGAGGATCGACTACAACGAAGAACGGCCGCACACGAGCCTTCAAGGGCTTACACCAACCGAGTTTGCAACCCGGTCCAGCAAGGACCATAACCAGAACAGACTCTATTTATAAGTGAGGGCACATTGGGGGCAGGGTCAGTGCTGCAGAAGTTGTCAGCGGGCCAAGTTCGGCAGAAAGTGACCCAGGCTGTGTGAAAACGCGAATGCTGATATGATTCTCCCATCCTTTGAGGGGAGGATCAGATGAAGCGGTTTATTGAGGGTGCGGATCGTGATCAGGCGACGTTGCTACCGGAGTGTCTGGAAGATTGGGTTGGCGAGGATAACCCGGTACGGGTGATTGATGCCTTCATCGATGAATTGGATCTTGGCGCACTTGGCTTTGCCAGTGTTGACCCCAAAGCAACGGGCCGGCCATCGTATCATCCGTCCGTTCTCCTCAAGCTCTACGTCTATGGATATCTCAATCATGTGCAGTCGAGTCGTCGCTTAGAGCGTGAGTCTGGTCGCAACATGGAGGTGATCTGGCTGACGGGACGTCTCATTCCCGACCACAAGACGATTGCGGATTTTCGCAAAGATAACGGACCTGCAATCCGCAAGGTCTGCACCCGGTTCGTCATGCTGTGCCGTGAGATTGGTCTACTGGCCGGCGCCAGAGTTGCCATTGATGGTTCCAAATTCAAGGCGGTCAACAATCGGGACCACAATTTTACCAAGGGCAAGGTGAAGCGGCGACGGGCTCAGATTGAGGAGAGTGTTACGCGCTATCTGCACCAGCTCGACAGCACCGATCGGCAAGAGCCTTCACAGGCGAACACCATGAAGACGACGCGGTTAAAAGAGAAAATCGCCAAGCTATCAGAGGAGATGCAACGCCTGGAAAAGCTCGAAGCCCGGATGCTTGAAACACCGGGCGAGCAGATATCCCTGACCGATCCCGATGCCCGTTCCATGGCGACCAGCGGGCGTGGCTCCGGTGTTGTCGGCTACAACGTTCAAACATCTGTCGACACCGAGACCCATCTGATTGTCGCCCACGACGTGACTATGACCGGCAACGATACCTCCCAACTAGCGCACATGTCGAAGCTGACCAAAGCCACGCTTGAGGTCGACGAACTCAGTGTCGTTGCTGATCGCGGTTACTTCAAGAGTGAAGAAATACTGGCCTGCGAGCAGGCTGGCATCACCGTCACGCTGCCCAAACCTCAGACTTCAAACAACGCTAAGAGGGGCCGGTTCGTCAAAGCCGACTTCCGGTACATCGCTAGGAATGACACCTACATCTGTCCAGCGAATGAAGTTCTGACGTTCGTGTCTCACAAGCGGGAACGTGACGGCCTTAACCTGCGGCGCTACGCGACCCGGGCGTGTGTCGGCTGCAAACTAAAACAACGCTGCACGACAGCTTCTCAGCGCGCGATCACGCGGTGGGAACATGAGCACGTGCTTGAGGATGTTCAGCGGCGTCTGGATGAAAGCCCTGAGGCCATGCGCACGCGCCGCGAAACGGTTGAACATCCCTTCGGCACGATCAAAGCGCGCATGGGAGCAACGCACTTTCTGATGAAGCGATTGAAGAACGTCGCCACCGAGATGGCGCTGCACGTGCTCGCCTACAATCTGACCCGGGTGATGAACATCATCGGTATCAAGCCGCTGATGGCGGCGATCAGGGCCTAACAGCGCCATACATCGCGCCAGATTGATCGTGTTACGGTCCGCTTAAACGGTCAACAAACGTTCTGACAAGCGTTGGAACGGTCAAAACAGAAAAAATCAAGCATCGCAACGATAGTGAGGACGAAAGCGCTCTTGGCAGTCCGTTTTCACACAACCAAGACCCTGAGCGGACAAATTGGGTTATAGACACGTGAGAGGATAGCACGGCTGCACCTGTTTCCGAGCCGAGGTTCGGCGCGACCAGATGGCGGAAAGATTTAACGTTCAAAAAATGCCTTGGTTTTCTTACCTATCGCGTGATAGCATATTTTTTTGAGGTTAATTCAGTATTTTTTTGTATTTGGGAGTGAAAAATGGCTACCGAATCTGCAATCGTTCTCACAGATGGGGACAAGAATATGTATGTCGTTCCAGCAGAATTTATTACTGGCGCGAAGGTAGATCCTAAATCTCATGAAGCCGTTCTTAAAAATCTATCGGATAAACCGAAAAATATTTCAATAGGTAGTGACTTTACTTTTATTGGCGAAATTTCTCGACTTGTTGGTGGAGAGTGGCCTGCAGAATCTGGTGATGTAGCTTGGCCGCATTTCGTTCTCACAAAATGAAGGGCAAGACAGATGCTCTTTGACAAGCGATGTTTCAAATTCGACAAAGCATAACAGCCTTGGAAAGAGCCAACTTCCAGCATATGGAATTTGCCCTTCTTTCTGATGTTTGGAGCGCGGACATTCAGGCGCTGCTGGAAAACGAAGCGAAATCAGCTGTCAATGGGACACATCATGTCCTGGACAATTGGGATAACAATAATGCACTGCGCAGGCGACAAACACCAAAGAGCCAATCCACATCAGACTCGGCTCCCACACTGGCACGAATACACAATGAACTAACGCCGTTGTTAAGAGCTCTTACTGGTTCATTTTTGGTTCCAGCATTCGCTTGGTACAACTTCTATGAATCTGACGATGGAATCTGGCTTCATGTCGATCCGCCAGAAACCGAAATTTCGGTTCTAACGACTGTTCTAGGATCTGTGGGCCCGCTTCATTTGCACCCAACATTGCGAGGGCGTACACAGGAACAACTAGATGACATTTACCAAAGCTACGAATGGAAACCAGATAGTGGTATTCCTGTTCGATATCCATTGAATGGGGTGCTGGTGAACCGAGGTCATATAATCCCTCATCACCGTGATGGCAGTGCCATAAACGAAAGAAGTGTTGTTGCGGCATTACATTATTCAGTTTTATGACTGCAGGAACAAAATTATGATGCATCGGGACCAAACGATCATAGATACAGATGGACCAGATTTAGAATTCTTGTCTCATGTACGGGCAGATAGTATTTCGGTGAGAGAATTCGCAATAAACGGCTATAGTGTTCTCAAAGGATTAATTGATCAGAATTTAATGCGCGCTCTATCTAGAGAAGCAATTGAGCGTCGGCCGTTCGCTGTTTTTCCGAAGGCAGGGCCGCAGACGCCAGTAATCAAATCAAAAATGTTACGGCGACGGACCCCAGCAGCTGATGGCCCCATTCTGCGACAAATACAAACGTTTCTCCTTCCTCTTGTTAGGGGGCTCACTGGTAAATTCTTGACGCCTGTATTTTCCGCGTATGGATATTACGAAGGGGACGATCGTGTGTTGCTGCATATAGATCAACTCAAGTGTCAAGTAACACTACTGATCTCATTAGACGGAAAAGTTGGCCCGCTTCATCTTCATCCAGAGCTGTCAGGTTGTTCGCTTCGAGAGTTGGGTGAGCTCGAAAATGATCTAGCGTGGGATCGAAATAGTGGCATCCAAATTCACTACCCAAATGACGGATTGTTCGCTTTTCGCGGTAGTGTTATTCCCCATCACCGCCCAGGGTCACGACTCGACGGATCGCACGCTGTAGCTGCACTTTGTTACAAAAATATTTTTGCTTGATGTTCAACTGTTACACCAGGTGTATCGATTTTAAGCGTGCAGAGTCGGATAAGTTCTCCTGGACTACCGTCCATTCAATCAGGTCCGCAGTGACATAGAACGGAAACCAGCACTGTGCTTTTGTGGTTTAAGCCGAATTGCTGCTCCTGGCCCATCGCGTTGAGCGCCTGATTTCCGCTATTTGGGGTGCTGCTGCCCTGCCGTTGCACCGATTATACTCGGAGTTTGATAGGGCGGCTAATTTCAGCGATCTCTGCAAAGCTGAATTCAATGTAGGCTTGTAAGCTAAGACATATTGATATCAAAATTCTAGGCGTGGCGCGTTGTCGGGGCGGATTGTGGGAGCATCCACAGCTTGCCGCGGGGCGGCGCTGGCGAAATGTGCATTGACGTCCGGTGCGGCGGTCATATCCATCTCGGGAACAAGTTTGCGAACGGAGGTGGGCATTGAGGCGGCCAGATCATCATCCAGCTCTTTCAGCTCATCTTCTGAAATATCGCCATCGCCGATGCGCTCACGAGCAGTATCAAGTTTTTCCTGATATTCAAGAATTTCAGTGCGTTCGGTTTGTAATCGGTGTTGTTCCAACAAATGGGGTTCGTAGCTCTCCCATGTTGGTTTGTCAGATCTAATGATCTCGAAGTCGAGTTCTCCGCGAGAGACTTCATTACCGTGCTCATCAAACACCTTTGTGCCGTCTTGGGTTTTGAACACACGACGGCCATCTTCCATTTCGTGAGCACGGCTCAGTAGATTGGCTAAGCGTTCGTTCACCAAGTCCAGAGCTTCTTGGTTTTCCATCAGCGCGCCGACAGTTGCCTCGTCGTAAGTATCGAGTTTACCTTCAAAGGCTTGAAGCTGATCCTCAGTCGCCATCATGACTGTGGTGGCAAGGGATAGCAGATCGTCGTCCAACTGATCTGCAATTTCTTCGCGCCGTGCCCGAACATGTTTTGCTTTGATAAACCAATGCCGCTGGCGCAACAGCTCTGGCTGTTGATTGCTCGCATCACGTCTGAACTGCTCCGCCAAAATCATTTTCTAGCCCCCGCAATCCTTTTTAATGAGAACATGCATGAGGGCACCAACATCTTTGTCAGGATGGCGCTTAAACCAAGCAGTAATGCGCTTGGAGCTCTTTTTGGGATCGTTGAAGCGCCATTTATAGATGCAGTTCATGCCGCTTGGATCGGGCTTGTCCCGTAGCCAACGGCCATAAGCAAGCCCCTCAACAACGCCATCGAGATAGCCAGATGCATAGTCCGGTTGCATCTTATTGAGCACGTCATTTGCCTTGAAAGCAGCAACTGGCTCCGCAAGTAGTAACAAAGTAATCATTGATGCTATATTAGCTATTAATACTTTATATTTACTTAATTTTAACCAAGATCTAGTCCGCATATACGACCGGTTTTGTGAAATTTTACTTGAACAACTTAGATTTGCTATAATTACGTGTAAAGAGTGAAATATCAACGGTTTGGCGCTGTCAGTTGACTACCCAAACCAAACGAAGCGCCAGAACGCGAAAAGGGTCGATTTTGTTGTTTAAATCCAGCCCTTTGGAACGCGTTAAGGCATTGAGAGGTCATGAGAAAAGTCGCATATTTGAGAGTGAGCACGGAAGAACAAAAAACGGATCGGCAAATTGATGCGCTCGAACCCATATGCGATGAACTCCATATTGAAAAACTCTCCGCCGTCGCTAAGAACCGCCCGGTCTATGAAGCTGTTGTCAGGTCTCTCAACGCTGGCGATGTGTTTGTCGTTTGGGACTTGGATCGGGCCTATCGCAGCGCCAAAGATGCACTTGTGGAACTGGATATGCTGCGCTCCAGGGGCATTGAAATCCAAATTGCCAGTCTCAACATCGACACTGCTACGGCGCATGGCATGTTGATTTACACTTTCATTAGTGGATTGGCGGAATTTGAGCGCCGCCTTTTGTCAGAGCGCACGAAACAAGGACTGGAAGCCGCCCGCAGACGCGGCAAACGTTTAGGCCGTCCGCCCAAAATGACCATCCGGCAAATCCGTTCAGCCAAGCAGAAAATAGATGCCGGGGAAGCCAGCATAGCAGAACTCGCCGCCCTCAACGGTGTGCATCCCTGGACCCTCACGCGTTCTATCCGGCAGGTGGAGAAAGAGGTGTAGGGTGCAACCTATAATGCTGATTTTATGCAGAAATACTGAGCCGGTGCATCCTGGAAACTTCTGGTAATTTGCAGGAATTTTTGGTACAATAGTTAGATGAGCGAGCACGCAAAAACATTGACACCGCACGAGCAAGACGAGGCCAAAGCGCGTCGCGTGCTGGCGATGCATTTGCAGGAAATTGAAAGCAATCCGCTCAACCCTGACCAAGTAAAAATGTTTGAAATGTTCGAGCGGGAGGGCTGGTCACATGAGAGGCGTCTTGCCTACGTACGCGAACGCGCCAAAAACGCTGCGATGATCCATTCGGCGGAATGAGTGACACCGAATATTGTTATCCCCCGGATTTCACCGTCCTTAAAAACAAGCTTTCTTTGAAAGATGCTGATGAGCTTGAGCGCTTTGAGCGCGAGTTTGTGACACAGCGCATTGCGCAAGGCGTGCCACTGGGCAACTTCGATCTGGCACACCTAAAAGCTATCCATCATCAGTTGTTCCAGGACATTTATGATTGGGCGGGTGAAGTCCGCCGGGTCGAGATTTCCAAGCAAGGTCATCAATTTCAGTTCCGGCAGTATATCGAAACGGGTATGACCGATATTCACCGCCGCCTAGTGCGGTTGAATTTTCTACAAAACCTTACTCCCGATAATTTTGCTGATGAAGCGGGCGAGATTCTTGGCGATCTCAACTATGTCCACCCGTTCCGGGAAGGAAATGGCCGCACACAACTGCTCTATCTTGAGCAATTGTCGGCACAGGCCGGGCATCCGATAGAACTCACCAAAGTCAAGAAAGAAGAGTGGCTGACGGCCTCCCGTGAGGCGCATTTGGGGAGCTACGGCCCGATGAGTGATTGCATTCGTATGGCATTGAGGAATAAAGCGCGCGAGCGACAGGATGACTCTTCCAAAATTGAGCCTAAAGATACGCAACAAAATAAAGGCCCCAAACGTAAAGGGCCTAAACGCAAAAGATAGTCATCCGGTGATACCTTCCCCTCAGCCGCAGCGATAAACGATGTGATGTCCGGCAATTTCGGTTTCGCTGTAGTCAACAGCCAAATCCCGTGCGATGGCGTCATAGTCGATGTAAAACTCAAGTGATTTCGGCACTTCACCAAACAGCCCCTCATCAACAAACTGAATGGCTAAGTCTCTCAAACTATCTTCAAAGTAGATATCGACATCATAACTATCTGGATCGACGCTGGCCGGATCAAAGTCGTAACCGCACTCGCCCACCGCGATAATGAAGGCGGTTTTCTCAAAGTCTTGCCATGTGGCGGCGGCATCGAGATAGGCAGCGAAGTTGGCTTGGTTTAAGCCCCATGCTTTGGCGAGTGCGCAATCGATGGCCTCTCCATCGATAAACTCGATTTCAAACTCTTCGATTGGTTGGCCACTGCCATCTTTAATGGTGGGTAACGTCTTGGCGTACTCGTCGGCGGTGCGGAAATAAAAGCCCTCCGCTTCGGTGTTGTAGGGCTGTGCGTATAAAATCAGGGTCATAGTGTCCTCGCTTGGTTCGGGTTGTTTCCCGCGAGGTTTCAAATCCAAGACCATCTACCCCGCGCATGAACCCTTGCCCAGCGGCGAGCGTCCAAATCCTAAAAACCAAAAAGCCGCCACCGACTTTTCGGGGGCGACCTTCCTTTGGACCTCGTTTCAACAACCGGGGATGGGTCACATGACTTTTGTGGGGGACCGTTTAGACGGCCTTAGCGATCTGCCCGTCCGTAAGAAAAAACGAAAAAGACTGGCTGATCGCTTAGACCGCCTTACGGGAAAAAGTCATTGACCCACAGCCGCAAGGCGTCACCGGTTTTGATGTAAGCTGGAAATTGGGTTCCATGCACGGGACACCGGGCAAGAAGAAAAAAAGCGCGCGGAACGCGCCCCACTTTCTTCCGTCAAGGATCGAAGCCGTAGGGCCGAGACAAGCACTTCGCGCAGGCCCGGTTCACGAGAGCCTGCCCGGACGGCCAAAACAACAAACCATGAGCCACCTTCAGCCAAAGAATGACGGTGTGAATGGGAACCCATGCTCATGCCTCACAAACGCGCGCACAAAAAGGTATGTCTCTATGTTTCCCCGGCACCGGTCATGGGATACTGCAATCAGCCACGGGAAGATTGGGCCAATACCGACCGTTACTGCTCAGTGACGAACGAGAAGTAGGTTTGGCAGCACCTATACGAGCCTGTGTGAAAACTCCACGACCGCCAAGCAGAAAAAGACGACGCTGCGGCGTAATACGCAAGTTCAGATTTCCACAGACTAAGACGGGCCTGAAAGGGGCTCAGGTCACATCGGACATTCATCAATCCACGCGGTAGCCCAGCCTGGCTCTCTTCGCCTCATCATGTCGCCTGATCTTAAATTGACAATTTGGCCGAGGCTGACTACCCTATGTAGATATATTACTAAGGGTGGTTGCTAAATGCCGAGACTATCCAGCGCATCGATTCGAGTGTTGAGAATGTTTTTGGATGATCCAGAAGCGCCGCTTTCAGGTGCGGACATCATAAACAATCTAAAAGTCTTCTCGGGCACCCTGTACCCGCTGCTGGACAGGTTAGAAAATGAAGGATGGTTACGAAGCGAATGGGAGCAGGTTGAACCACAAGAATTGGGAAGGCCACGCCGTCGCTATTACAGTTTGACCGCCCTAGGTTTACGCGAAGCGTCGGCAGAAATAGCGGAAATTATGGGTGATGCTCCAATTTGGAAGCCCAGCATCATAGGTTATGGGGGCATAAAAATATAATGTTTGGGTTCCTATACGATATTCTGATAGCAGGCACAGGAGCTCTAGCGGTTCTTACTGTAACCGAGAATGCTAAACGTGTGGGGCTCTTCATTGTTCGAACATCGTCACAATTGCTTCCGCCTTCATCAAGAGATCGTTTCCGTGAACAGTGGGAAGCAGATCTCCTGGATGTAACGGGCGATGTAATGACCCTGCTGTCGGCTTTAGGAGTGTTATGGAGATGTCTTCAACGTTTTGGACAGCGTCGGGTAGTATATTTAGCTGCCTGGTTTGACTTGCTCTTCATAGATTATGGCATTCTTAGATCATTGTTTCTCAATCGCCATCCTTTAGGGGCCAGTGCATGGCGCTGCGCTCAACCGTCACCCAATCACATTTCTCACTTCGCCAGGATCGGCGTACGAACAATTATCAATGTGAGAGGAGCTCGACTAAGCGGTAGTTATTGGCTCGAGCAGAAAGCCTGCAAGCGTTACGGAATTGCACTCAAGGATTTTCCTATTCGATGTCGTTCTGCTCCAACCAAAACTGAGCTAGTGGGTGCAAAAGAACTTCTCAGCAGTATCGAGCACTCGATTGTAATTCACGGTAAGGAGGGAGCTGATCGAGCAGGGCTTATGAGTGCGCTTTACCTCCATGTCGTGGAGGGAATGCCAATAGCCGAGGTGCAAGACCAGTTGTCCTTAAGGTTTGGACACATACGCCAATCTGATGTTGGCATTCTTGATCATTTTTTTGAGTGCTATCTAACTGACAGCCAGAAACACCCGATCGATTTTTTCGAGTGGGTAGAAACTGTGTATGATCCAAGTGCTGTTCAGCTCAGCTTCCGAAGGCCCGTCCCAGTCGGTCAGAAACTGAAACGAAGTATTCGTAAGGCTTCAACTTCCGCAAGGCGCATCCTTTAGGAAAAGGCAGGCCTCGAAGAAGACTGAAACAGATATCGCCTGCATTTCGCGGCTTAACCATCATCGGCGCAGCATGCGACTTGGATGTCAATCCGTTCGTGAAGACCTGAGTTTCGCAATGAGTTTGGTCGCATGTCGGCTTCCACCCGAGCCTGTGTGAAAACTCCGTGACCGCGAAGCATGTTATGATTCCTCAAATGCAAGCGGGGGTATGACATGACGCGATTTATCGGGGGTGTTGATCGCGAGCAGGCGACACTTTTTCCTGAACGGTTGGACGAGTACGTTGAGGAAGACAATCCCGTTCGCGTAGTTGATGTTTTCATCGACGGGCTGGATTTGGATGGGCTTGGCTTCGATGTCGTACCCGAAACAACTGGTCGTCCAGGCTATCATCCGGCAACACTGCTCAAGATCTATCTCTACGGCTATCTCAATCAGATTCAATCATTGGACCTGTCACACTTTCGTTCCACGCGCCTGCTCTTGGGCATAATGAAGGTCTGCTACTCAGTGGCAAGCAGATGAGTTGGCGTTAGATCAGTTCGCGACACACATTTATCTGTTTGCGAGGTTCGTTGTGTCTGGAACCAAGTCTCTCTGATGCAGCAGAATAACATTGAGCGTGGTGCACGCTGGCCGAAAAGCTGCATCCAGACCAAATACGTGCCAGTCAATGTTCTCTCGCGCGCCGAGTCGATCTTGATGCAAGCGGTCTCTTATTTCCTTCACCGCTTCTACTGCCAACGCCAAACCATTGCGATTTTCCGGGTCGAAGGTTTGAGTAAGGGACGCAATCCATTGGTTCGGAGTTATTCGTCGTTCATCAGCCCCATCTTCGCCCTGAGCTGCCAGAAAGTTGATTGCGCCCAAACCTTCGCACACTGAAAACGTGCCAACGCAGAATTCAAAAGTCAGAACTTGGAAGTATGGTTCAAAGAGCAGGGAACGACCAGCGCCACGGTTCACATGCGGAAAGATAAGCGCCGCTTTCATTTCTAGTCCGACAAGGATGTGCTTCAAATTGGAAATCACTCTCCTGCGCACCTCAGCATCTATTGCTTCTGGAATAAGCGATCCTATCCAAGGCTCCCAGTCAGAAGACCTTGAAAGTCGTATAAAACCTGGTGGGCCGAGCGGAGTATCCGTCAAATAGAAAGGCATACGCCTCGCTTCCTAATGATTTGCCACGGGTATACATATACGGACATCGGCGATCAGACACTGAAATCGAATTGCTAGTCAGCGATAATGTCAGTTGGGTGTGGTACCGCACCTAACATATCGTCGCCGCGACGCTCACACGTAGATTTCACGCGACGGAACGACCTGGGCCAAGGTACATCTAGGCAGGTACCATCAAAGGCTGATCGGGGGTGCTGTAAAAAAGTGAGTAGCTTGCATCCAGGCCCCCTTCTAATGACTATTCGAGCCGAAAACCGTACTTCTTCCGTCGGTTATCAAATGCCGGTTTGGTGCCTTCCAGAATCTCAACCACATGATGCTTTATCTCTGGTGACTCGATGGCTCCGGTTTCATATGAGAATGTATTTTCGGTCTTTTTCGCGTAAATAATTTGCTCTGCGTCACAGACAACGGCTAGATTTGGATTGTGGGTGACCATTATGACCTGCCGTCGTTTCTTGGCCTCTTTGATACACTGAACAAGGACCTTGTAAATCGTTTGGTTGTCCAGGTTTTCTTCCGGTTGGTCGATGACCAGCGGTATGTCGTCCTTGTCCACGAGTAAGTAAAATACAAGCAAGAGAAGTCCACGCTCGCCTGGCGATAGCTGGCTGATTTCCCGCCCGTTATAATTCAAAGAGTACTTGGGAATCAAATAGCTCAAGCCGAACACAAAGTCGTATAAGTCATCCGCCGAGAAACCCTTGCGAAGCTGGGCTCCTACCTCTAGTTCTTCGAGTGCATCAACTCCTGCACGACGATCGAAGTGAAGCATACCATCGATGGACTCGATAAATGAAATCACTGCCTCCTCATCGGAGAAGTTGACCTCTTGCAATAGTGCTCGCACTGCTACAGCGCTTTCATCAATACCCGCGAAACTTCCTCGGGCCTGCCGGTTGATCCGGCCGAGGAAGCCGTCATGAAACCCCTCCTCGGCGATAAGCACGTTAACACTTAAGGGAAGTGGCATCTCCATGGTCAAGGCCTTGTCTACGAAGGCTTGTACAGGCTCGTACATTTCCCTGTACTCAGAAACAAGTTGCCCGAGCTGCTTATGCATGCCTCGGACAGCGGCTACGCGTTCAGCCTTGAGTCGATCGCGCTTGGCCGGCAGGGCATCCAAAACTCTGATTTCCTTCTCCAACCATTTAATGGAGTTGGCCTTGGTTTCGTCACCTATAAGTTCGGTCTTCTGCGTCTCCCTTTGAGCGACCTGCGCTTTGTAAGCGATGAAAATCCGATGTTTCTCGCCGAGTTTAGCCGTTATGGAATCAATCTCTTTCTGGGCCTTCAGACGTTTGGCAGGAATGCCGTCCTCTGTGGAGTTGGAGAGTATTGTCCCCTGCCTCTCGGCCTCAGCTTGAAACTTTATGGCCAGTGCATCCAAAGTTTCTGTTTTGACGCTAAGAAGCAAAACGTCGGCGGCCTTAATGGTATCCGAAACCTCGCTTATCATTTTTTCAAGATCGGCGAGGGCCTGATCGTGTACGCGCTTGTGGTTACCCACCGCCTGCAATATCTTTGCAACTTGAGCAGCTCGCCTCAATGCCTCTGTCCGCGCCAGACGCGCTGTAGCTTCCTGATCGTTTACTTTCTTGATGATGGTGCCCAATACAGTCAGGCGTGCTCTAGCTGCATCGATTTCTTCCTTGACGGCATCTGAACTTTTTGGGTCCTCAACAGGGGGTAGCTGAACCTTATCCAAGACTTCCAGCTGATGCTGTTTTGCAGTCAGTTTCTCCTCTAGGCTAGTGTGAAACGCCTTGGTCAATCGCTTCTCTACAGCAACAATTTCACTATTTGTCTTCGAAAGCTTTCGACGGACACGCTCAATTTCCCCTTGAACTTCCGAGCCTTTATATGCCAACAGCTCGTCCAATGTTGCGAACCCAAGCTGGCCTTCCTGCGGTACATGAGAATAGATTATATTTCGGAGTTCCGCGTCAAACGACGATGCCCCACCGGCGGCCAGCTCATTGCACAGACTCTCCAGATAACTCTGGGGAAGGTATTTGACTCTCTCAACACTCGAAGTCGTGGGGTCCTCGTGCAACTCCATGCGAGTCGAAGTGCCGTCTTCCCAATGCAGTGTCCCTACAAACTTCTGCGCGAGTTTGTTTCTTCTATCACGAAAGCGGTGTTGCGTTAGAAACGAGAAGGCATGGTGATTTCTAGTGTTTCCGACAAGTGCGGTGATGTCGGCCAGCGCGCTCTTACCACTTCCCTTGTTACCTATGATGGCTACTAAGTCCTGGTTCAACGGAACGTTTACGTCGAACCAGGTGTCCGCTACCCAGGCGCTTTCCACCTTCCTAACCTCTATTGCTTTCAAATATTTGGTTCGGTTGTTAGCGACAATACTAAGCTTGGGTGGCGCATCTCCTACAAAGATCCGCTGGTCGAATTCTGCGATAGCGTGGCGCAATCCCTCAAACGTTGGGTCTGCCTTTACCCAGGTGAATGCGTTTCCAATTCGATCCTTATTAGGTGACTGACTAAATGTATGAGCATCTGAACAATCAAGAAGTACGTCGTTAATCCCGCTTTCCGTTAGTTTCTTTCGAGCAGATGCATACGCCGCAGGCGTTTCTGCGGCAGTGAAGACAATGTCGGCTCTGTTGATTACATTCCGCTTCTCAGCTATCGAATGATCGTCCCATTTCATATTATCCCATTCGGTCTTCCCTACGGCAGTGAGATAGCGATCCTTTAGATGGTGAACATCCAATGCCTTGAGTATCTCGCCGAAGTTGAAGCATAGGTTGTTGAATCCCTCCTGGAGGGGAGAAGCATAGGCCCCCTTCTTGTCGCTCGGCGCTGCATCAATGATCATCTCGCCCAACTCTATCATTGTATCCCGCGTAATAAGAGCTTTCCACTTGCCTTTAAGATGTTCGGCATCGGGAATAAGCTGATAGCTTTGAACGAGGCCGCTCAGAAACTGCTGTCTGATAACCTCGGGTTCAAGTGGCGCAAATATTATATGTAGATTGATGCGGTTCCAGTCTGACTGAGAATACTTGCCGTCCGGTCCCTTCTTTACCGTCCCTGCAAACTTATCCAACCGGAATTCGATAACTGGTAGGATTAGATCTATATTATTCAGCCGCCCTGCCTTCTTTTCTTTAAGAACGCGCTCGTACCCGTCAATGAAAACATAGTCATTAATCCCTATTGCTTTGAACTCAGGCGGTAAGGCCTCAAGGTCGTTAATGAATTTTTCCCAAGCTTCCTCTTTGGCGCCGTCGTAATTGTGAACTATGGATTCGGGTGTATGCACGTGGAGGTCCCACTTGCCCCATTGCGAACCTGCTGGGTTATTGGTGCACATGTAGTATCCCCCATTTTAACATGATGCCAAGTAACACATGCGCGGCGGGTGGTCGACATCCTATCGCTGTCATGACGAGAGCGGACTTGGGGTTGCGAGCACCGTGAGCCTGAGTCACAACACGACTGATGTCTGCATCCTCTGCAATTTCGACGATCCGGGATTGGCAAAGATAGCCAGTGCTAAATGCGTGCTTTGGGTCAACAGCTGTAACGTTCATATGGAGTGAAATAGGTCTGCTGATATATCAGCAGGGGCTATCATAGCTACGAACTGCTGCTGATGCATGTGTTTATGTGTTCATGGCGTAGAGTTTTGTGTTGACCCAAGCGGTTTATGTGAGGAATAGGCGTGGCAGCACAAACCCTGGAGAGCACAGTTTAAATGACCGAGGTTCCAACTGCCCCCTCAGCCGTCATCGAGGAACGTCTGCAAACAGCGATGTCGGATGCATTGGCGCTGTATGAGGCGGGAGTTGGGGCGGCTTTTCCAGTTCCCGTCCGGTGTGAACTGATTAACAATCCAGCATTTTACGCAGAAGCCGCGCTGGAAGACGACGGCTACGTGATCCGTATCCATAGCGGCTGCATCGCAAAGATCAGCGAGCTGTGGCGCAATAGTTGGCAGTCGCCAGTTTTAACCGATAGCGACGGCGAGCGGCTGATAAGTGTTGAGGGCGACACAGATGCGCCAACCATTCTGGCTGATATGTCTTTGATATGGCTTGTTTTGCATGAGCTGATGCATATCCGCCTGGGCCATCTGGATGTGCTGGGGACGTCATCGTTGATCGAAACGGAGATAGAGGCGAAGCCCCTGAGTGATGGGCACGCGGACAACATACCGCAAATTTTACCACCGGAAACCAAAGCGCTCATTGATGCCGTCGTTCCTCAAAACAAACGCCCGGAACTGCGCCGCTGCCTGGAAATGCAGGCAGACAATGAAGCCACCGAAATCATGATTGGTGCCTTTTCTGAAGATCGATGGGTCCAAATGCGTGCAGACGCCGCCTGCATCTTTGTGGTTATGGCACTGATTGAAACCAACAACACCAAGTCTCATTCAGATGACCGGACTCATCCCCGTGCCTCAACACGATTTTTTACACTCATGGCCCAGTTGTTTCAGTATTGGCTTTATCATCCAGGTACAGAACTGGAATCGGCGGGTGAAGAATCCAAGATCAAAACAAAAAAGCTGCCACAGTCTGATGACTTTGAGAGATATTCAAAAGAAGTTTTGATGCCGATCATCAATGATGCCGTTGTCATCGCGACATGGGCTGAGGCCAAAACGTTTCTGTCAGACCTTGGCGATAAGGGCGCACTCTTTACCGACATCTTCGAAGCGCAATATGCCGAGAACTTGGCAACAGCCAAGTTGAAAACGGTGGCTGCGAAAGAGTGGCGCGATTTGTTGCCCGTCAATGAAAAAATCATGGTGGTGACAGGCTTACGCAGTTGAGCCGGTTGTTGCTTTAATCTCCACTTCCAAAAGATGTAATTGCCGTGACCTTTCGGGTTGCTGGGTGAAGTAATGAGCGAACCGTCCCAGGATGGCGGCGTCCAGTTCGATTTTCTCGCGCATATACCGGTAATAATCTTGCGGCGGTGGCGCATCAGTTTGCATGACGATGAAGCGATGAATTCCGGATTGATGGCGCTCGATCATATGGGACGGTGAGCCGTCCTTTCCTCTGCTCGGCAAAGAGATATTGCCTGTTTTAGGGTCAATGCTGGCACCGACAACGCCCCAGCTTTGAGCCACATGCTGAAGTGCCCACACATATCCGGAGAATTTCCAACTTATAAATTCCAAACGGAACCAGTTCCCTAGTGATGTTGACAGGAGCGGTGCACGGTCTCGTTCATTCTCATCTGTTTCAATCAACCCTGTTTTGGGTCGATTTTTGAGAATGAGTTTGGCGAAGACAGTTTGCGCCTGCGTTTCAATCAAACGATTGAGTGAGTCTTGAGCCCCAATGGCCAGTGCAGCTTCAAACTCGCTTGCCGGTGCGGCGATGAGTGCATTGATTTCATCTGCTGTCATCGCCTCCGGCAAACACTGCACCAGGATTGACACGAATTTCTCAAACGCTGTGCTGGGAATTGCATCGCGGCTTCGCACTTCATCGCCGTGACACCACCATTGCAAGGTAGAAGCCTTGCGATCAAAGGCGGTAGCCAGATCAGACAAATCTTTGAAATCTCCATAGCGGATCAGCAGATTGAATTTTCTGCCAAGGGCCGGGATTTCAATTTGCGCCATGCTTAGTTTCCCCTGCTCCCAACCCAGACAATGTCTGGGTTTTGTCCGGTGATGGGATTGGAAGATGTGTGTCAAACATCAGTTAGAAAGTTGAAACGCAAGAACAGGACCCTTTAGAGATGGCAAAAGAACCCACCCATACAGAACCGGTTAGATTGCCGCGCAAAAACTGGCCCTCTTTTGAGAGCTGGTCCCTTGTGGCGTTTTCTCTTGGCACTGGGTCCATCATCTTTTTAACGGTGCTCAACCTTATTTCTGATTCGGGCGCGCTTGGCTTCGTTAAGGCCGGCATTTTTGCCGCGATCACAAGCTTGGTGTCTTACGGCGTCAATCGCTTTGCCATTCGAACAGGCGCGGAACTCGCAGCCAGCGGATTTATCACAGCCGGTATCGCCAGTGTAGTGTCCATCCTGGCGGTGGGGTGCGGTTTGTTTCCCTCAAGCTATGCAGGCCTTGTGATCAATGAAGTTGATGAGCTGCGTTTACAAGAGCATGCCCGCAAGCTGGGGCGCTATGCAGGCGCACGAAACAAAGTAGCTATCCAGGCGACCCGACTTATTCCCGTGATCCGGGCGAACAAGCAAGATCTTGAACAGGCTCGCGCGTGCGAAGAAAGGGAATCGTGCCTGTCGCACCGTGGGTCTGGGGGACGCGGAATTGTTACAAAAGTCTTAGAAGAAAGAGTTCGGCGTGCTGAGGTCATCGCCCAGCTATTGGAAAAAGGAAATGCCAACCGTCAATCTTTGTTGGATGAGCTGAACAAATGGATTGCTCGCTTTCAAACGACGCTCAATCAAACCGATTTGTCGCTTAAGGAACGCCGCCAGAAACTCATAGAACTGGACGGAAAGATTGATCAGACTATTAGCGTTCTAGAAGAAGCTCTGCCCGTTTCCTTATTGCGTGCTTACACAATAGAGCTAAAGGCTGGCATCAAAATTCCTGGCCGCCCCGTTGCTACGACTGGGATCAATGCGCTGCTTACCCAGCATGCTGGATCATTAGAACTCGTTCTTTCGACACTCAACACTGGTGGGCAACAGCAACCTGTTTTTCCAGCGCGCTCCGGTGTCTCTGAAACTTTCGCCTACATGGGACATTTTCTACCCATAGCGGCGCTCACGGCCTGCGTGGAACTGGTGTTTCCGCTGACCGTATGGGTCTTGGCATTTTTGGGCCACATCTGGCACAAGCACACGATTGATCCCACCCCACATTCACGACAGCGACGAGCTGTTGGCAGACCGGTTAAGACTGCATGGAGGGCACCATGATGGAAACCGGACAAACGCTTCCGCTTGGGAGTGGAACTTTCATTGCTGGAGCCTTTTATGTTGCCGCCAGCTTGTTTGTAACCGGCCCCGTGGTAGGCGAGCGCACCATAGCTAAATCAAAATGGAGCGAGCAATGCACGGTAAGGCTGCGTCAGGAAATCGTAACAAGCCTTCCAGAAGCGACGCCATTACCAGATCTCGATTGCCAATCGCTTCTGGGGTGGATGGGACAGCGGGGCATGGATGTGTGCCGCAAGCATGGCAACCCGGCTCTTAATTTACCCTTCGTCAATGAGCTGCAAGCTCATCAACGCAAGCTCAATCAGTTGAAGCACGAACGCCTGAAGACCAAAGCAGAAGGTGCAGGTTCGCGCTGCGCGTGTGCCGCATCCGTAAGTTTGGAAAAACGTCGCGTGGCCTGGGCGCTTCATGCCGGATCGTTGCGACTGATCACGCCTCCAACTCTCAAGAACCTGAACGCGGAGCTGCAGGCCGCGCTGCAAACGCCTTACTGCACGCCAAAAGGATAACGCCTCATGATTTTCGGATCAATCACACTTGAAAACAACGCCGTAGTTACGCATCGCGATTCCTACATGCTGGCCAATCTTTCTGTTGTGTCAGTGCGCCGTCCCTACCTGGCTGGTGCGGCGCTATTAAGCGGTGGGTTTTCTGGCTTTGGTTTGGCATTTGCCGACCTGCTTTACACGAGCGAAATCACAATCATAGTCGCAGTGTCATTGGCAGCTCTTCTGGCTGGATCTCAAATCGGGCAACTCAAACTGCTCTCACGCGATCTAAAAGGCTCGGAACTCTCTGATGCTATTTACGGCCAATATGGCCAGCTCAATAAAATTCGTCGCGACATTGGTAGGGCGATTACCAGTGGAGGAGCGGCATGAAGTTTTTCCAACGCTCCTTTGGCAGCATCGTTCAGATCAACACACATCTTTTGTTCGCTGCGATCTCAAGCGTGATCGCTTATGCCATCTGGCCCACTCATCCCAAATGGTGGGGGTTTGGTCTTCTGGCTGTTTTTCTCTTCGTCATCGCCACCAGTTCTGTCATCGCTGCCGCGCGCACGGCCTTTGCGCTTTATGCCCGCGACAAGGTGCTGGCCGAATTCTTGGCACAAGGCAACAAACCCAAAAGCGCAACCCTGGCTGGCGACGACGCCCTCAAAGACGCGGGGATGATCGAATGAACATCACCTCTCGGCGCATTCTTGGTCTGACCTTTGCGGGCCAGGCAATCTTTGAGCCTAATACAAGCGCTTCATCCATCACCTATGCGGCGGCTGGTGGGTCGAAGACAACAGGCGTAGCGGTGCCTGCCGTACAGTCTATGCTTGCCGATCACAATCGGGCGCTCTTTATCAATGATGTGAAGAATGGCGAGATTGCAGCGCAAATTGGTGACATGTGCGCCAAGTATGGTCGCAAATTTGGTGTTGTCGATGAGTTTGGCGTGTTGGGTCAGGACAATCCCGCACGGATTTTCATCAATCCGTTTTCGGCTTTGGTCAAAGATTATGAAGGGCGAAGCTCGGATATATTGTTCGCCATAGAAAACATCACCCATACGATCATTGATGAACCCAAAGATGATGCCAAGAACAAATACTGGCGTGATGAACCACGAGAATTTATGGACCTTGGTTTGCGCATTCTACTTGCGCGAACCCCGAGGCTTGCCACACCGGGAGGGCTTTATTCGCTCCTTAGCGATCCGGAAACGTGGAATCGCATGCTTGAAATTGAAGCACGTGAAGGAGATCCAACGCTCAAATCCCTGGCGCAGCACACCCTGGATATGCGCGAAAACAATCCGGAGCATTACGCGCAGCATGTAAGGGCTGCCCTGACAGCGCTGAAGATATTTGCACCTGGCTCTGTGCTCCATGAGGCGGGACGCCACCCAGATCTCACACATGAGGTGTTGCTAAAAGACAAATGGGTTGTGTGCTTTGTTAATCCGGTGCGCCATGCTGATCGATTGGGAGCTTATTTTGCATTGCATTTTCTCTCCCTGATGGAGGCGCAGCTTTCCGGATTGGTCGGAAAAGCAGATTACATTCTCGATGAATATTGTAATGCGCCACTGCGCACGATGCTAAATCGCGTGACGGTTTTTAGAGCTTTTGGTGCAAGGGCACATTTCATCACGCAGTCAAGGGCTGACAGCGTGCGCAAATATGGCGAGAAGGAAACAGCGCTCCTGGAGGAGAACTGCACGGTCAAGCAGTATCTCAAATTCTCCAACTTTGAAGAAGCCGAGCGGGTCAGCCGCGCCATGGGTGAAGGGCGGAACGTTTCTCATTCGGTAAATGTAGCATCGGGCAAAACGGAATTTTCCGGCAATTTGCAAACCGGTCGGGAACGACTCTTTACCGCCGATGAGTTGATGCGCTTGCCTTCGGACGAACAAATTTTGCATGTGGCCGACATAGGTTGGATTCACTGCAAAAAGATACGGCAAAATAATATTGCGCCTTATTGCTATGACCTGGGCGACAACCCTTTAGAGGGCGGTCAATTGCTGCCCGATCCTAAAGTCACGTTGCCAGTGTGTGAGGAGACAGTGACATGACTCCCCGGCTTATACGCGCCTCTTATTTCATTTGGCTCATCATACCGCTGACTGGCTATGTGCTCTTTCAGGTCTACGGCTTGCCGCATGTGATCTGGTCTTATGACTGGAGGAACGATGGGCAGGGCTATGACCCCTTTGCCAAGCGGCATTACACGCGCTGCACGTATATTGGTGCCTTCGGCACTTTTACTGATAACGCCCCGTCTCAAGGGCGGTGCGATTGGTTCCGGTTCTATAAAAATGACGGAGGCCAGTAAGCTCATGAGTCTCGCTCTGACACAAGAAATCAAACACGCATTCGATCTGGCAGCATTGCGTTACGAAGCGTCAAAACTTTTGAGTTCCAAAGACTGGCAGGAATTTCAAAAAATCAAAACCGCGCACGCGGCTAGGCGTAGGCAGGTCGAGAATACCTATTTCCGCGAATATGACAGACGCGTTGAAACAGCGCGAAAAAAACTGATCGCGAAAGCTGGACAAAAGACTCGTGAGTTTAAGCACCGCCTCTTTGGCACAGACAAGTTCGACAAGGCAACCATCACCCGGCAAGCCCATGCGCAAGTGCGTTATGTGCATCATGCGCTGCTCTTAGAACTCGAAACCAAGGAGAAGGAGGCCGTCAGAACTTTACTCGCACGCTGTGAGGTCCGTCAGAACACGCGTGCGACCAAAAATGACGATGAAAGCGAACGAACGCAGATGACAGAAAAGCAAAAACCAAACGAATGTCGGCGTCAGAGATGACAAGAAAAAACGCAAGAATCTTGCGCCGAAATTCCTTGAAAATAGGAATATATTCCTGTCATAATGTTCCCTATTTGTTCACCATCAAAAGAAAGGAAAAGAGCAATGAAAAATGAAAATAATTTCAAAGAACCAAATCGATTAACGGAGGCCCGCGAGAGTTTTACCGCCAGGTTGCTGACCAATGCCCAATTTGAGGAGGTCATCGCAATTACAGGAATCATGGAGCGTGCAATTGCCAAAAGTGGCAGCTTCAAAAACAAACTGGGTGATTATTCCTATGCCATAGCACGCTCTGAAAAAATGGATGCGGGTAAGGCAGAGATGCTTATCCGCGATCTGTTTAGGGTGCGCACTGGCCAAACCATGAATCAAATGCGCGAAACACTGGCAAAGAGCGAAGGGGCGCTTGGCAAGACCGCGGAGCAAACAGCTTATACTTATGCGCTCGCTGTTGGCGATATGATCCGGGACGGCAATAAAATCGCGTTTCAACGGGCTTATGCACACCAGGCCGAGATATTGGCCGGGGAGCTTGGTGTTTCAGATAACGCCGCGAAAGCACTGATGCGCGATGCCTTTAGATTATCTGAGTCCGGCGAACTTTATGAGTGGGGCAAGAGGCTGGAAGAGGAGTTTTACCGCCCTCAGATCGATGCAGAAATACGTGAGCATCTAACTCAAAGCGCCCAACAAGAAGAGCGCACGGGTCAACAACAGGACCAACCGTCCAAACCACTGCAACAACAGTGGCGCCGACCACCGCGTACGCCGTCTCGTTCCAGAACTTAAACTAAATTAGAAAAAGAATCATCATGGCCCGACCGACAAAAAAGCAAACTGACTTACAAGAAACCAAGGAGCAAGGACGTGCTCTTCCATCGCTCACGATTGATTGGGAGATGTACGCCCAGCACCTCGAAGACTCAGATCTTTCAGATCAAGAAAAGAAAGAGTTTATCGAGACCTTGTGGAACCTTGTCGTTGCTTTTGTCGATCTGGGCTGTGGTGTGCATCCACTGCAGCAAGTCTGTGAGCAAAAGGACAACCTCAAGGATTTGCTCTCAACATGTGCGGATGATGTGTTAAACTCTGAAGCACAAAACCCAATAAATGAAACTGTAAAAGCTTCCAAGAATTCCGCGGCCCCTGCCACGGAAAGTTTGGAACAATGAGAGGAGACATGTTGCCAAAAAACAAAGAAACACAAACGCAACGCGCGATCATCTATTGTCGCGTGTCCAGTAAAAAACAAAAAGAAGAAGGCAGCGGGCTGGATAGCCAGGAATATCGTTGTCGGGATTATGCGACGGCCAAAGGCTGGCCAGTCGAAGCTGTCTTTCCTGACGATGTCAGCGGCGGTGGGGATTTCATGAACCGTCCCGGCATGGTGGCGTTGCTTGCTTATCTTGATGCGCAGCAGGACAAAGACTATGTGGTGGTCTTTGATGATCTAAAGCGCTTTGCCCGTGACACGGAGTTTCACATCAAGCTTCGGCGCGAACTTAAAAAACGCGGAGCGATTGTCGAATGTTTGAATTTCCGATTTGAAGATACACCTGAAGGCAAGTTCATCGAAACAGTGTTTGCAGCTCACGGTGAGCTTGAACGCGAACAAAATGGGCGCCAAGTGCGCCAGAAAATGCGTGCACGCCTTGAGCAGGGCTTTTGGGTCTTCCAGGCCCCAATCGGTTACCGCTACAGCGCCTCAAAACGTGGTGGAAAAGAACTCATCCGCGATGAGCCTCTTGCCTCCATTGTTCAAGACGCGCTTGAAGGCTATGCCTGTGGGCGATTTGACAGCCAGGTGGAAGTCAAACGTTATTTAGAATCCCAACCAGTATTTCCTAAAAACAAAAATGGTGAGGTTCCCCAACAACGCGTCACCGATATTCTGACCCAACCGATCTATGCCGGTTTTATCACCCATAAGAAGTGGGAAATTAACGCCGTCCAGGGCAGGCATGACGCGCTCATCTCGTTGGACATGTTTGAAAAGATACAAGCACGCCGCACCGGGGCTGCCAAAGTGCCCACGCGCAAGAATATCAACCATGATTTTCCGTTGCGCGGATTCGTCTTGTGCCATGATTGCGACCAGCCTCTCACCGCGTGCTGGTCAAAAGGCCAATACAAGAAATACGCTTACTATCTGTGTGATACCAAAGGTTGCGAGAGTTACCGCAAATCCATCCCCCGTGCAAAAATCGAGGGAGAGTTTGAGGCGATTGTCCGCGTTCTTCAGCCAACACAAAACATGTTTGATTTGGTCAAAGCTATGTTCAAGGACGCTTGGAATAAGCGCACGATTCAGAGCGAGGTGATGTTGGAGACTTTAAAGCAAGAAGCTAAAGACACGAAGAAACAGATGGAAGATATTATCGAGCGGATTATGGAAGCCAACAGCCCGGCTGTGATCGCGGCTTATGAAAGTAAAGTTGAAAAGTTAGAACGCAAACGGCTTTTGATCGAAGAAAAACTGCAAAATGCGGCCACGCCAAAAGGGAGGTTTGAAGACGTTATCGAACTTGGTCTTACGTTTCTCGCAAACCCTTATAAACTCTGGGCTTCTGGCAGCTTTACGCTGAAGCGAACCGTCCTCAGACTGGCCTTTGCAGAGCGTCCAAGCTACTGCCGCAAAAAAGGTTATCGAACACCAAAAATGGCCTTACCTTTCAAGGTCTTACAAGACATTTGCGCTTGCGAGTCTGATTTGGTGCCCCTGGCCCGACTCGAACGGGCACGTCCTTGCGGACAACAGATTTTGAGTCTGTCGCGTCTACCAATTCCGCCACAGGGGCCTGACACGGTGTGGTTTACACCTCTACAGGAAGCGCGGACTATAGCTAGACGCGTGCCCGCGTCAACGGCTTTGGCCCTGCTGAGACAAGCCGTCTGGTTGTAGCCGATAGAAAACGTTGCCCCAAAAGCCCTGGTTGCGTGTGAGTGTGACCCGTTGTCCAACTTTTAGCGGACATTTAATCAAAAAAGTATCGACAGTCACGACGCGTTCATCATTCAGGCGGGCACGCAATTGATGAAATTCCTGCCCCCAATGATCAACACCCACAATGGATATTTCAACTGCAGCGGGGACAGTGCCATGAGCCGTACTTGGCCTCGTATAAAGAAAAGCAACCGCAACAATAACGAATGCAACGACGGCTACGTGAGGAAGCGCTTTAGTTTTTCGGCCCGCTCCAGGGCGTCCAGTTTGTCCTTAAGATCGCGTCGCATGGCCTATAGGTAGGAAGCGTTTTAGACATTTCAAGCGGCGGGTTGCTGGTCATCCACTAACGAAACAATGTCGGCCATGATGTCATTGAGCTGGAAGTCTTTGGGCGTGTAAACCCGTGATACGCCAAGTGCAAGAAGTTCCTTCGCATCATCCGGTGGAATAATACCACCGACAATAACCGGAATCTCGCCTTCCAGTCCTTCCTTGCGCATCTGATCCATAATGTCTTTGAGCAGTGGAATATGGCTACCGGACAGGATCGAGAGGCCGATGACGTGCACGGTTTCATCGAGTGCGGCGCGCACAATCTGGCTCGGCGTCAGGCGAATGCCTTCATAGACAACTTCCATGCCGCAATCGCGGGCGCGTACGGCAATTTGCTCTGCTCCATTTGAGTGGCCATCAAGACCGGGTTTGCCGACCAGGAACTTGAGCCGACGTCCTAAGCGATCCGACACCGCATCAACCGTTGCCCGCACGTCTTGCAAGTCTCTGCTTTCGCGTTCGCCCGCCGCTTGGGCAACGCCGGTTGGGGCACGGTATTCACCAAAGATTTCGCGCAATAAGCTGGCCCATTCCCCGGAGGTGACACCGGTTCTGGCACACGCAATGGATGACTCCATGACATTGCGCCCTTCGCGGGCTGCTGATTCCAGGTCCTTGAGGGCGGCTTTGACCGCATCGTTATCACGTTCTTGGCGCCACGCCTTCAAGCGTTCGATTTGTTGGGCTTCTACGGCTGGGTCGATGACTTGGATAGCGCCTTCGCCAGCTGACAAAGGCGAGGTTTCTGTTTCCGTCCATTTGTTGACGCCGACCACAATTTTCTCACCGCTTTCGATATCGCGCAAGCGTTCGGTGTTGGATTCAACCAACGCACGTTTCATGTAGTCAATGGCGGCCACAGCACCTCCCATGCCGTCAATGGACTTGAGTTCGGCACGTGCTTCTTCCTTCAACGCGGCAACCTTGCGGTTCATCTCAGTGCTGCCATCGAAGATATCGCCGTATTCCAGCAAGTCCGTTTCATAAGCCAGAATTTGTTGCATTCTGAGTGACCATTGCTGATCCCACGGGCGTGGCAGGCCAAGGGCTTCATTCCAGGCTGGCAACTGAATTGCGCGTGCGCGTGCACCTTTTGATAACGTAACGGCCAGCATCTCTATTAAGATGCGATAGACATTATTTTCAGGTTGCGGTTCGGTAAGGCCCAAGGAATTGACCTGCACGCCATAGCGGAAGCGCCGGAATTTTGGATTTTCAACGCCATACCGTTGAGCGGTGATTTCCTCCCACAGCTCAACGAAGGCGCGCATTTTGCAGATTTCAGTAACAAACCGCATGCCCGCGTTGACGAAGAATGAGACCCGTCCAACGACCCGCTCAAAATCCTCAGGTTTCACTTCGCCAGAGGCTTTGACCGTGTCCAATACGGCTTGCGCCGTTGCAAGCGCAAAGGCCAATTCCTGCACTGGCGTCGCACCGGCTTCTTGCAAGTGATAGGAACACACGTTGGTTGGGTTCCACTTCGGCAGTTCCTGGATGGAGAATACAATCGTGTCTTTGATTAAGCGCAACGACGGTTCTGGTGGAAACACATAGGTGCCGCGTGACAGGTATTCTTTGATGATGTCGTTCTGGATTGTACCGGTCAGCTTGTCGCGACTTACCCCTTGCTCATCGGCCACAGCAATATAGAGCGACAGCAACCAAGCCGCAGTCGCGTTGATCGTCATTGATGTATTCATCTGATCAAGAGGAATGCCGCTAAGCAGAGCGCGCATATCGCCAATGTGACTGACAGGGACGCCGACCTTGCCGACTTCGCCGCGTGCCAATTCAAAATCGCTGTCATAGCCGGTTTGCGTTGGCAGATCGAAAGCAATGGACAAGCCGGTCTGTCCTTTGGCGAGGTTCTTTTTGTAAAGCTCGTTTGATTTGGCCGCCGTTGAGTGGCCGGCATAGGTCCGGATCAGCCACGGTCGGTCACGCTCCTGGCGTGCAGAGGCATCGGTTTTATTTGGGCTTTTGTCTGATGGCTTGGTGCTGCCTGGCATTTCTTGAGCTTCCCTGCATAAAGGCGAGGCTCATTTCTAACGTATTTAGCTTGTGGTGCAATGCAGTGTTGGGGAGCCTGGGGGCTGTCCAAGTAGGCTGTGCGATGTGGTCGCAGTTTACGTTGGAGCCCACAATGTGAGGCACACAGCGTCCCTAAAAATTAAGAGGATGGGCTGCCGCATTTTCGCCCCTCTGTTCCCCTTTTCGATTATGACGCAGCCGTTTTGCTTGTTTTCTGCGTAGAAAATTGAAGAACAGAAAGCTCAGCCGGGCGATGATGACGACGATCAACAGGCTTAGAAACAGGCCAAAGAGCCCCGACATGATGATATTTGCGTCCTTGTTAGTGGAATAGTAGAGGCCTAATTCTCTGCTGAGGTAGATACCAATCAGCGCCCCCATGGCAGCAAGAGGCGTAAATAATAGAGTTAGTATCCTTGATTCGGTCAGCTGCAGAAAAATCAAAGAGCAGGCAATCGTAAGCCCCGCGACCAGATAGGTTGTATCTGTGCGGACACTTAAAATGGCGTCAAAGATCTCAAGCATGGTTTGTTCCGTCTAAATAGCCCGGAAATCTCCCCAAAACACGCGGAGATCAGATTTATTCGTAACCAGAATAGGTGAATCTTCTAAAGGTTTCGTTTAGGCCGGTCGCGCTCAGCGCTAAGACCTCTTTATTGCAACGCGAAATAATGCTTCAAAGGGGGCCTTCGGGAAAATTGGCTGACCAATCACTGACTGGTGGCCATTGTGGGGAAGTTCTCGCTAAGGGAGACTAAGTAGAGATGTCGAGCCAAGGCGCTACCGTAAAAGATGGGGCCGGTTCAGATTTGGCGGCACCCGCCGCTATTTCGGCCACCAAGGACCTTTATGAAATCGGTGAAATTCCACCGCTCGGCCATGTGCCAAAAAATATGTACGCCTGGGCTATTCGCGAAGAACGCCATGGCGAAGCCGAAACAGCGATGCAGGTCGAGGTGCTTCCGACGTGGGAGCTTGATAGCCACGACGTTTTGGTTTTGGTGATGGCCGCTGGTGTCAACTACAACGGTGTATGGGCGTCACTCGGCACACCGATCTCACCAATTCGTGACGTGCATAAGAATCCGTTTCATATCGCTGGCTCAGATGCCTCGGGCATCGTTTGGGCCGTTGGCTCCAAGGTCAAGCGCTGGAAGGTGGGTGATGAAGTTGTCATTCACTGTAATCAGGACGATGGCGATGATGAGGAGTGCAACGGTGGTGAGCCAATGTTCTCGACCTCGCAACGTATCTGGGGTTACGAAACACCTGATGGTTCGTTTGCGCAGTTCTGCCGCGTACAGGACCGCCAATTGCTGGAGCGTCCAAAGCACCTGACATGGGAAGAGTGCGGCTGTTATGTGCTGACATTGGCAACCGCCTACCGCATGTTGTTTGGTCACAAGCCGAATGTTCTGCGTCCCGGCGATAATGTTTTGGTCTGGGGTGCTTCGGGCGGGCTCGGCTCATTCGCTGTGCAGTTGTGCGCTACGTCAGGTGCCAACGCTATTGGTGTTATTTCAGAGGATGACAAACGCGATTTTGTTCGACAATTAGGCGCCAAAGGTACGCTTAACCGCAAAGAATTTAATTGCTGGGGGCAGCTGCCTGAAGTTGGCACTGACGAATTCAACACCTGGATGAAAGAGTCGCGCAAGTTCGGCAAGGCGATTTGGGATATCACCGGCAAAGGTGTCAACGTTGACTGTGTCTTTGAACATCCAGGTGAAGCAACGTTCCCAGTTTCGGTGTTGGTCGTCAAGCGTGGCGGCATGGTGGTGATTTGTGCAGGTACAACGGGCTACAACCTCACACTTGATGCGCGTTATTTGTGGATGCATCAAAAGCGTATTCAAGGCTCGCACTTTGCCAATCTTATGCAGGCCGCACAGGCCAATAAGCTTGTGTGTGAACGACGCATTGATCCATGCATGTCAGAAGTTTTCCCGTGGGAGCAGATTCCCAAGGCTCACATGCGCATGCGCCACAATAAGCATAAACCAGGCAATATGGCTGTGCTGGTCAGTTCGCCAACAACAGGTCTGAGAACGTTTGAAGATGTTTTAGAGGCGTCAAAGCAGCGCTTTGGCTAATACTCGGCCTTTAAGCGTCAAATGAATATAAGAAGCCCGAGCCTGGTTGATACAGGCTTGGGCTTTTTTCTTTAAGGATAGCGAGACTATGTTCGGCTGACGCACAGTCTTAAGCAGTAGGTGATGCGTCGTCTTTTTTACCGCTCGCTACGCTGTCAAATTCCATAATACCACGGTTAATTTCAGCGCCTAAGATGACAATGATTGCCGTGAACTGAAAGAAAATAAGTGCGATCATGAGTTGAGACAGGCCTGCATAAAATTTAGCGTAGTTCGAATATTCCAAATAGAATGTGTAAAGACCGGCGACGGCCAGCCACAGAACAGTTGACACCGCAATGCCCGGCCAGACGTCTTTGATATGTCGCCGTCCTGCAGCAAGGCCAAGATGGAAAACGAACAACAGCGTAGCGATCACGGCCGCTGCTGTGCCGTATCGGGTGAGGAGCGACGTCCAACTCGAATCCAGGAACGATTTAAGCCACGATGGTTCAAATTTGGCAGCAAAGCCTGGGCCAACGACAATGATCCACGTGATGACCAGCATGGACAAGGCAGACAGGCAGACGACCACCATGCTTTTGAATAACGAGACAATGTAAGGCTGGGTCTCGTGAACGCGGTAGGCGCCATTAAGCGCGGTGCGGAGTGTTTCAACGGCGGTCGTGGCAAAAAACAGGGCGATAAAGCCACCTGCTGTCAGCAGGTCAATACGGCTTGAACCCATCACGGATTCAACTTCAGGTGCCAGTGCTGATGCTACTGTCGGTGGTAAAATTTGAAACAGTTGTGTAACCGCGGAGGTTGCCAATTCGCGACCACCAAAGATGCCCGATAACGCACCGACAAATATACAGAATGGAAACAGTGAAATGACGAACGAAAACGCGACCGCTCCGGCCATTGCAAAGCCAGAATGCTCGTACAAGCGGTAGAGTGACGAGAAAAAGGTACGCGTCCTGTTCATATCGGCCTGTTTTACAGTCGTTTGTGACGGGGGAACCTAGCGGCCTCTAGAGCGTAGGTCTATGGGCCATGGCGGCTCAGTGGTCAAAAGTGCTGTAAAAATGTCGCGGCCTGTGGTCCAGAGTCCGAGCACCGCCTGACCGAATTATTCCCCAATTTAGTCGCTTGCGGCCCACATGGCTTAACCATGTCGCGGCCTCAGCGAACACGTTTTGTGCTCCGGTAACGACAGATACAAAAAGATCGCTCCGGGGTCTCGTCAATTGCTGCATTCTTTGCCATTTTGAGACTATCCATTGAGGTCTGGTTCTGACCTGAAGATGGTGGTGTATTAGTCGTATCAGGGTGTAAAAACTCACCCTGTTGGGAAGAGTAGTAGTATGGTTCTGAAGTATGCAACTCAGATTGCCGCTCTAAATGCGGCAATTGCCAAGCTGGATGCTGATCTTGCCAGCACTCCAAATTGGCAAGCCCTCAATCAACGTTCGAAATTGGGTGCAGCCTCGAGTTCAAACGCGCCAGATCCCATTTTCGGGCAGTTGCGGCTTGAACAAGAACTGGCACGAGACCCAGTCTATCGCGCGCGGGTGCGTCTTCTTGAAGCCGTGCAAGTTCTACAGCAAGTTACGGGCGACGAAATAGGCGTAAGCTCTGTGTCTGGCATTGCGCCAAACCGCGTGCCTCATCCCACTGCAGCTGACGCCAAACCGCAAATGCAACCAGCTGGTGGATCTGCACATCGCGCCGCGCACAAGCCTGTGCAAATAGATCAGCCAGTTCGAGGTCGTGGGGTTGAGACAGCAGCGCCAGCGGGGGTCGTCCCGAGTGCAGATGATTTGATGCGCATTCGCGGTATCACACGCACCTTGAATGAACGCCTTCAGGCCATTGGCATCACACGTTTTTCCCAAATCGCTGCCTGGACAAGTGTTGACCGCCTTGAGGTCAGTGCCGAGCTTGGTCTGGACCGTGAAATTGCACGGCAAAATTGGATTGAGCAAGCGGCACTGTTGGTGTCCAGGACTTCGCAAACATCAACTAGAAGTGCTGCAGCAATGCCTGCGCCAGCGTCCGATAAGCCCGCATCCAGTCGATCAGGTTTCGGCACAATATGCACTCAGGCCTGTTCACAAAAACAACCAAAGCCGGTCGTGATTAAAGGGCAGGACATTGTTCGTGAAACGGGGGCACCTGCCATCCCTCATGGCTTGATCAAAACGGCTGCTCATGGCGTGCTTCGGAAATTGAGTGCAAGCAACGACACCCGTCAGGTGTCACGCCTAGAACAAGTGGTTGCCATGCCTCAGCCCGGTTTAACAAGGGTCCCAGAAATACCACCAAAGGGGCTCGACCGCAAAAAGACGACTCCACTTCGTCCGCACTCGCAAATCGTATTTTCACCTCAAATTATGCCTGAACCGCGCCGTGTGGTTGCAACCCAGCTTTGCCAACAAAATGAAGGTGCCAATTTTTCTGATCTAACGGAGCAAGACACTTCGATATACAAAACCCCACCGAGCGCTGGGATCAAAGCTGTTGTTCAACCCGATGTGAAACCTGATGGTGGTGATAACCCGCTCGCAGCCAAACCCGTTCTGCCCAAAGACAAGTTACGTTTTCGCCGTTTGAAATTGAAACCGAAAACAATACCAGAGAGCACGCCCGAAGAATCGCAAGTGAGAGAACCAACCGTCAATCTATTGGTTGTGCCCTCATCATCGATGCAAAGTCCACGGGACGGACAGATTGAATTTCGTAATTCTGCGCTCAGCAGACAGCCTGAAACTGAAGTGCCCAATGAAAATGCCGAACGTAGTGCCGCCAGTCCCAATCCCATGTCGCCACCGCCACCGCCGGTGCCAGGGCGGACACAAGGAAGTGCATTTAAAAAACGAGTTTGGCAGCGCCATCGTGGCGCCTTCGACCCCAAACAAAGTCGCGGCCCAAGCTTTGGTGATGGTCAGCGCTGGCGCGAGCCAGACTCGATTCTCACCGGACCTAGTCTTGATGATGAGGTGGGGTTAGATCCAAAAATCTATGCACACACCGAGGAGGCAAGTGTGAAAATTGTGCGTGCTCGACCAAAATCCGGCCCGTCTGGCGATCCTTTTTCGCTGCCCCCCCGTAGCACTCCCGAGCCAATAACAGGCGACGAACCAGCGGGCCAGACAGTGGAATCTGCACCGCGCCAACCGGCAAAGCGGATTTTCAATGCCCTAAAGCGCGAATAATCGAGAAATCGCGCGCCAGTGTCGCGCAGCAAATGGTTGCTTGCCCCGAAAGTCTGTTTAATTTGCCCAAAAGCCTATGGGTGGCAGTTGTCGCCTAAGTGCGCGCGGATTTTGAGGAGACCAAGGAATGTCAATTGCTGAGCTGAAATCTAATCCGGATCTAATGAGCCAGGGCCCTGATGCTGTGTTGGGCAAAACAGAGCAGGCCGTTAAGGCGGCAGATCGGATTTTGACGCAGGCTAAGGCTGGCGTACGCCTCAAGGTTCAAGAGCTCGGCGGACACGATGAAGCCCAGCATGTCACCCATGGCTTGGCTTGGTTGGCAACGACGGTTGAAGCGCTACGCCAAATGCACTTGTGGTGCCTTCGGTTAAAGGAAGAAGATCGTCTCGGTCAATTTGAGCTTTCGATCCTGACTGTTGGTTTTTCAGAATACCTATCGCAGATCGCCGGTGGCATTCCGATGAGCCAGCTTGAGATCATTCGCCCCGAAGCACTCGGCGTTGCCACGTCCGAGGTCACGGCTTTCCGCGCTGAAGTTGCTGAATTGATTGAAGCCGGTGCAACAGCCTCCATCAAGGCGCAGCTTGCAGAGCTGATCAAGAATGGCGAGGGATCTACAACGTTTGGTGATTCTGGACTCGATGAAATGATGTCCGAGATTCATGAACAGATGCGCAAGTTCTCAGAGGCAGAAGTTGTGCCGCATGCCCATGAGTGGCATTTGAAAAATTCCTATATTCCGATGGAAATCATTCAGAACCTAGCCGAGCTTGGCGTCTTTTCGCTATCGCTTCCGGAAGAGTTTGGCGGGATGGGGCTTGGCAAGCTTGCCATGTGTGTCGTTTCAGAGGAGTTGTCGCGCGGCTATATTGGCGTTGGCTCACTTGGCACACGTGCTGAGATTGCAGGCGAGCTTATTTTAAACAACGGTACAGACGAGCAAAAACAAAAGTACTTGCCGAAGATTGCTACCGGTGAGATTTTGCCGACTGCTGTGTTTACCGAGCCAAACACAGGTTCCGATCTAGCATCATTGAAGACGCGGGCTGTCAAAGAGGACGCTGGCTACAAGATTACCGGCCAAAAGACTTGGATCACGCATCCCGTGCGTGCCGACCTGATGACAGTGTTGGCGCGGACCAACCCGGATGAGAAAGGCTATCGCGGCCTTTCGATGTTCCTTGCTGAAAAACCACGTGGCAGCGACGATGTACCATTTCCAGCTGACGGTATGAATGGCGGTGAGATTGAAGTGCTCGGCTATCGTGGTATGAAAGAATACGACATTTCATTTGACGGCTTTGACGTGCCGGAAGAGAATTTATTGGGCGGCGTAGAGGGCCAAGGCTTTAAACAGCTCATGAATACTTTTGAAGGTGCGCGTATTCAAACGGCGGCGCGCGCTGTTGGTGTAGCGCAATGCGCGATGGATTTGGCGCTTCGTTATGCGCTCGATCGCAATCAATTTGGAAAGCCGATTTACAGTTTCCCGCGCGTTGCAAATAAAGTAGTGATGATGGCAGTGGAAACGATGTTTGCCCGTCAAATGACCTACTTCTCCGCACGAGAAAAAGACCAAGACAGGCGCTGTGACTTGGAAGCGGGGATGGCAAAGCTTCTTGGTGCACGAGTGGCCTGGGCCAACGCAGACAACGCGCTGCAAATTCACGGTGGCAATGGCTTTGCGTTGGAATACCCTGTGTCACGTGTGTTGTGTGATGCGCGCATCCTGAACATCTTCGAGGGTGCCGCGGAAATTCAGGCGCAGGTTATTGCACGCCGCCTGCTCGAGAAAAAGAACGCCTAGATCATGTTCGAGCCAAAAGTGGGCGCGGTTTTGCGCCTGGACACATGATCCAAAACAAAAGGACAAAGCGTGTCTCCCAAAAGTGGCAGCCGGTTTTGGGATAAAGACACGCGCAAATATAAGGACAAAGCGTGTCTCCCAAAAGTGGCAGCCGGTTTTGGGATAAAGACACGCGCAAATATAAGGACAAAGCGTGTCTCCCAAAAGTGGCAGCCGGTTTTGGGATAAAGACACGCGCAAATATAAGGACAAAGCGTGTCTCCCAAAAGTGGAAGTCGGTCTGGCCAACACTGCTCAAGCTTGTGTTGGGTGGTTTTGGGATAAAGACACGCCAAAGCAAAGACCTAGAGCACGCTAACTGGTTCAATCTAAGATGAACGTGCTCTAGAACACGTGAGCAAATGCGCATCAGGCAAGAGGGCGGGGCATGAGCGACGCAAATGGGCTGCCACCGTCTGATGGCCTGCGTGTCGTCTCTCTCATTGCCAGTGCTACGGAAATTGTCCATGCGCTGGGCATGGGGGACGCCCAAGTGGGGCGCAGTCACGAATGCGATTGGCCGCCAGGTGTTGTAGACCTACCGCAACTGACAAAGGCAAAGTTCAAGGTCTCTGGTGGTAGTGCTGCGATTGACCGCGCGGTGCGCGATCTCGTTACCAATGCCTTGGCAGTCTATGAGGTTGATCCGGATGGTTTCGCTGAGTTGGCGCTTGATGTGATCTTGACGCAGGACCAATGCGTGGTGTGCGCAGTGTCGCTTAGCGATGTAGAACGTGCGGTCTGTCAAACGACAGGGCTTGAGGTCAATGTGGTTTCACTCAGGCCTCATTCAATGGCCGATGTGTATCGCGGCATTCAGATCGTGGCCGACGCGCTCAACGAGCCACGCCGTGGTGAGACATTGGTTGGCGATATGCAGCGTCGTCTGGCCCGTGTTGAAAAATTGGCCCGGGATTGTTACCGACCGAGTGTGGCCTTCATCGAGTGGATGGAGCCGTTGATGTCGTGCGGACACTGGATGCCGGAATTGGTTTCACTTTCGGGTGGAGTGTCACTGTTTGGTGAGCCAGGAGCCACTTCACCTTATATAACCTGGTCACCTTATATAACCTGGCAGCAATTGGCGGAAAGTGATCCGGATATCATTGTGATTGCACCATGCGGATATGAGATTTTTGAGACCACGAAGGAATTGGACCTGCTGATTAAAAATCAACTTTGGCCAGGCTTGCGCGCTGTCGTGGACGGTCAGGTTTATGTGGCCGACGGCAACGCCTATTTCAACCGACCTGGTCCCCGTTTGGTAGAGACGGCTGAAATTTTGGGCGCAATACTGCATCCGGCAGTTTGCGATTTTGGCCATATGGATCATGGCTATAAGCCGTTGTCATCTGTCGTCAGAAGTGGAGCGTAATTGGCATGACGATGAAGCCGCGGACAATTCTCATCACCGGATGTTCTTCCGGCATTGGCTTGGCCGCGGCTGCTGGTATGAAAGCACGCGGATGGCGTGTGTTTGCAACCGCCCGGCAAGCTGAAGACTTGGCGCGGCTTCGCGATGAAGTGGGTGTTGAACCCGTGGTGCTGGAGCTTCTAGATCCGTTAACCATTGCACGCTGTGCCGAGCACGTTCTCGCAGAGACCGGTGGCCAATTGGATGCGCTGTTTAATAATGCTGCGGTAGGTCAAATTGGTGCCATCGAAGATCTCACAGCGGATGTCTTACGGGAACAATTCGAAGTCAATTTTATCGCGACCCATGATCTGACGCAGCGTTTGATCCCAGCCATGCGCGCCCGCGGGTCAGGGCGGATCGTTCAGTGCTCATCCGTCTTAGGATTTGTCTCCGCTCCCTATCGCGGGGCCTACTGCGCATCAAAGTTTGCACTTGAAGCGTTGTCGGACGCCATGCGCCATGAGCTTCATGGCACAGGCATCCACGTTAGCCTGATCGAGCCCGGGCCTATCCGGTCACGATTTGTCGATCATGCGATGGAAAAGCTGCAATCAAATGTTGATATTGAGAGCTCACATCATCGCGACATTTATCATGCGCGCATTGAAAAGTTGAAGCAGGGTGGTGCTTCAACCTTCAAGTTAGAGCCTGATGCGGTTGTTAAGAAACTCATCCATGCTGTTGAAAGTCCACGCCCCAGGACACGGTATTATGTGACGGTGCCGACCTACGTGGCAGCTGTGGCCAAGCGCGTATTGCCCCCGTTTATGGCGGATTGGCTGTCTCGAAAACTATAGCTTTGTTTCAAATTAGAACACTTAGCCCGCCTCAATAGGCAGAAACCTGTGCTTTTCCGCTGATTTCAGCAGTTCCCAGACCTTGCATGACTTTTGCGATTGCTTCTTACAATTGCAATACGTCTAAGAGGCATTTGACAGTGTTTGGAATTTCGAAGTCGCGCGCATCTAGCAATTTTTATCAACTTGGCGGGCCGGAAATTCGCGTCATCGCGTACACCGCCTCCTATAAGGCGGCCTATTCATTGCTTGCCAGTTCGTCTGGTGTGATGCTGTTCTCAGCGCTCTATCTCATGAAATCAGCCTGCGGTATTGATCTGATGGCAGGCCCATCACCGTTTCACGCTCTGTTCTTCTAGAGTTAGCCGTGTTTGATTAAACGCAGGTAAGTTGCTCCAACTCTTTGAATCTCAACGCCGCGTGCAGCGCGGTGGGTCTGCCTAAAATCGAATCCGATTTAAGGCAGTTTGATCTAGGAGTTAAGAGGGCTTGGGTAAGACTCTCTTAACTCTGAACATGAGTTAACAGGCATCATAGCCTGGCTCTTAACTAGGCAGTCTAAATTTGGTGCAAATATAGTATTTTCTGAGAGTGCATCGCGCGCCAGATGCGACGCCCAAATGGGGTGTTTGAGGTTTTGCGCATTCGATCGCGACTAAGAGTAACTAAAGAAGGTCATCCTGCGCCGTGTTAATGTTTAAGATAATATCTGACGTCGCTATTTTTGACGCCTTCTCAGAGCAGAATATGGCGACTGCGTCGCGGGGCCTTGATGTGCGGTCTCGTGATCGGTTGATTCTCAGCTGCGTATCCCAATCTGCAGATTTTTTTGCACTTGAGCAGGAGTGGAATGCGCTGTTTGAGGAAGCAGCAGGCGAGCATCAGGTGTTTCAAAGTTTTGCTTGGCTGTATCATTGGCATGCCGTGTTCGCTGAGGGTGTCAGCGACGATGGTGCGGCCCGTCTTGCAATTGTCGTCGGACGGGTCAATGGCAAGCTTGTGATGGTGTGGCCACTTGTCGAGCGTCGCTCAGCCGGTGTGAGAACCCTTGAATGGATGGGGTCTCCTGTTAGTCAATATGGTGACGTGATATTGGCAGATAGTAGAGATCAGTGTGCTTGGTTTGAGGCCGGTCTGGAGTACATCAAAACTAAATTGAAACCGGATGCGATTGTGTTGCGCAAGGTGCGTGCAGATAGTCTGGTTGCACGATTGAGTGTGAAAACCAAAGTCCACCGCTTTGGTAGTCAGCAGGCCCCATTTCTAGATCTCACGGAATTTCAGACTTTCGCTGATTTCTGCGCGGCATATTCAAAGCGCACACGTAAAACGCGAAGCCGTAAGCGACGACGGTTTTTGGAAAATCCGGGGGCACAGGAAGAAATTTATAACGAGGGTGCGCGCGCAGGCGAGATTGTAAAGAATATTCTGCGTATTAAGCGGCAATGGCTCGAAGAGCGTAACATTGTTTCCAGGGCTTTTAGCAGAACTGAATTTGATGCGTTTATGAATCGCGTCGTTGCGGCCAAAGAACGATCCGTCAATGCACTCGTTACGGCGATTTCATTTGATGAGCAACTCATCGCGGGTGAAATTGGTTTTCGACACAAAGACACTTACTTTTCACATGTAGCGGCCTATGATTTGGAGTATGCGCGGTTGTCGGCCGGTGTGCTTCAGTTTGAGGATACGATTGAGCACTGCATTCAAAACAAAATTCATAGAATTGATCTTTTAGCCCCCTCTGACCCCTACAAATTGGATTGGGCGACTGGAACCGTGCGCGTTGATAATCTGGCAATTCCATGCACCCCGAAAGGCTATGTCGCGGTGCTCGTAAATTCAGATATGCCGCAAACGTTGATGCGCAAGTGCGCCAAATTATTGCCAAAACAGCTGCGTGAAACGCTAACACGTGCAGCAGCAAAAATGCTCTAACTTTTTGATCTAGAGCGTCGCGCTTTTTCTCGTACCAGCCAAGCTGTTTGCGCAACGCTCTATCTCATGGCTCTATCTCATGGCTCTATCCCATGACTCTATTTCATGATTGGCGATCACCTGATCTGCTCAAAGTCGGACCCAACTTTTCGCAGGTTGATCTAGAGCGCGAGGTGCATTAATCCCGATGGTAGGGGTGGTGGCTTAGAATTGTCATTGCGCGATAAATCTGTTCGCTCAGCACAATGCGCGCCAGTCCATGCGGTAACGTCAGTGCGCTCAAAGACAGCACTTTGGTTGCTTTTTTGCGAACCTTGTCATCCAGACCATCAGGTCCGCCGATCACGAACGCCATGGCGCTGACACCATCATCTCTTTGATTGGCGATCCAGGTTGTAAGTGTACGGGATGTTAGAGAGGCCCCGCGCTCATCAAGAACAATATTGGCCTCTGCCTGCTCAAGTGCGGACAAAATATCTTGCCCTTCTTGGTTTTTTCTAAGGTTTGCAGTCTGGGCGCGCGATTCAGAAAATTCTCTGAGCTCGAGTTTGGAAAAACCTAGCGGACCGGCAAGACCTGAAATGCGATCTTGATAACGCGTAAAAAGCTCCCGCTCGCTGGCATCTTTCAGTTTTCCAACGCTGATCAGCGACAGGCGCATCATAACGCGATCACCTCGAGATGAAATTTAACAGTCACGTTGGGCCAAGTTTAGTGAGCCGACTTGTCTGCGGGACGTTCAGCAAGCCACATTTTTTCGAGGTTATAAAACGCGCGCACTTCGGGACGGAAAATGTGCACCAGGATATCGCCGGTGTCGATCAGGACCCAGTCGCAGGCTTCCATGCCCTCAACGCGAACGCCGTCAGCCAAGCCAGATGTTTTAAGTTTACGGCGAATCTGGTCCGCAACTGCACCGACATGGCGGTCAGTACGCCCTGACGCCACCACCATGTAATCACCAATCGATGACTTGCCGGTCAGCGGAATGGTGACGATATCTTCGGCCTTGGCTTCATCAAGCCATGAGACCAGTTCTTTGAGCACTGCTGCTGATGCATTGTCATCTGACGCAAGCTCAGCGGGAGGCGTACTCTTTTGAGTACCCTCAAGAGCGGATGGCATCTTGTGTTGGTCGTCCTTCTGTCATGCAATCCAAGTGCGCCGTTGGTTGTGGTTGGCGCGGTTTTCCTCACTCGACACATTTAGGTGCCGGTGGGCAGGATTCAAGTCACCTTCAGTGTTGAAGGCGGGTGAAGGATAAGCGGGGAGCGAAATTGGGGCAACCACTTTCGCTATTTAACCCTAGGTGGGACCCGTAAATAGGTACAAAAACAGCGCAAAATTCGCGTTTATTGCCTTTCGGTAGATGCAAGCTAGTCCTAGAAACTGGTTTTAGGCCTGCCTTAATTCAGTGGACGAAAGGGTGTTTTGTGGGGAGGTGAGGTAGCTCCAGGTTGGAGTTGGTGCTCGACTCAGACTGGCGGCCTGGATCTCAGGCAGGCGACAGCTGGCAAAGGCTTTTGCTGTTTTCGATGACATCGCTGCAAGCCGCCATCCAGGACGATCGATAACTGCGATTGGCAGTGCATCAATAATCGCCTGCCAGTCGTGCCAACGGTGAAAATTGACGAGCCCATCACCACCCATCAACCATACGAATTGTGTGGTCGGTCGCTGAGTCAAGAGCAGAGCAATTGTGTTGGCGGTATAGGCATCGGGCAAGTGTTGCTCAAAGCCGGTCACGATGATGCGATTATCATCGATCACATCACGACACCACGCCATACGGTGCTGAACAGAGGGCAGGCCATCAATTGTCTTCAGAGGATTTCCAGGTGTTACCAGCCACCAAATACGGTCAAGCTGCAGGCGTTTCAGCGCGGTCTTTGACGCATCGACGTGGCCCTTATGCGGTGGGTTGAAAGTCCCGCCGAGCAAGCCAATGCGGTTACCTGAGTAAGACGGAGGTGTATCAGATGGAAGAAGGTGCAATCGGGTGTCTCGAGGTGTGAAACTTTGATCTAGCGCTTTCGCATGTCGTTGATGCTCTAAATGGCACAAAAGCGGTCGTCCGCCAATCTGTCCTGGAAATTCAGCCCTTGAATGTCAGATATTTGGGCTCGTTCTAGGCTCGCAATAGACGCCTGAAAGTACGGGCTGGAAGAAATATACGCCATTTTTGCCTGCGCAAACTCATATAAAGGCGCACAACATGCACGCGGAAGCACTGGCGGCTATGTCGCGGACACCGATGACTACGACAATTTCCTCAATGGCTGGCATTGTGTTGTCAAAGGTCCATTTAATAAAAAGCATAGAGCCAAACGCAAAGCCAATCGCGGTGGCGGTTATGTGAAGTACAGCTGCTTCCACGGTTAGGGTGCGTCGCGTACTGTCTTAGGTAAAACACCCCGCATTCAGGACGGAATGTGGGATGTTTCCGTACCAACTATTTTTGAAGCAAAGCAGCTATGATCTACTTTGCCCGCGTCTGACCTGTTCCACGCACGATGTATTTAAAGCTGGTCAGTTGCTCGACGCCGACGGGGCCGCGGGCATGCATCTTACCGGTTGCGATGCCGATTTCTGCGCCCATGCCAAATTCACCGCCATCGGCAAATTGTGTCGAGGCGTTGTGCATCACAATCGCAGAATCAACGTGATTGAGGAATCGTTCCGCCGTGCCATAACATTCGGTGAGGATGGCATCGGTGTGCTGCGAGCTGTACTTGGCAATATGGTCGACGGCACCATCAACTCCATCGACAGTTTTAACAGCGACGATGGCATCGAGAAATTCGTGTCCAAAATCGTTCGCGCTTGCTGGGATGACACGTCGGTCGACGTCTTGTGCTGTAGTATCACCGCGCACTTCGCAGCCCGCATCAAGTAGGCCTTTGACGATTGGTGTCACATAATCTTCATGCGCACCTGAATCGATGAGCACACACTCTGTAGCACCACAAATACCTGTTCGGCGCATCTTGGCGTTGACAACGATATCGACCGCATCATCAAGATCGGCACCGCGATCAACATAGGTGTGGCAGATGCCTTCAAGGTGGGCGAACACGGGCACGCGGGCTTCGCTCTGTACTCGTGCAACAAGACTTTTGCCCCCGCGTGGCACGATAACGTCGATGCTACCGTCTAACCCTCCCAACATATGGCCAACGGCGGCGCGATCTGTCGTTGGAACCAGCTGAACGGCAGCTTCAGGTAGCTCTGCTTGACGGAGACCGTGGCGGAGTGAGGCGAGAATTGCGGTGCTGGAGTGATAGCTGTCAGACCCGCCGCGCAGAATTGCTGCGTTGCCTGCTTTGAGACAGAGCGCACCTGCATCAGCGGTGACGTTGGGTCGGCTTTCATAAATAATGCCGATCACACCGAGTGGCACGCGCACGCGTTCTATTTTCAATCCATTGGGGCGCGTCCATTCGGCTAAAGTTGTGCCAACCGGGTCTTCGAGTTTAGCAATCGCTTCGAGGCCCAGAGCTATACCCTCAACACGCTTTTCATCAAGCAGGAGTCTATCAATAAAAGATGATGGGCGTTCGGCCTCTTTTGCTGCCGCTATATCTTTGGCGTTGGCGGTGATGATATCGCAGACATGGGCACGCAAATGCGCGGCTGCAGCGTTGAGGGCAAGGTCTTTAGCTTCGCGCGGGCTTTGCGCCATGGTGCGTGCGGCCGCGCGTGCGGCCTGACCCAGCTCAGTCATGACGGCGCGCGTGTTATTCGTTTCTTCAATGTCTAAAATCATGGGTGTTGCGTCGCTCATGATGTTCTCGCTCTAGATCAATCTGCTTTAAATCGATTCTGATTTAAAGCAGATAATTTGATCTATTTAACCAACACAAGCTTGCGCAGTGCTGGGCATCAAGGTGTTAGAGCATGCCTCACGTTTATTCAAAAGCAGGATGCTCTAGGCTTTGTCAAAGGCCAAGTCACTATTATGGATAAAGGCATCTCCAAATCTATAGCCGAGAATGTCTTCGATTTCATCGCTTTGTCGTCCGATGAGGCGTTTGGCGTCTGCATGGTTATAGCCAGCCAATCCCCGACCCAGCTCGTGTCCATCTTGAGCGCGAATGATCACGGCATCGCCGCGATCAAAATTGCCCTCAACATCCGTCATGCCAGCGGGCAAAAGAGAGTTGCCATTGGTCAAGGCCTTTATTGCCCCGTCATCCACTGTGACCGCGCCTTGCGGCTCCAATTGGCTGGCAATCCATTTTTTCTTAGCCGTAACGGGATCAGAAGAGGTGAGGAACCAGGTGCATTTTGCTCCATCTGAGATAGCCTTTAAGGGATGGCCAACATGGCCTGAAGCTATCACCATGTGAATACCAGCGATGCGCGCAACGTGGGCGGCTTCGATCTTGGTTTTCATGCCACCCTTTGAGAGTTCGGTTCCGGCATCGCCTGCCATGTCATCTATCTCAGGTGTAATCTCTTTAACGACGGGTATGTGTTCTGCATCAGGATTTTGATCGGGTGGCGCGGTATAGAGACCGTCGACATCTGACAAGAGAACCAGACAATCCGCTGACACCATGGCAGCCACGCGCGCCGACAAACGATCGTTATCACCGTAGCGAATCTCGGCTGAGGCAACGGTGTCATTTTCATTGATCACGGGAAGAGCACCAAGAAGAAGCAATTCCTGCAAGGTGTGGCGCGCATTGAGATAACGTCGGCGTTTTTCGGTATCTCCAAGCGTCAATAAAACCTGGGCGGTTTGCAGCCCATAGATAGCAGCGAGTTTTTGGTAGGCATGAGCAAGCGTGATTTGACCAACGGCGGCGGCGGCTTGCGATTGCTTCAATTTCAGCGGACCGGCTGGTAGTTCCAGCTTGCCGCGTCCAAGTGCGACCGCACCAGATGAGACCAGAACGATCTCTTTGCCGGCATCTCTAAGCTCTGCAACATCAGCCAAAATGGAAGCCAGCCATGCTTCTTTGAGCGCACCAGTTCCCTGTTCGGTCAAAAGAGCAGAGCCGATTTTTACGACTATTCGTTTGGCGTTCAGCCATTCTGGGCGTTGGTTTGGCGCGGTCATCGATCTTGACGGTTGGCGGTTTACTTTAGCTCTTCAGATGCGCCAAAGCGGTGCCACGCCCTTTGCAGGGGGCGACGGCAACTCAGACCGCGCTGAAGTTCAGGGCGATCATACAAGGGGCAGGGTGGACAAATAAAGCCCTATCCGCTGTGGTGTTTTGGCAAATTGTGCCAGATCATGCGTGTCGCGTCCTAGCTGTTGCGAATTTTGTCAGCGCGCTGGTAGGCAGGGCGATCAACCACACGCGCAAAATAATCTGCGACAGGGCCCGTGGGCAGTTCCCACCCAGGCCCGTTTTGCGCCCACTTGCCACAATGGCCGAGCAAAAGATCTGGCACAGTGAAGTCATCGCCCATGACATAGGGCTTGTCACCGAGGCGCTCACCGAATGCGGAAATTGCATTTTTGAAATCATAAGCACAGGCTTTTTGTGCGGCTTCACTACGGTACTCTTCAGGCAATACAAAATCGTGTTTGGCGTAAACCCATAGTGGTAATTCTATGTCGTCCATAGTAAACTGTGTCCAGCTGTCTTGTTGCGCGCGTTCGATAGACCCGGCGGGCGATGTCAATTTCCCGTGCTTGTCGGCCAGGAACTGACAGATCGCAACAGAGTCGATAATGACATCGTCGCCAACTTTCAGAGCCGGAACTTTGCCGGATGGATTAAATTTTTTTGCTTCATCGCTGCGCGGTGCGGCGGGGTTGATTTCATATGCGACACCTAACTCTTCGAGCATCCACAAAACACGGAATGCACGCGTCTTTGGAAAACCAATCAGTGTGTACATGGGGCACCCTTTTTGAGTTGCTCTGTTGTCGGTCGATTGAAATGCAAAACCTATTACAATTGCAAGCCCCAAACAGATGAGTGTTGGATAATTCCATTTCAAGTGTTTTGGTTCGTGTTGTTTCAGCTTTTCGCAATCCTGCGTGAATGATAATAAACACGAACGCAACAGTAAAAAAGTTGCGATGGGAAAACGATCCGACATTGATAGAACAAAAATTATAAATGGGAGATATGCTGTGACCGATGCTCTTTACTGGTTAGTGTTGTCTGCGATTGCGACAACATTTTTTGCACTACCTTACGTCATTGAACGCATTGGGCGTGTAGGGTTTATGTCTGCACTTGGTTATTCAAATTACGGAACAGGTGGCTTTGAGCAACCTGAAGAACAACCTGCCGCTTGGGCCAAGCGCGCCTATGCGGCCCACCGCAATGCGCTTGAAAGTTTGCCAATCCTCGCAGCTCTGGTGCTGACATCACATATAACCACACTTGCCGCTGCGACGGTTGTGGTGGCCGCCAAGATCTACTTCTTCGCCCGCCTTGGGCATTATGTGGTCTATCTTTTGGGCATTCCAGTTCTGAGGACTCTGACTTTCTTCGTGGCGCTGGGATGTTTACTGGCCATGGGTTTTGCCTTGCTCGGTTTGATTTAAGCAGAGTTTGGGTGCTGGAGGTGTTGAGGATGAGGAGAAGCGTGCGCTGAGCTCTGGTGTTGCAACTGTGATTGGTCTAGATCTCTCAGCAATGATTGATCAGCGTCTTACAAGCGGGAAACTTTCAAATGCGCACACTTCTCCGGTCCTGGTTCAGCCTCAACATGCTGCAGCAGCTTGGTATTGCCGTCGTCGTCGGCGCCTTTGTCGGATATTTTTTTCCAGCAGTTGGTCCAGCGATTAAGCCGCTTGGCGACATTGTTCTGCGCTTGATCAAGATGATCATCGTGCCGTTGATCTTTGCATCCATTGCAATGTCGGTATTGGAGCTCAAAGAAGTTGGCAAAGCGGCCCGCGTTGGTGGCCTATCGTTTGGTCTTTATTTATTGACAACGTTATTCGCCACTTTGATTGCTGTGACGGTTGCTGGCATCGCATTTCAATACATTGATATTCCCGTTGCCGATCAGTTGCCTGCTGGTGACATCACTAAGATTACTCAGGGTGCCAATAATTATGCTGGTTTCTGGGGTACGATCTTCACGATTATTCCTGACAACCTCCTTAAAGCTTTTGTTGAAGGCAACACGTTAGCTGCCATTGTGTTTGCGGTCGCAGTTGGCATGCTGATCCTTGTCATGAAAACAGGTGAAGACAGTGCCCATGGCGAGCTTCTGGAAAAGATGCTGCGCGCTATCACACGGTTGATCTACCGCTTTATCGATTATGTCATTCGCTTGATGCCGTTCGCGGTCTTTGCATTTATCGCCTGGATGGTTGCGACACAAGATTATAAGGTGTTTTCTGCTCTGGCCCAGATGTTGGCGGTTGGCTTCCTGGCGCTGGCACTGCATGTAGTCCTGACCTACGGCGGTATGCTCAAACTTTTTGGCCGCGTGAGTTTTCGCACTTTCCTGCGCAAAATTGCACCGGTGCAACTGTTCGCGTTTTCTTCCGCTTCAAGTGCGGCCACCATTCCGCTTAACGAGCGCGTGCTGCAACAGAAAATGGGTGTTTCACGCGAGACCTCAAGTTTTACTGTGCCGTTTGGTGCGACCGTGAACATGGATGGTACGGCTATAGCCCAATGCACGTACGCAATTTTCATAGCGCACATGTTTAATGTTGATCTGACATTGGGGCACTATGCGCTGCTGGCCGTGATGTCGTCGGTTGTCTCTGTGGGTGTCGCCGCTGTTCCTAGTGCATCGTTAGTCACGCTCTCCGTCGTGCTCGGTGTTGTCGGCATACCCGTTGAGGGCATCGGCTATATTCTCGCGACAGATCGCTTGTTTGATATGGCACGCACAGCCGTCAACGTAACCGGTGACGCGACGGTCTCGTTGGTTGTCGATCGCTTAGAGGGCCGCTTTGACGATACGATGTATGAGACGCCTGCCGATCAATTGGAGCTCGAAGTTGCGAGCGCTATAGATTAGCCGCGCTCTTTGCGCAGGCCGTGCACTTGATCATGTTCGAGCCAAAAGTGTGCGCGATTTGGCGCCCTGAACATAATCTAAAAAAGTTAGAGCACACCCACTGATTCAAGCTAGATGTACGTGCTCTAAAGCTGACTTGCGAGCGTTGAACCTTGCTGAATAGCCCGTTTGGCATCCAGTTCGGCGGCAATATCAGCTCCGCCAATGAGATGAACGTTTGCCCCACCAGCGTTAAGGGCATCGTGCAAGTCACGGTTGGGCTGTTGCCCGGCGCAGATAACAACAGTGTCAACTTCAAGAACCTGGGGTTGATCCTGCACGCGAATATGAAGCCCATGATCATCAATCAGATCATAGCTGGCAGAGTGGATCATCTGCACGTTTTTCATCTTCAGTGCTGCGCGATGAATCCAGCCAGTTGTTTTGCCAAGGTTGGCGCCTACTTTGCCGTCCGATCTTTGCAGAAGAAAGATGTCTCTTGGCGATGGGGCAGGAGTGGGCCCATCAGGTGCAATCCCGCCGCGTGCTTGAGCGGGGTCGATAATGCCCCATTCGTGCATAAATGCATTGCGGTCGAGGCTTGGGCTTTTGCCTTCGTGTGACAGGAATTCGGCAATATCAAAGCCGATGCCGCCCGCCCCTATGATGGCAACACGTTTTCCGACATCACAGTTGTTGGCAAGTACATCAATATAGCTGACAACTTTGTTGTGATCGATACCAAGGATGGCTGGAGTGCGCGGCTTAACGCCAGTCGCGAGCACAATGCCATCATAGTTTTCATTGACAAGACCTTCGGCAGAAACGGGGGTTTCCAGGTGGAGATGCACCCCATGTTTGTCGATCATACGTGTGAAATAGCGCAGCGTTTCATAAAACTCTTCCTTGCCAGGAATGCGTTTGGCCATATTGAACTGGCCGCCAATTTCTGATGCAGCATCATAAAGGTCGACCGTATGGCCCCGTTCAGCCAGCACGGTGGCGCACGAAAGACCGGCGGGGCCTGCACCAATCACAGCGTAGCGTTTCGGTGTTTGTGTCTGCGTATAATTCAACTCTGTTTCATGGCAGGCGCGTGGATTGAGCAGACAGGAGGCGGTCTTGAGCGAGAAGATGTGATCGAGGCAGGCTTGATTGCAGGCGATGCAGGTGTTGATCTCATCTTGCCGTCCTTCTTGCGCTTTCAGAACAAACGCAGCATCGGCCAGAAACGGGCGCGCCATGGAGATCATGTCAGCCTGGCCGTCGGCCAAAACTTGTTCCGCCACTTCAGGCGTGTTGACTCGATTGCCTGTGCACAGCGGAATGGAAACGGTATCGCGCAATTTCTCGGTGACCCAAGTAAACGCAGCGCGCGGCACCATGGTACCAATCGTCGGAACGCGCGCTTCATGCCAACCGATGCCGCTATTGATGATTGTCGCGCCGGCGTTCTCAATGGCTTTTGCAAGCGTGGAAATTTCCTGCCACGACTGTCCGTCTTCAATCAGGTCAATGACTGAAAGTCGATAGATAATGATAAAATCAGGTCCGACCGTTTTGCGAACACGCGAGATGACTTCGACTGGGAAGCGCATCCTGTTTTCAAATAAGCCACCCCATTCGTCGTCGCGTTTGTTCGTGCGGCTGACTAGAAATTGATTGATCAGGTAGCCTTCGGATCCCATCACTTCAACACCGTCAAAACCAGCCTCGCGTGCCAGGGAGGCGCACCGTGCAAATGCTTTAATCTGGCGCTCAATGCCAGTTGGCGAAAGCTTCCAAGGTGTGAATGGTGTTAACGGCGATTTGATCTTGGAGGGTGAGACAGAAAACGGATGATACCCGTAGCGACCCGAGTGCAGGATTTGCAGGGCAATTTTGCCACCGCTTTGATGGACGGCTGCAGTGACCTCACGCAACCGACGCGCTCCTGACCTGGTGTTCAGCGTTGACGCAAACGGTGCCAGCCATCCTTCCATGTTGGGCGCGTAGCCACCTGTTACCATCAGGCCGACACCGCCCTCAGCGCGTTCTGCAAAGTAACGGGCGAGGCGTGGAATATTTCGGCGCTTGTCCTCAAGTCCTGTGTGCATCGAGCCCATCAAGACTCGATTGCGTAGCTTGGTAAAACCGAGGTCGAGCGGTGCAAGAAGGTTGGGATAAGTATCGTGCATTGTCCGCTGGCTTTCAGATTGGCCGATGAGAGGAGAATACTTTCAGACAACCGTCACATCTATGTATAAAGTGCGCAATGCTATTAATTGTAGGCCGGGTTAGTAGATCGGCTAATTTTACGGCTGCCAGCCAGTTTGTTTTGCAGCAGACGCGGCTTCTTCTCCGGCACGTTGGTCTTCAAGATGCTTGGCGATTGCCCATTTGACGTCTTCAACGCCGTCACCGGAAACGGCCGACATTTGGAAGGGCTCCGTTTGTGTGGTGCTTTGGAGCGCTGTCTTTTGTGTGTTTATGGTTTCGGCATCAACAGCATCACATTTTGACAATACGACCACTTCAGGGAGCTTTAGCAAGTCCTCGCTATAGGCTGCCAGCTCATTGCGCACAGTTATGTAGGCGCTGGCGACATCTTCAGATGTGATATCAACCAAATGTAACAACACCTTGGTGCGCTCAACGTGGCCTAAGAACCGCGTGCCGATGCCCTTTCCTTCGTGGGCGCCTTCAATGAGGCCGGGAATATCAGCAGCCACAAATTCTCGTGCGCCAATGTTCACAACACCGAGATTGGGGTGAAGTGTGGTGAACGGGTAATCGGCGATTTTTGGTTTGGCGGCGGATACGGCCGCGAGAAACGTCGATTTACCCGCGTTCGGCAAACCAATGAGTCCAACATCTGCAATCAACTTCAAGCGCAACCAAATCGTGAATTCTTCACCCGTTTGCCCTGGGTTGGTGCGCCGTGGTGCCTGATTGGTTGAACTCTTGAAATGCGCATTACCAAAACCACCGTTGCCTCCCTTGGCAATGCGTATCTTTTGGCCAGGCTCTGTGACCTCGGCAATCAGGGTTTCTTGATCTTCATCCAAGATCTCTGTGCCTGGTGGCACTTTAATCAGGCAGTCATCACCCTTGGCACCGGCTCGGTTCTTCCCCATACCGCCACCGCCAGCTTGCGCTTTGAAGTGTTGTTGAAAGCGGTAGTCAATGAGCGTGTTGAGATTGGTCACGCAAACGACGTAGACGTCACCACCCTTGCCGCCGTCACCACCGTCGGGTCCACCGTGCTCAATGTACTTCTCACGCCGAAAACTGAGGCAGCCATTCCCGCCATCGCCAGCTTTTATGTAAATCTTGCTTAGATCTAGAAATTTCACGATGCCCGTCTCCCAAGCCCGACTCTCCAAAGGAAAATAAACCGCGGCCGTTTCAATTCATACGTGACCGCAGGCACCTGTTGACGCCGCGCCTGGCACCAAGCACTGCATTCACCGGTTTTTTCAAAGCCGAGTTTTTTAATCACGCGTGCTGATGCCAGGTTGTCAAAATAGTGACAGCAGATCAGGCGAGAAAATTTGCGCTCTTTGAAGCAGTAACTGAGTAATGCGGTTGTGGCTTCGGTAGCATAACCATCTCCCCACCATGGTTTGCCAATCCAGTAACCGATTTCGGCTTCACCTTGTTTGCGCTCCAATACGCCACACAAACCGATCAGCGTGCCATTTAAGTCAATGGCGAAAACATGCTCTTCCGGTGGTAAACCATTGATCCATTCCATCGCATCCTGTTCCTGATAGGGGTAAGGAATACGATCGGTCATGCACGCCACATTCCACTCGCCCGCAAGTAATGCAATTTGAGGCGCATCACGTCTGGTGAGCGGCCTTAGCAGCAATCGTTTGCTTTTTCGAATGGTTGGCTTGGTGCGCATCACGCCATGATACCCCTGAACGCGGAAACAAAAAAGGGAGGCGGGTGCTGCCCCGTCTCCCTTGAAACGCTTACGCGATGGTCGTTGCCAGCCAGTTAGCTAGCGGCGGCGTCTTTTTCCGGGATCACAGAAATAAAGGTGCGGCCGTTGCGTTTGGTTTTGAATTCGACCTTACCTTCTTCAACAGCAAAGATGGTGAAGTCCGTTCCAAGGCCGACACCCGATCCTGGATGCCATTTTGTGCCACGTTGGCGGCAGATGATGTTGCCGGGGATGACATGTTCGCCGCCATAGCGTTTGATGCCAAGGCGTTTGGATTCTGAATCGCGACCGTTCTTAGTTGAGCCGCCTGCTTTTTTATGTGCCATGGGTCGAAGTCCTCATAAACTTTTGTCAGGCAGGCGTTAGCCCTTGATTGCGGTAATACGGATTTTGGAAAGGTCTTGGCGATGACCTTTTTTGCGGCGTGAGTTTTTGCGCCGACGCTTCTTAAATGCGATGAGTTTTGGGCCGCGGGTTTGTTCAACCAGTTCAGCCGAGACTTTGGCACCAGAAACAACGGGCGAACCAATTTTGACGCCGTCGCCAGCGCCAACCATCAACACATCTGAGAATTCAATTTTTGCACCAGCATCACCATCGAGCTTCTCGACGGTCAGCACGTCGTCTTTTTCGACGCGATACTGCTTGCCGCCTGTCTTAATGACAGCGTACATCAGGGCCTCTTTCTGCACGTCTTTGCGTGCGATTAAGATCTTAGCCGCGCCCTGTGGCGTCGCGAATATCGCGATCTTTCAAGGAGTTAGCCGATCAAAGTCGGCTGGGCCTCGGGCAGCGCTCATTTACGAACCATATTTAGCCCGCATGAAGCGGCTTTTATCTCTGAGAAGGTCTTGCCTGTCAACGCCGCTTTGGACGCACCTGAGCCTGGAAAGTGGTCTAGAAATTGGCTTTAGGCACCCTATTTTGAACAAAGATCAGTAAAACTGAAGGTGGTTGGGACGGACAACCCTAACCTTCATGCGTTTCCATCAAAGATTGAGAGACTGGGTAGGTATGCCGGAAGCTGGAGAAAATCGAACTGAGACGCGTACATCCCAAGCAGAGGATATGTCTGTCGCAGCTCATTTGATGGACATCCCCCGTTGTCGAGACCGGTCCTGACTTTGCTCTTGAGACCTTGGACTGTCACCTCGATCGGGCGCACGATCTTCTCGATTTGGCAACGCGTCGGGTTCCAGATTCTCTGCTGCGCCAGCTTGATCGGGTCTCGCGTGCCTGGCTTGTGCGTTGGGAGAACGCACACCTTTCGGAAATAGATGCCGTGGCGCAAAAGTTGGACCGTCCCGGCTCTTACTTTTTCTCCGTCAACTATGAGTGGGGCTGTACCTGTCGGGTTGCGCCTGCCCCGGATGGAGAAACAGCCCGATTGGTGCGGGTTCTGGATTGGCGCACATCGGGTCTGGGGCGCAATATTCTCGCAGCGAAAGTGGATGCAAAAGCAGGATACTTCACCACGCTGACATGGCCCGGCTACACAGGTGTATTGTCAGCAAATGCACCGGGGCGGTTTTCTGCCGCCCTCAATCAAGCGCCCATGCGCAAATCGTCTGGTTTTTTGGCGTTTGATTGGGCGGCAAACCGGCATCGCGTATGGAACATGCCCCACCCAACCCCATCGCATTTGCTGCGCCATGTCTTTGAACGGGCGCCTGACTTTGAAACCGCGAAACAGCAATTAACCAAAACGCCTATCTCAACCCCTGCCATTTTTCTGTTGGCTGGTGTCGAGGGCAACGAGACGGTGATTATTGAGCGAACCGAAAACGACGCTCATGTTCTAAAAGGTGCAGGCGTTGCCGCCAACCATTGGCAAGCGCCAGGGTGGAAAGGGCGGCCAAGAGGCCGAGACAGCGCTGGGCGAGCGGCAAAGATGCATCCCGTTCGAATAGATTTCGATCCCGATTTTAGGTGGGCAAAGCCACCCATTCTGAATGAGCGGACCCGTCTCATCATGATTGCTGACGCGGCTCAAGGGCGGCTTTTGGCACAAGGATTTGAGGCATCAAAGCCTGCAACCAACGTTCTCGATCTTGGACCTAGTTTAAGATTTTTCCGGTTTGGCTTGGGCTTGGACTTTCTCTCATGCTAGAAGAAATTGAACACGCGTTGGCTGTGGTCAGCGTCTCTGTGTGACGTAGTAAAATTTAATCTTATTTGGTGCTGGGGCCTTTGCCTCGTAGCACCATCGGTCCCGCATTCATGGAGGGCACAATGGTTGATTACATGCCTGAAGATGACAAACGGGAGCAGGCGGAAGCCATCAACGGTTTCTATCTGCACTTTTTTATCTATGCGGTAGTGATTGCCGGGTTGTTTGTCATTAATCTGTTGAAGGGCAACCAACTCTGGGCGCAGTGGCCTGCGCTGGGCTGGGGTATTGGTATTTTCGGCCATTTTTATTTGGTATTTGTTGCCCTTCCAAAACGGTTGAAACGGGAAGCGCGCGCGCATCGTCAGCCCTCCGATAAGACCACAAATCCGCATCCAGAACGTTCTGAGATTGTTTAGGCGGTTGCGATCTATCTTTGGGCGATCAGTTAGCATTTAGTGCCTCCTCCCATTTTTCTGAGCCAGTCGATTTGATCAACAGGGCATCAAGCGTGCGATCTGCGCCCTTGACAAATTGTTACTTAATTCCGATATTTCAGTAATGACAGAAATTAGTAAAAATGAACAAGCCTTGCCGCAATCCTTAAACCGGTTTGTGCTGCACTGGGGCGAGATGGGCCAGGTTTGGGGAGTCAACCGCTCCGTGTCGCAGATCCACGCCCTGCTCTTTGTCTCCGATACGCCAATCACTGCAGAAGAAATTGCAGGCCTGCTGCAAATAGCAAGATCCAACGTCTCGAACAGCTTGAAAGAACTTCTGTCGTGGGGGCTTATCCGCCGTGTGCCTCAGCTTGGTGACAGGCGCGATCACTATGAGGCAGAAGCCGATATGTTCGAGATGGTGCGTCGGATTGCGGAAGGCCGCAAAGCACGCGAGATCGATCCGACACTTGATGTATTGCGCCTTTGTGCTGAAGACGCGGTGAAAGATCGTCGCGTTAGCAAGCAAGCGCGCGCGCGTCTTTCCAGTATGCTCGATGTTGTCGAGACAGTGGATCGTGGCTTTTCCGCTGTCATGCGTTTGCCAACATCAAGGTTTCGAAAGTTTCTCAAAATGGGCAGCGCAATTACCCGCCTGGTGAGCGCACAAAAAAACAAAAACGCCAGCGCGCGCAATGCGGGTGTAGGGTGATGAAGCAAGCAGAATGTCCTCAAGGTTCGGCTTGCTCTGTCCGTTCGTGGTTTGAAGCTGAGACGGTTGGCAAGGAGCCGCCAGATTATCGCTTTTTGCAGCTGATTGGACTTGAGGCATGGCAACGTCTGCCGACTGCCGTTCAACGTCGCTTTTCAAAAACACTGCCTGCCGGCACAACTGTCGTCTATCAAGGCCAGGTCACGAAAACGCGTCTCAATTTTGCTGGGCGCTGCCTGGCACAGGCCACGCGTTTGATTGGGTCACCTTTGCCGCGCGATGATGGGGCAACCGGTCCGGCAGTTGTTGTGGTGACGCAAAACCAAAAGACGACTGCGCAAAATTGGGTGCGAATCTATACCCGCCCCAAGGGCACTATGCAGACGATCACTTCAGAAAAACGGTTTCACGGTCCAACTGGCCTGGAGGAATATGTCGGTGCAGGCATCGGTATGACGCTCTGCGTTCGGGAAGAGAAGGGGGCACTTATCTTTGGCTCGGATCGCTATTTTTTTGAGGCTGGGTGGGTGCGCATTCCGCTGCCGAGATTTCTAGCACCCGGCCAGATGACGATCATTCACCGCGATGAGGGCGGTGGCGAGTTTTGTTTTGAGCTTCGATTAGAACACAGGGTGTTGGGTATTTTGTTTCACCAGATTGCCCATTTCTCAGATGGGCCCAATACTTAAGATGGTTCAAGACCACCACTTGCACCAAGCCTGCTCGCCGCGTTACAAGCCTGCTTTGGTCCATATCGGAGCCTGCTTGGAGAGGTGGCTGAGTGGTTGAAAGCACCGGTCTCGAAAACCGGCATACGGGCAACCGTATCGGGGGTTCGAATCCCCCCCTCTCCGCCAAAGCCATGTTTCACTGGGTTTCCTCAGATCTCATTTCATCTCAAAAAGAGCCATAACCCACTGTAAATAATTATTATTTTGTTTCATGCTGTCTCTGGGTGCTTCACTCCAACGCAAAAATAATGTGGGGTGGAATGTGGGGTTGAACCGTGCCACCGGTCTGGGCTACGGCTTGTAGGTTGCAAGCGATTGAGTGCCCTACAGGTACGTCAGGAGAACGTGCCGGGTCGCTATACAGATGGCAATGGACTGTATCTCGTTGTCGATAAGTTAGGTGCTAAACGTTGGCTGGTGCGCAAGGTCATCAACGGTCGACGGCGCGACATTGGCTTAGGTTCGGTTCGGTTGATCTCTCTTGTTGATGCGCGCATGCAGACAATCGATATCGCAAGAGCGATCCATCAGGGACGCAATCCGCTGGCTCGGCGCACAAAGACAACAAGCTGTCCCACATTTGAGCAAGCTGCGCGCAAGGTACATCTGCAGCGTAAATCTGGTTGGAAGAACGGCAAGCATGCCGATCAATGGCTGACAACTCTTATAACTTACGCATTTCCAATATTGGGTGACATGGCGGTCAGTGAGATCACACGGCCGGATGTTTTGCGTGTATTGGAACCCATCTGGATCAGCAAAGCAGAAACTGCGCGACGGGTGCTTCAGCGTATCAGTACCATTATGGATTGGGCGGAGATTGCCGGCCATCGTAGTGGTATTTGTCCGACTCGCAATTTGCGTCAAGCGCTCCCAAGACAGTCCCGCAAGGAACGTCATTTTGTTGCGCTGCCCTATGAACACGTGCCAGATTTTATCATCAAGCTCGAAACAGGCAGCGCGCGTTCGCTAACCCGCTTAGCTTTTGAATTCCTGATTCTGACAGCATGCCGGTCAGGTGAGGTTCGCGGCTGCTGCTGGGATGAGATCGATTTAAAGGCCGCACTGTGGACCATTCCGTCTGAGCGGATGAAGGCTGATGCCGAGCATGTTGTGCCGTTAGTGCCGCGAACCATTGCCCTTTTGGAGGATGCTAAGCGTTTTTCTGAAGGGAATTCTCTTGTCTTTCCCAACAACAAAGGTCAGATGCTCAGCGACATGGTGTTCACCAAACGACTGCGTGATATGGGACTCGCCAAAGTGGCAACAGCCCATGGTTTTCGTTCCAGCTTTCGAGATTGGGCGGCTGAGTGTACGACATTTCCCCCTGAAGTTTGCGAAATGGCACTGGCTCATAAAGTGGCTTCGAAGGTTGAGCGCGCTTATCGGCGGGGCAATCTTCTTGCTAAACGTCGAGAGTTGATGGCCGCCTGGACGTTATTTGTTTGCGGAGAGTGTGCCAGCGGTTTGCCAAAAAAACTTACCTCCGCGAGGCAGGAAAGTTATTTGTTTGCCAACACCTCCTAACCAACACAGCGCAAGCGCTGTGTTGAGTGGTTTCAAGACAAACAACACCCTTAAACATAGATTTAAAGTATGCCCGTGACTGCAATGAAGCGCGACAAAGCAAGTGTGCGATCAAGTTTTCATTTTTAGTGAGTGGTTGGAAACGCACGAAAGAAGAGAGCGCTCTGAGCCAGCCTGTCTTCTCGATGATGCAATAGCAACCCAACGAATCACTCATGTCAGCAGGAGGGACGCAAGAATTTTATAACAATCTCCATTGATTTTGATTGCGAATTTGTTAGACTGTGTCCAATGCACATCATGAAGAGCTCAGGGGGGCTGCAATGACGAGCGCAATTTATACAGCACGCATTCCCTCGTCGCTATTTCCAACGCCGCATACGTTATTCAGGTGCTCTTACATACGATCTGGATGGACCGGTATTGGCCTTGATGTGCCTCAGGTAAGGATGCTGGTCCATCTTTGACCCAATCGAACTTTTTCCAACTTTAACGACAAATTGAATAGTTTGCGCATGCCGTGTTCCGACACGGTGTCCGCAATCTCTGTGATCGAGCCGGAAAAAATTCCTGCTCTGTTCACGACATGCGCGTGTGCGTTTCCCGTTTGAGCGAGTGTCGACATGTTGCTGGTATCGGGCACTCTCGAACAGCCTTCCGACCTAAAGACGCCCCAACTTTGGAAAGAAAATATTATGACCATCACATTTCCGGAATGCGCAACCTGCCCACATTCCTTTAACGAAAAATATGGACCACTCTTTCCTCGCTTCCTGCCTGAGCAAGAGGTTGTGGAACGCACTACACTCGCCCGAGCTACAATATGGCGCGGAGTAAAGGCCGGTACGTTTCCAAAGCCTGCCAAGATATCCACGCACCGTGTTGCTTGGTATGAACACGAAGTTAACGCTTGGATACTCGCACAACGCGATGGATAACTTCTGTGCCACCCGATTGAAAAGTAGCGCGGCACAACCGTGATGTGCCGCGTTGCTTCTTTTGTGGCAGAACGCAATAGCCTGTTGTATACAGATGTGCATTAGTGTATATAACTAAAATGCGACCGATTCCACTCAATCTGCAAACGCTTTACGCTGACCTTATCGACCAGGTGTCTTCAAGCACTATCGAGCCCGCCTCGATTTCACGGCGCAAGGTTAAAGGTCAAACGTTTCTCTACGCGACCATTCGTGATGGCAGCATACGAGAGCAGCGCTATCTCGGCCCAGGCTCATCATCAAAAGCGCAAGCAATGGCGGCGCGCCACAAGGCAGCAGAAGAGCAGGCGAAACAACGCCGCTCCACTGTCTCAGCATTAAAACGACAGCGCATCCCCGCGCCAACATTACAGGTTGGCCGTGTGCTTGAGACAATCGCTAACGCTGGTCTGTTCAATCAAGGCGTCGTTTTGGTCGGAACACACGCTTTCCGACTTTACCCATGTGTTACGGGTCACTTTTTGCCCAATACGGGCTTAGTCACAAATGACGTTGACATCTCCGCAGCGGCTTTTGTGGCTGGCGACGAGCCGCAGGATTTGGAAGCGATCCTAAAGCGAGCCGACAAGACGTTCGAGCCCGTATGGGCAGCAACCGACAAGGCTCCTAAGATGTTTAAGGCATCGAACGGGCTCACCATTGATGTCCTGACGCGAAAGGGGCGCGGGCGAAGGTCACCCGTTGTTATTGATGGGCTGGGCGTGTCAGCGGAGGCGTTGAGCTTCCAGGAATTTTTAGTTGAGGACACGATTGAGGTGGTAGCGCTCTACAATTGCTGGTGTCCTAGTGCAAATTCCCTCGCCTGCAAGGTTTGCTGTTCACAAGCTCATTATTTCCGGCCGGCGCGGTGCCTCAAACCCAAAAAGCGCAAAGGACTTGGCGCAAGCACAAGATCTGATTGATGTTTTGATTGAAACAGATGAAGCGGCGATCAACGATGCATTGGAAACGGCTAGGTCAAGTGGCCGAGCCTGGAAAACCGCAATCAATGCCGCATTGAAGTCGGTTAAGCGAGATTTTAGGCAGGGGAGATTGCCGGTGCGGATTTAGCTAGTGCGCGACAGCGGTGCTGTGTGCGGGTTGCTGATGTAGTGCGGACATTAAAGCCGGAGCTCGTTAGAGTCTCAGTTGGGCCAATATGGAATCAAGCAGCTGTACGTCTAGCTCACCGGTTGCAGAGGCTAAAATCGAGACACTATTCATTAGCGATCCTCTGAATATCCATCGGCGAAAGGGTAAGCCATAGGAAGTTATTGAAAGATCGAATTATCGATTGAATCGCACGAAATAAGAGCTTCCGTCTTTATATCGAATGATCAAGCCGTTACCGTCTGCGGAAAAATAATAATCTCTCATTCTGCTAGTTCTTTCAATCCTAGCCTTTATCATATTTCTAGTAACGATATCAAAAACTCCAATGTTTGTGACGTGCGCTGATCGCATTCGGAAATTTCCTTCAGATATCATAGCCAAGTCGTCAAAGGCGTACGCAATGGAACGAAGATCAGGCGACATCATGGCGCCCTCATGGCCAGCGAATGCCTTCACTTGATATCTCGTGTCAGTGCTTCGGTCATATATGTCTGCACTACTGAAATTAAACCGAGACTTAAGCGAAACAACAATGGATCGATCTGGACAGCCGGACGAAATTGCAGGTGCTGAGAACCAATCTACGGATGCGTTTTCTGGTCTCAGTATCTCCACAGGTGCCGAAAATTGCAGATCCCAAAAAGCAACGTATCCCCGTCCAGATTGCGCAGAGATGGCAGAGACTACCCCGACTTCGGATGTGAACCTCAATGTTACAGGCCGTAAAAATTGTTTCCAGATTTTGAATGAATGAACTTTGCTTTTTTTCTGTGTATCGTAGATGTCTATACGATAGTTAAAAGATTTATCTTCCACGATCGCTACATAACGCCCACTAGGAGATGCTGCAAATGGCCGACTATCTGTCCTGATTGTGAAAAATGGCTTATTGGAGCCGATTCTGTAGGCCTCAATTCGATTGTCTGTGCGAGTGAAATAGGTATTGCCCCCAAACAGCTTTGCCTTGTTGATAGGCGGTTTGGTCAGCTTCTCAATAGACAAGCTGACGACTGGAAATTTTGAGTTTTGGGTACATATGGAAATTCGCTCGACGTAATATTTATTGTTTTGAACAGAGTCTATTGCAGTTGAACCCAGAGAAGATGATGTAGCTATGAGTACCAGCGGCAACGCGCCGCTGCTATCGTTTGTTACTGTAAGAATTGTTTCACCAATCTGATTTCCGTACACATCGAAATGGCGGATCCTGTTGGGTGAAACGATTTTGTCATACCCTGTGTAAAGTGCGTTGCCACTCCCATCGTACTGATAATGGGTGAGACGCTTTATGGAACGGTTTTCGTACACTCTGGAAACCACTCTGCCGGTGTCAGAGTTCCTCACCTCGATTACCGATGCTTTCCGAACAGCCCTCAGCCTTGTCGCTCCCTCTTCGATTGTTTCCAACACAACTTCGGATCTATTTATCGATCCGTGGAATTTGGCTTGGCCATTCAGCGTCCCCCTCAGTCGGGCCCTTGAGAACATTCCTGAGGTGGACAAGCTTCGACTGGTTGCGATTGCGGACAAACGTGTCGCTGCGACTCTAGTTGCACTTGCTGCTGTAAGAGCGACTGTTGCAGTTGTTCCACGAACGGCCAACGGCCTAAGTACGGTGGCGGTTCTGAGCGCGACTCCAGCGGTCAAGCATCCGGTAAGCGGCAATGTGAGAAGCAACGAAATTATTGCAACAAGTACACGGCGAGAGATTGCCATTTGTTTGTTCAAGTCATAGAGCCTTCTGGTTAGAGGACCTTAAGTCACGATTATCTGGCCGCGTTCTGATATGAGTTATAAGCTCATTCACATCCTGCAAGTTTACAACATTTCGGACAACTAAAAATAATCGCTGACCTTCCCTCGTTATCAAGTGGCGGTGTAGGGATCATTCGAGGTAGGTAGGTCCAGCAATGGGTCACGCTGAGACAGTTTTAGATTGGTTCTGTTGCGGTAAGATATGAGAGGTAGAGCGAAATAGGATGGCATAGTCTACCTCCCAACGCACTGCGTCAGTGAGTTTTCGACGCTGTTCGATTTGCTTTGTGGGTTTTTGTGATTAGACTCCGGGTGTTACTTCCTAATTTTGAGATCATGTCCGTGTTCTTTTATTCGATCAAGTGAGGCCAGGGGAAAACCACGCATGCCGTGGGTTACGCGAAGTACGCTCAGGCCTTGCTGGTCACCAACGATTTTGAAAACGGTACCGCGCAGATTTATCAAGCCGCCCTTGCGGATGCGACCATTCAGATCTTAAAACCCGGCCAGTCGTTAACGTCGGTGATGGATCTCTATCCTGCCGAGCGCATCGTCGTTGATTTTGGCTGATGGGTCGAGGCGCGTGTCGTCGAGGCGGCTAAAGCCGCGTCGGTGTGTGTCGTGCCGTTGATGTTTCAATCGACCGCCGACTTGATGCCGGCGGTTAAAACCATTTTGACCTTACAAAAGTACGCCAAGCGTTTGGTCATCGTCATCAACAACACTGAAAGCACTCACTTGGCCGATTTGAAAGCTGTTTTATCGCAGCGTTTTCCCGATATTCCACTGTTTGTCGTCAATCGCTCGCGCTACATCGCTAAGCTGCCCGATGATGGGCTGACGCTGTTTGATTTGTTTTCTCTTGGGTGATTGCACGCGTTTGCGTTGCGCAATGTCATTCCGCAGATCAAGGCGCTTTATGCGCATTTGGATCAGTGCGAGGCCGATGATCTTAAATCCTAACCCCTGAATACCATGCCAGATAAATTCGCTCATGCGCTTAGTCTTGCCGAAGCCAACCCCGCTAACACCGAAGATACGCTTCTTGTTGCGCGCGTTGAAAAGTTGGAGCACCGTTCACGCAAGGTGCATACCTACCTAAAGCCGTCCGAATTCGATGCGCTTGTTTCCCATATTGGTCGCGAGACGTTATCGAATGCACTGCGTGATCTGGTTTTAGAGTTTAACGCCCGCCAACATGACTAAGAAAAATAGAAAACCGCTTGTGCCGCCATCGCAAAGCGATCTTTCCGGGCAACCTGCCCAGCTTGAATTGTTTCGCATGGTGTGAAGCCCGGAGCACACCAACGCCTTTGATTTTTATGAGTCGATCCCGCGCTTTTATGTGGGACGTGGCAGTTCCAAGGTCATCAAGTGGAACCAGGACGGAACGACGCCACCCTTGAAACGTGCGTTTTCTTTTGCGGGCAAGCGTTATCGTCTGACTCTGGAGCCGTCATATATCGAAAAGCGTGATGGCACACTGCGTGCCCAGTTTCCGTGAGTGCGCGAGGAGATCGTCGAGTTTGTTATCTACAAGATCGCGCTGGAACAGGGGTATTTCTATAACGCTGGCGGGCGCAACGATAAGACCGATAACTTTGTGCTATTCACGTCGTTGTATGCCATCCATGAACAGTTGAAGCGCCGATGAGCGCAACGCGCCAAGGGTAAGAGCTACTCATATGATCAGATCCGTGAGGCGTTGTTGGTTCTATCCAAAACCAAGGTCCATCTTAAATCTAAGTCCTGAGATGATGACCTGGTGTTTTCACCGATCGCAGATTTTGGCTTCTTCAACAAGGACGCCAAGAGCCGTGATGTTTGTAAGGCTCGCGGATCAGCCACCATCTACATCCGTTTCAATGCGCTCATTTCAAAGCAAATCCTTGCCCGTGGTTGGCGTCAGATCAACTATGATAGCGTGATGATCGCTGATAAGTTTCTCAACCGCTGGATGCGCAAGATGCTGGCCCTTCGTTTTGTGCAGGCGGCGCCCAATAAATCATTTAACATCAAGCTGTCGACCATCATTGAGAACTCGGGCATTTCGCTCTACGCGAGACTGTCGGATAACCTCAAGCAGGTCATCCAGGCCTTGGATGCCATGAGTGATGTCGTTGATCGCTATACGATTGAAAAGAGCTATGCCGTGCATCCGCAAACCAGGCGAGGTCGTGTGCTGGCCGACGCTAAGATTATCCTGTGGCCGACAAACAGCTTTTCTACTCAGCAGATCCAAACCAACCTGCACAATCAGGATCTCGATGCTGCTGTTATCTGCGAAACCTGAGCGGTGATGCTGGAACCGCAACGCGAGGAGTTTGAAACCTACAAGGCCTATGAAGTGGCCAGGATCACGTATCTACGCGGGCGCAAAGTGCCGAAGGTTCAACTGAGCAACGAATGTTAAAAAGTCGCGCGCGACAATGTTTTCACGGTGCGTTTTGGTTCCCTGCCAAAGCGCCCTTTTGATGCGTTGTGGTTCCCTTTTACACGTAGCACCATCTTTTTTCTTTTTCATCCGCTGGTTTGATCACGCGAATTGGTTCGTTGTGGTTCCCCGCCTTGTCAAGGCGGTACGCTTTGGTTCCCTTGCAACGCAAGTAATTCGTAGATTTGAGACCTTTTTAACATGCAACGGTACGTTTTAATTCCCCGGCATCACGGCAGATTTTGTGCTTCCTTCGTTTTGGTTCCCTGCTTACCACTTCTATCAATGCGATGTAGTTCCCTGCCAACACCAACATTGCGTGCGTTTTGAGTCCCTTTCATTCAAAGCTACAGCACAACGGGAAACTGAAACAACCAAGACCAACCCTTTTTACAGTCTTCTGTTTAGCCTTTTATTCTTCTTGTCAGTCCTCTCAGCCAGCAATGTTAAAAACTTTGCGCTTCCATATTGTGCTGTGGCTGGGTCATGAATCCTTGCGGGTGAAAAAGAAAATGACCTGGAGGATTTGGTCAGCTTACGGGGATGAATGCGCCCCTTAAGGGGGCTGTGTGTTTAACGCGGTTCGCGCGAGATTTGAATTGTCGGCGCGCGTCATTATTATTGGCATGATTTTATTCCTTATCCCGCAACCCCATGTGAGACATTCACCCCATATCTCGTGAGACCAGCGTTGAAGACGCTGGAGAAAACACGCCTGAAACCTGTTTGTTTGACGCTGCAACAAAAGCACATGAAACGGCTAAGCTGATGGAAGCCTATTACTGCCAGAAAAACACCGCCAGGATTGGAGCGACACTGATTGCAGCTGTGCGCACGCTCATGGATAGGCTTTGTTCGGCGCATGGTGGAAACTACAAGGATGATGAAAAGGCTCAAATTCAGGCGCTACACCAAGACCTAAACCGCCTCAAAAAACAAGACGCTGAACTGAGGATCGAGGCCGAGCGCATTGCCACCGAAGTTGGCAAACTCACTTGGAAAATCACCCGTAGTACCAGGCCAAAGACGCAAGTCCGCCGCGAGCTGGCAGGACTATCAAAGAGGATAACGGAACTGCTGTCTTAATCGAACACTATTTCGTTGGTCTTTAGGTTTTTAAGCAATGGGATTTTGGGCGAGTCCCGCGCTGTGATGTTTTTATTGTTTTGAAATGTACGCGGGACCGGGCTCGCGTCGGACACGCGTGTCCAGACTCAGCTGACAACCGTCGTCTTCACCCTGGGACTAGTCCCCGGGCTTTGATCCCATCTCGCAAAGTTTAGCGCGCTTCGAACTTATGAAATAGATTTGGTGATTGGCAATTCATTCATACAATTAGTCATGCAGCAACAGAGGAGAACAACTGCCATGGCTAAGGAAACCAAACAGTCCATGAAACCAAGCTTCAACGTCTTCACGGTCGAAGACCGAGGAGAGGGCAATGACCCTTTCTGGTTGAAAATTGGCGCGGCGTTCGAACACAAAGACGGCAAAGGGTACAACCTGGCGCTCCAAGCATTGCCGACCGACGGTCGGCTGGTGCTTCGCGAGTACAAGGAACCCGATGACTAGTCACAGTCACTAAGTGACAAAACCGATCGAACGAATAACGCTTCCTCAAACCGCGTAGATAAGGACGCGACTAGCCACCTCGAAAGGGGTGGCTTTTTTTGGTGCTTGGATAACCCTAACATCGCTCCCTCCTGACTGGAGGAAACACATCGAACGGTGGGTCAGGTTTGTTTAGCCACCTGGGTCAGTTTCAAACCGTCGTGACAGGAGTTTTATTTGGACGATTTACCAACGGATGGTTCATCCTCTGAGAGCGGCTCACTCCACTGCTGGTTTGCACTCTCTACCAAACGATCAAGAAGATTTGGTTCATTACAGCCGAAAAGTAATTTGAGGGTACCTTCAAGTTTCTCGCGCGCTTCTGCAGCGCTCTCGACCAACTCGGCTGCAGCGCTCTCTGAGTATATAGTTGTCATAAATTCTTTTCCGCGTCGTCTACCGTATGCTGGCGCGTTCCCGCGGACCCCTGGTGAGTTTCTATCACAGCAGCCCACGCGCCCAGCTTGGCCAGAATCGCTCTACTGCTAGCGCCAAGTTCGCAAAAGTCCCGCACGGTGGCAAAGGTCGCCCCCGACTGCCAGTATCTTTACTCTTACTATGTGGCTAGAACAACACAAAAAGGTGATTTCTGGAGCGTTGGTTGATGAAACATTACTCCGACCGTGTCAGAAAGATGACGATAGAACAAATTTAGTTGGGGGATCGGGAGTGCCAGAAGAGATTGGCGTGAGAAAAAACACCGTTTTGCGGGCTATCCAACATGTTCTTCCCAGTGGTTGTAGTCGCATGCAAGGTGGTCAAGTTGCAGAGCATGGTAACTTAAATTCAGAATACACAGACCTGACGTCTTGGAAGCAACCTCCTGAATGGCCGCCAGATTTATTCGCTGTTACGGGATACCTTTTGTCGAGAGCTGGCGCTTACAGTTACATTCTTCCTGCAGCATCCCCGTCCGATTTCTGTTGTCAAAACCGCTATGTTAATTTGAATCCTGCCGTTGTGGCCACTTGGCAAAAAATTGGCCGCCGTTGGCGAACGATTGAGGTTGGGGATAGTTCGGATAGGATCAAGCGGGTAAAGGGGACACTCGAACACTATTGGTCGGTTGTGTTTCATGCAATAAACGAGGACTTATACCGAATTCCAAGACGAGAGGACCATAAGTTTCCTCAATGGTGGGAAGCGGCTCATGCACTATTCGTGATAGCCGACGAGGCATGCCAGAATGTAGGTTGGTACACTACTCACCCTGATCATGAATGGACATGGGTCGGAGCTTTTCATCAACAACGTTGCGCCAACGTAGTCTCTGAAGCTTATTCAAGTTCTCGGTCGAGTGGAAAGCACGTGCATCTCTCTTCAAAATTGCCTTCGTCAGTTGCGTGGATGGCAGATCCAGACGTTATTTGTGTTCAACCGAAGTCACATACAGCCGCCATTGGTGGCACGACCCGGACATTTTCTCATAACTTAGCGTTATTACCCTCCAGGGGCCCTGTGAAGATCCAATGGTATCCGCCTAGCATCCAAAAAGAGGGGCTGGAGAACATAACAGCTCCGATCCGAATTCTTGCGATCCCATTTCCGTTCGAAGTAAATCGTGAATGGTTTCAAATTGAAGACATCGCTGGGCGTAAATCATCCTGGTTGGATACTGATCAATCAAAATGGTTATCTGAAGGCAATAGGTCCAAGATCATAGACTTGATAATGGCAATCATTGAGACAGCCGTCCGTGATGAAGGACAGATTCATGGCGTCGTCTTGCCAGAAGATGCTCTTGATTGGGAAACCCATGAGGCTATTGTTGAACGGCTAGCAGAACTCGATGTTCCAGTTGAATTTCTAATTTCTGGCTCGTCGAGCAATTGCACTCCATCGAAGGGAAATTTCGTACTATTCACTCGCTTATCAAAATCCAGTAAGTCCAATTCAGGTGGTACGGCTTCGACTGTTGTGAGTACATCTGTGAGCACATCGCGCCCGAAGCATCATCGATGGCGATTGGATGCTGCTCAAGCAAGGACATATGGTCTCAAACTGAACGATGATGATGATCCAAGGGCCCTTGATACTTCCCCGTTGGGTCGTCCAATTCTTTCTAACGATTTTCAAGAGGCCTGGGAAAAAATTGACATTCCCCAGCGTGAAGTCCACGCGCACGTCATCAGATCCTCAACAATAATTACGGCGCTAATTTGTGAAGACTTAGCACGAATGGACCCTTGTCACTCGGTCATTCGGGATATTGGACCAAACCTCGTGATTTCATTGTTATTTGATGGACCACAGCTAGCCAATAGATGGTCAGCTCGCTATGCGAGCACACTTAGTGAAGATCCCGGCGCTTCAGTTTTGAATCTAACTTCACGTGGTCTAATCGCCTTGCAGAACGAAGTTATCCTGAGGGCCCCCCCAAAGGACAGCCAAATGCATACAAGCTGGTCTGTTGGATTGTGGAAAGATGATGAAGGCCGCCTTATGGAATTGGAGTGCCCTCCTGGTCAACACGGTATCGTCATAGAGCTTCATCACACTGATACAATAGAAAGGACGCATGATGGGCGAACAAAAAAATCGAAATCCTGGCGGCTGAAAGGTCAACCGCTGCCTATTAGCTTGGATGATCCGACAAAATTTAAAGACATTTTGGGAGTATGCGTCAAAGATTGGAAGCGAGTACTGAGTGCTATGCCGTGAGAAGGGAAGTTGTGGAGCGAGTGTTCATTCGTACTGAATCGGCTATGACCTAACCCTTTGCAATCAGCCACTCGTTGAGATCTTTGTGGTTTTGGTAGAGGCTTGACGCGTCCGTTGTGAGGTTGCGGCCAAGTTCGGTTTGGTAGAAGCTTGTTGCTTTGAGACCAGCCAGGTCGTTGTCGAGATAGAGTTCGACGCTTTGGTAGTTCCCTGCTTGGATGCGCGCAATGGCGCGGCGTTTTAGGGATGTTGAATGCAGGATGATTGCGTCCTCTTCCAATGCGTTTGTGCGTCGATGCGTTAGCAAGCTCAAGAAATCCATGAAGCCTTCGAATACGGCTATTGAATGTGGTTCATTTTTACATTCCCTGTCAGCCCTGCGGCCTTCCTCGCCTCTTGTCCCCTGCCCCACTGTGCCGTACACAAAGCTGATGTCTTTGCCCGTACCCACATAGCCCTTGAAGATGGCGCTGCGCACATCATAGCCTTGGTGCGGCGGTTCCCCACAGGGAAATCCGAGCCCGAAGAACTGACCTACACCGCTCGCCGGTCTAAAATGGACCTGGTGCAGATAGTGGCGCGCTAACCTTAAGTTGATGGCGCGAGTATTGATATAGTCGAGCAATGCTGGATGCTGGATTTCACAAACTTTGAGTATCTGAAAAGCCGCTTGTGTTTCCGCCTTGTGTCCCGGTAGCTGAGCTACTGACTTAGTCAGTTTTTCTTTTTCACCCGCAACGCTGGTTTTTGCCGAATTTGTTTTTCCGAAGAGACGCGGTGCGTCGGTGTATTTCTGCATCGCTGGTCCCAAACCGGTCGCATCAAGAATCGCGAGAGCTTCGGAAACGGTCACGGATTTCAACTCGCAGACCAGATCAATGAGCGTTCCGCCCTGCCCAAGCCCGTGGTCGAACCAGACATTCAATTGCGTATCAACCTTGAAGGACGGCGTTTTGTCGCCGGAACGGATCGGACTTGAATACCAAAGCTCGCGGCCATGTGAGCGAATTCGGTCTGGCTTCAAGCCATGATATTCGAGAAATCTCGAGATGGGAATTGCGCGGGCGTCTGATGCTCTCATGGGGTCAGTAAGGTTAGGGAAAAGATGCAATCAGTCTATGGAGAGGCCGGAAGAATGCAAATCGGTTGTTGTCCCGTGGCGTCTCACAGGTGCGAAATTGGAAAATATGCTTTGGCGACGCTTAGCACCAGAAACGCACTAACGAACAGGACTACGTCACGTCGCCGGCTTCGCTGGGCACTCGAGCCGCGAACATAGCTGCCGTGCGTTGGAAATGTTGGGGGCAATCAGTCCTTGCCAATTCTACACAGCAACCAGCACTGTCAAGAACCGAATTTGTAAGGACTACTGACGAACCATATGCCAAATTAGCGGTTCCCGCTCGCGCTTTGACAGAAGCTTAATTGCAGGTGTTTCTTGGCTGTGTCTGATTGATCAATCAGGCATATTTTATTTTCTAAATTCGTTATTATGCCGAATTGGAACTTTAACAGCGTGTCTGTGGATGCGCCGGTAGCTGAGGTCAAGACGTACCTCGTGAAGAGAAAGAAGCAATACTTTTTCAATATGCACCTTCTTTATCCCGATAAGTTTCCCAGCGGGGATCCGACAGGGGAGAAGGGTTGGGACTACGACTGGTACGTTGAGAATACCGGTTCAAAGTGGCCGCCGGAAGTGGATACGCCATGTTCAAACGGGGACTTGGGGACTCAGCTTTATTATGACACCGCGCGGGCGCCCAATAATCTTACGCTCAAACGTCTGCATGAACTGACCGGCTGGACCATCGTAAATGAGTATGAAGAAGGCGGGATCGGTTTTGAGGGTACGTTCGATTGTGCCCGTGGCACCTGTAGAGATGAAGAGCGAGAGTTTCAACCATCATGCGAGATCTGCGAAGAAAAGAAACCGCGGGTTTGCTATGATGAAGACGTAGACGATATGATCTGCAAGAAATGCTGGAAAGAACACAAGGCCAGCAACTAAAACACGGCAGGGGAGACCCTGCCATTTTTTGTGTTCAGCTCCTCAGCATCGTAAGCTCAACAAAAAATAAAGGGAAACTCGGATTCAGCACTGCTTCGCAACTTCTCAAATAGAACAGAGTCGTCTTCCTTGTGGGTCGCGATATCCAGATAATAGTTCTTGCCTTCGCTCTTTCCGTAGATAATCCAATCACCTGTAAGATGGCGCCTTCCGGCCCGGAACACCCAAGCATCAGTCATAAATCTGTGAGCCAGTTTTCCTGGCCAAACACCGATCTTGTCCCCATCGTTTTGCGCAACTTCATTTATTAGGCCGCCAAATCTCTTGTTCCCGCTTCCTCCAAATGCGATACCCCAATGAATGCCGATATTTGAAAACATATGTTGCGAAGTAGCGAAGTGTTTGTGCCAAAGAGGGTGGAGTGGTGCATTCTTGAACTGCGTAGGCTTCTTTGTGGAGCTTTGTGTGCGCTGGCCTTCAAGGTGATCCAATTCACGTAGAACGCAGTCATATTCGCCATAAACTTTCTGCACCTGAAGTAACCGCATCGTAAACCCCATGCTCACGCGGTCCATATAGGTTCGTCCTTGCAGCATCGCAGACTTGAACGCTTGGCATTCTTCAGTTGTCAAACTGAGGCGCGCGCGCCCGTTGGGCGATGTCTCGATATTTTGAAGCAGATCAATCATCGTTTTTCCCGTCATACGCACTGCTGTCTATTGTTGAAGGAATGTCGTCGCATCGAACGCTGATAATTTGGCTTCTTCAATGGTGTCGAAGCCACGCTTGGAATAATAAGTTTTCTCCAAATCTTTATGCTCGATCCGGGATTTGTATTTTGACCCTTGTTTAAATACGACAATATGAAATCCGTTCCTGGAAATGTAAGGATTGCCGTTCTTAGAATTCCTCCAGCCCTTTAGCGTAGTCCATCGTGAGCGCCGCGCTGCAGCATTACGTAACGCTCTTTCTCGATCCTTTGCACGCGGTGTGCCACCATTATCTATGTAACCCTCTTCCATCTTTTCGGCACAAACACATCCTGCTGCGACATGCCCGTCGTATTCCGAGTGCTCCATGTAGTGCACGTAGCGTATCTCTTCGCGTCCGCACATATCACAGTTACCGTCAGGCGCGCCTAGATCATCCATACCAACGCAGTGCCAGCCTTTGTGAGGAACTCCCTTTTGGTCCCATCTTCCAGTCATGTTTTCATCTCCCATATCAGAGTGGACAATCGTACCGAGTGGGATGCGGGGGCAGTATGGCTTGATTCCCGAGAACGGTACATCTGCATTCCTCGCTCTATCCGGTGCAAGAGCGGAGTGCATATTCATCCCTTGGCGAGTTTACACCAGAACGCCGCCCGTCAAGCACCGCGCTATTTCTCAGCGGACACTTCGTGTCGCGGCGCGCGTGATCCGCGTCATCGGCCTTCACAAGCGAACGGTGCTGGACTGCCGGCTCAAAGCTTGGTGTGTTCTCTTAAGGTCTGAAAACATCAGGCAGTCACGAGTGACTCATTCGTGACTTTTATTTTCTAATTTTTGTTTATGAACAAGAATGAAAAAGGTTCAGTGAGACACAGGATCATTGAGGGCAACTGCTTAGAGGTTATGCAGAAAATCCCCGACAACTACGTCGATTTTATCTGTGCGGATTTTCCGTATAACATCTCGGGCCACGCCGGGCTTACGATGCGTTGAAGCAAGGTCGTGAAGGCGGATTTTGGCGAATGGGATAAGTGGCCGGATACACAATCGTATCTGGACTTCGTGTTTCGAGTTTGCAGCGAATATAAGCGCATCTTGAAACCGAAGAGGAGCATGGTTTTATTCTTCGGGTATCGCCATGCCGGGTGGATCGCGTTTGAACTGGAAAGGCGCGGGCTGTTTACGTTTCGCCAGTCGATTATTCTACAAAAGACCAATCCGATGCCGCATTTTAAGAAGAACGGCTTCAGGAGTTGTATGGAATTTGGCGTGCGGCTCATCAATGACGGTTGAGAGTTCAGGGCACCGAAGACGTTTCATTTCCTCGCCCAAGACAAGATGAAGTCAATCATCCCGTATAAGATCGGCAAGGACGGCAACAAGGCGACCGCGCATCCGACCGAGAAACCAATTGGGCCGATAGCGAGGTTTATTGAGGTTTTCACCAATCCATGAGACGTGGTGCTCGACAGTTTCGGCGGATCTGGAACCACGGGTGTGGCAGCCTATAAGCTCGGGCGCAATGCCATATCGATCGAACAAGAAAGCGCCTTCGTTGAAATGATCAAGGCGCGACAAGCGAAAGCTGAGCTGTAGTGCAAACCAAATGGAATCGGACCCGCCGGTCCGGTTCCTTTTTTTGTACTCGTGCCGACAGTTTACTCAGGCTTGATGAAACGCCAAATTTAAATGTGTAGAGCACAAACGCAGTAACGTTGTGCGTCGTTTTCGACCCCTCTTTTCTTTTTCACCCGCAAATGTTTTCAACTTCGAGGTGCAAACCGAAGCGTTGGTCATTGTCTCAGCAGATATCATGCGGTTCGTTTGTTTTGTCGCTCAGAAATAATTTCATATTTTTTTGCGTTTTGATGACACCCGTTGAGACACTATGAATATTAGGGAGACGCTCAAGTCATTGTTATGTCAATAGAATTAGCGTTTTCAGGATTGCGAAAAGCGATAAATCCTATATATTTAGAAACAGTTGAACCGCGAAACACAACACGCATTCGAGGCCGAAGATGCAGCCCAGCAAGATTGAGATTTCGGACCGAAACCCGAGTGCGTACTCGGGACGAACACCTAAAGGTGTGCGGGTCGAAACTCATCTTGCCAAGGCCAGCCCTGGACCCGCACGGGGACGTTTCCCCGCGGCCCCTAATTCCAAGACAGCTCTGTCTAAGACAGCTCTAACCAAAGCGCACATGATGACCAAAGACCGCAGCACATACATGAAGGCCTATCGTACGGGATACAAAAAGCGTGTGCGCATTGTGAAGGTGACGTTGGACAACACCGGCTATGCCAACCTCGAACGTGTGGCGAAGGCTGAAGGAAAGAGACCCGCAACCATTGCGCTCGAGTTCATTGAAGCTGGGCTTTCTGGTGATCAACGCATGCCACGCCAGATGACAGCCGAGCTGACGGCGTTGAGACATCTCGTTCGCTCTGTCGCCAATAGCATGAACCAGATGGCAAAGCACTCCAATACCGTGCGTGCGGTCATTGATAAGCACGCGGTCTTTGATGAGCTGAAAAAGCTTGAGCGCCACATCTTGGATTACACTTCCGGAAAGCTGAAAGACGCCCATGCTCGTGCGCTCGATGTCACGTAAAGAAGCCTCATTCGCGCAACTGATTGCGTACGTCTCGCGCGAAGTTAGTGACGGGGACTTTGCCATACACCACAACGTTTTGGCTCGAATACAAAGCGACCTGGTGGACGAGTTTAATGACAACGCGAAGCTACTTCGCAAACGTAAGAATGGAACCGTGATGTTTCACGAAATCGTTTCGATCAAGCGACCCAAAGGTCTTTCAGACAGCGCTCAAAAGATGGCCTTACGTGATATTGCGGAGCACTACATTGCAGCGCGCGCGCCGCATAACCTCGTCTATGGTGGTCTTCACGACGACCACAAGGGGCATCTGCACTACCACCTGGTGATAAGCTCGAACCCGCTTGGTATTGCGCGTCGTCACTGGCTGACAAAAAAGAAGTTTCGCGCTATCGCCATCGGGCTCGAACAGCGGGTTTTAAAAACCTACCCGGAATTAGAGCAAACCGTGGCCATCAACAAAACCGCAGCGATTAAGATTTCATCCAAAGAGCAAGCGGTAAAAGTCAGAACCAGAAAAGCCTCAAACAATGAATTGTTGGCCAACGATCTCAGCAAGGTTTTCCAGCAATCCAAAAGTCTCAAAGATCTGCGCACCGCCTTGAAGGAACGCCAGTTTAATCTCTACCAGCGTGGGAAGGCCATCGGCGTCATCAAAACAGACACCGGGCGCAAACATCGTTTAACGACGTTAGGGATCATGAACGACTACGAGGCAATGAAACAGCGCTTGCAAGTTCTGGCCCGGAAACCTGGAAAACTCGCAAGGCAACTGCCCAAAGACGATCAGAAAGCCAAACCAGTACTCACTGAGTTGAGACCACAAGATCAAACGATGAGGGAGCGTGAAATGGATATCTTTGGTGTTTTGCAAATTGGCAGTGGTTTTCTTGACGTCCTCTCTATGACGCAAGACCCAACGGCACTCTCGACTAAAGACAAAGAAGAGATCTCCAAACGTGCTGCTTCGAACGAAGCTTTAAAAGAAAAAATATTGAAAACCAAAAAGAAGAAAACAGATCTTCAGATTATTACCGAGGCTCGAAAGGCAGAGATGAAAAAGATTCGCCAGCAAAAACAAAAGTCCAAGCGTAAGGCAAAATCGAACGTGCGATTGAGCTGACACCGCCTCCACGACCTCTTTGTTGAAACAAAATCCCGCGTGCTCCATGCGCTCGGACAGTTTCGCTCGGCCTTTTATCTAGCTCCTAACCAACAGGCAGACCTATGACCGTTAAAAAAAGCATCCTCTCTGGAACAGGAATGATTGAGGCCGCGTTCGCGTTTCCAATCAAAGCGATAGGTCATGGGGCGTCACGGCTTATCAACGGCCGGGTCTTAAACCAGACATCGGGTGCGAAGTTCGCCAAGGCCAAACACTACCGAGAATTTCTTGGGTCACACCACAAAGGTTTGCTGGTCGATGGTCACAGCCTGCGTTTATCCAAAGAGGAAAGTGCCAAGAACATCTGCGTGATTGCGCGCACGGGGGCGGGAAAAACATCGCGCTATATCATTCCAAATGTCTTGGATCAGGCGTCTCGCAAGGCCTCTCTGGTGATCAACGATCCAAAAGGAGATGTGTTTCAGGCAACATCGGGTGCCATGCACCGTGCGGGCTTTAAAATTATCACCATCAATCCACAAAACCCGCAAGCGTCATCTCGTTTTAATCCATTGAGCGAAGCACGCGATGACATTGAGCTTGAGCAGATTGCAGCCATCATCGTTCGCTCGGGAAACCCTGGGGAGAAGGACGGATTTTGGAATCTCGGGGCAACACGAATCGTTGCGATTTTCTTGAAAGCTCTGCGGAATGTTCAGAAGGCTTCCGGCCGTCCTGTTCTTACGTTGGAAAACCTCAATTTCCTGTTTCAGAATTTCGGTTCTGATGGTTCTGCGCTTACGAACTTTATGGCTAACGCCACCATTGATCCTGATGACCCATCTGACCCGACCTTGTGGAACGAATGGAAGGGTGCACTCACTGGTAATGAAGAAGGGGTGCAGTCGTTTGTCTTGAACGGACTGACGGCGCTGCGTGCGTTGTCCAACCGCAACATTGCATGGATGACCAGTGCTTCCGATTTCAAGCTGGATGATCTGAGGCGTGAGAAGACCTGCATCTATTTCATCACGCCGCCGCAGCACGGGGAATACTTCTCAACGCTGGTCTCGATCTTCTTTCGCTCTGTATTCAACAGCGCGATGCGCAACATACCGTCAAAATCTGATTTGCCGATCAGCATTTTGTACGATGAGTTCGGCCACGCAAATTTGCCGGACTTTGTGTCTACGGCAAACACCATTCGTGCTTATAAGTGCTCGTTGTCGATCGTATTGCAAAGCATCTCGCAGCTTTCACATCGCTATGGATCCAATACGGCTGCAGCCATCCAAGGTGGCTTTAATACTTTCATCACGTACCCGGGATCTGACCCGCACACGGCACAGTTTTTTGAACAAATCACCGGAAAAGTGCGTGAGCGACAGCGCGAAGAATGGAAAAATCACACCGATAGCTATCGTGAATACCAGCTCATTAACAGCGGTGAAATTAGGACGCTCGATAGCGACCAGGCTTTGATTGTGTCCGCTAATCGCGACCCGATGTTGATCAAAACGAAGCCATATTTCCTAGAGCCGAAATTTTCCAGGCTGGCAAAAATTCCGCCTGTACGTTTTCAGGCCCGAGCGGTTTCGCACAACCAATCTGCGCGTATCACCTTGTAACATCTCCCAAGTATTCTTTAGCGAAAGGACAATCCAATGACCGATATTCTTGACCAGATTACCAATGACCAAGACGACTTTTTTACAAATCCCGATCGACGCTGCCCATGCGTCCTTCTCGTCGATAAAAGTTATTCTATGGAAGGCGCAAAGATTGCTGAGTTGAATAAGGCTATGAAAGTTCTTCATCAGGAGCTTAGCGGAGATGCGATGGCCGAAAAACGCGTTGACATGGCCATTGTTTCCTTTGGTCCAGTGGAGGTTGAGCAGAACTTTGCAACGCTTGATAAATTCCAAATGCCTGAGCTTCAATCAAGTGGCGGCACGCCGATGGGGGAAGCCATTGAGCGTGCCCTAAAAATGATTGATGAGCGCTATGACACCTACAAAAATCACGGTCTTACGTTTTATGCGCCATGGGTTTTTATGATTACTGACGGCGAAGCGACCGACGATGTCAGTAACGCAATATCTGCAATCCGTTTGGCTGAGAAGAAAAGGAAACTTAGCTTCTTTCCCATTGGAGTTGATGACGCGGATATGAGCCAACTGGCGAGCCTGTCGCGCACGCCGGCCATGAAACTTAATGGCCTGGCATTCACAGAATTGGCCCGCTTTATCAGCATCTCCATGCGTTCCGTTATCCATTCAAATCCCGGAGAGACAATAAATCTACCAAACCCAGAAGCCACTGGCTTTGCTCAAATTGTGGTGTCGTGATGGGAATACAAACGCAATTCGCGCAACCCTTCCGTTGGGCACGCGCCAGGAACACAGGGCCATCGCACTGTGTTTCAGGTTTGCCCTGTCAGGATTCTGTCTCGGTCGCCACGTTCACGGGCCGGGATGGCAACCCGTGGATCACCGCCGCTTTGGCAGATGGTGCCGGATCTGCTGTAAATGCGGATGATGGAGCTGCTTATGCTGTGCAATGCTTCAATGAATTTATAATCGAAGCCTTGTGTGCGTTCGATATCGAATCTGAGGCTGATTTCGAGGATATTTTACGTCGGGGTGTCGAGCTTATTACAAAGACACTTTCCAACGTTGCAAACAACAACAATTGCAAATCTTCTGCCTATGCGGCAACATTTTTGGGCTGTGTTTCACGATCTGGAAAAACAGCGTTCGTGCAAATCGGCGATGGCGCCATGGTGTTTGGCAACACCGACAATTGGCACCTCGCCCTGACGCCGTATCAAGGCACATACGCTAACGAATCTTGTTTTATTACCGACCCCTCATCACGTGACCGGTTGCAACTGACCATCACCGACGATACGCCGCAAACGATCTTGATGTTTTCCGATGGCCTGGAAGATCTTTTGATCAGTGGGCCAGGGTTAACCGTTAGAACATCTTTGCCAAATCTGTTGGACGAGGCTCTCAAGAGTTCCCAAAAAAACGGCCTGTATGTTGCTTTGTGCCTGAAACTCAAACAACTTTTGCAAAGTCCGGCCGTCACCTCGCGAAGTGATGACGACACGTCGATAATCGCGATCTTCTCTCCAAGGCCGGATTGATGACGCTCAGCTATACGCCAGGACAAAGACTTCGAGGTGTGAACACAAAACACACCTACCAGCTCGGCAGCTTCATTGCCGCCGGCGGGGAAGGACGTGTGTATGCCCTTTCCGGTCAAGCAGACCATGTTGCAAAACTCTATCCCGAAAAGATGAGCCGCGACCGGGTGAGGCGGTTATCTGCCACCATTGCTGCCAGCACGCCTAGCGTTCAATCCATAGCCGCCTGGCCGGAAGATGTTTTAGTCACACAAACCCGTGTCCCAGTTGGCTTTGTGATGCCACGGGTCGATAACAGCACACCATTACATCTGTTGATCAGTCCGAGCACGCGTTTGAAAGAACGGCCACAATACAGCTACGCGTCGTTACTGGCGATCTCCGAAAACCTCTGTCGGGCTGTAGCAACACTTCACCAGGACAATATCATTATCGGCGATATCAATGGGCAGAACTTTCTTGTCCTACCCAACGGCACTGTGCGCGTGATTGATTGCGACAGTATGCAGGTTGGCATTCGCCCCAAGTGGTTTCCCGAAGTTAACGTCGAGGACTACCTGCCACCCGAGCTGCAAGGCAAGCGCTTGAGCAAAACACCACGCACATCCAGCCACGATGTGTTCTCATTAGCTGTGGTGATCTTTCAGTTGCTTATAGTGGGGCGTCACCCGTTTGCAGGCGCGGATGGACTTGAGCTTCGCGAAGCCATTGCACAACGACGCCATGCGTTTTCCAGCAAGCCTCCTGCCCATAATGCGTTCAAAGTACTGGGGCTTATTCCAACAAGCGTTCTGACATCAGACGTGATTCAGTTGTTTTCAAAGACCTTCAACTATAGCGAAAGTTGGAGACAGCGCGGCGGCGATACTCGTCCAAGCGCCATGGACTGGGTGCAGGCGTTGTCAAAAGCGCGACAAGGCTTGCAGGCCTGCATGGCGAACACAGCGCATCATTCCACATCAGCCATAAAATCCTGCCCGTGGTGCGATATGGAGAAACGCGGGCTTCCACCGTTGTTTGTTGCCAGACCTACACAACACGCGCGCCCGTCATCTGTCAAAACTCTCACTCCTACCGGAACCGGGCCTACAGGAACCAGGATAGAGGCTTGGTGCCGGTCTCTACCTGGCCGTTTTCGTCGTTACGCCGCACACTGTCTTCACAAGCTGGCGCAATACACGCTTGCGGCCTTGAAAGTCATTGGCAGTGCTCTCTTGAATGCAGTTCTGTGCATTCTCATCGAGATTCTAGAAACCTTGATGGAGTTCCTCGGAGAGCTTTTTACATGGCTTTTTGAGCGGCTAAAAACTGCCGCCGATTGCTGGCCTCTCTGGCTTTTTGTTTTGTATGTCGTCGTGACCGTCCTTAATTGGCTCTAAGGCCGCACAGAGCATCGCGCTTCAGTTGGTGAGGATAACAAACCATCGCAACCCGCAACTGCTGGGAGCCATGACTATTGAATGAATATTTGATCGCAGTACCGCTCGCACTTTTCATCGGTTATCGCGTCGGCATGCAAAAACGATGGTGTTTGTGGCACGGACCCGTGGCCGCCGTGATCGCTGTTCCATTGGCGTTTGTGTTTGGCTTTGACGCGACGCTCAGTGTGGGTACACCGGTCTGTCTTGGCGTTGGGTTTCTGGCCGCGAAATAAACCCCGGCGGGGCTCCGAAGACATCCCAACCCTCAGAAACATTTGACAAATCTAGACTTCTGTATAATATCTTACGTAAGTTTATGGATTTAACTGGACCAAGTCATGCCCATCGTAAAAAGAACATTCTCGATCCCTGACGATGTCAGCACCAAGCTCGATGAGACCATTCCTGATCAGCAAAGGTCGAAGTTCGTCACCGAGAGCCTCGCAGAGGCTTTGAACAGGCGGGCAAGAGAAAGACTGATTGATGCAATCGATAACACCGAGCCAAGTGGCCCAATAGGAAAATCTTCCGAAGAAATCATCAGTGAAATCAGACAAAGGCACGCTGAGAATTACCAACGTAAAACCAGCGCCGATGAATAAAACAGTTGTACCGGATGCCGGTGTTTTTACTAAACTTTTCTATGACGAACCGGACAGTGCCGAAGCACGCGCCTTTTTTGAGTATTGCGCAAGGACCAAAACCAAGCTCGTCGTCCCCGAATTGTTCAAATACGAAATTGCCCAAACCAGCCGATATGTTGATCACGCTTTGTCAGATACGCTTGATCTGTTTAGCGCGCACCTTCGTGCCATCATGACCGTGTCATCGCCCAACCGCGAGGCTTGGCTCCTGGCCGAAGCCATTGCAAAGGAAGGTCACCAGAAAAGCGGTTTTCCCTCTATGTATGACAGCATTTATCATGCTCTGGCGATTCAACAGGACGGTGTTTTCCTAACTGCCGACAAAAGACATTTTGCCAAAACCAAAGCACATGGTCATATCAAACTGCTCAAAGATTGGGAAAGCATCTTTGTTGATTTAGAAGAAGATGGGCCGTAAAAGGCGACATGCGCTTTTAGATTATTTCGTATTATCTTTTTCATCTGCACTCATCAAACGATACAGCGTTGAGCGACTGATGCCGTAGACCTTAGCAAGTTCCTGTCGGTTGGTTTCGGGTCTGTCGGACCATATCTTGATTTCTTCTATCTGTTCTTTGGTGAGTTTGCGTTTGGCACCAAACTTAACGCCGTTAGCTTTAGCGCGGGCAATGCCGTCTGCTGCACGCTCCTTGATAAGATCACGCTCAAACTCTCAGATGGCACCCAACATATGAAACAGCAGGCGACCTGTCGGCGTTGAGGTGTCAATGTTTTGCTCAAGAACGACAAGGTCGACGTTTAATTCTTCGATCTGTTTCGTGATGTTGGAAAGATCACGTACCGATCGCGCCAGTCTATCAAGGCGCGTCACAATAAGCTGATCCCCCTCGCGCATGAACGTCAGTGCGTCCATGAGTTTCTGACGCTCAGAGTTTGTAGCACCGGACTTCTTCTCCTGGAAGACTTTCTCGCAGCCAGCTTCCTTGAGCTTGGCAATCTGCACTTCAAGCTTCTGCCCCGTCGTCGAAACGCGGGCATATCAAATCTTCATGTGTCAAATGTCTTTAGGATTTATAAGATCACATCGTGGGACATGATCTGAGACCCAGTTTATTGGGAAGAGCCACAAAAGCAAATTGTGTCTCGGAAAGTATAGTTTATGGAGATATTTTGGATGTCAATTTTTTGAGAAAATTTTGTGCTACAAAACTTATATGTATACTCGTTTCGCAAAATTAAGAATTCGAACTATGATAGATAATGAAACATGTGATTGAGAAAACGAAATCTCAGAAAACCCGGTAATCCCCCCGCAAAATAGTGGTGTTCAAAAGTAGAATTTTCTCGGCATAATAATCTGAGGAGATTTTTGATGAAGACGTCACGATTTAGCGAAGCTCAGATCATGGGCATCTTGCGACAAGCAGAAAGCGGTGTATCAGTCACAGAACTTTGCCGCGAGCACGGCATGAGCAATGCCAGTTTTTACAAATGGCGGGCCAAGTTCGGTGGCATGGATGCATCGATGATTGCAGAGATGAAAGATCTGGTTGAGCAAAACCGCCGTCTCAAGAAGATGTATGCCGAAAAAAGCATGCAGAATGATCTGCTGAAGGAGGCGCTTGGAAAAAAGCGCTGAGGCCGTCTCAGAGGAAGGAGATGGCCGTTTACGCAGTCGCGCAACACAAGGTCAGCATCGCGTTAGCCTGCCGGGCATTTTTGATCAGCCAGACCTGTTATCGCTACGAGCGCAAGCTTGATGATGACAATGCAAGGATTGCCGATTGGCTGGTTCGCTTGACGACCAATCGTCGGACATGGGGGTTCGGCTTGTGCTTTTTGTACCTGCGTAACGTCAAGGGTTTTGGTTGGAACCATAAACGTGTTTATCGGATTTACTGTGAGTTGGAGCTGAATCTTCGGATCAAACCGAGGAGACGGTTACAGCGCTTAAAGCCGGAACCTCAGGCTGTACCAAACCGTCCCAATCACACCTGGTCGATGGATTTTATGGCTGACCAATTGGGCGATGGGCGCGCCATTCGCACATTAAACGTGCTGGATGATTTTAATCGCGAGGGGCTTGGTATTGAGGTCGACTTTTCGCTGCCTGCGGAGCGTGTGGTGCGCAGCTTGAACCGGATCATTGAATGGCGCGGCAAGCCGTTGGCGATACGCGTGGACAATGGCCCGGAATACATCAGCGGAACGCTGATCGCGTGGGCTTCGAGGGAAGGTGTTCGGCTTGATTATATCCAGCCCGGCAATCCCCAACAGAATGCTTATATCGAGCGCTACAACCGCACGGTTCGCGGCGAATGGCTGGGGCAGAATATCTTTGCAACGATAGAGGAGGCGCAGGAGCAAGCCACCAAATGGCTCTGGACTTACAACAACGACCGTCCCAACATGGGGCTAGGCGGGATCACACCTGCCATGAAATTGAAACTCGCCGCTTAAGTTCTACAGGCGGACCCCATTAAAAATGGGGGGATTACCCAGCCGTTTGAGACGCGTCAGGCCATAGCGGATTGCACCGGCAAGGGCCGACTTACCTGAGATCAGTGTCAGCTGGGCATGCAGCCAAATTTCAAGGTCGTCGATGAGCGGTGCCGCCTGTTCTTGTCTGACGGATTTGCGTTGATCGGGAGGTTTGCCACGGATGCTGGCTTCTATCCTGTACAGTGCTGCAATCCGTTGCAGAGCTTCTCTGGCAATCCCCGATCCTTGTGCCGCGTGAATGTCAAAGAAGCTTTGCAACGGATATGGGCGAGGCAGGCAACTTCTTTGATGTCGCCGCGCCGATAAAGATCTTCGAAACCGGCATAGCCATCGGCATGCAGCCAGCCTGAGAAGTCTTTGAGATGCTCTTGTGGCCAACGGCCCCTGCGATCTGGCGTAAACTTGTAGAAGGCGGCGGGATGTGGACCGCCTGCCCAATCCCGCTCATCTCTTAGGTATACCCACAACCGTCCGGTCTTGGTTTTACCTGTTCCTGGGGCTAGGACTTTAACCGGCGTATCGTCGGCGTGGATCGCAGCTCCTGCCATCACATGACGGCCAATAACATCGGCCAGAGGTTCCAGCAGTTCTGCTGAGCGGGCAACCCAATCGGCAAGGGTTGAGCGATCAAGATGAACACCTTCACGATTATAGATTTGAGACTGGCGATAAAGCGGTAAATGGTCGGCGTATTTGTTGACCAAAACATGCGCCAACAACCCTGGACCTGGCCGTCCCCGTTCGATCGGCATGGACGGAGCAGCGACCTGATGAATGGCCTCGCAACACCGGCATGATAGTTTGGGGCGCACAGTTCGGATCACCTTGAACCGTCCGGGAACATATTCCAGCGTCTCGGAGACATCTTGCCCGAGGGCACGCAATGCGCCACCACACTGCTGACAGGTCTTACCAGGACTCAAGACAACATCTTCTCGTGGCAGATGCTCGGGGAGCGGCTTGCGGGTTGGCTGGATTTTGGCTTTGTCCTTAACGGACGCTGGTTCACAGCAATGCTGTTCCGCTTCGGCTTCTGCCTCAACAAGCGCCAGTTCAAGCTGATCGATGATCTTGTCCAACGCTTCGGACTTGGCACCAAAGCGATGCCGACGCAGATGCGCCAGCTGCAGCTTGAGTTTTTCAATCAGAAGATCACGGGCGAGAAGTTCCGCTGATTGCCTGGCAATCTCCGCATCACGCTGAACCAACAGCCGTTGCAGATTGGTCATGCTTCGGTGTGTATGGGCAGCGTTGAGTATCATGGCCGAATGCCTATATCTTATTCGGCAGACCAAATGAATCCACAATGTCAAAGAGCACGCAGAAAAAACTATCCGGCCTTCAACGGACGCCATGTGCGTTGTGGCATCCGCCAATCAATCCCTTCCAACAACATGGCAAGCTGTGCCGAGGTGATCGTCACTTTGCCATTGATCGGCGACGGCCATACAAACCGGCCCCGTTCCAATTTTTTGGAAAACAGACATGCGCCCTGACCGTCCCACCAAATGATCTTCAATAGATCGCCACGCCTGCCACGAAACACGAATAAATGGCCTGAGAACGGATCCTGTTCCAATGCGTTCTGTGCCAGGATACTTAGGCCATTAAATCCCTTGCGCATGTCCGTCACGCCAGCAGCCAGCCACACTTTCGTTTGCGCAGGAACCGGGATCACGGTTTGGATCGCAGAACTGTAAGAACCCGCACCAAATGGGTTGAATAAACGTCGGAACCGCAACGCAGCCGTGCCCCGCATGGGAGATCAATCTCAATGCTGGATAATCCAGGGCTGCCTGACGCAGGCGCTGCAAGATTGATGGGTTCATGAAAACCTTCGCGCTGCGCCGAAATCGCCGGTACCGTGTCAGACACAATCTCAACTGGCACCAGGGTCGCTTCAGCACCGTATTTCTTCTTCCAGTTGAACAGAAGGTTCGCATTGAGGTCATAACGACGCGCGATCTGGGCAGCTGAAACGCCTGGCTGCGACGCCTCAGCAACAACACGCATCTTGAAGCCTGTGCTCCATGTCCGCCGAGGCGCTCTTGTCTTTCCAGCCATGAGATAAGTGTCCACTTAGGATTAAGTGGACACTATGATCGCCTTCGAAAGGGTATGTAAGGCGGTTGTGGGCGGACGCTTACAGTGTGCCAGGATGACTGAACGCTTTATCGACATCAAAGAGGTGACGAGGATCGTGCTGTATAAGCGGGGTGCGATTTATAAGTTTGTTAGTGAGGGCACATTCCCCAAACCAACTAAGTTAGGCCCTCGAAAGGTTGGTTGGTCTGTCCGTCGTCACATAAATTGGAACAGATTGGCGCCTGATTTAACGGAGTGTCGGGCTCATCTGGATTGATAGATTATGCAGCAGCCTTGCGGTATTGCAAGCGCCGTTGTTCGAATGTCTTTCGTTTGATCCTTTCTCTTGTCCTCAGAATGGCTTGGCTGCGTCCGAAGTAGACGTCGGCGGGCGTAACGTTGCTCAGGCTCTCGTGCCTCTCAGCGCTGCACCGCAGCGCCTGCCGGCCAGCGGATATCTGTGATGATTGTAGTGGGTGACGACCCTACCGATTTGAGCTTTAAGGTCGCCGGGCAGAAAGTAGTTTTCGAGAAGAATTCGGTTTTTCAAGGTTTGATGCCATCGCTCCACTGCCGTTAGGCAAGCGTAGCGCCGCCGTAAGGGATCTTGCCCAGCGTTTGCGAGATAGTTGGCGCATTCTTCGGGTGGAAAGCGGCTCAGCAGTTCGCCGATGTGGTCCCATAGCTTATCAACTGTGCGCGCCTCGGTCATGCGTATCCAGTGTTTGAGTTTTGCGAACATCTGCTTGATCGGGTTGAGGTCGGGCGAATAGGCTGGCAGGAACGCCAGATTCGCGCCGACCTCACGAACCGCCTGACGCACGGCATGCGATTTGTGACTGCTGAGATTATCGAGAACGACAATATCTCCCGGACGCAGAGTGGGCACAAGAAACTGCTCGACATAACACCGAAAAAGTTCTCCGTTGATTGGGCCGTCGATAACGCAGGGTTGTGTCAGGACATCGACCCGCAGGGCTGCAAGAAACGTCAAAACGTCAAAGTGTGCCACCGTCCGTCCGCTGCAAAACCATAAAGACGCTCGCCTTTCGGCCCCCACCCACGCAACGGCGCCATGTTGGTTTTGATCCAGGTTTCATCAATGAAGACAAGGCGCTCAGGCGCGACGTGCTGTTGAACACTTTTCCAGCGTTTGCGTTTGCAAACGACATCGCTGCGGTTTTGCTCATCGGCGTACAGGCTTTTTTTTATGGCTCAGCCTGTGGTTGCGTAGGAATCGCCAGACCGTATCGTGCGTCACCTTGACACCGCGTTCCGCCAGCTCGTCTCTCAAGGCCCCGTACCGTCACATGAGGCATCTCAGCGACCCGCGTCATGATAAAAGTTTTGTGAGGCTCGAGAAGCGCACGACGATGCCCACCCATTTGGCGCGGCCCGAACGATCCGCTGTCGCGGTAGTGCTGCGTCCACTTCGACGGGCTTGAGGGTGCAACGTTGAAGCGTTCGGCAACCGCCCGCGACGATTGCCCTGCGAGAACTGCCATCACGACGCGTTTGCGAACATCATTTGAAGCTGGTTTGGCCATGCGAACTGGCCTCCTCACCAGCACACATGATGAATCACTGTTCGCATAAAAAAGGAATCCAAGAACGATTCTTCTTAAGTCAGACGTGCTCTAGAGCCAGGCGTTCTTTGGTATTTATAGAAGATCCGGTTTGCGAAGTTTCCAAATGACAACTTTGGTCTATGAAAATTCGCAGGCGTCAGCAATGCATTTCTAACCACAACGGGCTGCGGAGGTTAAACTCCACTTTCCCGGACAACAACTTGAAGCACCCGGCGCCAAGCGGCGGCGGCGAAGCTTTCTGGTTTGCCAGCTAAATGTATCGTGCCGCGAACAGCGCGGGTCCAATGAACCTCGTTAAGGGCGAGACGCACAAGGTACTGCCCCGAACGTGGAATAATCTCGTCGTCTGCATCGCGTTCCGATGCAACGTCACCACCATAAATCGATGACAGGTAGCGCATATCAAGGCGGTGCGCGCCAGCCTTGGAGATCTCTACAAGTTTCGCCGCTTGTCGATCCATGAGCGGATCTTCTGGAATAAAAGTAGCACTGTTATCTGGCTGAAGGCGCCAGGCGTCGTTTTCATCAACATAGCCACGAGCTTCCAAGCTACCTGGAGCTACAACGCGCGCGATTGGTGTGTTGTGATCAATCCACTGTCCTGCGGAAATGTCATCGTCAACTTCTTTTATCATGCCACTAAAAGGCGCGCGGATCGTTAATTGGTCTTGTTCGCGATGGAGGCCAGAAAGCTTTTGACGCTGCGACTCAAGTTCGCTCAAAATTACGTTTAGAAACAGGCGGTCTTCACTGTCGCCAGCGATGCGCGCGCGGCGTGCTTCCAAAAGATCAATTTGACGCTGGGTCTGGGTCATTTCAAAATTAAGATCCGGCGAGATTAACTCGATTATGATGTCGCCCTTTGCGACCTGCTTGTCATCAATGACATGCACCATGCGAACATAGGCAGGGCGGGGCGAGAAAACTTGCGTTTCGTGCTCGGCTGTAACAACAGCTTGAAATGCGACGCCGCCGCTCCACGGCACAAACACAAACAAGGCAAGAAAACATGCTAGGCAAGCTGTCACAAGTGATCGTTTTGTTTTTTGAATGTCTTGGCGCATATCCCACCACTCCATGACTTCCCGCCAGATAGGCAGGACGATAAACCACAGGATTTCTATCGCGAATAGAACGATGCCCAACGCCTTGAAGAAGAAGTGATAGACGAGGAGCGCAATGCCGAGGAACAAGACTAATCGGTAGATCCAGGTGCTGACGGCATAGAAAATCAAGGCGCGTCTGGTGAAGTTATCAAATAACTCCGGCGCAGGATGGCCGATCGCAAAGAGTTTTTCCCTCATCCACCAGCGCGCCATGGCAAAGGCGCGTGGCTGAAGATTTGGGATGCCCCAGGCATCTGCCAAAATATAATAGCCATCAAAACGCATGAACGGATTGAGATTCACAAACAGGCTTAGAATCCAGCTTGTCGTGGCCAATACGAATGCAATTGAACGCAAGTGTCCGTCGGGGAGAAATACCCACAAGAAAGTGGCAAGGCCGGCAATGATCAGCTCAACACCCATGCCAGCGCAATCGATTGCTAGTTTTTTGCGGCGAGATTTCAATCTCCAGGCATCTGTAACGTCAGTAAACAGAAGCGGCATCATGACCATGAAAGCCACGCCCATTGTGTTTACCCTGACGCCATGGCGTGTTGCCGTGTAGGCATGCCCCAGTTCGTGCAATGTCTTCACAAAAACAAGGCTCATCGCATAGTAGAACGCGCCTTCCCAGGATAAAAAATCTAAAAAGGTCGCCTTAAATTCTTCCCATTGGCGTGACGCGAGATATATCCCGACAAGCGAAACGACTGCAAAGAGTGCAAGTGTCAGACGCGCATAGAGCACCTCCACGATGGGCATAGTGGCGCGCAAAAAATGTTCTGGGTGGAGCAGCGGAATGCGGAAAAACAAATAGCTGTGCACCGCTTGTTTCCCAAACGACTTCTTTGTTGCGTTGATTTGGTCAGCGTAGTCTTTGCTGTCTCCGCTGGCAGAAGTCTCAGTTAGGTTGTTGACATGCAGAAATTTTGCGAGATCGGCTATTTCCGCATCCGTGATGTCACGCTTCAGGCGGTGATTAGCATCACGTTTGAGGTCATCAGCGGTTGGTCCGGTCCACAAACTAAGAATTTCGAAGACCTGTTGGGTTATACGAAAGTAACGGTGTCGGACAGGATCATAAATGAGCCAGCACGGCTCACCCTTGTTGGTTGTTGGGCCTTCAAATAGACGCAACTCCTGGCGCAGTAATGGCAGTGGTTGTTGTTTCTGAGACATTGCTGGCTACAGTCCAAAATACTGCCGGAATGCGGATATTGGCTTGCGAAGTAGGAAGAAAAATAATGGTACGTTTTGGCCATATATTTGAGCGGTGCCACGTGCGCCGATGCGCGGGTAGAACTCTTCCTCATCAAGTTGCGCTTTGATCTTGTAGACAAGCTGTTGGGAGGCGTTTGGTTCGGCGTGGTAAGATTCACTTTTGATCGAAGCCAGTCTCGGTTGGAATGGAGACGCATCCAAAAATAAGCGAACTTTGGTGTCTTTCGCCAGCACTATGGCATCAGAGACCGGTAAATCAATGCGCGCTTGAATGTCGTTTGGCGCACCAATTTTCATGAGCCGCTCACCGGTTCTGACCGGCCGCCCGATCAATTTGTTTTTGTCAGAGTAAATCAAAATGCCTTCGCGTGGCGCGTTCACTTCGGCGCGCGCCAGAATGTCAGAGGCGTAATCGCGTTCCGCTTTCTTCAGTTCGTATTCCGTCTTTGTCAACTGCAACTCATGTCGCGATTTAGGGTCTGAAAAAGCTGCCCTTTGCGCCCGGTCATATTTTGTCTTTGCAACGTGCATTTCCCGTTCCGCTATTTGAAAACGGTTGCGCAATGTGGTGTCTTCAAAACGTAAGATGGGCTGGCCAAACTTCACTGTCTCGTTGGGTTTAACCAGGATCTCGGAAATCACCCCGTCAATAGGGGCTGCTACGATGCCAGCATTACGCTCGACAATTTCGACAGGTGCAAGAGCCGTCAAGGGTACCGGAATGAGTGTTGCAATCAGCAGTGCGACCGCAGCAGCATATTTCAGGTTTTTGTGGAGTTTTGGTTTTGGTCTGAGACGTCGTATGCCGACCAAGGCTTGCCAAGCATTGGCATAAACAGAGGATTGGCGAGCGATAACGCGCAGTTCTGGCTCATGCCAAACTTTTTCACGCGCGAACAGTAGTCCGGCAAAAGTCTCTCCTGAAGTAAGCTTGAGTGGTTGCCAGACCAAATTACGAAATGGATAGGTCTTAGTCTCGTCTGCTTCTGGGTCAACAAATGCTGGAAGTGCGAATTCAATCTGCTCATCGACGCCGCGCTCTTTGGCGATTTTTTCGAGTGCACCCTCAACCCAACGAATAAGTGGGGTATCGCGCTCGACAAGGGCCAAGCTTGAGACAGCTTTGATGCGCGCCTTTTCTGATCCATTGAGCTGGGCCAAAAAAATCTGACGTGCGCCGGTAATTTTGCGGCTTTCATTCACAACGATATGATGCAGTTCGCGCACCGTTCGTGTGCTGCGGACGCGATCATCAACAGCCAGAATTGTTTCCAAACCTTTGGAGCGTTGCTGAACCTCGGTATCAATCCCGCGCGTCGCCTGGATCTTCACAGCCGGCTGTGGGTTTGCAACGTTGGCTGTTTTTTTAACCGGTTTTGGCGGTTCTTTTTTTGCAACTGACATTCTACTTACCCATTTGGTGGGGTGAAGGTGGCGGTTCCGCTCATGCCAGGGCGAACGGCAGCTGAGGCGTCGATTAGTTTGGCAGAAACCATTGCTGTTTTACTTATCGGGTCGACGATCGCACCGATCTGTAGGATGTGGGCGGTAAGTGTCGAGCCAATTTCATCAATATTGAAGGAGAAGGTTTGGTCCCGGCGCAACCAGACCAGCCAGTTCGACGGAACGATAAGTTCTAATTCCAAATTGCCATCTTTGACGATCTTCAAAAGCGGTGAACCCGCTTCTGGCATTTCATGTTCGTGGATTTTGCGCTCCACGACACGGCCCTTAAATGGGGCTTGGATGGTGCATTGATCTGTTTTGACTAACAGAGCTTCTTTGGTGGCATTGGCCAGGTTGAGCTTGGCATTGGAAATTTCGAGTTCTTCAGCACCAACGGCATTGTGATGTTTCAGGGCTGTATTGGTTTTGACTTTGACACGTGCAGTTTCCACCTCAGCTTCTGCGGCACGTAAATCAGCCATATAGCGGCGACAATCAAACTGCAGAATGGTGTCGCCCTTTTGAAATTTCTGGCCCTCTTTGAAAGGAAGAGATTTGACTTTGGCAACGAGCTCGCTTGAAATCATGGCTTCAGCTTCTGCCTTAACAATCCCACGAACGGACCACGCTGAGCCATCAGCGTACTCAGCCTGAGCCAGACTCGCCGGCACCAGCATTAGTGCGCAGCTCAGAGCAGAAATTCGAAAGCTGATTGTTTTACAGGTATCAAACATTTTGAGACTCGGCGGGTGGAACACATAGCAGTGGTTTGTTAACCAATGGGATTCGCGATCACGGTCCCATTACGACACTTAATCAATAGGCTGTTTGCCTTAATATTGTGAGAACGTGCGTCCGTCCGACGGTTCATTTCTGCTTTAATGAAGACCGTTCAAAAATTTTTAGGGACGTGGGAACGTTTTTTGAAAAATTGAATTTATAGCCACGTCCCGCCTAGCGCGGGAGGCGAAAACAGTGCTCAGAGATTTACATCTGAGCACTGCGTCGTTGTTGAAGACTGCTATTCAGCGGCAGTCTTTGTTGGATCTACTTTGTTGCCTGCAAGAAAATCATCAACGTTGCGAAGGTCAGCAACATCTTGATTTTCAGCATTCTGCAATTGCTGATTAAAGTTCACAGCGTGGTCTTTATTCTCAGTATCATACAGCTTGACTTCGCCAGTCTCAGTCAGAATGGTCACTGAGCGGATTATAGAAGTTCCATCCTCATGCAAAGCGATGATTTTTAAGCTGATGGGCTTGCTGTCTGCTGGTACTCTGCCGAGCAGCAGGCCTTTATCGCTTGCTGACAACCACTCTGGCAAAGGACGTCCATCAGCCTGCATGATCTTGTAGCCTGAGATGCCTTCCTTCTCGGTCGTATTCAGCGTATTGGTGATTTGAATGTACAAGATATTCTTGCGCATCAATGTCTCAACAATGATTTGACCACCTGTGTCGCTGTCACCGAGTTGTGGCAGACCTCCAACGTCCATGTGCAGTGAGTAGCCAATCCAGGATTGAATGTCAAAATCGGACGTTGTGTGGCCAAAAATGCGATCAGCTTTATTGGCAAGCGCATGCAACAATTCTATGTCTTCGATTGTTGTTGATATACTGCCTTCGCCGCTGCCGGGAGACCTAAACCCGCCAAGGCTGTCGATGTTATTGACGGTATTGACGACGATGCCGTCCACACCCGGGCCAAGTGAGCTAGACCGGATCTGACCGAATCCTTCAACAGTATTGACGACGATGCCATCAACATAAATGCCGTCAGGTGCACTCGTTTTCGGACTGGTTATAGGATCATTTGCCGGTGGCAAGAAGACGTCAAAGTCTTCAATGTTGATTTGTGAGTCATCCGGGTTCTGGACCGTGAGAGAGAGAGTAGACGTCGACTGCGTGCCGGAAGGATCTTCAACGATGTAGGTGAAGCTCGGCGAGCCGTTAAAGTCTGGTGTTGGCGTAAAGGTCAGCGTGCCTGTTGGGTTCAGCGTGACGACGCCACCAGTGACGGGCACACCAGGACCAGCGACGGTGATCGGGGTTCCGTCAATTTCTGTGATGGTGAGTGGTTCGCCGTCTGGGTCACTGTCGTTTGCGAGCACATCAATGGTGACCGGTGTATTTTCCGGTGTTGATGCCGTGTCTGGATTGACGACAGGGGCATCATTGACCGGCGTGACGGTGACAGAAGCCGTACCTGTACCGGTGCCACCATCAGGATCTTCAACGGTGTAGGTGAAGCTCGGCGAGCCGTTGAAGTCCAGGTTTGGTGTGAAGGTCAGCGTGCCCGTTGGGTTCAGCGTGACGACGCCACCAGTGACGGGCACACCAGGACCAGCGACGGTGATCGGGGTTCCGTCAATTTCTGTGATGGTGAGAACACCACCTTCAGGATCACTGTCGTTTGCGAGCACATCAATGGTGACCGGTGTATCTTCCGGTGTTGATGCCGTGTCTGGATTGACGACAGGTGCATCGTTGACCGGCGTGACATTTACGGACACGGTTGAAGACACTGGCGTGCCGGAAGGATCTTCAGCGGTGTAGGTGAAGCTCGGCGAGCCGTTAAAGTCTGGTGTTGGCGTAAAGGTCAGCGTGCCTGTTGGGTTCAGCGTGACGACGCCACCAGTGACGGGCACACCAGGACCAGCGACGGTGATCGGGGTTCCGTCAATTTCTGTGATGGTGAGTGGTTCGCCGTCTGGGTCACTGTCGTTTGCGAGCACATCAATGGTGACCGGTGTATCTTCCGGTGTTGATGCCGTGTCTGGATTGACGACAGGATTATCATTGACCGGCGTGACGGTGACGGTAATCGTTGCGCTGTCCGTACCGCCATTGCCATCAGAAATCTGATAGGTCAGCGTGGTGTCGCGTGTGTCACCAACGGCGAGGTCTTCGAAATTACCGTTGGGATCGAAGGTGACCACGCCAGCGGCATCGATGGAGAACAAGCCGCCATTGGAACCGGCAACCCCTGTTTGTGCGGTGACGGTGAGTGTGTCGCCATCGGGATCGGAATCAATGCCGGAGCCATTGTCGGTCGTGAGTGCATTGCCGATCACCGCGGAGCCATCATTCTCGGTGACACCGGTGAAGGCATCATCGGTGGCGACAGGTGCATCGTTGACGCCGGAGACGGTGACGGTAATGGTTGCGGTATCGGTGCCGCCGTTGCCATCGGAAATCTGATAGGTGAGCGTGGTGTCGCGTGTGTCACCAACGGCGAGGTCTTCGAAATTACCGTTGGGATCAAAGGTGACCACGCCAGCGGCATCGATGGAGAACAAGCCGCCATTGGAACCGGCAACACCCGTTTGTGCGGTGACGGTGAGTGTGTCGCCATCGGGATCGGAATCAATGCCGGAGCCATTGTCGGCCGTCAGCGCATTGCCAATCACAGCTGAGCTGTCATTCTCGGTGACGCCGGTGAAGGCATCATCGGTGGCGACAGGTGCATCGTTGACGCCGGAGACGGTGACGGTAATCGTTGCGGTATCTGTGCCGCCGTTGCCATCGGAAATCTGATAGGTCAGCGTGGTGTCGCGTGTGTCTCCAACGGCGAGGTCTTCGAAATTACCGTTGGGATCGAAGGTGACCACGCCAGCGGCATCGATGGAGAACAAGCCGCCATTGGAACCGGCAACCCCTGTTTGTGCGGTGACGGTGAGTGTGTCGCCATCGGGATCGGAATCAATGCCGGAGCCATTGTCGGTCAGTGAGTGCATTGCCAATCACAGCTGAGCTGTCATTCTCGGTGACGCCGGTGAAGGCATCATCGGTGGCGACAGGTGCATCATTGACGCCGGAGACGGTGACGGTAATGGTTGCGGTATCGGTGCCGCCGTTGCCATCGGAAATCTGATAGGTCAGCGTGGTGTCGCGTGTGTCACCAACGGCGAGGTCTTCGAAATTACCGTTGGGATCAAAGGTGACCACGCCAGCGGCATCGATGGAGAACAAGCCGCCATTGGAACCGGCAACGGCCTGTTTGTGCGGTGACGGTGAGTGTGTCGCCATCGGGATCGGAATCAATGCCGGAGCCATTATCGGCAGTGAGTGCATTGCCAATCACAGCTGAGCCGTCATCCTCGGTGACACCGGCGCCCGTATCATTCGTCGCCGTGGGGGCGTCGTTGACGCCGGTCACCGTCACCGTGACGGTGGCGGTATCGGTGCCGCCGTTGCCGTCGGAGATCGGTGATAGGTCAGCGTGGTGTCGGTTGTGGTGGCCCCGGCGGCGAGGGCGTTGAGGGCGGCGGCGCCGGTGGGATCGTAAGTATAGGAACACGTCGGCGGCATCGACGGTGAACTGTGGCGCCCTGGGCGGAGACCAGCAACCCCTGTTTGTGCGGTGACGGTGAGGGCGTCGCCGTCGGGATCGGAATCCGTGTCGTTAAACATTGACGGCCTGTCAGCGCATTGCACGATCACCGTTGAGGACAGAATCTTCTGTCGATACCGGCGAAGGCTATCATGGAGCGGCCACAGGTGCGTCATTGTTGGCGGATAACCGTCATCGGTGACCGTTACGGTATCGGTGCCGCCGTTGCCATCAGAAATCTGATAGGTCAGCGTCGTGTCGCGTGTGTCACCAACGGCGAGGTCTTCGAAATTACCGTTGGGATCAAAGGTGACCACGCCAGCGGCATCGATGGAGAACAAGCCGCCATTGGAACCAGCAACCCCTGTTTGTGCGGTGACGGTGAGTGTGTCGCCATCGGGATCGGAATCAATGCCGGAGCCATTGTCGGCCGTCAGCGCATTGCCAATCACCGCCGAGGCATCATCTTCTGTGACACCGGTGAACGCATCATCGGTGGCGACAGGTGCATCATTCACACCGCTGACGGTGACGGTAATCGTTGCGCTGTCCGTACCGCCATTGCCGTCAGAAATCTGATAGGTCAGCGTGGTGTCGCGTGTGTCACCAACGGCGAGGTCTTCGAAATTACCGTTGGGATCAAAGGTGACCACGCCAGCGGCATCGATGGAGAACAAGCCGCCATTGGAACCAGCAACCCCTGTTTGTGCGGTGACGGTGAGTGTGTCGCCATCGGGATCGGAATCAATGCCGGAGCCATTGTCGGCCGTCAGCGCATTGCCAATCACAGCCGAGGCATCATCTTCTGTGACACCGGTGAACGCATCATCGGTGGCGACAGGTGCATCATTGACGCCGGAGACGGTGACGGTAATCGTTGCGCTGTCCGTACCGCCATTGCCGTCAGAAATCTGATAGGTCAGCGTGGTGTCGCGTGTGTCACCAACGGCGAGGTCTTCGAAATTACCGTTGGGATCAAACGTCACAACACCGGCGGCATCGATTGAGAACAAGCCGCCGTTGGAACCGGCAACGCCGGCTTGCGGGGTGACAGATAACGTGTCGCCATCGGGATCGGAATCAATGCCGGAGCCATTGTCGGCCGTCAGCGCATTGCCGATCACCGCCGAGGCATCATCTTCTGTGACACCGGTGAACGCATCATCGGTGGCGGTCGGTGCATCGTTGACACCGCTGACGGTGACGGTAATCGTTGCGCTGTCCGTACCGCCATTGCCGTCAGAAATCTGATAGGTCAGCGTCGTGTCGCGTGTGTCACCAACGGCGAGGTCTTCGAAATTACCGTTGGGATCAAACGTCACAACACCGGCGGCATCGATGGAGAACAAGCCGCCGTTGGAACCGGCAACGCCGGCTTGCGGGGTGACACTGAGTGTGTCGCCATCGGGATCGGAATCAATGCCGGAGCCATTGTCGGCCGTCAGCGCATTGCCGATCACCGCCGAGGCATCATCTTCTGTGACACCGGTGAACGCATCATCCGTCGCCGTCGGTGCATCGTTGACACCGCTGACGGTGACGGTAATCGTTGCGCTGTCCGTACCGCCATTGCCGTCGGAGATCTGATAGGTCAGCGTGGTGTCACGCGTGGCGCCGACGGCGAGGTCTTCGAAATTACCGTTGGGATCGAAGGTGACCACGCCAGCGGCATCGATGGAGAACAAGCCGCCGTTGGAACCGGCAACGCCGGCTTGCGGGGTGACACTGAGTGTGTCGCCATCGGGATCGGAATCAATGCCGGAGCCATTGTCGGCCGTCAGCGCATTGCCGATCACCGCCGAGGCATCATCTTCTGTGACACCGGTGAACGCATCATCGGTGGCGACAGGTGCATCATTCACACCGCTGACGGTGACGGTAATCGTTGCGCTGTCCGTACCGCCATTGCCGTCGGAGATCTGATAGGTCAGCGTGGTGTCGCGTGTGTCACCAACGGCGAGGTCTTCGAAATTACCGTTGGGATCGAAGGTGACCACGCCAGCGGCATCGATGGAGAACAAGCCGCCATTGGAACCAGCAACCCCTGTTTGTGCGGTGACGGTGAGTGTGTCGCCATCGGGATCGGAATCAATGCCGGAGCCATTGTCGGCCGTCAGCGCATTGCCAATCACAGCCGAGGCATCATCTTCTGTGACACCGGTGAACGCATCATCGGTGGCGGTCGGTGCATCGTTGACACCGCTGACGGTGACGGTAATCGTTGCGCTGTCCGTACCGCCATTGCCGTCGGAGATCTGATAGGTCAGCGTGGTGTCGCGTGTGTCACCAACGGCGAGGTCTTCGAAATTACCGTTGGGATCAAACGTCACAACACCGGCGGCATCGATGGAGAACAAGCCGCCGTTGGAACCGGCAACGCCGGCTTGCGGGGTGACACTGAGTGTGTCGCCATCGGGATCGGAATCAATGCCGGAGCCATTGTCGGCCGTCAGCGCATTGCCGAT
>CBDFNK010000021.1:0-245558 GCA_965250205.1 Hyphomicrobiaceae bacterium
TGAACAATAAAATTTCTTGAGACTTTATTGATTGGTTAAAAATCATACCATTGCATTTTCTTGCACCCTTAGGCACCCTGTGGTCATCGACACGTCCAAGCGCCAGGATGGCACGTTCTCGCGTGCAGACTTTCATTATGATGGCATACGTGATTGCTACATCTGCCCAGCGAATGAAGTTCTGACGTTCGTGTCTCACAAGCGGGAACGTGACGGCCTTAACCTGCGGCCGCTACGCGACCTGGGCCTGTGTAGGCTGCAAACTAAAACAACGCTGCACGACAGCTGCTCAGCGCGCGATCACCCGGTGGGAACACGAGCACGTTTTTGAAGACGTGCAGCGGCCTTGATAAAAACCGTGAAGCAATGCGCACGCGCCCGCGAGACCGTCGAGCGCCCGTTTGGCACGATTAAGGCGCGGATGGGTGCGACGCACTTCCTGATGAAGCGATTGAAGAACGTCGCCACCGAGATGGCGCTGCACGTGCTCGCCTACAATCTCACCCGCGTTATAAACATCAGCGGCTTGATCACCGTGATGCTCAAACCTATGCTCAAAGAAAACTTCAAAGCCCAGGAAATCGATTTCTCAGCATACCCACAGAGAGCGTGCGCGTCGACATAGAATTCTCAGGCCCTGGCTTCGTCAAAGCTAGGCAGAATTGGAATGGGTGACCGCATTGTCATGAACCCTCTCTAGGACAATTCCAAATTTTTGGAAATTGTATCCTGGCACGCACAACGCACTTACGTCCTCAATACCGACCGGATCTGTTCTTCGTATTGCGTAATCGCTTCGAGTGCCCGCTCAGTCATGGCGGGTTTGGAGCTGTTTTGCTTTGAAAATGCCGCGATGCCATCGCGTGCATTGTTGACGATCTTATCAACTGCACCTTGAGGGTTAAGCTCTCTGGAGCATGTCGTTTGCAGCAATTGTGTGAGAATGACACCGGTTGCCAGTGCCAAACCTGAGAGCTCGGTGACCTCTGCCTTTAATTGGGCAATTGTTTCGTCTGTACCTTTTGTTTCTGACATAGTCTGAAATCCTTTTGCATCATGTTCTGATGACTTCGCTAATACGATGCGCGCGCTTGGGCAAGCCCGCTGCGCTTTAATCCGGGGAATTGCTCTGCTCCGGTGTCACACCCAGGTGCCGTGTCTCATTCGTCTAGCGTTGCGGCGTTTGCTAGTCGGGTGTTCAATTGATTTGTTCTGGGACGTCGCGTGACATTTTCTGCGATGCATGGGCACTGGGCATATGTCTGCGACCGTCAACGAAGGTAAGCGAATTTCAATTTAATGATCTCGCCCTGGTTGCCGTTGGGCATGGGGGATGTCTTGCCACCGATCAAATCACGGTCGAAGGCAAAAAGGTTGGGTATATGTATCTAGATTAACCTGCAAAAAATTGGAATCGCGACATTGAGCAGATAAGTTGATCGCCAGTCTTGAGATGGCGCGTCGCGCAAATAGCTTCACTGTGCACAAGAAAAGGCTCGACGCTCTAGAAAAATCCAATAGACCCGAGGACAGTGGTTGGCGATTTTTTTCCGGTGAAGAAACACAGGCTTATGTTGATAATCCAAATCACACGATGATCTATGACATAAATATGATCGCAAACTACGACCCTGCGATCGTTCCGTACCTTAGCGCGTCAACCGGCAGCGCCTTCTGCGCGCGGGGCTCAGAAGTTTCCCTTGGCAGCCTCTCTAAGAATCTGCTTGTCGAGCGTCAGCTCGGCAACTGCTTTTCTAAGCTGCTCATTCTCTTTGTTAAGCTTCTTCAGCTCTTTGACCTGATCCTGACCCATGCCACCGTAAGTTTTGCGCCATCGGCTGCGTTGCAACCGTCCGGCCACGACCGCCTTACATACTGCTGCAAACACGACGATAGTGTCCACTTAATCCTAAGCGGACACTTAGCTCATGGCTGGAAAGACAAGAGCGCGGCGGCGGACATGGAGCACAGGCTTTAAGACGCGTGTTGTTGTTGAGGCATCGCAGCCCGGCATTTCAGCTGCCCAGATCGCGCGCCGCTATGATCTCAATGCGAACCTTCTGTTCAATTGGAAGAGGAAGTTTGGCGCCGGTGGCCCGTTGCTACCGGTAGAGATCGCAGCTGATGGCACTGAACCCATAAGCTCCCGGTTAAATGGCAATCCCGAAGAGGCGTTTGTCTCCCAGGAACGAAATGGTCAGGGCGATATCGAGCTTCCAAACGGGATAAAGGTTCGCTGCTCCGCGCAGATCGATTGAGCGTGGGCGGCCAGGCCCGGGCCTGTTGGCGCATGTGCTGGTCAACAAATACGCTGATCATTTACCACTCTATCGTCAGTCACAAATTTATGCGCGCGACGGCATGCATCTCGAACGATCAACGCTTTGCTGATTGGGTTGCGCGGTCATCCGCATTACTGGAACCACTCGCTGAGGCAATCGGCCGTCATGTGATGGCAGCTGCTGCGATCCACGGCGATGATACGCCACAGTCAACGTTTTGGCTCCAGGAACAGGCAAAACCAAGACCGGACGGTTGTGGGTGTATCTGAGGGATGAGCGGGATTGGGCAGGCGGTCCACATCCCGCCGCGTTCTACAAGTTTACGCCGGATCGCAGGGGCCGTTGGCCTTCGAGCGAAAGGCTGCTTAAATGAGTGCTGGAACCGGAACCAAAGTGTGACAGGTCCATCCAGCCCTTTCTTCTATTGGCGACAGACGTGCTTGAATATGATCTTCGTTCGAGTTAATGGGTCGGATCGCAATGCCCCTGAACCTTGTTAAGCATGATATGCAAGCCACCTTTAATCGACGGCATGTTGCATTGAGGCTCGAGGTTAGCGGAGCGCTGTCGTTGTTCACCGGCCAGATTGCGTCAAAGCGGTTTCGCAATCGCTTGGGAAATAGCTTTTGCGCCGACTAACACCTTGTGATCTTTGTTTAATTAATAATCCGTGCTATGCTATTGTTAACTCATATACCCTGTCTAAGAAGCGTTGTGGCGTTTAAATCTCTCTAGCGCATACATTGTATCGCGTTGCACACGATCATAAGCCAACAGCTACGGACCCTTGGACATGACCTTCAAAACACCTTTCGTTCATTGCACGACGCGCATGGCATTTGTTGCTGCGACGCTGCTGTTCGTCGGTTTTGTCCAGTCACGTGATGTTCGGGCAGGCAATTGGACAACCCAGTTAATAGCGCTTGAAGCAAAAGTGGTGGATGTCAAAAAACACCCACACCCCATTGTCAATGAGGCGGCTGATCTTGATCACATGATTGGTCAGATGGTGATGGTTGGATTCCATGGCACCAAGACTAAAACGAATACAGTTCAACACATCGCCAAGCTGATTAAGGACGGCACTATTGGTGGCGTTATCATCATGGCGCGCAATGTCAAAAACAAAAAACAATTGCGTAAACTTAACGGATCTGTTTCGCGCGGCGCGCCCTGAACTGCCGCCGTTTATTGCCATCGATCAGGAAGGTGGCTCAGTGCAGCGCCTCAATAAGCGCCGTGGATTTCGTTCAATACCTGCTGCTGCAAAGGTTGTGGACAAAAAAACGGTGGCGCAGGCCCGTGAGATCTACGGCGGCATGGCCAAAGAAATGGCAGATGTTGGCATCAACATGAACTTCGGTCCGGTTGTTGATCTGGCGACCAACAAACGCAACCCCGTCATAACACGCAAAGGTCGCTCCTTTGGCAAAGACCCAAAGCAGGTCGTCGACTTTGCGGCTGCATTTATTGAAGCCCATCGCGATCAGGGTGTCCTAAGCGTGGCCAAGCATTTCCCTGGACATGGATCGAGTTGGACCGATAGTCACCGTCGCTTTGTCGATCTCTCTAAGACGTGGGATCCCATTGAACTTGAACCCTATCGCTTGCTTTCAGGTGATAAAGCACCAGATTTTGTCATGGTCGGGCACCTGTTTCACCCCAAGTATGGCGGCAAGGAAAAACTTCCAGCGTCATTGTCGAAGCTTGCCATTGAAGATGAGCTCCGTGTCAGGTTGAATTTCAAAGGCCTCGTGGTGACGGATGATTTGGAAATGAAGTCGGTCAAGCGCCGCTTTAAGCGTCCTGATCTTGCGGTGCAGGCGGTTAACGCGGGCAATGACATCATTCTGTTTTCTGATGCTACCAAGAAGTATCATACGCCGCGTCTTGTTCATCGCTTCATAAAAGATGGCGTCAAGCGCGGCCGCATTGCACGAGCGCGCATAGAACAATCATACCGGCGCATCATAAAACTGAAGAAAGATATGATGCGCCGCGCCAAATCTAGCGCGCAGGTCAAGCATAGGCACGTTGACACGACTGTCGTGCACTGAGTCACGCATTCACACCTCTACTATTAGATCCAATAAAATATCAAATGTTTTTGCTGAGTTTTGTCAGAGCTTGTTGCATGGCTGGTGCAATACCGGGTTCCGTCATGGCGTGGCCCGCTGTGTCAACTAGAGTAAGCTCGCACCCTGGCCAGCGTTTCGCCACCTCGAATGCAGCGCGCGGCGGGCACAACAAATCGTAGCGACCCTGTATGATATCACCGGGAATACCCACCCAAAGCGACCATACCGTCTAACAGTTGGTTGGGCGTCAGAAAAAACTTATTTCGGATATAGTGGGCTTCCATGATTGGTGTCGGCTTTGTGCGGGCATTTGCGGGCGGGGCTGCAGTGACAAGCTTTGTTATTGCTGGTTGCAACTCTGAAAGAGTACGTTCATAGCTGTGCCAAATTTCAGCAGCGGGTTTGTGAATGCTCGGATTAGTGTCGGTTAAGCGTTTGATGTAGGCCTCAGTTGGACGGCTTCGTTCGGCCTCTGGCAGGGCTTCTACAAACGCTGCAAAAGCCTCCGGTCTGAAGGTGCGTGGGCCATCTTCGAAGGCCCATTGGACTTCGGCATCTGTGCCCAAAAATACCGCTCGCAAAACCATACCTGAGACGCGGTGTGGGTGGGCTTGAGCATAGGCAAGGGCGAGCGTTGACCCCCACGAGCCGCCAACAACCAACCATTTCTCGATGTTGAAGTGGGTCCGAATTTTTTCAATGTCACCAATCAAGCGATTGGTATCATTTTGATCGAGCGACAAATAAGGGTGACTGCGGCCGGCACCTCGTTGATCAAACAAAAAGGTATGAAATCGATCGGGGTCAAAGATGTTGCGGTGGCTGTGTTGGGCACCGCTGCCTGGCCCAGCCATGAAGAAATAAAGCAGGTATGCCACCTTCTTTTCCCACTTGCTCGACGTACAACCAATGCTGATCGCCAACATCCAGCATGATGGCGTCAAATGGGCGAAGCTGTTGGGTTTGCATTTTTGTCATCGCCTGCCATGGTTCTCTGTTTTTGGCGCATTGCGCACAGTGCGCGGGTCCAGTTCTATTATGTCACAAAAAAAGGACGATCACGCGGTTGCGTCATCGCCCCTGTTTTTAGTGTGCCGACGCGTGAGCCAGCTAGAGCAGCATCGAGCCTTTTTTTCTACCAGCGAGGCTATTTGCTCGACGCTCTATCTCATGACTCTATTCCATGATTGGCGATCAACTTATCTGCTCAAAGTCAAACCCAACTTTTCGCAGGTTGATCTAGTGGCTTATTTCGGTGCCAGGACCATGATCATTTGGCGGCCTTCAAACCTCGGCTCAAGCTCGATCTTGGCGAATTCTTCTGTATCGGCTTTAACGCGATTGAGAACATCCCAGCCCAGATGTTGGTGAGCCATTTCACGACCGCGAAAGCGCAAAGTAACTTTCACTTTGTCGCCATCATCAAAGAACCGGCGAATGGCGCGCAACTTCACATCGTAATCATGCTTGTCGATACCGGGGCGCATCTTGATCTCTTTAACCTCGACGGTTTTTTGAGACTTGCGTGCGGCAGCAGCTTTTTTACGTTCTTGGAATTTGTATTTTCCGTAATCGAGGATCTTGCAAACCGGTGGATTTGCATCCGGCGAAACCTCAACCAAGTCGAGGCCTGCCTCATTGGCGCGTTCAAGCGCTTCCTCAAGACTAACGGATCCAATGTTATCGCCGTTCTCAATAATTAAACGGACTTCAGGGGCCTGGATAGTTTCATTCATCCTTGGGCCGGGCGGTTCCCGACTGGGTGCGCCTCGCATAGGTCTGCGGATGTCGATCCTCCATTGGTTACTTCAAGGGATAATTATGTCTTTGCCGACACCTCTACCCGAAAAGGGTTGCGACACCGTCAAAGTTGCGCGCAGCATTGATAAGAAAGCCTGCTAAGTCAAGGCCGAACGGGCTTTTGCCAGGCCGTTTTACCAAGGCAAATGGGGCGTTTAGGCCACGCAAGGGATGTGGACTGGCACGCGGGCTTAGGGCTCAGCGAGCAGCGTGTGATTTGCCCAAGGTGGTGCCAAGCACGGTGTCATAAACCTCCAGGGTTTGTTGGCGCATGGTTTCGAGGGAGAAATTTTCAAGGACATGTCTTCGGGCGCGTTGGCCGATTGCCGCGCGGGCCTCTTCTGAGAGGTGTAACGCGTCCGTCATAGCAGCTGCAAAGCGCTCTGGATCTCCTGGTGGCACCAGCCAACCGGTCATCTGATCGCGGCTCACCCGAGGCTCGGCGCGTACAGTTTCAGGTGGCGCGCCGATATTGGTTGCGATCACCGGGCAGGCCATGGCCTGGGCTTCAATCGCCGTTCGGCCAAAGGTTTCCGGCTTGATGGATGCAAAAAGGGCCGTGTGCGCCAGGCTGAGAGCGGCTGGTATATCTTCAACATGCCCAACTAAGCGGATTTTGTCGTTCAGTCGATGGTGAGCAATGCGCTGTTCGAGCTGCTGGATGTAGCCTTCTCGTCCCTGAGCGTCCCCTGCAAAAATCAACACCGTATTGTCCAATAAACCGCTCTGGCTGAGCTGATCTGCCGCATCAATGACAACCATCTGACCTTTGATTGGGCTGAGGCGAGCGACCAGCAAAACCACGCGTGTTTGCGGATTTATGTTCCAGGACATTTGCAGCGTTGCGCGACGTTGCTCTGAGATACTATCGGGGTCAAATCGGTTCCCGTCGAGCCCGCGATAAATGACACGTAAATTTTCATCCCGCGTGCCATAGCGGCTTTTAACGAGGTCAGCAGTGTACTTTGAATTAGCAATGGTGATTTGGCCTGACGCCATCACCTTGTTGTAGCGTTTCTTGAGTTTAGACTTCTCGCTGTAGGCTCCATGGTAGGTGGTGACAAAAGCTGTCTTCGAATTTTTGACGGCTAGATAGCTGCTCCAGGCTGGTGCTCGGGAGCGGGCATGAACCAGATCAACATCTTCTTCGGCGATAAGAGTGCGCAGTTTGCGGGCATTGAGCAGGACGCGCAACGGGTTCTTGGTCGCGGCTGCAAAGGGAATAAATTCCCCGCCAGCAGCTTCAACCCGGGTCGCCATACGACCACCTTCTGAAACGACCAAGGCCCGCCCGCCCGCTTCGACGATGGCGCTTGCGATTTCAATCGTGGACAGCTCGGCACCTCCGGTGTCGAGTTCCGGCACGATTTGCAATATGGTGGGCGGCTTAGAGTGCACGGTATGCTTTCCTCAAACTACGAGATGGCTTCATAAGATGGTTGATCATGAACTGCAATTCCTTGATGTCACAAGCGACAGCGCACCCCGACGCATTGCGGTCCACGTTTTAGAACCCAAGACCGAGGATGCGCCAACGATTGTGTGGTTGATTGGTCTCAAGTCTGACATGGTGTCGACAAAAGCGGAGGCGCTGGCAACTTGGTGCGCGACTAAAGGCTATGGTCTGACCCGGTTTGACTATTCTGGCCATGGTCAATCCTCAGGTGATTTTGGCGAGGCCACGACCAGCGACTGGTTGCAGGAAGCCGAAGCCGTCATCCGCCAAAAAACGGGAGATGCTGCTTTAATCCTGGTCGGCTCGAGTACAGGTGCACACATTGCGCTTGTTGTGTTGCGCCGCCTGTTGGCGGCGGATGTTCATCTCGCCCGGCGCATTTTAGGTTTGGTTTTAATTGCGCCGGCGTGGGATGTCACCGAGTTGATTTGGAACAGTTTGCCTGCCGAGGCACGCCAAGAAATTCTCGACACAGGCAGTCATGACCAACCGTCCGAGTATGGCGAGCCTTATCACATCACCAAAAAATTTATAGAGGATGGTAGGACCAACCTGTTGGTTGATGGTCCGTTTGATCCAGGTCGCCCGATTCTGGTTCTGCAAGGACTTCTTGATGAGAGCGTGCGGCCCGAGCACGCCCGCACTCTGACGAAAGTTTTACGCGGCGATTGGGTTGAAATTACTGAAGTAGCAGATGCTGCGCACCGCCTATCGCGGCCCGAAGATCTGGAAAAAATCTATTCTTTGATTGATGATATTGTTTCTGGACAGCCGTCAACGTGACCGATTGAGCTATCGCAACGTGTCGTTGTCGCGCCGCCGCTCGTGCCCTCCTACGGGGTCGTCGATTGCTTCGAGCGTTTGACGTAAATGGTCGGCACGGGCGTTTCAGGAAGTCCATCCAGCAGTGCGGTTTCAAGTCCATCGCGACCGGCTTGCACAGCAATATGTTCTGGAACGATCCAGGCGGTCCACGTTTTTGCTTTGATAGGCTGTGCGCAGTGCAGTCGCCCAGCGGTGATCTTGCAAGTCGTGTCGGCTTTGATGTTGCGATAGGCTCGTCTGTCATGACGCATAAACTTCAGGTCTACGGGTTGCAGCAAGACGCCATCATCCATCAGATCAACATGGCGAAAAGCACAGTTAAGTTTCTGGCGACAAGCGCCCGCGCGGCGTCCGAGTGTGTTGTAGGGTCCAAGCGTGGCAGCGCGCCGCATGCGGTGCGCTTTTTCATCAAAGCCTTGACTCATGTAGCAATGGCGACGACCACACAACACTGGATCTGCGGTTTTTTTGAAACGGCGCAGGCCCTTGTTGCCGGGCTGAATTTTCAAAAGCACAGTTGCTGTTGATAGAATGTTTGAGGCTTCTGCAAGGCCGCGGCGTAAGTTAGCGGGCCCGCCGAGCGCATATCCGGGCTCGGGAAGTTCAGTGGTATTTCTGGGCAGGTTTGGTTGCACGGTGTTTACAGCTGGCATGGGGTGGGCCGCTTGCGGTGCTGTTTCAACGGTGTCTGTGCCGGTTTCTGTCTTTCCCAATGCGGCAGGAGATGTCGTGGCACGCCAGGACTCGACATTGGCTTCTGGCAGGTTTGGTGTGACCTGAGGTGCGGTGACCTCGACAGCGGGGTCGGTTGTCGGTGACGTTTCAACAACGACGCTCGCAGGTTTGCCGACACGAACATTCCATTTGTCGCTGGTGCTTTCTTCAAGCAGGGATTCGATGGTTCTTGTACGCGCTTCAATGGAATCTAGAATCTGGTCCGTGGTCTTGAAGTCGTTTTCTTGACTGCGAACTTTGAACGCGCCTTCAACTTCATCGGCTTGAATTGCGTTTTCCGGTTTGACTTTGGCCGGTTTAGGTTTGTGCGCGTTGGCGAACTGTTGAGCCATGGCATGACCATCTTGAGTGTCGTTTGCGAATGCCGGGTTTGCAGAAATGCAAGCAATGAGTGCGGCGGCTGCGCAGCCCGTGACCAGATATGATGGTGTGTTACGCATCCCTAAAACCCTATTTCTGGCATGCTCAGAGCAAATTGTTGTTGTTCAAGTATGCCGAAACCCAACAGTCAGTATAGGGCGATTTTCTGGCCTGACCCAATCGCTTTCAAGATTGGTTAAACGCTCAAATTCAGGCAACATAAAGGATGAGATAGAGACTTGGCCGCCGAGTCTAACCACGTTCTGCAATGGCGCGAAGACCCAGCTTATAGGTTGGAAACCGCAACCTGACACCAAGATCCTCCTTGATACGCTGGTTCCGCACCCGCTTATTCTCAGAATAGAAACTCTTGGCCATGGTAGACAAACCAGCATCTTCGATTGCGATACGCGGTGGCGGCGGGGCATCTAATATCTCGGCAGCATAACTGATCACGTCTTCGGGCGCCGCCGGTAGGTCGTCTGTTAGATTATAGGTCCCGGGTTTGTCGGGGGCGGCAAGGCTTGCTGCAACGACCCTTGCCGCATCTTCAACGTGAATGCGATTAAACACCTGATTGGGTTTTATGATGCATCGGGCAGATCCAGACTTGACGCGCTCAATGGCGCTGCGTCCTGGACCATAAATGCCTGCAAGGCGAAACAGTGAAAGCGACATATTACATCTTTGCGCCAGCTGCTGCCAGGCTCGTTCCGCCAGAAGACGGCGCTTAGAGCGATTAGATTGCGGAGTTGCAGGTGTCGCTTCGTCAACCCAGGCCCCGTTGTGGTTCCCATAAACGCCGATTGTTGACAGGTAGCCAAGCCAAGTGAGATCGGGTGCGTTGGCAATGTCTTCATTAAGGGTAGCAAGGACGGGGTCGCTTGAGACACCGGGTGGGACGAACGACAAAATATGCGTCGCTGATGCTAGCGCGCTTTTAACGTCAGTGTCTGGTGCGTTGTCATCAGACATTACAAACCCTTGGTGGCCAAGTGCCCTAATGGTTGCCGCCCCTTTTGTGGTTTGCGCTGTTGCAGAAATTACAAAGTCTGACGCTCTGAGTTCCTTGGCCAGGGCGCGAGCAGTAAAGCCAAATCCAAAAATAAAAAGATGGGGCATTTGTCTGTTTTTCTCAAGACTGTTTGGGGTGGTCATCAATTGTCTGCGAAGCCATACCAACGGGTTGGCTGAGTGCGCGTTGCCATTCATTGAGAACATCTGGGTCATGTTCATTCTTAGCCGCACTTTGGCGGCGTTCTTTGAGGGTTGCAGCGTCCTCAAGTTGAGATAGCGCCCAAACGGTCATTGCGCGGACGAGCGGTGAGGGGTCGTACAGGTGTTCGACAATCTGAGGCAGCAAGCTTCGTTGTCCAGAATTTCCAGCTGCAATCAGAAAATTACGCATCATACGATCACGCCCCGTGCGTTTCACTGGCGTTCCCTTAAAGCGTGCCCGAAACGCAGCATCATCTAAGCTGAGCAAGTCGTGAAGCGCCGGGTTCCGCGTTTCATCGCGAGGGTTGAGGCGTATTTCGCGGGCGGTGACGGCAAACTTGTTCCACGGGCAAACCGCCAGACAATCATCACAACCATAAATACGGTTACCCATCGCTTTGCGAAATTCTGGCGCGATATGGCCTTTGTGTTCAATGGTGAGATATGAAATGCAGCGCCGTGCATCGAGTTGATAGGGTTTTGGAAATGCCTTGGTAGGGCAGATGTCGAGGCAGCGTGAGCAGCCGCCACAATGGTCGTCTTCACGAACGTCAGGTTCAAGGTCGGCGGCTGACAAGATGACTCCAATAAAAAACCATGAGCCGCCAGTGCGTGAGACGAGATTGGTATGCTTACCCTGCCAGCCAAGGCCAGCCTTTTGGGCCAGTGGTTTTTCCATCAACGGTGCGGTATCCACGAACACTTTGACGTCGTGATCCGTTAGGCCCTGCAACATCGCTGCGAGTTGTTTCAGCTTGGACTTGATAATGTCGTGGTAATCTTTGCCCTGCGCGTAAACAGAAATCACGCCATTCTCTGATTGCTCAAGTGAGGCTAGGGGATCTTGCTCTGGGGTGTAGCTCATTGCCACCAAAACCGCGGAGCGCGCGTCTGGCCAAAGCGCTTTGGGGCTTCGCCGTCGGTCGGCATGTGTCGCCATCCATTGCATGTCACCATGGTGGCCGTTGGAGAGAAAGTGATCCAGGAATTTGGCGGCGTCACTATTCTCGTCAAGGTCTGTGCAGCGTAGATCATGAAAGCCAAGGCTCACCGCCTCGGACTTGAGCTGATCTTTGATCATGGACGACACGCTGTATTCCTGTAACCGGTTTCGCTGTCACAGAAACTAGTGGGTCTTGGTGCAAATAGGAATTGTAATCTGGGGCGGGCACGGGAGGCGCGATCGGTTGGTTAAAAGTCAAGGTCTGCATAGCTTGCTGGTGGTGGCATGCCGGGCACACGATCTTCCAGCAACGGCCGGAAAGCAGGGCGCGACTTCAGGCGCTGATACCAGTCCTTGGCGATCGGGTAGCCTGCCCAAGGAACTTCGCCAAGATAATCAAGTGCGGAGATATGTCCGGCGGCAGCAAGGTCAGCAAAACTGAGATGATCACCAGCAAGCCACGGGCGATGGTCGGCTAGATAACAAATGTAGCTCAGGTGATATTTGAGGTTGGCCCGTGCAACGCGTAAAATCTCGGGGTTTGGCCCTTGAGCACCGTCGCTCGTCATACGCGCATAAAGTTTCTCAAAGAGCAATTCGCGCGTTACTTCACGGTCCAACTTGTTGTGAAACCAATCTGTGAGCCGGCGCACTTCTGCACGGTCTTCGGGGTCTGTTGCAAAAAGTGTCAATGCAGGGGAGTGGCTGTCACTGACAAGTTCTATATCGCTACAAACAAATTCAGCGGCGGCGTAAACGCCGCACAAAATAGGGCCGTTAGGAATCTCAAGAACGGGCAGTTCGCCAGCAGGATTGAGTGCCAGGAATTCAGGGCCAATCGCCCAAGGTTCTTGCTCTGAAGCCTCAAGTGTAAGTCCAAGTTCACCCGCAGCCAGACGCAGAGAGCGAGATCTTGGACAAAGCCTATAGTGTGTTAGTCGGTGCATCGTCAGTAGGATCCTGCCCTGGCATGATGACAAGGCCAGAGTGCTTGGGTGCCTGGCGTCTGCTTCACGTCAGCCGTGTGCTTCGAACCAGGATAGAAAATGCTGCTATCAGATGCCATGATTCGCTGTATCCTCGCCGGTGAGCTCGGTTCTGCCTATCAAAATTGAACGTGTGAGGCACCAGACGTCTGGTGCGCGCCGCCTTGGTCTGACTTGGGGCAGACAACCGTAGTGCGTCAATTTAGTAACCTTTATAAGGTCCTATCACGTCTGTTTTGTGCCGAACGCCAGCCGCTCTAACCGCTGTTGGGGTATCCAGAAAGGTCGATATGGAAACGTGGCAGGTTATTGTGTTGGGTCTCATTGAGGGTGCCACCGAATTTCTGCCGGTCTCATCGACGGGACATGTTTTGCTGGCAGGCCACTTTTTAGGCGTCAATTCTCCGGGCAGGACCTTTGAGGTTCTCATCCAGCTCGGTGCCATTCTGGCCGTGCTGAGCGTCTATTTCGCCAAGCTTTGGAATATCGCGCTGGCAGCACCCTCAGACCCTGGTGCACGCCGCTTCATACTTGGCATTTTGTTGGCATTTCTACCCGCTGCCATCGTCGGCGTGTTTGCCCATGCCTTCATCAAGAGTGTGTTGTTTAACCAGACTTGGCTGATCTGTGTGATGTTGATCCTGGGCGGGATTGTATTGCTGATGGTCGATCGGTTGAATCTGACACCAAAGTATCGGGATGCAACCGAGTATCCACCAGGCTTGGCATTCAAAATTGGCCTCTTCCAATGCTTGGCGTTGGTGCCGGGCGTGTCGCGGTCTGGTGCAACCATTGTCGGGTCGTTGTTGATGGGAACAGACAAGCGTTCTGCTGCAGAATTTTCGTTCCTACTGGCGCTGCCCACAATGGCCGGAGCTTTTGTCTACGATCTCTACAAGAATTGGCAGGTCGTTGATACCGGTCATGCTTGGAGTATCGCGCTCGGCTTTGCAATTGCGTTTGTGGCTGCGATTTTGGTTGTGCGCTTTGTGCTCGACTTTATCAGCCGCTACGGTTTTTCGTTCTTCGCCTGGTGGCGGATTATCGTCGGGGCGGTTGGGCTTCTGGGGCTGCAGCTTGTCAGCTAGATTAACCTTGCGAAAAGTTGGGTTCGACTTTGAGCAGATAAGTTGATCGCCAACCATGAGATAGAGCGTCGCGCAAATGGCTTGGCTGTGTAGCAGAAGAAGCTCGACGCTGTAGCAGCTGTTCAAGAAACGTGCGCGCGGTTTTCTGCCCGATGCAGGAACAGGTATTCATCAAAAAAAGATGGAGTTCATTCTTTGTTGAAGACCGTATGCACGGATTAGGCTGCGTGTGAGGCGGCTGGTGCTGTTAAAATTTCGTGCAGTCTTGCTTGGTCAGGTGCTTGTCGCAAATGCTCAAGCGCTTCCGGTTCACGCACCAAACGGGAAATGCGCGCCAGAGCTTTCAAGTGGTCGCCGCTGGCGTGTTCAGGGGCCAACAGCAAAAATACGATATCGACCGGATCGCCGTCGTGACTATCAAAGTCAATCGGCTCCTCAAGGCGGGCAAAAATACAAATGATATTGGTGAGGCTTCTGAACTTGACGTGCGGAATAGCGATACCACGGCCAAGGCCGGTCGAGCCAAGTCGCTCACGCTGCAACAGCGTTTCGTAGATTGTTCGTGCATCGAGATCTGTCATCTCAGACGCGCGCTGGGCGAGTTCCTGGAGCACCTGTTTTTTGCAGGTGGCCTTAAGTGACGGGATAATACCGTCGGGAACTAAAAGATCTGCAAGATCCATCGTTGTTGTGTCCCACTGGGTCAGTTTCACTCTATCCGATTCACCTAAGCGAATTGAACCGGATCAGATATATTGTCCGCCGCTTAACCTTAAACGCTGGCTAATACGGTCTTCCTGTTCCCACCTAGTCGGTCTTCTTATTCGGGTCTATCCAGCCAATATGGCCATCTTGGCGTCGATATACAACGTTTAGAGATCCGTGCGCTGCATTGCGGAACACCAGAAATGGCATTTCCGTAACGTCAAGCTGCATGACCGCTTCGCTGACCGGAATTTCCCTTATTTTGAGTTCTGTTTCGGCAATGATGACCGGATTGTCGTCGTTCTCAGGCTGGTTGCCGTCGTCGCCGATTTGGACAGTGTAATTTCGTGCAGCCAGATCAATCGTGGAGCCGTCACTACGCCCGCTGTGATGGTTTTTCAAGCGTCTTTTATGACGCCGCACTCGTTTTTCCAGCCTTTCCAGGGCTGCATCGGCGCTGGCGTAGGCATCTCCACCATCCCCTTTGGCCTCCAGCAGAAGGCCGCTTGGCATGCGAAGTGAGCAGTTTGTGCGGAATTGGTTACGTTCTTTTTCAAGTCGAACGTGGCCGTCTACATCTTTTCCAATGTATTTATTAAGTACAGCTGATATTTTATCTTCAATGTAGATTTGAATTGCGCCGCCTGCGTCGATATTTTTGCCTGTAAACTGCATGGTCATTCGGGAATTATATCCTTTTTATTTGCTCTAATCAGATTCTTGCTTTTTTATTGTTGGTGAGTTCTTTTTTACTTGTTTTAGACTTGGGTGCGGTGAATAATTACGCCAATTATAGCGGTTTCCGTGGAGCAGGGCCACGATATTTGGAGACAATACGCCTAATTGCCCCAAGAAGGGCACGAAATTTGTCTCCACTCAGGCGCTGACCGGCTGCCCAGGCACCAGCGCTTGGGGGCCGATACACACCAGCCAAGCTATTTGCGCGACGCTCCATCTCAACACTCTCCCCCACGACTGGCAATCAACTGATCTGCCCAAAGTCGCGATTCCAACGTTTCGTAGGTTGATCTAGCCCATGCCCCGGGCATGCATGCGTTTAATCCTGCGCCGTTCCACGGACGAGGGGATTCGCATCGCTTCGCGATATTTTGCAACGGTTCGCCGGGCGATGTCCATATCTTCGGCCCGCAGTTTTTCAACAATCTTGTCGTCAGACAGGACCTTCTTGTCCGTTTCAGCATCGATCATTTGCTTAATGCGATAGCGAACCGATTCGGAAGAATAAGCATCCCCATCACCTGAAGATTGAATGGCAGAGGTAAAGAAGTACTTCAGTTCAAAAATACCGCGCGGTGTCGCCATGTACTTATTGGAGGTCACGCGCGAGACAGTTGACTCATGCATGGAAATGGCATCAGCGATAGTCTTCAGATTGAGCGGCTTGAGATATCGCACGCCGTGGGCAAAGAAAGCGTCTTGCTGGCGAACAAGTTCTTCTGCAACACGCAATATCGTGCGCGCGCGCTGGTCTAAACTTTTGACCAACCAATTGGCTGTTTGCAGGCATTCCAGAAGGTACGATTTGTCGTCCTTTGACTTCGTATTTTGCGAAACGGTGGTGTAGTAGCTGCGGTTGACGAGAACGCGTGGCAGGGTATCTGAGTTCAATTCGACGAACCAACTGCCATCGCTGGCTGGGCGAACGGTGATATCGGGCACTACGGTCTGGACTTGTACTGAGCCGAAGCGCAGGCCAGGCTTTGGGTCTAGCTGTTGAATTTCAGCGACCATCTCTGCGAGTTCGTGTTGGTCAACGCCGACAGTTTTGCGCAATTTGGTAAGGTCATGTGCGCCCAGCAAATGCAAATTATCCAACAGTTTGGCAATCACGGAGTCATAGCGATTTTGTTCTTTTAATTGTAACGCCAAACACTCTGACAGGGAGCGTGCCATAACACCCGGTGGATCAAGTGCCTGCATGGTCAGAACCACCCGGTCGATCATATCTTGCGGTGCGCCAAGTTTTTCTGCCAGTTGGTCAAGGTCCGCGTTGAGATAGCCAGACTCATCGACAAAATCGATCAGGTGCTGACCGACAATGCGCTCAGATGGGTCCGATAGCGCCAGCGGAAGTTGTTGGCTGAGGTGATCTTTTAACGACACCTCGCCGGACACAAATTCTTCGAGGTTGTGGCCCTCATCTGAAAAACTGCCACCCGAGGAACGCATGTTTGCCCAACCAGAATCGGGCGCTGGTATCATTTCTCTGGAGCTCTGGTCCTGAAAGACATTTTCAAAATCGGTATCGAGTGCGTCGCCGCCATCACTTGCTGACGCTGAAAGGTCAAGTGGTGCCGTTGCTTGCGGCTCAGGTTGAGGCGTCGTGTTCGCTGTATCTTGCTCGTCACCGTTTTCAGAACTGGTTTCTTTGGCGGGCTGCTCAGCATTGTCATCGCGTTCTAGGAGCGGATTGCGCTCAAGCTCAATATCAACATATTGCGCTAGCTCAACGCTTGAAAATTGCAATAGGCGAATGGCCTGCTGCAACTGTGGTGTCATCACCAGCTGCTGGCCTTGTCTCAACTCTAATTTTGGCGAAAGAGCCATGTTCTACTTCCCGACCTTGGTTCGCTCATAACACGATGTCATGTTTAATCAACGCTCGTTAAGGAACATGTCTCCAAGGTATACGCGCCGCACTTCTTCATTGGCTATGATTTCTGAAGGGTTACCTTTTGTCAGAACTTGACCATCATAGATGATATAAGCGCGATCGATCAGGCTTAACGTTTCGCGAACGTTATGATCAGTGATCAAAACGCCGATGCCACGTTGGGTCAAATGGCGCACCAATTGGCGGATATCTTCGACCGCAATCGGGTCAATACCGGCAAATGGCTCATCAAGCAGGATGAATGAGGGTTTTGACGCGAGTGCACGTGCAATTTCGCAGCGACGGCGTTCACCGCCTGAAAGCGCCATCGAAGGTGATTTTCTCAATCGCGCGATGTTAAATTCTTCGAGCAGGCTATCGAGCTGTTGTCTGCACTTCTTCTTATTGGGTTCCACCAGCTCCAACACGGCCATAATGTTGTCTTCAACACTGAGGCCCCGGAAAATAGACGCTTCCTGAGGAAGATAGCCGATGCCAAGTCGCGCGCGTCGGTACATGGGCAGATTGGTCACGTCAACACCATCAATGGTGATACGGCCGGAATCGGCAGCGACAAGTCCGGTGATCATATAGAACACCGTTGTTTTGCCAGCACCGTTCGGACCGAGCAGGCCGACAGACTCACCACGACCGACAGACAGCGATACGCCGCGCACAACGGTACGCTTTTTGTAGCTCTTGATAACTTGTGTTGCAGTTAAAAAACCAACGCCATCGCTGGCTTCATCATAATCATCCAGCTGAGGTTCAATTCCTGGCGCGATGGAATGTCTGTTACCCAAGCCGCCGCTATTACCATTGCCGTTGGCACGGCTTTGGTGGCGTTTTGGTGAAATCAGGGCTCTGACGGACGGCAGTTTCAAAGGCTTGTTTCTCTTATAATTCCATTTTGCAAATACTCGACACGGGTCCGGCCGGGGTGTCAATCATCGAGTTGTTGCCAACCATAAGATTGCTATCAGCGCGGCGCAGTTTGCGCTTGCCAAGCGCTGCCGGTGCTGGGTTTTTTGTTCGACTTTCGTTTGCGCTGCGTTTTTTCAATGTCATTGAGGTAAAATACGGCACTGGGACGACCGCTATTGCGTTGTGCGGCAGTTTGGCCAGGACGACCGCTATTTTTTGTGACCCAGCCGCCGCCTTGTGGAATGGCGACGGTATTCTCTGGTGCTGTCTCGATGATTGTGCGCCCGGATTTGGTGTCAATTATCAGGCGTGTACCTTGAATGACGTTGCTCGCCTGACGAATTTCTACAGCACCACCAACAACGGCTTTGCCAGCTGCAACATCAAAGTCTGCCCAGTCGCCGGTGACCTGTTGGCCGTCATTGCCAGTGATGACAACATTTTTCTTGGCTTTGACATGGGTGAGCGCGGTAGCACCTGCTGATTGTTGTGTGGTGCGCGATGACACATCACCAAGGGCCGCTGAGCCGGAATAAAGTGCGTGCAGCTCTGCGGCAGCGATCTTGAATGCACCCTGGCGGGCTTGGACGGCACCACTAAAGACTGCTGTTTTTATTTTGTCCTTAACCAGCAATTGAGAGGCGGTGATGTCGAGTGGTGCCTTTGGATCTACGCGAAAGGCACCTGATTGACCGAGCCCGCTTGAGGCTGTTCTCTTTGTCGGTTTTGCTTTGGCAGTAGATTGAATAAATCGTGCAGAGATACGACCAGCGCCATAGCCAACACCTGCCGGTGAAGTAAGACGCGTCATGCCATTGCGTTGATCAACTTCCAGACGCCGTCCTCTCAAAACATTTTTGTCTTGGGTGACAACGACATTTCCAGAAAGGGTTGCCCGTTCCTGCGCCTGGTTAAGGTCAACGCGATCTGAACGTGCGCTGCGCCCGACACCCGATGACATCACTACGTTACCCGTCAGAATGGCGGTTTCATTCAAGGCATCAAAGTCGGCGGCATCGCATGTGACGCGATCTTGAGGTCCCTGCGTCATCACCACAGGGCCTTTGGCCAGAATGCGTCTCAGTTTACCGCCAGAACCTGAGAACAGGTCGGTGGAAGGTGCTTGTGCCTCATCTTTTTGCGGGCCTTCTGTGGGGCCAGTGTCGTAGCTGGCTTCAAGCTCGGGTGTTGACAACGTTGCCAAGCCCTGGCGTGCCATAACTTTTCCCTTAAACAGCGCACGTTTGTCACCATCAAAAATATCAAGAGTATGCGATGTGATCGAGACCGGTTTATTTGAGCCAACAAATATTTTATTCGCATTATTTGCTGATATGGTTTTCCCAGGCGTTTCTTTCTTCTGCGGCGGCGGCTTCAAATGAGCTTTCACATTTTTCGAAAAAAGAACGTGTTTTTGTTTTTGCTTGATGACCAACTTATCGGAACGCACTGTGCCTGCAGGAAACGTGACGTTTACTGGGTCCTGAGATGTAATCACGCTGGTTTTTGAATTCACAACCGCGCTTTTCAAGGTTGCCTTCAGTCCGCCTTCACTCTTGATGTTGATTCCATCGCGCAAAGTTAAAATAGATTTGGTGTTATCAAACATACCGCGTGTAGCAGTCAGTATTGTTTTTTTCTTTTGTGCATCAATGAGCTCAGCGGTAATTCCTTGCAGCGCAATTAGGTTTGGTTTTTTGAGATTGGGCGTGGCGGTGTCTGCTCTGACGTGATACATGCCACCGTCCTTGGCATAGCCTTCATAGTGCGGGTTATGCATGGCAAGCTCAGTGGGTAAAATGTTCGGCAAGGCGATGTCGGGGATGTTTCCGCCAATGCCAGCCGTCTTGAGCACGGAAAAAACATAGATCCCTGAGATGACCACGGTAACAATTGGCAGCACGATACGCATCACGCGCACATGACGGGAATGGTGCCGTGCTTTCTCAAAATCTCTGGTACGATCTGTCTCAGCACCGTCGAACACCAATCCTACCGGTTGGCTATCAGCGGTGTGTGATGAGAGATCAGTTATTGTTGACATCTTTTAGTGTGCCCGCCCCAATAGTCACAACAAGAAATAGAACGCGAAAAAGATCAATCTTATACCGCTTCCGTATCCGATCCCAGTGGGCACGTTGTGGCCGTCAATTGGGGTAAGAATAGGGATGTGGCCGAATGGGGGTCGCTTCAAGGGTCAGTGGGAAAAAATATCCACATCTGAAAACCCCTTCAAATCGAGTTGGGCGCGTTCGGGCAAGAATTTGAAGCAGGCCTCGGCGTAGCCCTGACGTCCTTCGCGGGCCAGCATAAGGTCCAATTTCTCCTTCAACGCATGCAGATGGAGAACGTCGGAAGCAGCGTAGACCTTTTGCTGGTCTGTGAGTTCTGCCGCAGCCCAATCTGAGCTTTGTTGTTGTTTAGACAATTCCACACCGAGCAACTCTGCTGTTAGATCTTTCAGGCCATGTCGGTCGGTGTAGGTGCGGACCAACTTTGAGGCAATCTTGGTGCAGTAGATCGGCGATGTTGCAGCATCCAGATAGCGGTCAAGTACAGCAACATCAAAACGCGCAAAATGAAAAATCTTCAACACGTCTTGATCTTGAAGTAGCGCCTTGAGGTTTGGCGCGTCGGTTCCACCTTCCGCAATTTGCACCAGGTGTGCCGTACCATCGCCAGATGACAGTTGCACCAAACACAACCGGTCACGATGCGGATTGAGGCCAAGCGTTTCGGTGTCGATGGCAACGCTTTTTCCAAATGATAGACGATCGGGCAGATCGCCCTGATGCAGTGTAATATTTTTTTCCGTCATGCCAATCGTCTCCTGCATCCCTGCTGACCATTCTTGTCGTGCTGGCCCTCGTGTTGGCGTGTCTAAACAGTTCGATGAAAAGGTGCAAGCGCACGGACATGGTGCTCCACATCGCCAAGAAACTCTAGCTTAACTATACCTTCAGAATAGCGCCTGGAACGCCCTAGTTGCAGGGGTTTCCATTTTTTTGGCCTTTGTAATGCGCCTTGGTTCCCCAGGTGACAGCGCGCAGGCCGATGTCAGCTTAGTCTTGGTCGTCAATAGTTGAATTGCGTGTGGAACGCAGCTCGATGTGACGTGTGTGTTGGCCGATTGGGTCGCGCCACGCAAGTCGTGATGCCGCTGGAGAGAAATGACGATGAGACGAACTTTGATTGCAATGGGTGTGCTGTTTACAGGCCTGATTGGTGTTGGGCTTGGTGGATTGGGCTATCTCGGCGTCGTGGCCAGTCAATCTTCTGAAGACAATAAGTCGGCTGCGGTTGCGTTGGTAGAAACCGTGTCAGAAACGTGGTCCGTTGACTATAGCCAAACGGCCTTCACGCCATCCGCACTCGCTCAGGCATCAACACCTGCAGGACGCCGTGCACTTGCTGTCATGTCGCGCCTTGGCCAATTGCGGAGTGCGCGCAACGTGCGCCAGACGGGTTATGAGATAGATTTTGAGACCGGCACCACTGTGACAATTGCTTTCGATGGTAACTTTGAATATGGATCCGGCGCGGTGATCGTCGCGGTGCGTTATGCCAATGATCAGGCGCGCATCGTCGAACTGGATTTGAAAAAAATCCGTCTCGTCCGCAAGCGCCAACGCCGGGTCGCGGTTTAGAATCGGGACTTGCGCAACACCACGCCAATCGGTGCTGGCTAGGGATTCCTTAAAAGGGAGATGGTGCCCCATTCAGGACAAGAGTTGAACCAGATTCTAGAAACGCTGGACTGTTGGAGCGCTCTCTTTGTCGACGCCGAGTTTGGCGATAAAGACAATAAATACGGCCATGAAGCACGATTGAAAACGCCCACTTTGGAAATCGATGGTTAAGCGGATCATGACCTGGAGAACAATATACCATTCGCTGTAGCCAAACAGGCGCATCGCCTTTTTTTACGCCGTTCTGCCAGATTCTTGATATAGTGCTAGGTGCCTCAGGACACGAAGGAACTACAAAAAAATTGCTCATTGGATTGCTTATGACTCTGCCGCGACGCCGCATCGGTTTGAATTGCCATTGGACCAAGGTGTTCGCACAGTTCGGCCGGAGTGCATTCCTCATGGCGTTAGCAGCAAATCCCTTCTTGTTACATCCGGCAATCGCTTCGCCCGATCAGGACCTCGAAATCTGTCGTCGCGCCAAAGCGCTTGGTTATGATGAGAGTAAACAGCCTGTTTTAGGGCATGAAGTTTTGAGTAAAAAAGAGCGCTGCACTAAGGCGTTCTGGGCAAAATTTGAGCCCCGGCCGTTGAATGAGATCCTCAATGATGCCGACAATGCTGCCTATCACGTGGCGATTGAAAACGGCGACTGCACGCGTGCTGAAAACCTCCTGAGGGAAAGTTTTAGCGCCGCCCATCCAGATGCCCTATCAACGCGTTTCGAGGACATGATGTTGGACTATTGGCGGCACAACATGGAAAGGCATTTTTATCCCAGCCTTGGCCTTTGTGGTGACCTTCGGACCATCCGAAAATCTCTAAAAGAGATCGTAAGGGAAGGCATCAAGACTCGACCGTTCTGGAGCTTTAAAGAAAACCATTATCCACGTTCAACAAAGTTTCCATTCCACTTGCGACAGATGTATGCTGGCGTTGCCAATATGATTTACGGTTTAAGCCTGACACAAAGTCCGAAAGTAGCACTTGCTTTGCTGCGGTTGTCGCGGGAGGGCAAAGCGGTCAAATTTCACCCACACTACGAACTCTACCTGGCGCTCCGGTTGCAAGGGTTCGGTGTCGAGGATCCGCTGATTGATACGGTGATTAACGGGAATTTTGAGCCGGCTGAGCGTACGCGTGTCGCAGAAAAGGCTAAGCAGAAAAATTCAACCGGCATTCCCATGTTTCCGGATTGACGGTTAAAAAGCTCGGGCACCCAGTGGGCAGCGGAGGTCGCCAAACCTGTTATTTGCACTTTGGAAGTTGTGGTCGACGTCTTCAAAGCGTCTGCGCCTTTCGTTAAGCTGATGTTCCAGGTTTGCGTGTTGGGCTTCGAGCCTATGTTGGTCCCGCTCAAGTTCGCCTTTCTGCGTCGCCAACCGAATGGCCTGAGCGGTGACTTCTCCTGCAATTGCACCGGGCGCACCACCACGACTACCGGCAGCGCGCGCGGTATCCTGCGCGAACTGAATGCCAGCCAGGTTCCGCCCGATTTCCGCTAAACGTGCGTTGATGTCATTCAGGCGGGATTCGAGCCGCTGGATTTCGCTCAGCAAAGAGCGCCGTTTGTCATCAAGAATTTTAAGATTCCGCCCAATACGGAAGCACTCATCCATGCGGTCTGATTTTTGTTCGCGCTGCATCTTCGCTCTCCAACACGTGGTCGAAGAGAGATTTTAAGGCTGCTGCGCTGGATGAGGATAAGTTTGAAAATGAGTTTATTGAAATTCGAGCGTCTTTTGGGTGGTTACTGCCGTTGCTGGCCGATCGCATCATCTCTCACAACGATGACCCTATACCGCTATGTGGGCCGTTTAGGACATCAGTCGCGTAATTTTGGCAGCCGGAACCGGAGCACCGATGACTTCTTGCTGGCGATCCGCACGATCCAGCTCAGACAAATAACGCTCGATGGTCTTCTCGATCGCCGCCATGCGTCGCGTCAGCCGATTGTGGGTGAAGTTCTTCTCCCTATGGTTGACAGCCTTGAATTTGCTTCCATCAATCGCGACAGAGCCGCCGTCGAGAAGGTGGAGGCTTCTACAAAGCGCCACAAACTGAGCACAGACCTTGCAGATAGCCGGGCCATTATCTTTGCGGAAATCGGCAATGGTCTTGAAGTCCGGTGCAAGTCGACAGGTCAACTACATCATCTCGACGTTGCGACCGCATTCACGCTCAAGTCTGCGCGATGATTGAATCTGATTGAGATAGCCGTAGAGATAGAGCTTGAGCAGAACTGCAGGGTGATACGATGGGCGACCCGTCGCCTTCGGGTGCGACATCGAAGCCAAGCCCATCCAAATCCAGCCCGTCGATGAAAACGTCAACTACGCGAACGGGATTGTCTTCCTCAACGTACTCGTCCAACCGCTCAGGAAAAAGTGTCGCCTGCTCGCGATCAACACCCCCGATAAATCGCGTCATGTCATACCCCCGCTTGCATTTGAGAAATCATAACATGCTTCGCCGTCACGGAGTTTTCACACAGGCTCACACATGAGCGAATTGGCTCAATGTAGAAGGACTTTTTCCTAAGCGTTGTTGTTCGCTGCGCGAATGCATCTGAGTTCTCGAATACAGTAGAAAAAACAATCTGACCGACCTTTCAGGGGTTGTCATTCCGTATGCGTTCTGTTTAGGTTCGGACAAAATACTAAAAGAGATTTTTGTGCCGGGGGCTGCTCTCCGGTGTTTTGGGAGTTTTTTTTAAAGCGTGACGATTACATGTGACGGCAATCCAGACAATGAGCGTGTATATCTCGGAGCTGTGTCGTGCCGCACCATTGCTGGCGCGTTTTTGCATTCGGTTTGTTTGCGTTTTTTTGTTGTTTGTTGGGTGATTGCTTTTGGATTGGCCTTCAATCCAGATGGATCTTTTGCGCAAACCTCTTCTGAACCCAAGATTCAAGATTTTCGGAAAAAACCTCTAGGCTACTTTGATCAAATTGAAGATCAGAACCTTCAGCCAAAGCTCGATAAGGATTATTTGCTTCGTCGGCTCATGCGAGTATTGAGCGATATTGCGCCTCCAATGTTACGCGATATTCCAGGTGTGAAAGGCTCTCTCTTTAAAACAGAAGCACTTACCTATCATATTGTTGTGCGTTTTGGCGGGTTCAGTGAACAAATACAACCGTTTTATGATTTTCATATAGGAAAGACTATTAGTGAGAGCTCTCACAATCATAGCCCGGTTGATAAAATATACCAAAAAGCCATCATTGAAATGGCGCAGCGTATGGCTTCGGTGGGGCGTCTTGTTGCCGTCGATGACCCAAACCATGCCGATTTGTTGATTTATATAAATTTGGCGAATAGCGCGCAATCTTCAGCGGGTTTTTCACGCGCGCAGATGTCACCGTTTTCACAGCGCAGGGCAAATCATATAAAAAAAGGGTCAAAATTAAACTCGTATGTTTATGCTTTGCCGTGGTCAATTGTTCAGGTTTACTTTGAAGGAGTTTTGCCAAAATCTCCAATCTTGGGGGGCGAAATATGGATTCAATATCCTATCCGGACGCTGCTCCAAGAAGCCCTGGCGAGAGCTTCCATTGATGACAGCAAAATCAGCAAGAGGCTAGGGCTTGGTACTAGTCGTTCGGAGATTGTCAAGAAATTTGAAACGCCTAGCACGCTTGATTTGAAGCCTTTTGAGTTGTCTATTTCGGAGCCAACGCCGCTTTGGGAAGGTCCTCGCCCGGCGGAGACTCTGTTGTCCGCAGCGGCTGAAGCTGCAACAGGTTTTAAGGATAGAAACTTTACGCAATCTGCCTTCCCGCCGCCGCCGGAATGCTACGAGTATCATGCTAAGACCTTAGCCAATCGGTTGGGCCGCGCGATGGGCATCTTTATCGGTGGCATCACGGCGAACGGATTGCAGGTGGCGCCTTCAATGGACTATACGTCGGTCTTTGAACGAGCTCCGAATGAGCTACTTGCCGATCTCTCTCTTCATGGAAATGAAAAGTCATTTGATTTACGACTCGATGATTTGTTGACGGTCCGTGCTGTCGAATACATACGTGAATTTTACGCCAAAAATCCAGGTAATTATCGTGATCGATGGGGTAGCGATGCTTATGGCTCCCGGATTTCAGGATTCGACTGGTTCAATGTGATTTTGCATCACATTGTTGGTTCGGTTGGCGTCGATATCAAAAACGTGGCGCTTAGCTTGAACACTGGCGAGGGGTGCGTTTCGAGAAGCACTATTCGTCTGTCATATCCGGATTGAGTACTCCGTCTAGAAAAACACAGAATACATGTATTGGAACGATCATGGCATGGAATAATCTAAGTCCTAACATTCAAAACCTTTTCATATTTCCGGGTGAAAATCTTCATAATCCAGGTAGCACACCGCAGTCTCCCGGTGATCCAGGATATGATCCTGCAAATGATCCCAACGGCAGTTGGGCTCCTCGTAAGCCAGGCACACCTGTTAATTTGATGGCGTTAAAAAAAGCTATTGCGACTATCCACAGTTTTGGGGAAGGGAGCACGTTAATCCAGGAGTTGAAGAACCGTCAGGATAAACTCACAATTGATTTTGCGAATGATAGTTTTGTAACTGAACCCAACCCACCTCTACCCTCTCTGCATATTTTTGTTGATCCAAGGGTGCAAGATGGTTCTAGCAGGATCGTTTATGTTAACCGCAAGGGTGCTGTAGTTACGCCAACTACAGAACAGCTCATTTTTCATGAAATGGTTCATGCAATAAAAAGAACGTCGTCAAACCCGGGAGATTTCGATGATGGACCATGGACTGATGTTAACGCGCAGAGATGGGATAACCTGACAACTCTAGCTCCGGGTGCTACGGCGTTTGATCGAACATATCTTCAAGGTCCAACGGTTGTTGAAGAAAATAAATTTGCGAAGCAGCAACAAGGTCCGGGCCCAGATTTTGAGAGGCCGTCTTATCCATCTACTGGCACTCTTAGCACACTTACAGTAAAAACAGATATCTTTGGTGGTGGAGTATGGGTTGATCAGCTTGTTAACAATGTGGTGGTCGATTACGCACCTAGGGACATTAAAAGCACCATTGATTTTACCAAGTTTGGTGACTCAGATGATCTGATAATTGCATTGGGCTTAAATGATGTGCTTGTTGGCGGTGGCGGTGAAGATTTTCTTTATGGCGGCTCTGGCAATGACACCTTGCGCCCTGGTTCTGACGATGATCTTGTTCATGGTGGTGATTTAGTTGTTGCACGCGAGAACGATGGCACTGATACCGCAGACTTCAGTGTTGGTGATGATGGCGGCGCCAACGGTGGGGCGATTGAAGTCCTTATTGGTGAAGGCGCGAACGCTAACGAAGGCGATATCACAGTTCAGGATGGTATGGTCGGCACCGACCGCCTAATTTCCATTGAACGTATTATAGGCACCGATCAAGACGACAAGATCACGCTGACAGGCTTTCTTCCGGAACAACTTGGAACTCTGGAGCACCTGCTCCTTGAGTACATTGACCTCGGGGGCGAGGGCGCCGACGGCGATATCATTGATGCCTCAGGCTACAGCCAGGGCGTGATCATTGATCTTGAAACAAGTCAATCACAATCCGCGGCGCCAAAGAATGGTGGCAGCGGCCCGATCTTGTTTTTTAGAGACGCTGAGGGCGCGATTGGCACCCCGTTTGATGATGACATTTTTGGGCCAAGCAAAAAACCATCAGGCGGTGATCCAGAGATCCGAGGCGATGCGGGCAATGACAATCTTCATGCCGGAGACATCAAAACTGAACTCCATGGCGAGAAGGGTGACGACAACCTTTATGGTGGCGATAAAGCAGACAAGCTTTTCGGCGGCGAGGGAATGGACACCCTTGAAGGCGGTGGCGGTAAGGATGAGCTTGACGGAGGTGAGGGCGAGGACACCTTAATTGGTGGCAAGGGGAAAGACACCTACAAAGCCGGAGACGGAGACACGATTGAAGACTCTGATGGTGAAGGTACCGTTTTCTTTCAGGATTTAGAGCTTAAAGGCGGCGAACCAGAAGAAAAGGATTGCAATGATCCTAACAATCGAAACGATCCAGACCAAGGCGCGATCAAAGGCAAAAGCGGTGAAATTTATAGCGAGACGTCGGCCGGCCTGGAAGTAACCTATCAGGGTGCAACGCTCACTATCTTGGGATGGTCGAAAGACAAGCTAGGTATCACGCTCGGCGAACCGGAAGATCACGATGAGTGTGAACAACCTGCCGACAGCCATGGATCGCCGCTTATTCTTGATCTCGATGGTGATGGTGTTGAAAGCACCAATCTTGACCTTGAGAGTGTCTATTTCGATATCGATAGTGACGGTATCCGTGAGCGCACGGCGTGGGCCGCCGCCGATGATGCGTTGTTAGCGCGTGATGTTGATGGCGATGGCGTCATTACAAGTGCTGTTGAGCTATTTGGATCCGGAGAGACTTATTCTGGTGGTTCGCCAACTCCATTTATTGAAGATGAAACGCTGCTTGTTGGACCGTTGGCACTTGAGCAACGTTATGGCAGCGGCTTCGATAAGCTTGGGCTCCTTGATGACAACGGTGATGGTGTCATTGATGCCAATGACTCTGCGTTCGGCGAGCTTTTGGTTTGGCAGGATGCCAATCAGGATGGGGAAAGTGATGACGTTCACCGCCATGCTCGGTGCGGGCGGCACGACGCCGATTGGCGAAAGCACAGAAACCGCGACCACCGTTGCGTCGTTCCGGTTTGAAGTCGATAAGCAAGTTGAAAACGCCAACGCGGCCAAAGATGCGCTCTACTAAGTCGAGATGATCAAGGCCGCGAACGACAATGCGGGCCCCGTGTTGAAAGACTTGTTCCAGGGCGCGCAAGCGGCGTGATGTCAGCCCAACATCGGCCTGCCGAATGTTGGCAAAAGGATACAGCCCAACACAAGCTTGCACAGTGTTGGGCAGGCAAGTGTTGGCGAGGACATATTGGTGAAAAAAACGCGTGAACTCGACCTTTTACGACTTGATTATCCGTACACGATCTGTTTAGGCTCACCCAACACTTATGGTACCAAGACGTGCCTCTAGGCAAAGTGGCTGAGCCACAAAGAAGCTTGGCGCTCGGGGAGGTTTTTAAAAGCGTGATGATTTCAAGTGACGGCAATTCAGACAATGAGAGTGGATGCGTTGGAACCGTACTGTGTCGTGGCACCGCCGACGCGTTGCTGCGCATGGTTTCTATGCGCGTTTCTGTTCTTGGTCTTGTTTTGATTCTTGGAATTATTTGTTGGTCCAACAAGTCATTTGCACAGCCTCTGCCCGAACCAGAGGTGTATGATTTTCGAAAAAAACCAATAATATTTCTTGAAAATATTAAAGAATTTAATTTAACGCCGAAAGTCGACAAATTATTTGTAGTAAAGAAAATTCGGGAGTTGATGCGAAGTATTAGTCACGGAAGCTTAAAGGGCAATCCATTTTTTCAAGTGTCTAAGACCTCTCAGGTAGCTCTGACCTATCATGCAGTAATCCGTTATGAATTGGCTCAAGATCGTTGGATTGATCGCCATATTTCGACATTTAATAAAGTCCAAGAACAGTCAAAATTGGGTGGGGATAGCGACGATGAAGTCTACAACAAGAGCATAGATAGGGTAATTACAGAGCGCTTGGAAAAACTGGCGTCTGTATCAAGTTTGCAACCTGTGTCAGAGCCCAATGATGCGGATATTCTGATCTACATCAATTTGTCTGAGAGGTCTCAGACATCGGCTGGTTTCAATTATGAATTGATGCCTAAATATACACAGCGGAAACTGTTGGACAAAGATGTAAAAAATATTCGAATGTTGGAGTATGCTTTGCCTTGGACATTTGCGCGATTGTATCTCCCCAAAAAAGGTGCTTCACGGTCAGTATTAGGTGGTGAGATTTGGATTGAATTGCCGAGGCGTACGTTCTGGCAATCTGAGCTTGCTCGAAGCTTGTTGGGAGACCTTTCATATTATTCGAGGTTTGGTCTTGGGGAAACCCGAAAGGAAGTTGTGGCAGGATTCAGAGTGCCGCATAAAAGCGAATTGAAGGCTCTCAGTGAAGTTTTACGTTTACTGCTTCAATCACAATCACAACCGGGTGGGCGACCCCAGGAAACACTATTGAGCTTTGCTGTTGCTTCGTTGATGATTCAGCCGTCGTTCGATGCGGGCTCTTGTTGCATACGTAATCTTCATTGCGGGTTGCCAACGCTTTCAAAAACTATAGCTGGGCGACTAGCGCGTGCTCTGACGATGTTTGTCGGGGGCATGACGGCAAATGCTGTTTTGATTAGCGAACAGGGTGATTACAGCAACGGCATTGGAAATAATCGGGACGCATTTTTGGCGGATCTATCACTCGTAAATTACACGGGCACATTTGATCAGAGGCTAGATGATGAGCTTGCGTATAAAATACTTGAGGCCAAGTATGAAATGGAAGAAGCAGGTGTATCCTTGCGAACGCAGCCCCCATGGGACGTAGTTTTTGACTGGCTAACGTCAAAAGAAAATAAAATAGCAGAAACCTACACAGGCATTGCAACAGAATTCGCGTATGGCCAAGGATGTCTAACAAGCGCGTTCATATTAAACTCAGATTTGGCTAGGTCGATAAATAGGTTTGAAAAAAGGAAGTAGAACGTGGCTAATTATAGTGATATTGAAGCAGCTTTTGATTTCAGTAAATGGTTCATTCCAACCCAACAGATATCTTCAAGGTTTTCGGAGCTTGCCAATAGAGATAAGGGAAGAGTTCAGGATGCCCTTGTGAAACTTTTTGAGGATTCTCCCGGAACTGAACTCATACAATCATTACTAAATGCGAATAAGAAGGTCTCTTTTGAGTGGAATAGCACTTCAGTCGGCCCACGTACAAATAATGATGTGATCTTAGTCAATGCTGGTGTTGCGGGTAAGATTGGTTTTGTAAACACACAAGGTAATTTTATACCATTTAGTTTAGAGAGGTTGCTGTATCATGAATTGATACACGCATCTTCATTTCTTCTTACAGGAACAGCAACTGATGATGGTCTTTTTGGGGATATAATGACCACTCAAACCACCTGGGACAAGTTGCTTGGCAACCCATCGATTGATGAGATGAAGGGTCCCACCGTAATTCTGACGAATGAATTTTCTGAGCAATTCCCTGGTGAAAAACTTGCGAACAATGGTCATATTCGGCCATCCTATCTGTCCGCGGGATCAGACGGATTATTGAATCTAGCCAGTGCTTCGTGGCTTCTTGGAGAAGTCCCCAGCGTCCGAACGGTGTTGGTCGATGCTTTGCGTCTAGGTAGCGTTATAGATGTTTCTAAGCTTGGAATTTCTGCTGACCTAGTGATTGGCTTGGATAGAGTCGATGAACTTATCGGCGGTGCTGGCAACGACTTTCTTTATGGTGGTCTCGGCAACGATATTCTAAGGCCTGGCTCTGGCGATGACATTGTCCACGGCGGAGATCTAGTAATCTCTTACACTTCGGGCACCGCTGACCAAAATAAATTTAAATCTGATGGAATTGACACTGCAGACTTTAGCGTTGGTGACAATGGCGGCGCCAACGGTGGGGCGATTGAAGTCCTTATTGGTGAAGGCGCGAACGCTAACGAAGGCGATATCACAGTTCAGGATGGTATGGTCGGCACCGACCGCCTAATTTCCATTGAACGTATTATAGGCACCGATCAAGACGACAAGATCACGCTGACAGGCTTTCTTCCGGAACAACTTGGAACTCTGGAGCACCTGCTCCTTGAATACATAGACCTCGGTGGCGAGGGCGCCGACGGCGATATCATTGATGCCTCAGGCTACAGCCAGGGCGCTAACAGTCTTGTCAGTGGTGATCGACGCGGTGTCATCTGTTTTACATGAGCGAATTGGCTCAATGTAGACGGACTTTTTTCCTAAGCGTTGTCGTGCGCTGCGCGAATGCATCTGAGTTCTCGAATACAGTAGAAAAAACAATCTGACCGACCTTTCGGGGGTTGTCATTCCGCATGCGTTCTGTTTAGGTTCGGACAAAATACTAAAAGAGATTTTTGTGCCGGGGGCTGCTCTCCGGTGTTTTGGGAGTTTTTTTTTAAGCGTGACGATTTCAAGCGACGGCAATCCAAACCATGGGCCTGCGGGACACAAAAGCGGTGTTGGTGCATTCGCAATCGCGCCGCTGCACGATTTGAAGTCGATGTTTCAAAATAAATCTTCGGACAATCAATCAGAGGTATCTAGATGACAGATGCCTCGTTAATTCCGCCGGGAGAAGCGCTGAAGTTCAGAATATTTATTGTTTTCTGTTTTTTGGTAACAATCCCGCTTTTCCCGTTCTCTATCGCCGTTCTTCCTCTGTTGATTGGCCTCTACGTGGCTTTCTTTGCGCGTATCAATTCAGTCAAGAATCAGAAAATAACAACTTTTTACCTCTTGCCAATTGCTGTTGGATTGGTGTTGCCGGTAATTGCCACAGCAATTGTAAAACAGGTTTCTAGTGATGAAAGTGTATTCTTTAGTGTGTACAAAAACATTCTGCACTTCAGCGTGTTCGAAAGCAGCGCACTAGAACAGATCTCAGATTTAAGCATGAGTGCACAGGATTGGTTCTCCTCAGTTGTACTATTTGGATTGTTTGCAATCCCCCTCGCGCATTTTGTTCATCCTCCGCTGCTCTTTATTTTAAAGGGCTTCAAGTATGAGCCCAGGCCCGTCCGTGAATCGGATGATCGAATTTCAAGATTTGTTAAACAACGACCAAGTGTAGCACTCATTCTTGCAATTCTACTAATGCAAGTTGGCGCGCTATATAATCATATCGGTCTGGTTGCTCTTTACAAAGAGAGCTCAGAAATATTTGACGGTTTTAAAGCGCAAACCTTCATTGAAAACCTTGGAATAGATCAAAGTACATATCCATTCATGTACCTTTTGGGAAATGGAGTCCTGTTCGTGTTTGTAATTTTTCTTGTCAACAGTGCGGCCTACGTTTGGAGAAAATAGATGGCGGAAACAGCAAAAACTATTGATAAACTTGCGATCGAGCTTGAAATCTCGGCGCTGGCTGCAAGCAAGCTTGTAGAAGCGTCTATTCCGTTAGACGCACATCAACGTGCCACTAAGCTTGCAGCTCTGGATGCGCTAAAAAAGATTAGTGGGGCACTTATTGTAGTTAGTTCAGTTGCGCGTGAGTTCGACCGTCGGGATGATCTTGCAGACGAAGGTATTTATGTACACCCAGCTTGGAGTGCGGTTAGAACTCTTGTTACCGCGACGGCTGTTATTGGGGGTACGCTCCTTGTAGGAGGGATTGCAATACCGGCAGGTGCAGGAGCTACTGTGTTTTTTCTCGCTGGGCTTGGCAGCACTATAACTGCGATTACTGCTGATAGACTTTCCCAGGATATTTTCAACAGAATGGAATCTGACTGGGGAATTGGGGTGTTGCCTACAGAGGCGATTACAAAAGATCTTGGTGAATTTGTCGAAATATTCGGTACTGAGTTCGCTGATACACTCACACCTGACTCAGACAAGCCGCACAGGATATACGGTCACGGTGACAATGACACCATCACTGGCTCGTCGAAAGACGATATTCTGGATGGCGGTGAGGGCGATGACACGATCAATGGCGGCGGTGGCGCGGACCTAATTTATGGTGCCGCCGGGCAGGACATCATTGACGGAGGTGATGGTGACAACATCATTTATGGAGACGATGTTCTAGGTGAAGTCACAGGTAACGATACAATTACAGGCGGCAAACACAAGGACGAGATTTACGGCGGTGGCGGCGACGACATCATCGATGGCGGAGAGGGCGAGAATACCATCCGCGGTGAAGATGGCGTCGACACACTGCGTGGAGGTAACGACAACGATTTAATATGGGGTGGTGACAAAGGCGATACAATTTACGGTGAAGGAGGAGCCCTCGATCAACTTTTCGGTGAAGGCGGAAACGACGAAATTTACGGCGACGGTGGCGTTGACTTCATAGAAGGCGGCAAAGGCAACGATACGATTTACGGCGGGGCTGAGAATGATCAGATCTTTGGTGGAGATGACAACGACAAACTTTACGGAGATGCAGGAAACGACGAAATTTACGGAGGTGACGGCAAAGACCAAATTTTTGCAGAAGACTTGTCAGGACCCGACGATGCCGACATGCTATTTGGCGGTAAGGGTGGAGATGTCTACAGGGTTGGTGTCGGGGATACGATCACTGACGATGGTAAGGGCGACACGGTTTACTTCCAAGGGTTGCTGCTAAAGGGCGGTGAGCCAGAGCCGCATGACTGCAAAGATCCCGACAGTCGAAACGATGACGATCAGGGTGGGATCAAAGGTGGTGCAGAAGAGATCTACAACGAAAGTGCAGGTATTCTGACCGTCACGTATAACGGTGCAATGCTCACCATAAATGGCTGGGCAGAGGATGGTGATTTTGAAATCACACTCGGCGAACCGGAAGATCACGATGAGTGTGAAGAGCCTGCGGACAGCCACGGTTCGCCGCTTATTCTTGACCTTGATGGCGATGGTGTTGAAAGCACCAATCTCGATTTAGACAGCGTCTACTTTGATATCGATAGCGACGGCATTCGCGAGCGTACGGCTTGGGCTGGTGCGGATGACGCGCTATTAGCGCGTGACCTCAATGGCGATGGACTGATCACTAGTGCCAATGAACTGTTTGGCACAGGCGAAACCTATTCTGGTGGTGGTCCGTCATTTAATATTGGCGGAAACATCTTATTGACCGGTCCTTTTGCATTGGAGCAGCGTTATGGCAGCGGCTTTGACAAGCTCGGCCTGCTTGATGACAATGCAGATGGTGTTGTGGATGCGAATGATGCAGCGTTTGGCGAGCTTTTGGTGTGGCAGGATGTCAATCAGGACGGTGAAAGTGATGAGGGCGAACTTTTAACGTTAGCGGAGGCCGGCATTGAGAGCTTGAGCCTCACAACCACCACTGTTGCAGCGGAAATTAATGGCAATTACATCACACAGCGATCCTCGTTCACGACGGACACGGGCGACGTGCGCGATGTGGATGATGTTTGGTTTCAGTTCAATCAGCGCGATACTCAGTACGATCGTGAACAAGATCTTGATCCTTCGATTGCGGCCTTGCCGAATCTATCTGGAACAGGGCGGGCTACCGATTTGCGCACAAGTATGTCGCGAGATCCTGAGCTGACAAGTCTTGTTCAGGAGCTGGCCGATCTACAAGTGCAAGACTTTGCACGCGTGTCGCCTCTGGTGGAGCAGATTATTGCGCGTTGGTATGGTGTGTCTGATGACATTGATACCGAGCTCGGCCGCGGCCTGTTTGCCAATGGACAGCACGTCGCTGTCATGGAGGCGCGCAATGATACGCCGTTTGCCCAGCACAGCGGACCAAATCCACGTCCCTACGCTGGCGGCATCACAGAAGATCAATGGGACGTTTATCACCGTAACGTCGCGGTGCGTTTGTTGGCGCAAACAACGGTTGGACAAACGCTGTTTCCAGAAATTTCTCTCGGACTCGGGGTCTTTCTCAATCTTGAGCCAACGGCTCAAAGTACCACTCTTTTAGAACGTCTGCGGGACAATGCCCCAAGCGGTGATATGGCCGACCAAGTTGCTTATTGGCACGCAGGTTTGCGTGTTCTCGATACCATTTATGGTGGTTTTGGTGACGTGGATGAAGCCACCTATCGTGCCAATGCCGAAGCCATGATTCAGGCTGAGGGCATTGATCTCGGTTACTTTGATCTCATTCAAGCGCGGATCAGCGGTGAAGAGGGAGATGGTATCGTCACGCAATCGGCACCAGGACGCTACTATGTTGCTCCAGGCGGGTTCAATCTGGATGGTGACCTTGGTAATGGCAAATATGCTGGCGTAGTTGTGAGTGGCGGCGGTGATGATGAAATCCAACTCGGCGCCGGAAAACAAATTCTTTATTACGGCGCTGGTGATGGCAACGATACCGTCGCTGTTGCACCCTTCCTTTATCAAGGTTGGCAAGCGGAACCGCGTGTTGAAATCCGTTTGGCGGACTTAAATATATCGGACGTGAGTTTTGCACCTGTTGCTGGATCATCATCCGATTTGGTTGTTACCATTAATTCAACGGGTGAAACGCTGACGCTTGTGAATGCATTTGTTGGCAATGGCATTGCTACTGGGTCATTCGTATTTGCCAATGGCGATATTCTTGATTTCAATGTCGCTATAACACCTGTGCCATTTGACGGTAGTGCAGAGTCACAGATCCTTACTCAAGGTGGTGCTGTCAATGATCCGATTGATGGTGGCGCTGGAGATGATTTTCTTATTGGTGGCGCCGGTGTCACCCACTATGCATTTGGCTTAGGGTATGGTCATGATGTTATTTCTGACAAGGACCCAGATAGCGGAAACGTCGTAAGATTTGGCGCTGGTATTGGCCCTGATGATCTAGATTTCGCAACTGATCCTGCTTCACCCAATGATCTAACTGTTAGCATTCGCGGTACCGATGATGTTTTGACCATCCGCAACCAATTTGCAGGCAGCATTCCTGTCATTATATCTTTTGAGTTTGCCGACGGTCATCCTGCACTCAGCGATAGTGATGTGAGCCCACGGCTTGCGTCTGCTGGAGCTGGAAATGATGTTGTTTTTGGTACAGACGGCGATGATGATTTAGACGGAGGTGCTGGAGATGATTATCTGCGCGGTGGTGAAGGCAGTGATGTTTATCGCTTTGGTCCAGGTAGTGGTAATGACCGTGTTGATGACCAAGGAAGAGACGATGGCATTGACCGCATTATAATTGATGCGCCTTATTCCTCTGTCGTTTTTGCGGGCAACGATGATGAGTTTACTGTCACACTAGAAACTGGTGAGACGCTGACTGTGTTCAATGATCCAGGCGCAATTGAATTTATTGAGTTCTCTGATCGCACTCTTAGTGCCGACGATATTACTCAGGAAATTGAGCTTTCAACGAACCTCTTGTCCGGAACTGACGCTTCCGAGACATTGTCGGGGCAAGAATTTGTTAGCGAAACGATTGTCGGTGGGCGTGGTGACGATACGCTATCTGGTGGCTGGGATGGGGATCGGTATGTCTTTAATATCGGTGACGGTGCTGATGTCATAGAAGACAATGGAAGGGATCAATTCCTTTGGGAAGAGGGGCAAGGTGGACGTCTTGTTGAATTGGATGAGCTGGTCATTCATGGATATGCACCATCTGAAGTTTTCATTGAAAGAGTTGCTGGTGCGCCTGCTGATCTGCGATTGGTGCTTGGCACAACTGGCGACCAGGTGCTCATAAAGAATACGCTTGATAGTATTGATCCCTTCATTTCGGATGAAGAAACTATAGGCAATTCTTTTGTATCAAGTTCAATTACGAGTGATCAGATTGAGCGCATCATTTTTGATGATGGTACGATTTTGACGTCGGAGTTTATCCGCCAGACATTTCTTTCAGCGTCTCAGACATCAGGTGATGATGTTGTATTGGGCTTTGCCCACGATGATATGATTGAAGGTGGGGCAGGCAACGATGCCCTTCAGGGCCGTGATGGCAGCGATACCTACGTTTTCCAATTGGGCGATGGCAATGATGTCATCACTGAAGTACTAGGCTCGAATGGTGGAGATGATATCGATACGCTTCGGCTTGTCGGTATCGACGCAGAAGATGTAATTTTAACGCGCGTTGGTAAAAACGTTGATCTGACATTTGTCGGCAGTCCTACTGATAGTATTCGCCTAACTGATCAGCTGGGTGCATTTGGCCTTTTTGTCGCTACCGATACGCTCATTATTGAAAATATAGTCTTCGATGATGGGACAGCTTGGTCAGCTGCTAATGTCAGTGACATGATTTTCCAAGGTCATGCGACTTCGGGTGATGATACAATAACTGGCACTGATGCAGTGGAACGCCTATTTCTAAGTGATGGCAATGATGTTTTGGTCGGGGAAGAAGGTGGAGACGTCTATGTTCGTGCTGGCAGTGTAACAGGCAACGATCGCATCGAAGATGGCGGCTTGACCGCAGGAGATGAAATTCTCCTCAATGGTGTGCTCCCATCCGAAGTTACGGGATCCCGCGTCGGTGACGATCTTGTTCTATCGCTTCCGAACGGTAGCGTTACAATTACGGACCAATTTGCGAGCGCGGAAACGGATGTCATTGAAACTGTCCGTTTTGATGACAGTACGAGTTGGGATGTAGCCGATCTAACAGCGCTTGTTATTCCAGTCAGTGGAACAGAGGCCGTGATCAATGGCACGGTCGGTGACGAAGTGCTCACAGGCACAAGTTCTGACGAAACATTAAACGGACTAGCGGGCAATGATACGCTCTCCGGTGGGGCTGGAAGTGACCTATACCTATTCGGGCAAGGCTCCGGCAATGATACCGTGTCAGATGTTGGCTTGGAGCGTCGCTTTGAAATTGATCGTTTGGAGCTGCAGGGACTTAACTCTCAGGATGTAACAGTAACGCGGGCTGACAGCGATGACATCACAATTACAGTAGATGCCACAGGTGAAGTTTTAACGCTTGCAGATCAGTTTAATGGATCAGACAAGGCGATTGAATTTGTCCAATTCTCTGACGGAGAACTATGGAATGCGGATCAGCTGGCACAGAATGCTTGGTATCGGGGAACGGCCGGCGATGACAATCTAGAAGCAACGGTTGAATTTGATAACGGGACCTTCTTTGGCGGCACCGGAAACGATGACCTGTTTGGTGGTTTCAGAAGCGGCAACAACACCTACGTCTTCAATGTGGGTGACGGCCAGGACAGCATCCAGGACAGTGATGGGTCAAACGATGCGATTGTCATTCATGGCGTTGATCGATCAGATTTGTCTTTTACCCGGGATGCTCAAGGGAATCTGATCATTCGCTACAGTGCAGACGATGAAATTTCTGTTTCCCGTCAACTCAATACCTCTGGGTCATTTGCAAATTATCTGATTGAAGAAATTCGTCTTGATGACGGCACGGTCATCACTCCAGAAGAAATTGAAGTAGAAGCTGTATTTGAAGGAACGGCTAGTGGAGAGACGATCACTGGCTCAGATCGTGATGATACGATCAAAGGTCTTGCAGGTAATGACACTCTCAATGGCAGTGAGGGTGATGATCTTCTCGAAGGCGGTGAGGGTGCTGATAGTCTTCGTGGTGAAGAGGGCGAAGACACACTTATTGGTGGAGCAGGCGATGACTCTTTGTCTGGTGGAGTAGGTCATGACGTCTATATTTGGGGATCAGATGATGGCAACGATAACATTTCAGACTTTTCGACGGATGGATCTGAAAATACGTTGCAGCTTAACGGCCTTAATACTTCTGATGTTCAAATTAGACGTAACGATACCTCTATTGAGATCACAAACATAGCAACGGGTGAGATGCTAGAGCTGACAGACCAGCTGGAGGTTTTCGAGGGCTCCAATGGTGAAACTTACTATAGTGGTATTGGTCAACTTGTTTTTGCAGATGGTTCGTCATTAGAGCGTGTCGATTTTGAAGGCCTTCCAATTCTAGGTACTGATGAAGATGATGACCTTTATGACATTGGTTCGTTCGACGATGTTTTTGATGGTGGTCTGGGCGACGACTTTATATTCGGATCAGACGGATCAGACACATATATTCATCGGGCCGGTGATGGATTTGATTTTATTTCTGATTTTGGACAAGCTGGAGACGTTGATATTCTTCGGCTCGTTGGCATTTCAGAAGCTGATATAAATTTCCTCAGAGATCCAGATTTTACTGAAGATCTGGGGATCGAAAGGTTGGATACAGGTGAAATTATTGGAATTGAGTCCCAGTTTGGTGGCATCAATAGTCAGATTGAATTTCTTGAGTTGGACGATGGCAGCAGAATTGATTTAATAACTATCGCAGAACAACTTGTGTTGGCGGGCACCTCAGATCCAGACTTTATTGAAGGTACGGATACAAATGACATCATAGACGGTGGTGCCTCTGATGACACCCTTGATGGGCGAGCAGGATCTGACACATATCTGTATTCGTCTGGCGACGGTAATGATGTGATCATTGATGCTGGTTTGCTCGGTGAAGTTGATACACTACGTTTGACAGATTTGAATCAGGGGGATGTCGCGTTGAGACGCGGCACAAATACATCGGGTTCACAGTCCGGTGACCCCGGCGAGACAGATGTTGCTTCCGTTGATGACTTGGTGATTGAAATTGCGTCAACAGGCGAGTCTCTCGTTATTGTTGGTCAGTTTCTGGAATACAGCGCTGGTGACCCAGAGCCTGTTCCTGGTGGAGGCGAAGAAGGTGGTGAAGGACCTACAGGTCCCAATGGGCCAGCAACAGCTGCCAATGCAGTAAGCGGCTTCAGCGCGCCAATAGGAATAGAGCAGATCGAATTTGCGGACGGCAGTATCCTGGGTGGACAGGAGATCTCCGACCTTGTTGCTGGTGGCACAGCAACGGTGCTTGGAAGCGATTCATCTGACGTCCTGGACGGTGGAGCAGGAAATGACACTTTAATTGGTGGCGCGGGTGACGACGTTTATGTCGTTGACCGGGGGTATCTCGACGAAATCGCGATTGATTCATCAGGCTTTGATGTTGTGCGTTTTGCAGATGGCATTTCTCCTTACGACGTGGCCTTTTCAAGATCAGGAGAAAACGACAAAGATCTCGTTGTTGAAATTGGAGGTATTGAACGCGGGGCTATCACCATCATCGATCAATTCACGGGTGATGGCTTTGGCGTCGAAGCCTTTGAGTTTGTTGATGGCACAATATTCACGATAGATCAGGTAAAAGCTGATCTGCTTCGTGCTGCTGGCACAAGCGCAGCAGATGAAATCATCGGTTTTGAGACGGACGATGTGCTTGTTGGACGCGGTGGAAATGATCGCCTGTTTGGTGGTGATGGCTCTGATCGCCTTGTTGGTGGTGATGGTCGCGATGTCGCTGTATTTTCTGGTCCGTCATCAAACTATGAAGTTTCACAGGTTGGCGACGTTGTTCTAGTGACATACCTTGTTGGTGACGGTGGCACGGATGTCTTGGAAGGTATTGAAGAATTATTCTTTGAAGCCCAGCTGCCAGGTCAAACCGATGAAACGGTTGTGCTGACTCCAAATAATAATCCTGTAGCCGCTACAGCGAATTATACGATCACCGAAGACAAGGTTCTAACCTTACAGATTGGTGACTTGATCGATCTTGGCTCGGATATTGATGGAGATTCACTCACGTTTGTCTCTGTTGTGGAGGGTGCAGACCTGACAGTCGTGCGCAGTGGAAGTGTTCTATCAATTTCTCCTGATGATGACTTCAATGGTCAGACAAGCTTCACGTACACAATAAGTGACGGCGTTTCTGAAGCATCAGCGATTATCGACGTAATTGTATTGCCCGCAAATGACGCACCCCAAGGTGTTGGCGATTCACAATCAATCAGCGAGGATGTAGAAACTGTAATTACATCTGCTTCGCTGCTGCTAAATGATATTGATGTTGACGGTGATGCGCTCGAAATCCTATCGATCGCGAACGTCTTTGGCGGAACAGCTTTGCTTGATGGCAATGGCGATGTCGTATTTACGCCAGATGCAGAGTACAATGGCGCTGCCGGTTTCAGCTACACCTTGGGTGACCCCGATGGTGAAACATCGCAGGCGCAAGTTGCGCTTGATGTGCTGCCGGTAAACGATGCACCAACAGCAGAAGATGATGGTCCGCTTTCATTCTTCGCGGATGAAATCGTTACGCTACCGTTAGATTATTTGCTCATCAATGACGAAGACCTGGAAGGCGATGAGCTGTCAGTCACGAGTGTTGGGCAGGCCACGAATGGCAGTGTTGCTTTTGATGGTGACGGAAACTTTGTGTTTACGCCAAATTCTGGATTTGTTGGCGAGGCAACGTTCGAGTATACGGTCGCCGATGTTTTTGGTGCTCAGAGCACGGCGACGGTAACCATAGAATTTGAGACAACTGCGAACACAGCACCAGTTGTTGCCAATCAAATTCAAGATCAATCTTCTCCAGAAGACACCGAAGTTGTCTTCACCGTCCCAACGGATGCGTTTAGCGATCCAGACGGTGATGCATTGACGCTGTCAGCGACGTTAGCTGATGGATCGGTGCTTCCAAGTTGGCTAGGCTTTGATGCTGCAACGCGTGAACTCCGTGGTACGCCGCCGCAAGACTTTAATGGGTCTTTGAGTATTGCTGTGATCGCATTTGACGGTGAACTATCAGCAAGCCAAACCTTTGGGCTGGATATTTCGCCGGTCAATGATGCACCGGTTGTGAGCGGCCCAACATCTCTAACATTGCAAGAAGATGATCAGGCTACTGCAAGCATTTCTGCGACAGATGTTGATGGGGATACACTTTCTTATGCCCTAAAGACCGGTGAGGAGCCGAGCCAGGGTCAGGTGACGATCTCGCCAACAGGCGCGTTGACCTACCAGCCAAACGCAAATGCCAATGGGAGTGACAGTTTCACGATCATCGTTTCTGACGGTAACGGTGGCAACACTGAGCAGGTCGTTAGCGTATCGATTACAGCAGTGAACGATTTTCCAGTCGCAGTGGCAGACTCAGTGACGACAGATGAAGATGTTGCTGTTTCACTCAATGTCATTGCAAATGACACGGATGTAGATGGCGATACATTGGAGTTGCTGTCAGCTTCTGCGCAAAACGGTTCTGTTGCCATCAGCGGTGGCATTGTAACTTATACGCCGAATAGCGATTTTAATGGTTCCGATACGGTGTCTTATGAGATCAGCGACGGCAATGGCGGCACGGCGACGGGCGAGCTGACGGTGACAGTCAACGCAATCAATGATGCTCCTGTCCTTGTGACGCCACTTGATGATCAGTCTTCACCAGAAGATACGGCTGTATCGTTCCAGATTCCTGGTGGCGCCTTTAGTGATATTGATGGCGATGCGCTGACTCTCAGTGCGACACTAGCAGATGGTTCGGCTCTTCCATCTTGGTTGGTGTTTGACGATGTGGCCCGCACCTTTACAGGCACACCACCATCAGATCTCAACACGACACTTGATGTCACTGTAACCACATCAGACGGTAATCTTTCAGCGTCAGATACATTTGCGCTTGAGATCACGCCCGTGAATGATGCGCCTGTGGCGATCATGGATATGGTGACCACACAAGAAGATCAGCAGGTTTCCTTTGACGTGCTTGCCAATGACACAGATGTTGATGGTGACACGCTGCAGTTGGTCTCGGCGGTGGCGCAAACCGGAACAGTTACTATCAATGCTGGTGTGGTGACCTATACGCCTGCATTAAATTTCAATGGCGCCGACACAGTGTCCTATGAAATTTCTGATGGTAATGGCGGTACTGCGACCGGAACGCTGACCGTCAATGTCGAAGCCGTCAATGATACGCCTGTCGTTGGTACCGCTCTCACCAACCAGTCATCGCCTGAAGATACGGAAGTTGCGTTTGTCATACCATCGGATGCGTTTAGCGATCCAGATGGTGATGCGTTGACGCTGTCAGCGACGTTAGCTGATGGATCGGTGCTTCCAAGTTGGCTAGGCTTTGATGCTGCAACGCGCGAGTTCCGGGGTACGCCCCCATTGAACTTTGCTGGCTCGCTGGCCGTGATCGTACTGGCCTCTGATGGCCAGCTTTCAGCAAGCCAGGCCTTTGAGTTGACCATCACCCCGGTTAACGATGCGCCGGTTGTGAACGGCCCGACTGCGCTTACATTGGACGAAGATGGACAGCTGACTGTGTCTGTCGATGCAACGGATGTCGATGGTGATACACTTTCTTTCGCTATCAAATCTGGCGGTGAACCGAGCCAAGGTCAGGTTACCGTTTCCCCAACCGGGATTTTGACCTACCAACCCAATTCAAATGCCAATGGCGCTGATAGCTTTACGGTCGTCGTTTCAGATGGGAACGGTGGGTCAACAGAACAAGTTGTGAGTGTTGCGATCACGGCGGTGAATGATACGCCTGTTGCTGTTGCTGATTCCGTGACGACGGATGAAGATGTTGCCGTTTCTCTAAACGTCATTGCAAATGATACAGATGTCGATGGCGATACAATTGAACTGCTGTCTGCAACAGCAGGCAATGGTGCGGTATCCACGAGTGGTGGTGTGGTTACATACACACCAAATGCGAACTTCAACGGATCTGACACAGTTTCTTACGAAATCTCAGATGGTAACGGTGGAACAGCAACAGGCTCGCTTGCAGTGACGGTCAATGCCGTCAATGATGCACCTATTCTGACAACACCACTTGCCGATCAGTCGTCACCAGAAGATACTGATGTATCGTTCCAAATTCCCGCAGATGCCTTCAGTGATGTTGACGGGGATGCTCTGACATACTCAGCCAGCTTATCAGATGGCTCTACATTGCCGGACTGGTTACTCTTTGATGGAACAACGGGCAGCTTTAGCGGACTGCCTCCGGAAAACCTTACCACAACGCTCAACGTTGCAGTTTCGGCAACTGATGGCGAGCTATCAGCGTCAGATACATTTGCGCTTGAGATCACGCCCGTCAATGATGCGCCCGTGGCGCAAGATGACGCCGGGTTCTCGGTAGAGGCGGACACGCAGCTGACGATTAATGCAAGCGATCTTCTGGCCAATGACAGTGATGTTGATGGCGATGCGTTGACTGTCGTGTCGGTCACGTCGGTTGGTACAGGGACGGCAACATTTGATGCCAATACCAACCAGGTTACATATGCGCCACAAACTGGATTTTCTGGTGATGATACGTTCATCTACACCGTGACAGACGGAGACGTAACCGCATCTGCTTCTGTGACCGTAACAGTCAATCGGGATGATCCTGATGCGATCGTTGGCACTAATGGCTCAGACTTTTTGATCGGTGAGCGCAACGAAGAAAATACAATTGAGGGTCTTGGGGGACATGACCTCATCATTGGTGGGCGTCGCGACGATACGATTGATGCTGGCGCCGGTCATGATCTCGTTGTAGCAGGGCGTGGGAATGATATCGTTGATGCAGGCTCTGGCAATGACCTTGTTGTGGCGGGCCGAGGCAACGATACAGTTCAAGCTGGCAGTGGCAATGATCTGGTATTCGGTGGACGTGGAAATGATGTGATCGACGGCGGTTCAGGTAGAGACTTTATCTTTGGAGGCCGCGGTAATGACACCATCACGGGCGGAACTGGGAATGATTATCTGTTTGGTGGGCGTGGGTCAGACACGTTCGTCTTCCGCCGAGGTGATGGTGTTGATCGGGTCTTTGATTTTGAGACGACACGTGCCTACCGCCACTTCACTCTTGAGGGTGATAAGATCACCATTGATGTAGATGGTGTCGATAGCTTTGCCGATCTGATGGCGCATGCAGACCAGGTTGGATACAGCACGGTTCTGGACTTTGGCAATGGTGATAAGCTCATTCTCTACGGCACCCAGTTGTCGGCCTTGGATCAAGATGCCTTTACGTTCTACTGATGACGTGTAGAAAAAAAGCAGTTCAAAAGTCATCATATCTAGATGCGCGTAACCAAGTGCAACGCCAATAGTTGTTTGCAGTCATGAGCTGCTCTAGACCATTGGCGTCATTGTTTGAAATTTTAAAGCCCTATGTCACATTTCAAGAGTAATCCACTCTCAAACGTTTTGGCCTCTGTGCGTCAGGCGTTTCTAGGTGTTGGGCTGTTTAGCTTCGTTATCAATATTCTGATGCTGACCGGGCCCCTCTTTATGCTCCAGGTCTATGACCGGATCTTGACGAGCCGCTCGGTGCCAACACTTGTTGCTTTGTTTGCATTGGTGGTTGGCCTTTATACGTTTCTCGGGATTTTTGATTTCTTGCGCACGCGCCTTCTCTCACGAGTCGGACACCGGCTTGATGCCGATCTGATGGGCCCATCTTTTCGCACCTGGATTTTTCAAGGACTCTCTGGACGTAAAGAATTATCTAGGCCTGTCAGCGATTTGACAACAGTGGCGCATGTTTATGGGCAGTCCTGCCTTGCCCGCCATTTTTGATTTGCCATGGACGCCCATTTATTTGGCGATTGTCTTTTTCCTGCATTTTAAACTTGGCCTTTTGGCGTTGGCTGGCGCTGGTGTGGTCGTTGTTTTGGCGTTTGATCAACGAGTGGTCAACCCGCCCGCGTAATGGGCGAAGCGGCACTCCTAGATTTGCAAGAGCAACAATTTGCCGACTACACCCATCGCAATGCGGAAGCAGTTGTCGCGATGGGTATGACAGGTCAGATTGTCAAGTTTTGGTCTGGCTTTCGTCAATCGAGCATCAATCGATTGCAAATTGGCAGCGAACGGGGCGAACGCATTGCTGCCATGTCGAAAGCATTTCGAATGCTTTTGCAATCGGCCATTCTGGCGCTTTGGGTGCCTATCTTGCCATTCTACAAGAGATCTCACCGGGGACGATTATCGCAGCATCCATTATTGCAGGGCGTGCGTTAGCGCCTATTGATCAGACGTTAGGAAACTGGCGCAATATTGTGCGGGCACGTCAGGCTTACAATAGATTGTCTGAGCGATTTGAACGCATAGACACCGAATTAAATACACCAACCGTGCAGTTGCAAAAACCGAAGGGCCAACTCTCGGTATCCAACCTCCTCAAGCGTGCACCTGGCGGCAATAGCACAGACCGACCTCCAGTTCTGCAAGGGATCAATTTCAATCTCAAACCTGGTGATGCTCTGGGCGTGATTGGACCCAGGTGCGTCGGGTAAGACGAGCCTCGCACGATTGTTGGTTGGTCTTTGGCTGCCTGATCAAGGGTCCGTGCGTCTTGATGGGGCAACCTTTGATCAATGGGACGTAGATACGCTATGGAAGCTATGTTGGGTAGTCTACCTCAGGCTGTTGAACTGCTCCCCGGCACCATCCAGCAAAATATTTCCCGTTTTGATCCCGATGCTTCTGATGAAGATATCATTGCTGCGGCTGAATGCGCCGGTGTGCACAGGCATATTCTTTCACTCCCTGACGGCTATGCCACTGAGATTGGACCAGGTCGCACGGTTGTTTCGGGCGGACAAGCCCAACGTATTGCCTTAGCGCGCGCCTGTGTTCCGAACGCCACCACTTGTTGTTCTGGATGAACCTAACGCCAACCTGGACGCTGAAGGTGATCAGGCTCTGACGAATTGTATCACGCAACTGAGAGAAGCAGGTTCTGCCATTGTGGTGATGGCACATCGCCCAAGTGCAATCGCCGCGGTTAACATCATTTTGATGTTGCAGGATGGTCGACAGGCAGAGTTTGGCCCCAAAACAGATGTGTTGCGCAAAGTCACGCGCGTTGCCGCTGTTTAGCTGAGAGACATAGGTTCGTGTTCAAGAGACAAAAAAAATCCAAACAGCTGATTAAGACAGGCCATCGTGTGGCTTTGTTCTCTGGTCTGTTGGCACTGTTTGTTCTTGTCGGCGGTATTGGTGGTTGGATGGCCTATGCCAACATTTCAGGCGCAGTTGTCGCGAGCGGCACGGTGTCGATCAAAGGCAAACCAAAGACCATTCAGCATCTTGATGGCGGAATTGTCTCTGAAATCAAGGTCGCGAATGGTGATGTTGTCAACAAGGACCAGGTGCTGTTGCGTCTCGACGCGACGCTTTTAAGCGCCAACTTAAAGATCTATCGTGAACGACTAGGTGAAACGCTGGCGCGCAAGTCACGTCTTATTTCTGAACGCAAACGTTGATCCAACCATTGCCTGGCTTGATGTTGATATTGGCAAGGACGGGTTTTCAACCCAACGACGATCACAAAACAAGGACAGCAGCAACTTTTTTACGGCGCGCAAAGATGCGATAGCTGGTCAAATTCAGCAGCTCGAAGAAAAGATTGCCCCAGTTTTAAGAACCAGATCCAAGGCATCAAGGGTCTTAAAGCAGCCAAAGTGGATCAACTTGGATTTATTTCGAAGGAACTAGAAGGTCTTGAGTTCGTTGATGAAAGACGGCAACACGACATTGCCACGAATATTGGCCTTGAAAACGACAAAAGGCAGATCTTGACGGGCCAAAAGGCTGAGCATGATGCAGAGCTCGCGCGCATTGAAAACTCTATCAACGAGACGGAGCTTCAAATTCTTCAGGTCAAGCGTGAGGCCCGAAAAGAAATTTTGACAGAGCTTCGTCAAGCAACGCAGGAAGTCAATGAACTCGTGCAACAAATCTATGCAACGGACATACAATTCCAAAGGATTAATATCCGAGCACCTGTCAGTGGTATGATTCATGAGCTCAGCGTCTACACCATTGGTGGTGTTGTGGCACCTGGTGCACCGGTCATGCAAATTGTGCCCATCACAGAACAAGTCGAAGTCGAGGCCCCAGGGTCCGAACCTCAATTTATCGATGAACTTTACATCGGCCAGGATGCTGTGATGCGGTTTACGGCTTTCAACCAGCAGTCGACACCAGAACTGAATGGTAAGGTGCGCGCGATTTCACCTTCGAGTAGCGTTGATGAGCGAACTGGGTTTTGCATATTATACGGTGCGTCTTGCGATGCCTCGTGCGGAACTCAAAAAATTATCCGGACAGAAGCTCATACCTGGAATGCAGGTCGAGTCCTACATTAAAACGCGTGAGCGAACGGTTCTCAATTATCTGATCAAGCCACTTGCGGACCAGATTAAGCGAGCTTTTTCGAGAAGAGTAGTACAAGGACTATAGAGCCGTAGTTCTGGTGCTAAAAATATTTGATGCACAGTAGTTCTCGCCTTGGATGCATTGGTGCTATCTGTGGTGCTACTGAACTGAATATACTTATTTTTATGCGATAAAGTTGTAGTAGTCGCGACTTGATCTGACAGTTGCCCGTTTTTTTGGTGGCGTGTGTCAGGCGGTGTCTAACTCAAGTCTTTCTCCTTGCAGATTTGTTTGCCCTCGATCATGGTGTCAAAGGGTGTGCGTCCGCAACACATTTTTTCCCTGGTGCGTGGTTCTGGTGTTGTCGGTTACAACGTGCAAAGCGTGGTCGATACCAAACACCATTTTGGTTGTTGCTCACGAAGTGGCCAACATAGGCAACGACCGGGCCCAGCTCGCGAACATGTCCAAGAAGACGAAGGCAACGCTTGAGGTCGACAAAACTCGATGTCGTCGCGGATCGCGGTTACTACAGCAGCACGGAAATCCTGGCCTGCAAAGAGGCAAACGTAAACGGTCACGCTTCCTAAATCGCAAACATCTGGCAACAGGGCCAAGGGCCGCTTCGTCAAGGCCGACTTCCGCTACATCCCTAGGAATGACACCTACATCTGTCCAGCGCATGAAGTTCTGACGTTCGTGTCTCACAAACGGGAACGTGACGGCCTTAACCTGCGGCGCTACGCGACCCGGGCGTGTGTAGGCTGCAAACTAAAACCAACGCTGCACGACAGCTGCTCAGCGCGCGATTATCCGGTGGGAAACACAAGCACGTTCTTGAAGACGTGCAGCGGCGTTTGGATAAAAAATCCGCAGGCGATGCGGGACCACGCCGCGAAACGGTCGAGCATCCGTTTGGCACGATCAAAGCACGTATGGGGGGCGACGCACTTCCTGATGAAGCGATTGAAGAACGTCGCCACCGAGATGGCGCTGCACGTGCTCGCTTACAATCTGACCCGGGTGATGAATATCCTCGGCATCAAACCGCTGATGGCGGCAATCTGTTCCAATTTTATATGACGACGGGACATGCATATACCGATTATGCATAGAGACTATTTTTCATATTCCAGGTTTTTGCGTTGGGATATAAGAATCAGCATCGGTTATATGGGATTTGTTGTGCTTAGTAATGGTGTTCTTGGAACGCATTACTCGCTCCCGGTGGTGGGAAACATCTGAGTGACTCAGCTCAGACGTTTCTCGTTTTTGGATTGGCCCGGCTACTTTGTCGTAGCTGCAATACTGCGTACTATGTTGATGATCATGCCAAAATCGCTTCGCCTGGTGAATATCTAAAGGTTAAATTTCTAGCGTTTGACGCAGCACATATCAGCCAAGCGGTGCGGTCGGACAACACATGTAGCCAGGACGTTTTTGCGGTAATGTTGGGCCTCGACGGTATTAAGGATTGGCGGCAGACAAATGATGTTGAAGCCATGCGTTCGTAGAATATTGCGTCTTATCGCGCGCATCATGCTGGGGTTATCACTTGTCGGTCTGGCCCAGGCTAATGATTTATCGAGCCAGGCTAGCCCCATACCTTAAATCCCACGCTGATGATCCGATCACCTGGCGCCCCGTGGGGGCAAGACACGCTTGCGTTGGCTGCGCGTCAGGAAAAAAACTAATCTTTCTCTCGATCGGCTACTCGTCCTGCCATTGGTGCCACAGAATGGCGCGCGATACTTTCTCTGACACACGTATCGTTGAAAATTTTGAATGCTAATTTCATCAGTGTCTTGGTTGATCGTGAAGAACGCCCTGATCTGGATGGTCATTACATGCAGATTATGCAGGCCATGACCGGCAGCAGCGGATGGCCAGGAAACTTTGTTCTGGACGCCTGATGGCGTGCCGCTGTTCGCTGTTGGCTATGTGACGCCTGAAACCTGAGCATGGGCGGACCGGGGCTTCTTATTATGCTCCAATCACTGTTCAAACAGTGGACAGAAAAACCGAACTGCTGTTCTGGAAAGACCTAGAGGTTACCCGCCGGGCAGATACGCGAATCTATCCCAGCCGATACAATCGGGGGCAGCGAGAGGCACCATTGACGCCCGCGCAAGTGCAGCAAAATTATGGGCGAACACGTTAGATGAGACCCTATGGTGGATTTGGAGGTGCGGCTAAGTTTTTGCTCCCAAATGCCTTGTCGCTGCTGCTTGATCATGGTCTGCGGACGCGCGACAATCACATGCTCGAAAATGTCTACAGAACGCTGGGATTCACATGGCAGCAGGCGGTGTGCGCGACCAACTGGGCGGTTCGTTCCATCGCTACGCCGTTGATCGCTTCTGGCAGGTTCCCCCACTTCGAGATCATGTTAGATGACAATGCTTTGATGGCCCGGCCTGTAATTTGAAGGCTTATCAGGCATCTAAAAATCCGCTCTACGAAAACGGTAGCGCGCGAGATACTAGATGATCTTTTGGCGCGGTTTCCAACTGCCCCAGTGGCAGTTTTTGCCTCCGCGCCTTGATTCAGATTCTCAAGGCCGTGAGGGATTATTTTTACACCTGGACCGCAGAAGAAATACAATCGGTATTGGGGCAAGAGGCGGCACAGCCATTTATCGAAGCCTACCTCGATAGCAAAACATGGTCTCATAGAAGGTCGCGCTGTTCTCAGAGTGGTCAACGGGGCCACAATCACAACACACGTTGCGCCAGCGCTTTGCCAAACAGTTGTCTCGATTGGCCACTGCGCGCGCCGCCCGAATCCCACCAAATCGTGACGACAAGGTCTTAATTTCGTGGAATGCTCTCGCCGTCAGGCGCCTTTGCCAAGGCGGCCCCAGATTCCTGGATGACAAGCAATACGGCCAGGTGGCACATGAGACGATGGCCCACCTCCTGGCCACAACGAGCACGCCGAGCTATTTGCGCCACAGTCACTTTGAGGGAAAAGCATCTAAGGTCGTGTTTCTGGACGATTACGCTTTCCTCATCCAGGCACTGCTTGATGTCTATGAGACCGAATTTAACGTCAAAATATCTCGATCAGGCTCATAGCTATATGAAGGTCTTGATTAAGAGATTTCAAAGCCGCGGACGCAAAAGGCGTTTCAGCTCACAACCCGCGAACTGATTTCGAATATCCCCCCGCCGAGTCCTATTGAATGAAACTGGAGTGCCGTCGGCAACGCGGCAGCACTTGCCGCACTCAATCGCCCTGGTCCTTTACGGTGCCCAGTCAGGCTTTAAAGAGCAGGCCCAGGCCATCATCCAGGGGGCTTGGCCGATACTTGGAGACATCCGCAGCCTCTGCCCCTGGGCTCGTCTCAGCGCTGAGTTTACCATCCTTCTGCCGCCCCATGAAGTTGTTTATTGTGGGAGAACTCAAAAAATATCGATACGCAAAACCTGCTGAAGGAGGGTCTATTCCAGACCCCTGCACGGCACCGTGTTAAGCGTCCATACCGCCTGGTGCGGCCAGAGCAAAACGATAAGTGGCCGCTGCTGGCTGGGGCGTCCGCTCCTGAAGGACAAGGGCAACGGCGTTCGTGTGTCGGCAAAGACTTTGCGACTTGCCTGTCGATACGCCTGCCTCAATTGGCGGGGCCGGTTTGGATCGGCTCATGCAGGCGCAACCAATCGCAGAAAGCAAGGGGCGGACGATTGAACTATGAGGCAATCTAGCGCAGTATTGACCTGAGTTGATCTAGATCAAAGTCGACCCTGTTGCAAAAAGATGGTGAAATAGTGAGAGGCTGTTCTACGGCACCGTCCACGAAAAAATTCCTTGAGGTGAGCATCAAGCTTCCTCTTGGGCACTGTTGCTTAAAAAATTAGGGTAAAAATTAGGGAGGGTGGCTTGGGTATTCCAAAGCTATTTGTCTGCGGATTGGCTGCGTTGTTGTTCACCGGATGTGACGACCAACGCTGGGTGCCGACGCCAAAAGTGATGCTAAGGCGTCGGCCTCGGTCGAAACAAAAAAAGCAAGTCGGGATCAGATAGTCTCGCTTTGCAGACGACAAAGACCGCAGATGCCCACCATCCAAATCAAAACCCAAACCCTCGTCCGAGCAAATGGCACTAGCCGAAGCTGGCAAAAGAGCTTTTTGCAGACAATTGCGAAGGCTGTCACCAGGCAGATGCAATCGGCCCAACCGGGGATTGCCCCGTCTCTGACAAACCCGGAATTGCTTTCGGTTGCCTCCGACAAGTTTTTTCATCTCGACAATCACTGACGGGCGCGATGGAAACGTCGATGGCGGCCCTTTGGTGAGGGACCTTACGGGTCGACGAGATCAAGTCGATTGTCGCCTTTTTGCGCGCGCATGAGAAACAAACCCAGTCGTTCGGTCGAAGTTGACGCCCAACCAGACCACACACGGCGACCCACGTTTTGGCAAGCAGTGGTTTGACGACATTTGTTCGACCTGCCACGGCGTAAAACGGTGACGGCTATCAGGCTGGCGGCACCGGTACGGCAATTGGAAAAACTGGGATTCTTGAGCAAAGTTTTCAGATGGCTTTTATCCGTGAAACCATTAAGTACGGCCGCTCGAACACGCGAATGAGAGGTTTTTTCTAGTCCGAATGGTCTTGCCAACCTTTCCGATCAGGAAAATTGATGACATCATCGCCTACCTGCACGAGTTGGGGGAAAAGAATGCGGCATTGGCAGCTGCAGATGGACGATGACTGAGTTTATGCCAAGGAACGCTATGCTGCTGCCGGATCGACCGGTCATTGGAATTAGTTGACTGAACAATTGACAGGTGATGGACGCGTGCCAAAGATGGTGGTGAAAAACACTCAATTTTGCAACGTGCACCTAATTAGAGGCTATCCAGGTTATGAAACGCATGAAGAACCCGTGGGACACGCCGCGATTTTTTTGAAGACCAGTACATTCGTCTCAGGCGCCACTGCTGGAACAAGCCTGATGGTTGGAGCCAACCCTGAGCTTGAGGTTGCGAGCGCCATCGCCCCAAGAAAGTGGCGGCGAGGCAGTGCGCACCACAGCTCTGGCGCAGTGCCCCTATTGCGGGGTTGGCTGCGGCACTGTCATTCAGGTGGAAAACGGCAAGATCGTTTCCATGCGCCCGGACAAAGATCATCCGACGAACTACGGCCTCCAGTGCATCAAGGGACTGACCGCCGCAGAGCCCATGTACGTCGACCGTATGGAGGGTGACTCTTATGTTCGCAAGGACGTTTGGGAAGAGTGGAATAAGCCCAATCACGGGGACATAGAATTCATTTCGAAAACCAAAGGCTCATTCGATGAGGAGCACTTCGTGCGCGTACCGTACGAAAAAGCCTCTGATATGGTTGCGCGAAAAGTTGCGCACTTGGCCAAGAAATACAGTGGTAATTCGATAGCACTTTATGGTTCAGGCCAGCTTACGGTTGAAGGCCAGTACCTCGAAAACCTTTTCATGAAGGGGGTCTTGGGCTCCAACACAATCGAAGCCAACGCGCGCATGTGTATGACTTCGGCTGTTACCGGATATTTTGCGACGTTGGGTTCCGATACGCCGCCATTGGCGTATGACGACATCGAAATGTGCGACATGATCATGCACTTTGGTCACAATGCGCGCGAGTCACACCCAATCATCTTTTGGCGCGCGGCAGATCATAAGAAAAAAAATGACATCCCCAGTGTTATTGTTGATCCACGGCGCACTGGCACAGTTACGGGCTATGAGGACATCAACCCTAAGAACACGGTGCATGTTCCGATCCTCAACGGCGACATATCATTTTTGAATTCCATCGCCCATGTACTGTTGAAGGACCACAAGGACGTTATCGACTGGAAGTTTGTGAAGGAACACACGACCGGATGGGAAGAGTATGTCGAGGAGGTTTCTGCAAACTACAGCCCCGAGCAAGTCCAGGATCGCATGGGCGGACCCAATCATGACGTATCGCCCGCACTTATCCGTCGGGTTGCCGGAATGTTTGCTGAGGCTACACGCAAGCGGCTGGCGCGCGCCAAGGACGATCCCAAAGGTGTCGGCCAAGGCGGCGTCATCATCATGTGGGGGATTGGTTACAACCAGCACATCCATGGTCAGCATAACGTAATTTCCATCATTAATCTGCTGACGCTGACAGGTAACTTGGCGAAACCTGGTTGCGGGCCGTTCTCAATGACAGGTCAACCCAACGCCATGGGTGAACGCTTCACAGGTGGTCTGACTGGACGGCTGCCGTTTAACGAGCCGCTGTCGAACGATAAACATCGCGTTCACATGGCCAAGCATTGGAACGTGCCTGAAGAAAACCTGACCAGGGCCATGAATTCACAGAACCCTGGTTATGCCGTTGGCATGATGGAGCGGGCGCTTAAGGGTGAGGTCAAGGCCATGTTCCTTGTCTATGCGACCCACATCGATCTGCCAGATACACACAACCTGTCACGTCCTGCATTGAATAAAGTCTTTAGTGTTGTGCAGGAGATCTATCGCCACGCACCTAACAACCTTTATGCCGATGTGATTTTCCCCGCTGCCACCTGGGGCGAAGTGGAAGGCGTTTACATCTCGTCGGAACGACGCATCAATATCTGCCAAAAGGCCGCCGAGCCGCCTCCGGGTTGTCGTCCCGATATGGATATGGTCATCGACAAGGCGAAAGAGATCGCTGAGCTCCTTGGCCTGGATGCGCACAAGATCCTGCCCTACGAGCGAAAAAAGGATGGGTTCTATGATGCCCAAGAAGTGTTTCGCGACATGGTGCGCGCATCTAAAGGAACCGACGCTGATATAACCGGCATCCTGGAGGTCGAAGAGAAAGACGGCAAAACCCCATATGAACAGTTGATCGCGCTGCGTGGCATCCAATGGCCGGCGCCGAATTATGAGTTCGCCAAGAAAGGTGGATCAAAACGCCGCTATATGTCGCAAGAGGGTGTTTGGGAGAACCGCCCTTACGGATATTTCCGCACCAAGGACGGCAAGGTCCATATCAAGCTGTGCAAGCAGGATTATTCCGAGCGCGAGGAAGTGACGCGTGAGTTGATGAGGTTTGGTGTTGAGAAGGATTTCTATACCATCGACAACATCGACCTTATCAAGAAGGCGCGGGATATGGGCCTAACCCCCGACATGCCCGATGAAGACCAGCGTGGCATGGCATGGGACAAGGTTGCCAAGGACAAATACCCTTATTGGTTTGGTCTGGGCGTTGTTTATGAACATTTCCACACCGCCAAATCCAACCGCAGTCCGACGACGCGCCGCTTGGTGCCGGAAATGTATGTCGAAATGCACCCTGAAGACGCGAACGATCTTGGTATCAAGGACGGTGACAAGGTTCGCGTCGTCACGCGTCGAGGCTCTCTGGAAGCGCGGGCGCAGGTTGGAACCAACTCTCTCGTCAAACCTGCGCGAAACAATGTTCCTCGGGGCTACATGTTTGGGCCATGGAATTTATCTGTTGCCGACAGTGCTGATCCAAAGAAGAACAAATGGCTCGCAAATGCTGTGACAAGTCGTGTTTGGGATCCGGTTTCGGGACAGGTCGACTTCAAGAAGAGTGTGTGCCGTATCGAAAAGATTTGAGCACCCGCAGGTGAAAGGCATGAAGATCGTTTCATAGGCCCGCTCACAAACTAAGAGCTGACGAGACATTAAATGGAACGCAGAGACTTCCTCATGGGCGTTGGTGCGGGGGCGGCAGCCGCACTTGTGCCTGAAGAAGTCTGGCCTGAGGTACGCCATCAGCCGGGCATAAGATATCTGCGCCCACCTGGAGCGCTTAAGGAAAGTGATTTCCTGACTGCATGTATCCGTTGCGGACAATGCGGGGAGGTCTGCCCAAATCGATGCATTGATTACTTCGGCATCGAGAACGGGCTGAGTTCAATCGATACGCCCTACATCACGCCACGCGATAAGAGCTGCATCCTGTGCATGAAATGTGGCGACGTCTGCCCGAGTGGTGCCATTCAAAAGATTGAGCGCACGGCAGACGCCATTGTTGAAGGCGTTAGTATGGGCCGCGCCGTTGTCGACGAGCAACTTTGTTTGTCGTTCCAAGGGAAGACCTGCGGCGTGTGCTACCGAGCCTGTCCCTTGCAGGATGTCGCTATAACTGTTGGATTGCTGGAGCAACCCCATGTAACGGACAAATGCGTCGGCTGCGGCCTGTGCGAACGCTCGTGCATTCAGCTTCCTCAGGCGATCAGGGTTATTCCCAAACACGATTGAGAGAAATGAACACATCAGTAAAGCCATTTTTTCTCTGGCGTCATCTCAATAAGTTGCGGTGGGTGATACTTTCAATTGTATTCTTCATGCTTGTTCTATTGCCGTTCATACACCTCTACCAAACTTATATCGCGGCCCACGCCTATGACTTGCTTGCCCCAGGTGAAAAGCAACTCTTTGATATCATGGAGATGATCACAGCTCCGTTTGTCAGCAACCCGGAGACGCAGCTTGACGCCATCAAAGGCAACACCTGGTCTGGAACCTTTTGGGGTCTCAAGCTATCTGATCCCCTTGCGGTGGTTGGCCAGATGGCGGCGTCATGGTCGTTATATTGGCCGTTCTTTGTTACGGCCTTGATTCCGGTGGCGTTAACCGCCGTGTTTGGTCGCTTCTTCTGCGGTTGGATTTGTCCGGCGACTTTTATCTACGAATTAAACACCAATCTTGGTGCTTGGTTACGTTGGGCGGGTCTGAAAACAGGCAATGTTCATTTCGACAGGAGATTGAAGTACGGCGTGCTGGCTGCAGGTATCATCCTGTCAATTGTAACCGGATCAATTATGGTCGCTGCCATTTACCCGCCAGCGATTATTGGCCGGGAGATCTATTATGCCATTGCGCTCGGCGGCTTTGGGGCGGGAATGATCTTCTTTATCTGCACGCTTCTGTTCGACTTATTGGTCGCGCGGCGCGGCTTTTGCCGTTACGTCTGTCCGGGAGGTGCACTTTATTCGCTCATCGGACGGTATCGGCCTGTCCGCATTCAACGCATTGTGGAAAATTGTAATGACTGTGCAAAATGCAATGCTGTTTGCGAGTTCGGCCTCGATCCATTGCGCGATAACTTCGGGCAAGAGTGTAACAATTGCACGGCTTGCATTGCTATTTGTCCGACGGAGGCACTGGACTTTAGAATTAGAATAACGGACCAATCTTACCAGGGTCATGGTCATCTCGGTCGGCAATATCGCCGCCAGAAAGAGAAAGACTTAGGTGCTCAAGCTGTGTCTGGTGGAGAAACTGTGGAGGTGCGCTCATGAAGCGCCGCAGCTTCTTGCAGAACATCATTGTAGGCGCAGTAACATTTGCCACTGTCATGCTTCCCTATGGCTTTTCGCGTCTGCTGGCTCCCGGCTTCAAACCCCGCAAACGCAACTATATGCGCCCGCCCGGTGCGTTGGCGGATGATGCTGAGTTTATCAAGGCCTGTATCGGTTGTGGGTTATGCGGAGAGATTTGTCCGCCACGCTGCATTCGGTTCCATGACCGTGGTGGCGGAGCATTGGTCAACACACCCTTCGTCGACCCGACCCAGAAAGGCTGTATTCTTTGCAGTAAATGCATCGATGTGTGTCCAACAAATGCGCTGACGAAAACGCCGATTACAAAAGTAGATATGGGGATCGCCTCAATTGATCGTTCCGCCTGTTATCCATGGGTTGATCGTGGCATCTGTGGTGCTTGCGTCAGCGTCTGCCCGCTAGGTGATAAGGCTATTCGTTTCAAGATGTGGAACCAATACCGTCCATACATCAGGGACGGATGTGTCGGTTGTGGTATGTGTGTTGAAGTGTGCCCACATCCCAGCAAGCCGATTTGGGTCATCAAGCGCCCTGAGGAAAGTGATACCAAAAATGCTGCGTAATCGATGCAGAGCGATATGATGAAACTGTTTGCACTCGTCGCGGTTTTTTTTACGTGGCTATCAATAGTCGACGTGGCAGAAGCTCACCACATCCTCGGGCGGCCAGCCTACAGCCTGAATGAAAATTCCAACACGCCGCCGAGCATGCAGGTTGAGACCATGATTGGCGACTATTTCGTCAACTACATGGTATTCCCGGCCTTTCCACGATCTAAAGAACCTGGACGCATTCATCTTTATGCACAAAGCGTATCGATAATCAAAAAGCTTTAGAGGAGAACGTCACTTTCAATGTACGTGACAATTCATGGTCTGCTTGGCTGGGTTTTTCCACAAATCAAGAAACGCTTGGGGTTCAACCCTCGGATGACAATGTTTATCGCCAAGGCTTCGTGTTTTCCAATAACGGCGACTACATAATTACGGCGCAGTTTCAAAGCGACGAAACTCCCTACATTATTGATTTTCCACTTCGTATCGGGCCTCCTCCTCCCATCGGTCCGCTTGGACTATCAGCAATTCTCATTCTCAGTATTCTTGTCAGTGTCAGCTTGATCCAACGCCGCCGGGCAATGACCGGCCTAATCCGTGGCAACCATGATCAGGAGCGGGAGCGGGAGAACTCCGCATGACGGAAGCTGAATTGGAAGCTGCCCAGGCTGCCAGCTTATGCACCGTTGATGCCGCTGGGCGCCTTGTTCACCCAGGCTTGCCACAAGTTTGGGGAATCGCGGTGTTGGTGTTTATGGCCATGGTGTTGGGGAGGTTGCTGATTGGTTCATACATCGTCACGTCTAATCCTGGCTCTAGATTGGGACTAAGGCAGACACGACATTTTAATTTAATCAGCCTGCCATATGTTGGCGACTTCATCCACTATGTCACAACCCACAGCTGGGTGTTGCTGACATTGAGATTTGTTGTCGCCAGTCTGTTCCTAATGATTATCTATGCAGGGCTGTTTGGCACCCAAATCCCGGAGCGAAATGCAGCAACCGTTTTGACCTGGAATTTATGGTGGGCGGGTCTCATTGTATCGGTGTTTTTCCTCGGGACAGCTTGGTGCGCTGTTTGCCCCTGGGATACGCTTGCCAGCCTTTTTGTCCGTCGGCGACTTTGGGGACCTGTTCGTCTTGGTACGTCTTTGAATTTGCGTGTGCCCAAATATCTACGTTCTGTTTGGCCGGCAATTTTTCTTCTGATCGGTCTGACCTGGCTTGAATTGGGCGTTGGGGTGACGATGAGCCCGTATGCAACAGCCATTCTGGCTCTGGCTATTGTCGTGATGGCAACCTTCTCGCAAGCACTCTTCGAGCGCAAAGCGTTCTGTCGCTACTTCTGCCCCGTTGGCAGAACTGTTGGGTCCTATTCACAGCTTGCACCTGTCGAACTGAGACCGGCGGAACCAGACATCTGCGCAAGTTGCACGACGCTTGAGTGCTACTATGGCACCGACACAATCGAGCCTTGCCCCACCCATCTGGTCATGGGCCGCATGAAACAGAATACCTATTGTACATCCTGCGGAAATTGTGCCCGCTCATGCCCATACGAAAATGTGGCGTGGCATGTTCGAGACCCCAGTTCTGAAGCGATCCAGGACGCCCGCCCACATTGGGATGAGGCTTTCTTTATGCTGGGGTTGTTAGCGTTGACCGGTTTTCACGGCTTGGTCATGACAGGACTTTGGGAAGACTGGATGCGCTATTTTGCTCTGACTGTGGGCGATAGCGGCCAGATGCTCAGCAGTTTAACGGTCGGCTTTATTGCATGTCTCGCCGCTCCAGTTGCATTTTTTAGCGCCGCCGTTTGTTTGAAACGGACGTCTTCATCATGCGCCTGGTGGCTTTCGTAAGCAGTTTTCTCATTTGTGCGTTCGCGGCCTTACCGCTCGCCTTCGCCTACCACATCGCCCATAATATCAATCATCTCGTGCTTGAAAACCGCGGTCTTGGAGATATTCTCAACAATCCACTTGGGAGAGGAGACATTGCCCCTAAGTCAGGGTGAGAAACTGGTCCGTGGGACGGATTTGGTATTGTCGCAAGATGTACTCAACGCCATTCAAGCGGGCATGATGGCGTTGGGATTTGCGATCGCTGTTCTCATTATCTTGCGCCGGTCACAGAAACTGTATCCTGCCACTCAACATAACCAAGGGAAAATCACAGCAGGGAAAATATTCCCAAGCGTGGCATTCTGTGCCGGTTCTGTTTTTTGTAGTGGCAATGACAGGTTATCATGTGTGGCTGTTGATGCAGCAGATGGTGATGCGCTACTAGAGTGAGGAACGTCACGTTGGAACGAAGAGATTTCTTCAGATGGGGCCTGACCAAAGTGGCAGGTATCGCCGTCAACGAAGCCGAACAGCGGGTGAACGAAAGCGCCCGACGCTGGATCAGGCCACCCTACGCCATTGCGGAACTTGATTTCCTTCTAAAATGCACGCGCTGCAATGATTGCATCAAAGCTTGCCCGCATGACGTGCTGTTTTCTCTACCGCCAAAATTCGGATTGCAGGCCGCGGCAACGCCAGCCATGGATCTAATGAACAAAGGCTGCCAGATGTGTGCGGATTGGCCATGCGTTGCCGCATGTGACTCCGGTGCTTTGGCATGGCCGAAAATCCAACAGTTAGAACAGGGCAACGAAAGTGAGGAAGATACAAGCAGCGAGCCAGACTTGCCGCCAGCAAAACTTGCGATGGCTTTGATCGACACTACAAAATGTCTTCCCTATCTGGGACCAGAATGCGGTGCTTGTGCAGATAGCTGTCCGGTGGCAGAAGCCCTTGTCTGGAACGGCCCGACGCCACATATAGATCAAGAGTTTTGTACCGGTTGTGCGATGTGCCGCGAAGCTTGCATCGTTGAGCCAAAAGCTGTTTCGATCAGTACCCTCTCGCACAGGAAACGTCACGATGACTAGATCAACGAGCCTTTAAGTGGAAACATATCCAGCGTGTCAATCAACGCTAATCCAAGCATTGCTGTGTGAATAACGAATATTACCGCGCAATTCGCTAAACATACCGCCCGTCATGAAGCATCTCTTCTCCGGCGGAGCATCAAGCAAACTGAGACCATAAGCATCATTCAGCCACTTTTTTTAATATCCCATTTAATATCCCATCAGACGAAGTAATGTTGGCAACACTTGAAAATGGGTCATTCGATCGGCTGAGTGCGCTGCACTTTTGCAAAAGGTGAATCTTCCCGTTTTGTTTCGAAAGCAGCTTGATAGCTTGCAAAATCAGTTGCCCAGAGAGTGTGCACAACGTCATCTAGTCTTACGCTACGGGAATCTGAGCGGACGGGGAGATTGGGACCTTTAACTGCAAGTAATGTTGCCCGTCGGTCTAGTTGATAGGCGCGTTCATCGTAACCTGCTTGCGATGTTGCCTTGCGATTGTTAATTGAGATGCGTGCGCCATGATCACCATGGACGAGAATTGTGGCGTCGTGCAACTTGGGCTGCGCCTTAACGGCGTCAACAATCTTGGCAATAATCTTTTGCGTACATGTTACCTGATCGACATATAATCGATATCGCGCGCGACGCGTATGTAGCGTATTTTTAGCACCAAATTCATGGGTTTCATTATAGCGCCAAGCATTAGCTTCAAGAACTGAACAGTTATCTTTAAATACGTACGGCCAATGTGGCAATAGTACATGGACATAGTAATATGTACCACGTTCACCGCAGCACCTTAGCCGCTCAGAAAATTGGTCAAGGACGTGCTTGGCAGTCAGCGCATTTGGTGATTTCAGTATGTAGAATGGACCACCTGTTGCATGCAGCAGCTTTGTCTTGTCCATGAGAAACTGCATAAACTGCGACTTTGCCACTTTCGTATGCCACAACGCCATTCTGGCAATCAAGATTTTGAGGCGATCATTGAGTGGTACATTCCCATTCTTGATACCCTCTAAGTCAAGATTGTAATCAACTTCGCTATGTCTGGCTATCGTGGCACGACTTCTTAGCGCACGTTGGACTGAAAAGTAGGTGAAGCTCGTTACGTCAAGGACGCGTTTTCGGGCTATTATGCTCGCGCCGGTTGCCTTAGTGAGTGAGTAAGGCACACCAGTGTCTTTCTTCAAAACCAGATCATAAGGGTCGTCGATGCCTGGGTTCCAGATGCGTGCCATAGTCCTAACGGTCGCATCCTCAGTCGTGTAGGCCCGACGCATGAGTGCAAATCCCATAGCTTGCCAGGCTTTTAGAAGGTGCTGGCGTTCCTGGATTGTCACAATGTCTTGGGGCAAAGCATCAATAGCACCATGTTCATCGAGCACGATGTGGATGACGCTTGCCACATTTCCAGGCTGGATTTTAACCGCACTAATTTGCTCTGCCGACGGCCGCAGAATAAGTGCCGATGCAATCTGAGAAAAGACAACTGCAGCAGCAATTCCAGCACCTTCAGACGGCCGCAATGTTGCGAAAACACCAATTAGTAATATGCATATGGCTATTGCAACACAGAGGAAAATACTATTGGTCAAATAGCGACCGAAGTAGAGGTCTGCCATTAATCCAAGAGTAATTACAACAGCCGCGGCTGTAGCGGGCCGCCAGCACAGCAATGGTGCAATCAGCAACCCAAGCGCGCAGGTGATGATGAGTAGTATCAAATATTCAATATCGTTGGGAGCATATCCACTATAGCTGGCCACCGGGATGGTTAGGCCTGCAATTAGGAAAATACTGGTTGCTCTGCGCTGCCACGGCAATAACCGAGAACCTACCCATTGCTCAATTATCATTGCATGCTATTCCGCTCGAACTCAAATAATGTACGTCCGCTTTCTGTTATCGCTTCCGAGTTTACGATTCGAGCCCGTTTTACCAAACACTTCGTGAAATGCTCCAATGTGTAATCGGGAAAAATATCTTTGCGCATTGAGAGGAGTGTTTGCACCATCGGATCGGACTTCGGCACAAATTCAATAAGTCCGCAACGTGCACGTTCCACAATCATGGCAACAACCGCGTCAAGTGGAAGATTGCGGCCAATAACGAGGTGATGCACGAGTGCTAGCGCTAGAACCCCATCGCAGGAAAGACGCTTTAGCAAGGCTGAGCGCTCAACGCCGTTCCAACCTTGCGATGGCGATGGATTGGCAAGGTCGGCATAAAGCGGTAAAAATGGCTGCCGCGTCGCCTTGGCTTGGCGGAAACAGAGGTTGAGGCTTGGTCTGTCTGAATCGAGCCCTATAGAACGTTTGGTGCCATTCATCAGTGCCACTTCAGACATTTTGCCAATGTTACAGCCCAAGTCCAAAAGGCAGTTTGGACGAATTTTACGGCTCCATCGTTCAATCACCTCAACCTTCCGTAATTTTTCGCCCGTCTCATAGCTGTTAGTATGCGCGTAGTCGCACCATGTCTCACCACAGCCAGAGGGTTGAGGTAGTGCCAATATTGAGCGCCGCAGGTGATTGAGTAAATCTTTAAAATGCTTGCGCGACAGGGGTCGGAGTTTTCTCGACACTGCAACCTTATCACGTTTTGTCTGTTCTCGAACCGTAGCTCGGGCAGGCAGTTCAACGTGCATTAGCGTTACTGGCTTTAGCCGCCAACGAAACGGCAGCAAGCTAAGCGTTTCGCGGCTGCTGGGACCGCTCAGTGTGCCACGGTAGTGAGCGTTCATTGAGACGGCCGTTGCGGACTCAATGAGAAGCGGATTGAGAAACTCAGATTGGAATTGAGCGTACCCTTGCCAACGCTCACCTTCAATGTTGGGGATCACCGATAGGGCATCGATAAAAATGGGTTTGGTCCCGTCAAACTGGATGTTGAAAGCAGAAGCATCTGATAATGTAAATCCCGCATCAAGAAGCTCCAAATGCACGTCGAGATGTAAGACCGCAGCATCGCGCAACGCCTCCCAGGGCCACTCGTAGGGGTAGGTAATTGGTGCGATACACTCATGCTCAAGTACCACGGCGCCAGGGTCGAGTTTTTCCGCTATTTCGTCGGGAATGTCTGAGGAGCGTAACTGCTGGGTGTCTACCATTGCGCGCCGCTCAGCTAACGCATTCAAAACTCCGCTATCCAACACACGCTTAAACACTGGCGCATGGAGCGGGGAGACAATTCGGAACACTCGGTTTTCTAGCTTGATGACCCGACCAGCTGGATCTCGAAATGAAGCTGGATCCCACAACATTCCGCCTTTACTCATTTCTTGGCTCAGAATCTTTTCCACTTTTCTCGATAGTATTCACACTACGTCCAATCAATCGATTCCATAGTTGGCGTAGCTTAACGCGCAAGATAAACAGCGCCGAAGATAGTGCAGCAATGCCAGCAATAATACCTTGCACCAACATACTGCCGACGCCCGGATCGAGATAGGCCAACGCAGGCTGTGGAATGAGACAAAGAAACACTCCAAGAGTAACTGAAGCGCGGGCGGCTCGCCGGCACGATGGTGGGCTACTAAATCTCTGCATTAATCCTCCCGGTCGCAAGAAATACTCTGATCTATATGACACGTTCCAGGATAGATTACACAAATGCGAGACCGTGCCCTTCTCCACAAAGTGAAAACTATCCATTTTCCAAGTGTACAAAAAAAATAGCAATCTAACATCACGCAGGTACTAGAGCGTCGAGCCTTTTGTTGTGCTCAGTGAAGCTATTTGCGCGACGCTCTATCTCAGCGCTCTATCCCATGATTGGCAATCAACTGATCTGCTCAAAGTCGAGCCCAACGTTTCGCAGGTTGATCTAGTGAATATTTATGATATTCACATATATCCTTCATGCGCATCTTATGGATCGGATAAGAACGATATAAATCGCGGCATTTTCAAGTCTATTTTTATTTTATGTTATTGGTCGTTCACTTGCAAGCGCCCTAGACATGCATGCAAGGTAAATCAATCCCTTTAAACGCAGCCTAAGCCTTTTTTTAGGTCCGCAATTAAGTGGCTTGCGCGATAGCGCGTTACAAAATTACTCTATGACTGCGTATCCGATATACGGATCAAACGGTAGCCGCCGCAACCGAAACCTGTATTTGTTAAGAACCTCCAGCATTGCCCGTGTCTCACCAGGCCACAATGGATTATCCAATTCATCGAACGCAACGATCGCGCCTTTCGGCATCCGGGGAAGAAAGTGATCAAGCGCCACCTTGGTGCCTTCATAAAGATCAAAATCTAGAAACAACAAAGAAACCAAAACGTGAGGCTCTTGTTCAATAAATTTAGGAATGGTTTCGGCTGCATCTCCTTTGATCAGTTTGATCTTGGGAATGTGTCCAATAAAGCGCGTTGAATCATGAATTTGTGCAAGCTGCATAATTTCATCGTAGCTATTGGCCGATAAATCACCGGCCTTGACGTGTCCGCTAGAAGCGGCGCGGTCCTGTTCGTTTAGCTCAGGGAAACCCTGAAATGTATCGAAACCGTAAATACGCCGTGTCAGGTTTACCGGCTCCAGGATCGCCGACAATTTGGCCCAGGTCATAATACCAAAACCTTGGTTGACCCCGCATTCAACGATTGATCCTTTAACCTCAAGAACTTGCTTGAAAATCTCGTATAGAGCCAGGAAACGAGTCAGGTTCTGCCGCCTCACATACTTGGGAAAATTTTCCATTTTCTTTTCCCACGAAAGTGGGCTGGCATTAAAAGCCGCTTCATTGCGACTGCCTTCGAGTTGCTCGTCGTTCGTGCGGAAACCAGCAGAAACATTGGGGGAGTTAGTAGTCATAGCATCTTCCTTGGCACTAATTCATGCATGTGTGTAGCTATCGACGATAAAAGTTATGTATGACACTACAGATGTATGCGACAGCATCATCATTGACAGAAATGTTCATTGGAAGCAGCATAAATCTCTTCGTCATAGCCTCTGTGTATGGCACGTCTGCGTTCATTCCAAGTGCATCAAACTGATGAAGCGTTTGGCCGCCCCATTGTAGAATGGTACCGATGCCATGTTCTTGTAGAAAAAGTCGAAGACTGTCGCGGTCGTTAGCCTCAATTTCATAGTTTTGATAAATATCAAGATGGTCGCCTTCGTCATTTGGCCCTGGCGGCAGCTGGAGATGTTCAATTCCAGCGAGATGCTCATGGTACCCGCGTGCGATCTCGCGCCTACGTTCAATTTCTTGGTCGTAATTGCGCAATCTAATGTTTAAGAATGCAGCCTGCAGGTTGTCCAAACGGGAGTTGTACCCCCACAGCTCAGCCTTGCCGGACGAGCCTCGCCCGTGATCGCGCATGAGTTTGGCTGCTGCGGCGACATTATCATCGTTGGTTATCAGTGCACCGCCATCGCCGAAGCAGCCCAGCGTCTTGGATGGATAAAAAGAGAACGCGCCAACTGCACCAAAGCTACCTGCTTGACGACCTTTGAATGTTGCACCAAGTGCCTGACAACTATCCTCTACGATTTTAAGCCCATTCGACTCAGCGAGTTCCAGAATCTGGTCCATATTCGCCACGCGACCGTTGAGTTGCACTGGCATAATCGCCTTGGTTTTTGGTGTGATCAAACGTGCGACGCTAGCAGCGTCGATAAGATGATCTTGGCCAATGTCGGCCAACACCGGTTGTGCCCCAGCATGGTGGATTGCCGCCGCGCTGGCCACAAACGTGTGCGCAGGCAAAATAACTTCGTCGCCCCGACCAATGCCTGCCGCCCTTAGGCCGATTAGCAAAGCCATTGTGCCGTCAGCCAATCCGATCGCGTATTTGGTGCCAGTGTACTCCGCCAGCGACGCTTCGAAGTCGGTGAGATCCTGTTGCATGATGAAGGCGCCACGTTCTCCAACGCTGCAAAACGCCTCTTGGTATTCCGTCTCGTACTGACGGTAAAGAGCGCCGTAATCGAAGAACGGAATCTTCATATTCGAGCTGACAGACATTATTACAGATCCTTTGGTCACAAGAGTGTTGCCTTGACATAGATCACTCTATGGTGACGGTCGGCTGCATCGTTGGCGAGCGGAGTTGGCGGCTGAAAAGTAGTTACGTCGTCTGTAAGTTCAGCTGGCATTTTTACAAGTTTGCCGAAGGCTAGCCTTTTCAATAGCTTTTTTCCATTCATCGTACGCGGCATGAAGCCGCTAGCAACGAGCGCGCGCTTAACCGGCTTTAGGACGCGGATCCAAGGGGTGTCTTTTGAATAGGGCCAGTAACCGAAAAACTCTGCCTCGAATCCATGTTGAGAGAATAGTTCGGCCAATGCCCCAATGCCCCAATTCTTTTCAGAAAATGGACTCTCATTAAAGTCTGGCGCGTCCTTATTGGCCGTTGTTAGCAGAACCAAACCATTGCTACGAAGAACGCGTCGGCACTCCGCAACAAAGTCTTCCGGATTGGGTAGGTAATAAAGCGCCTCGAACATGATCACCACGTCTAGAGACTCATCGTGTAGTGGCAGAGAGTGTGCATCGATATGTGACACGTCAATGCGATCGCCATAAGTCTCTTTGACTTTGGCCACCAGTGAAGGCGTGATATCTCCGGCACGAATTGAGCGAGCGGACTTCTCGAGCATGCCAAGTCCAACACCACTACCGCAGGCAACCTCAAGAATATCTTTACCGGCACCTAGTCTGGTAGCCCACCTATACCGATGCTCGGCACTCGCAACCTGCTGGGGAGAGACGGCATCACCCGCCAACTCGGTGACTGTCGTAAAATCCGCTGTTGCAACACTGTCACTTTTTACTTCTGACATCTTATCGTGACTACTTCTATCGTGACTACTTCTATCGTGACTACTTCCCGATTTCTTTTCGAACGACGTTGCGCACCACGTTTCTTATTGGCCCATTTTAAGCGTACGACTGGCTCAAAGAGATAATATACTATTTGTCGTTTCGGATAAGTTCGAATGTAAAAATCCATGCCATCCGCTGAAGTAAGGGTATTTTGGTACACACGGCATCAAGACCATGCAACACAGGCGCCAGCGGCCCCACATGAGGCGCAGCAATACCAAAAACGTGCCAGTACTTGAGCTCTCCCAAATCAAAAAAGTGTTTGGCGAATTCCACATCCTTTAGGCTCAGGATATGAGCCTTTTCCCAATCCGTGCGCATTTCAGGCGTGCGCATTCGATAGAGCTTGATTGCCGGATTGTAGTCTAACGCCTCTATCGCCAAAATCCGTCCACCTGGCCGCAAAATGCGCCGCAATTCTGGAAACGCATATGAAAGGTCAAGGTGATGCAACATGCCAGAACAAATTACTGTGTCGACGGAGGCATCGGGTAGTTTGGTATTTTCGCAGTCCGCTTGAAAAAACAAAGTATTCTCTGACACACTTGCTGCTTTTGCGTCTCCACGGGCGTTGTCGACTGAGATCGGAGATAAATCAAGCCCAAGTGCGAGCGATGCACCTGCCTTAGCTGCAGCAATAGCGTTCTCTCCATTGCCGCACGCATAGTCTAGAAAAACTGAATCACATGCAAACCTCGAGATCCAATCACGCGTATATTTTCGCGACGCCTCGGTTGCTACGTAATACTTTCGGTTCCCATAGAATTTCTCATAGGTATCCTGGTCAAGATTTTCGTCTTCATCTAACTTGCCCCGATCACGATGTTCGTCATGAAACTCAAGCTCTTTGCGCTTTCGATCATTCAGGTCTTCCAACCATTGCTCTTCGCTTATGCGGCTGATTGCCTCTACTTCCTCACGAAGTTCAGCGACGCGCTGTGAAACGTTCATATTACTGCGACTCGATTTTTTTGTGGGATTTGAAAAATTGACCTGAAGCTGGCCAGTGTATTTAGTCAGGTTGTTTTCATAACTTTCATCTCAGACATAATTTTTTCAAGTTTATGTTCATACGAAGAGCTGCCCTTCCCTGAACTTTTTGCAACATTCTCAGATGTACTACATCTATACTACAACAACGCTTCAAGGTGTGGCGTCCCCCTAACACACAACGGTTAGAGGTTCCAGAAAACACATGTTCTAAACTGGAATAGAGTGTCAAGCTCAAATGATGTCAATTCTGCACAAAAGATAAAAACAGCCTTCTCGTCTTGTAGCCCGTGATGTTCACATTTGTTGTAATTATACAGCGTGCACCCAAATTATATCTCACCTCAAGCTGACTATGACAAACCAATGAAATGGGCTTAATTAGATAAGCCAATGCATCATTCATGAAATGCATCATTCATGATTTGTGTGGTGTATGCCCACTCGCGCGCAACCAGCGTGAAAGTAGATCCATGCAATAAATGAGGGCCAAGCTGCCGCATATCATCAACCACGACGTGGCATTAAATGCATTGCCATAGAACAAAAATAGGACGCCAAATAAACTGATGACCTGTAGTGACAGGGGCGCCTGAGACGCAAATACAAACCGGTCGAGCAGAAAAAGCGTGAGAGCAATAAGGGCTGCATAAAACGGCACATATAAATGCCCGCCATTGCGCCATAGATCCCCAATGAACGTGACAGGAAAGGCGTCATGATATTTTTTCTTCCCCGTCTCAAGCGAGCCAACAAAGCGGCCATAGCCAAGTAGCGAGAAAATCCGTGTGGCTGACCAGTGTTTATATTCACCGGGGCCGTAACTCTCGACGGCATAAAGTGTCATTGCAACGGGAGATAACAAGATACGGTCAATTAGCGACGATACAGCATAGCCTATGTATGACGGTTGGCTTGGCGCTGAGGCTGCGGGTTTGTCAGGTTCTACGACAATGGCTGATTCCTGCGCCGTAGCTGCGGGTTTTCCAGCTGTAACGGGTTTGCTCTCCAGACGTCCGGCTATCTCGAAGTTTCTCGTAAACCGAAGCTCATGAAACTCTCCGTATTGAATATTCTTAAAAGTCACTATGACGAAGACAATGCCAATGAGGTTAAGATAGAGGTATTTGTTCTTGAGCGCTGAGAGGCCGTATGTCAGCAGAATTCCTGCCATGATCATTGCGAAATAGAACACGGGGACGGCACGGTCGAGGGTTGAGAAAACGAACAGCGAAACAATAAAGAGCAGTGCAAATCCAATCTGCCTTCGCCGATGCACAATTGCAGGCCCAAAAAAAAATTCAATTAGGCAATACGGGGCGGCTAATCTACGTGCCGCCTCAAACAGAGTTTGGGCCCAAATCGGCATAAAACTGGTGGAAAGACGAATTTCGGCATCTGTCCATTGAGTCGAATATCCATCAGTGAACATTAGCCTAAAAAGTTCAACCGACGCAGTTGTTGGAACAAAAGCAACTAACGCAACTGCGCCAGCCACCATAACACTAAACATCGCCCACCAAATGCCCACGCGAACAGTCTGGTCGACATTGGACTTTTTCTTACCTTTGAAACCGAAGATGTAACAAAGCAGAGCGTAGGTCACAGTAACGATTATTGAAACGCGGAGCATGAGGTCCAAGGCGACAGCGGCTGCAGGATTCGTCGACATACTCCACATCATCCCGACAGCAAAAAGAAGCAGCAATGTCATAAAAACCAAAATCGCGCGGGGGTGCCTAAAACTTCCACTAAAAATTCTATAGCCAGCGTTGAGGGCTCGCGTCGAATGCATGACCAGAAAATGACCCAATCCAGTGTCAGGATCACTTTCGCCACGTCGCCTCATAAGCCAAACCTCATTTACAAGCTGATTTTCCGACCAAGCCGAAATACTTTAAGACGTTCTCAACCAACTGTCATCGCCGGGATCATAGAAGGATAATAGAATTAATGATAACCACATGGGTCGTGAGTCGTAAATATCACCTGAAAACAACACTGATATAGCCATAAAGGCTGCAAAACCGAGTACAGGTACAGACACGCCAGTTGGTGCAGAAGTCTTCCATGCCGCACGCAACACAACAGCTAACGCTATGATCAATAAAACCAGCCCAACAGTACCGCCCTCGAATGCAACCTCCAGAAAAAGATTGTGAGGGTAAAGATATGGATCAGGTGTTTTGGTTTCTGGATGGATCAGCAAAACTTGATATGATGCAAGCCCGTAGCCAAAGACCGGACGTGTTACGAAACCTCGGATAGCCTCTGCCATAAGGACGAGTCGGCTTGTAGAGTCGACTAGATGGCGTTCAAAGCAAAGTACGGGGGTGCCGGGCTTACGCTCAAGCAATGTCGCGCTCTTGAAATAACAATATCGCAATTTAAGGCTGCCTTGCCACGGTTCATCGTCTGCAGTTGGTAACGACCCCTCGCGACTCGCAATTGGGATGTCAACGATAGTCGCTGGATCCTGATAAGATGACTTAGCTCTCCATTTTGCTTGATGAAGAACAGGTCTCGCTAACATCGCAGCATTTTTTTTGTTCTTCTCTGTGTCAACTGTTCGCTGGGAGATGTTGATCGATTGTTGGAAACGGCCTGCCACGTGTGAAGCGAAAACCATTGCTGTCAAGGCAGCACCGCACGTAAACATAGCAATGATCATTATTGCCGTGCGCCAACGCCGTCGGAATAAGTGGAGAATCGTAACACCGACGATAACAACTATGGAAGCTGCCAACGCTGATTTTTGTAATGTACCCCAGGTGCCAAACAGGAATAGAGATCCCAACAACAGCAAGCTATATAATGCCATCCTCGACAAGACTGTATGCACGATTAAAATTACCAGAACGACACAAAAGCCCAGAAACTCAATCCTGTTGAGGGTGATTGCACCTATCACTTTACCCCAGCCAAATCCAAATTCTGCGACTTCACCGGTTAGACTTGTCAACTGACCGTATAGCGCAACGGCGAATAGTGCGGTGGCACAAGCGATTATGGTATATGCAATCGCCAACCGGGCATTAGGATGAGAGGCAATCAGCGCAACAACGCAGGCCTGTACCAGCAGGAAGACAATATCTATGGATTTGCTGAAAGTTTGCGGTCCTGGATCAACCACACCGCGCAGAAGCAGATAACCGCACAATGCGCCAAGGCAAAGCAGAGGTGGTGCTAAAAGGCGATGATAGTCGCGTTGCAGAACCGGCAGAACAGCGATCAGGACGAGGACCAATGCAAGAGAACGAACTCGGATAAGATCTTCAGGCAGCCCAGGAACAAGCCGAGACAGCGACACCTGTCCGGCCAACACACACACTGTAACCGAAACAGCGGCCAGGGTCAGGAGCTGCTTGTCTCTAGCCAATTTGTTATAGAGCGTAAGCTTTTTTATTTGATTGATCATGAAATAACCAATAGTCAAACCAAACAGGCTTGCCGGAGGTGATACTGCATAGTTGCTATATTAGCTTGTAAGGATTCATATCGATACACGAGATACGCCGGTTGGCGACTTACCAACGGCTTTTCTAGACCTCCTCGGAGACACGCCAATCCCACTTTTTTGCAACCCTATCGTATTGGCCTATTTCAATTGACTTAAGCCAACTGAACGGTATCTTAAATACAAGAAGACATGTGTCATCTATTTTTATTCCCGACGTGCTGAACTTTTGTACACCGCTAACAAAACCTGAATCCTTCCAACGATCAGGTAGATGGCCTGGGTCGACAGGCCAGATTCGCCAATGAAACTCATCCACCGCAATATCAACTGCCGAGCAAGCACTCTTACTTAAAGTTATATACTTGTCGAGAACAAGAATTTTAAATTTAGAACTGTGGTGGAAATTTCCAGGACCTGGCACCACTCTCTTGATCAAGGCTAAAGTCCGTGCCGCATGTAACTCACAATCGGTTCCCATCTTTTTTTGGCTGGTGCAAATTGTCAACTCTTTGAGTTGGGATGCTACGTCCGGGGCCGTGTCGGCAGAAGTGGGTGTGTTGGGAACGCTACTATTCAAAAGGTGCAAGACGGCGAAAAACGACAACACACCTGCCACCAGTGAAATCACAACAATGCCTAATGCGGATCTCAAGTTTTCTCTCCAAATAATGAAGCCAAATTCAAATGTGGCATGCCAGATCACTGTGCTCCATTTGCACACACCACGCGGAGAATTCTAGAACATCACTGCAAGTGATAATGATTAATGGTTCAGACTAAGTACCCTATGAGGTGCTATTGCCAATTGCAACTTTGGCATTGTTGTAACATTTAGAGGCTGACCTAAGTAGGTGTGAATGATGAAGCTCAACATGCGGTGAGGCTGTCTCAACTCCAATTCTGCATTGTTCAAAATTTAGAGATGACCCGACCTTTGCGCACCCAAGATGGACATATAGTTGCCACAGGCGTAAGACCAGAATCGTCATTGCGGTCTTGTGCCGCTATTGGAAATTCACAACGGTCATTTAGACTTTGCACTATTGCCCTTAACTACACATCGATTTGGTGGCTTGCCGTCTTTCTGATCGTACGTAGGGGAGTTACGTCGTCTTGAAATCAACTCTTTGCTCAACTCCCATGGCCGACTTATATGCATCTCAACTTAGGCACAAGGGGGTTATTGGTCCAGGCTACCGAACCTGGCATCAAGCTCCTAATCCTCTGTGTTGTTTATCTTGTGTGCGCCTGTGCCTAATCTAGAATCTAACAGGTGGACCCGGTGTGAACACCCTCGATAAATGCGGAACAAACTTCAAAATTACTATGATACATAAAGGGTGTGCTTCGCGCGATACTGCTTCGTTTGTCTGTGGCGACAATTCAACTTTAGCGGCGGAGAACGCGCGATGAAGAAATGGCAAATATTGCTAGGCTACGGCCATGGAATGGCGTGGAAGCTTGCCGCTCAGGCATCTAAGCTTGGCTTCGTTTTGCTTGTGCTTCCAACTCTGCCAAGTGGCTTATATGCGCAATATGCCTATATTAGTTCTCTCGCACTGCTTGCGTCGTTGGCGCTATCGTTTGGTGCAATAGATGAGCTACCGATCTTGGTCGAGGGGCAATTCGATACACAGGTAAAACTGTCCCCGCTATTTCAAACACTTGTGATACTGACCTGCTTTGTCTTTTTTGGATATTTTTTTGGTGGCGGAATATTTGCGCTTGGAGCGGCAACCGCAGGATGCAGCATCAGCTACTTTTTTCTTGCCGGAATGATACGTACAAACTCCCCTGGACAATTTGAGATCGTTTCGAATGCACCATCAATACTTTTTCTGGTTCTTTGTTTGTTAGTAGCTCCGCAATCTATTGAGCAACTTCTTATACTCTTTATAATCGCAAACATAAGCGTAATGTGTATCATTGCTGGGGTGAGTGGAATGCTCTCCTTGCCATCACGTGAGTCAATCGAGTTCTCTTTCACTACGTTCGCTTACTTGTTCTCCCGTGGAAACGCAAAAAGCTTGTCCAATTTTCTTATGGTAGCAGACTTTCGCGCACTTATTACCGCACCAAATCTTTTGCTAAAGGTACTGCCCAGCGACGCATTCGCCGTGGCTCTTACGATCGGAGAAGCATTCTGGCAACTTGCAATGGTGGTGATCAATCGCAATTATGCACGTTATTGCATGGGCATGGGAAACCTTCGCGGCTCAGTAACGGCCGCTACCGCCATGATGTCCGCGTTTGTTCTGATTGGTGTAATTCTTATCTTGGTACCAATCCCTCTTTCATTGAACCATTTTAGTTGGCCGATGATCGGCTGGGCTACCGTTTTCTTCGCGGCAGCGACCGCATTGACCGAACTCCGCGCCTACTTTTGGTCGCGCAAGCTGAGAGATCGCTATATTATTTCTGTGCAACTGCTGATCCTCGTGCTTCAGTGCGCAATTGTGGTTACCTTGCCTATGGACTACTGGATGCCTGTTGCTGCTTCATCTCTCATAATTTGTGCGATGACGAGCCTGGCTTTAGCCCACCTCGTCAATAGACGCGTCGAACGGATAGGCAATGAGGCTGGCAAAGATCTGGGATAGTCATAGATAACCAAACGAACCACCGTCAGTTATACGTGCTGCACTAACGCAACGTTTGCTGTGGAGCGATGGATGAATGAACGTAACCGTCCGGCCAGCACCGCCTTACATACTGCTGCAAACACGACGATAGTGTCCACTTAATCCTAAGCGGACACTTAGCTCATGGCTGGAAAGACAAGAGCGCGGCGGCGGACATGGAGCACAGGCTTTAAGACGCGTGTTGTTGTTGAGGCATCGCAGCCCGGCGTTTCACCTACCCAGATTGCGCGCCGCTATGATCTCAATGCGAACCTTCTGTTCAATTGGAAGAGGAAGTTTGGCGCCGGTGGCCCGTTGCTACCGGTAGAGATCGCAGCTGATGGCACTGAACCCATAAGCTCCCGGTTAAATGGTGACCACGAAGAGGCGTTTGTCTCCCAGGAACGAAATGGTCAGGGCAATATCGGGCAACGGGGAGCGCTGACGCAAAACGGATGGGCGGGCATCGACGCGCGATCCTGGCCGATGAACGCGATTGGCTGCATGCCCGGATCAGCGCGCCCGATGGCGATGTCACAGTACGCGGGCTTCTGGCCGAACTGGCTGATCGGGGTATTGTTGTGAGCTACGGCGCGCTTTGGAACTTCATGCATCGTGAAGGGCTCAGCCTCCAGCTCACAGGCGATGCTCTCTCTCAGGCGAAGAAAATAGTATGCAGCAGTGTTGCGGTGAACACCGACAAGGCTAGCAGCCGTTCGTGCTGTCATTCCGGCAACAAAATGCTTAATCAAGCGGTTCTGTTTTGATCGGCTCAGACGGCTCTTTCTCATGCCTCCCACGACAACCCCATTAGCAGTTATCTAGGGCAGCCCCATGTTTTTTTCCAAGCTCAGTCCTTCGCGCCGCAAAAAGCGCCAAACCGTGTCGTGCGAGACGATGACACCACGATCCGCGAGCAGATCCTTGAGGTGATGCAATGTCAGGTGCGGTGTTTTCTCAACCTGCCTGCAAATGAAGTCGCGGTGGCCATCAAGACGGCAGCTGAGATGGCCGCCAAATTTCGCTGGCGCCACACCGCCGGTTTCACGCAGACGTTTTGACCACTTGATGACGGTTGATGGTGCCAAGCTGAACCGCTCCGCGATCGAACGGCTCGTCGCGCCGGCTCCAACAGCTTTTGCCACCCGCATCGGCAAGTCATTGGAATATGGTTTTGCCATACCTGCTGGCCCCCTTTTCCAGCAGGTATGTTGAAGCAGGAAACGACTGATTTGGGAATCCTCCGATTGCGCCTAATTCTGAAAGGCACTAGAGCATCGGCCTTTTAGTTATGCACATAGCCTGCGTGTTTAAAGAAGTTCCAGCATTCTCGCGGTGAGAACAATTTGCAGATGTCGCCGACGGCATGCGACGTACAGCTTCTCTAAACCGCGTTGTAGCCGCCCGGGCTGCCGCCATCCGCTCTGCCATTAAGGGATCGGGTTCGGCATCATCAAAACAAAGCGTCATTAGCCGCTGCAAAAGGGACTACTATTAGTCATGAAATTAAATATGTCGGCTATCAAGCCAAATGCAGCCCCTCGACCCTTTTGACTGATAAAAAGTAGCCAATCCGATTGATAGCTATTGTTATGACGTCGAAAAAAAATCCTTGCTTCGTGTACGTTAAACTTTGATTAAGCGAATCGGACCAGCGTTTGCTGATAAGATTTTGTGACACTTGGCGGGCAGATTTTCAATGATGATGGTGTGTTGGACGAGAGCACTTGCAGCTGCACTTGCCGTAGCGGGTCTGTCAGCGTGTGGGTCATCTGATGGTGGTGACAATGGCTTGTTTACAGGGACACCAGCGGGTGCAACCGGACTAGGTGGTGCAATTGGACTAGGTGGTACAATTGGAACTGGTACCGGCTCGAGCACACCTAAAGTCCCATTCGCTGGCACGGGTCAAGGTCGCTCGGAAGGTATCACTATTCCAGATGCTAATAACATTAGTGTTTCGAACCAGACGCCGGCTGGTGGTGTTACCGCGACAGTGACCCTAGGGAATGGCAGTGTTAGCTATCAAGATGCGAGTGTGATTATCCCAGATATCATTGATGCCGTACCAACGGGTAGTGGTAGCTACGTTAGTGGCGATTCAGTCATCGATGTCATTACCTCTAGTCGTGGTGGGACGCTTGAGCATATGGCATTTGGATATGTCACCAATCAAACAGGATCCACCATAAATGTTGCAGGATTTCATGGTGGCGATATTGAGGGGCTCCCCGTAACTCCAACTGCTAATTATCGCGGGACCTTTATTGGTCAGTATTATGAGATTGGAAGCAATAAGCCTGCTGACTATGTCGGTTCGATAATGAGTCTGCAGGCAAATTTTGCAACGGGTAAGGTCACATCCAATATTCCAGCACACAGGCAAGCGGGCGGTCGTGGAGGAACAAGTAGTTTATCATCTTATGATCTGTTAGTCGATGCAGATATCACCGGTTCAAAATTTGACGGAACCGTAAGTTATGTCGACAGGAGTACAAGTAATCCTGTCGGGACCGTGGACTCCTCTTCTGTAAATGGCGCGTTTTATGGCCCGCTGGGCGAGGAGGTTGGGGGAGCACTGCGTGTTGAAGGCACCCCGGAGGGTACACCAAGCGTGATCGTTGGCGGTTTTGGCGCAGTCCAATTTTAGTTCCACCAATCTGGGTCCCTAGCAAGCGGCGCATTGATTTAGGCGTTTCCCCGTTCGCAAAATTTTCTATGAGCTGAGCGATGCGATCAATCACAAAGACCACACAATTATCCGCGTGTGCTCAGCCGGTGTTGCGTCGTCAGACCTTTGGCTACTCTTTCTTTGTTTTCCAACAGGTCAGGTTGCTGTTGGCCATCGTGATGGCGGTCTGTCTGTCCATGACAGGTCTTTTGCAGGGTGCGTATGCCGCGTCGCCGCGACCTGCGGTCAAAAGCATCAAGTTGTCTCTTGAAGAACTCGGCAGTCGGTGGCCAAAACTTCTTGCCCAACAGAAAATCATCGCTTTGCTTCAACTGGTGAAACAGGGGCGTTTTGCGTTGGCGCAAGACTATCTTGATAACACAGAGTTTTCGGGTGGCTCTGCGCTGGACGCATCCTTTGTTCAAGCGCTTATCTTTCAAAACACTGAGCGGTTGGATGAGGCTGTTGCGATCTACCGAGATATACTCACCAATCACCCAGACAATAAGACAGCCAGGTTGCAGCTTGCTCAAACGCTATATCTGATGAAGGAAGATGAGAGTGCCAAACATCATTTTGAATTGGCGCTGGGGTCGGTGACTGACCAAAACCTTGAAAACAATATTCGTAATTTCATAGACCAGATCGATAGCCGCAAACGTTGGAATATGAGCGCTCACTTATCGCTAGCGCCCTCAACAAACTTCAATCGGGGCACCGATGCCAAACTGGTCTATCTCAACGGTTTGCCGTTTGTCATCAACGACGGCAGTAGAGAAAAGAGCGGGATCGGAGTTTTGGGTGGTCTCAATGCGGGCTATCGATTGGCCCTGACGGACCGCCTTGATTTGGTCACGGGGGGCGGTGTGAATTTCAAAGAATATGCTGAAGATGCCTTTGATGATCTTGTCATCAGTGCCGAAGTTGGGCCGCGCTATGCGTTTAACTTTGGGCATGTCGGCGTTTATGCAACAACCAATCGTCGCTGGGTTGCTGGCCAGCCCTATTCAAATTCGGTCGGCGGTCGTTTGAAACTCGGCGGTCGTTTTTCAAAACGTGGGCTGATGTCCCTGACAGTTGGAGCCAATCTGAATCGCTTTGAGTTTGCCAAGTATTTCGACGGGACCTCTTATTTTGCGTCAGGCTACGTAGATTATTACCTGTCCGGAAGATCTTTTGTTCGCGCGCTTGGCGGGGGTGACAAGCGCCAGACAGGAGTTGAACACCTGAGTAGTGCGTCTTGGCATGGTGGGCTTGGTTATTATGCCGAGTTGCCATGGGGCTTGTCGGTCTACACTCAGGCGCGCCTGACCAAAAGGATGTATGATGGCTTCTTTCCAGGAATTGACGAGACGCGCAGCGATATCAAATTGGATCTTAAGACTAGTCTGACCAAACGTGATTGGGACTGGATGGGGTTTGCCCCGAAATTTGAATATGGGTTTACGCGAAACGCCAGCAACGTGGTGTTTTATGACTACGATGCTCATAGCGCTAACCTTACGTTGACCAAAAAGTTCTGACCAGTGTATTTGTTGGTTGTTTTCGGATTGTTGGATAAAATGCAAGACCTATGAATGTCCGCTAAGGGTTGTGATCTCAACCGGTCGCTGCAACAGCTGCATTGAACCTGTCCGCAGGAGTTTTAATCTCGCCCTGACCCCTACCCGCCAGGCATGACTGGCGTTGCTGGTGCGAGCAAGAAGAAGCGTCAACTGTGACCAGCTGGCATCATTCGATATCAGGTTCCGTCAAAGCCATTGGTAGCTAGCTCCAAAAGTTGAACAGCCCGCATTTGATTAACTGATTGAAATCGTTGGTGACCCCGGCGCGATTCGAACGCGCGACCCTCAGATTAGGAATCTGATGCTCTATCCGACTGAGCTACGGGGCCTTGGTCTGGAGCGGTAGCAGATTTTGGCTTTGAATTCGAGAGCCCAATCGCAAACCTGCCGAATGCCGCGAACGGTGCCTTGTGTGTGCGGTGTCACACCAGGCACGGCACCCAGCCAAACGGCGTCCCTCAACCAGCAGACGTGAGCAAGTGAGCTGAAATCCATCCCTGAAGGAATTGCGCTGCTCGCAGTGGTGCGGTGTCTGGCGTATCATAGACAGCCAGCATCTCGCACAAGCGGCCGAAGTTGGCACCCCGCGATGCCTCATCCCACATCAGGGCTTCTTCATCCGTCATGATGCGGACACGCGCCATCTCATCCTTACGCCATACAATCAACTGCTGGCGTTCGGCTGACGCATCATATGCAGGTGGGTCTTTCTCATCCTGCAACGCCTGCCAACACGCGTAGATGGCATTGTCACTGGTCATGCGGGCGGCTGAAGCATGCGGCTGGAACATCAGTTCAGCCCACAGCTCAGGCGGCACGGTTTGAAGATCGGCGAGCGACAACACCGCATCTTCTGCAGCATCAAACGCGTTGGCGAGTGCTTGTTCTAGCTCGGCTAACTCAGAAAGATTTCGTTGCGCATTATAAGATGCGGTCGATTTGAGAAACGCTGGCAAGTGGCGCCCAAACCAGCGCACACTTGGCGTGTCAGAAGGATGCGCCGTGATATAGGCATAAGCCATTTCTTCAAATGCATCGTGTCCCATGTACCTGTGCAGCAGTGGATAATCAATGCCGAGAATCTCAGCCAGCCGCCCCCTGTAGGCATACTGGTAGACGCCCAAAAGAACATCTGCCGTTGTCCGGCCATTGCCCGGTATGGACTTGAGGATCGTACCATCGCCATCCATCACTGCACGCTGAAACAGGTCTTGCAATTCTGCCAACGTAAGGTCGGGATTTGACAGCGCCTCTCCTCGTTCGCCTGGATGCGCACGAGATTTGGCCTGAGACTCTGTGATGGAGACATCCGTCATGTTGATTTATGCCGTCGCGGGCGGCGCACCCTTGGCAAGCTTTTCCTCGCTGAAAATTTCATTGGCAATATCGCGCGCTGTTGTCAGTTCCTTCACCATGTCAGCGAGCGGCGGAATGTTGGCGTCACGCTCTATAATCGTGGAAATCTGGCCAAACCGGCGCACGGACGCACGGTAGAGGTCCCAAACTTCATCACACACCATCGCATCGTGGGTATCGATAATATGGGTCATGTTATCTTCATGGCCAGCCAAGTGAAACTGGACGACACGGTCGGTTGGAATAGCATCAATATAGGCCTGGGCATCAAAGCCGTGATTAAAGGCGCTCACGAATACATTGTTGACGTCAAATACCAACCAACATCCCGTGCGCTTGGTCATCTCTGAGATGAAGTCCCACTCCGACATTTGCGACTGCTCAAACTGCACATAGCTCGAGACATTTTCCAACGCGATGGGGCGGCCGATATAATCTTGCACATAGTTGACACGTGACACGACGTGTTCAAGCGCCTCTTCCGTGTAGGGCACCGGCAACAAGTCATGCAAATTAACGCCATGCACACCCGTCCAACACAAATGGTCAGATACAAATTCTGGGTCAGTACGTTCCGCAAGTGATTTTAGGTTGGCAAGATAGTCATCATCAAACGGTGCTGTTGACGCGATGGACAACGAAACGCCATGCAAAACGACCGGATAACGGTCGCGTATCTGATCGAGCATCTTGAGCGGTTTGCCGCCCGGAATCATGTAATTCTCAGAGATCGCCTCAAACCAATCGACCTTGGGCGAGCCTTCCAGAATATCGCTATAGTGCTGCGGCCTAAGACCCAGGCCAAAGCCAAGATAATCAGGTTTTTTTTCAGTCATAGCGATCCATATTTCTCTTCAAACAGTGTTGGTGAGTATCTCAAACGACAAACAATCTGAACAATGCGCATTTAATCATGAGTTTTCGTATCAGCCAAATGAAATGGCGGCCAAACGCGGGAAGGTGCGCCGGCCGCCATCACTCAAAGACGAAGCGACTTAGCCGTCTTTTTTAGGCGCAGGTGCTTCATATGTGGCACCTTCAATTTTCTCGCAATCTTCCGCGGTCGTCAGCGTGAAACCTTTGCCTTTACAAGCATTGTGTCCTGCACAAACACTGGTTGCCGTTTTGCAAGCGCTTGTGCCCTTACAAGCATTTGCGCCTACACAGTGGCCTTTTGCCTCTTTACCGTCAGCCATTGCAGCTGGTGCTGCAACTGCACCAGCCAACATTAAGGAAGCTGCAGCCGCGGCAAGCGTGGTACCAGATGTGACTGTGATTTTCATAGCGTTAAGCCTTTCTCATTTTTTTGAATGCCCGACACCACCTTATTGTTTTTTAATCTCCGCATCCCGGGCATAAAGACACGTGATCTATTCGGTGTTACGTGGCCGAATTCTTTGAGTTTCAAAAACCTTGAACCAGGGCGTGTTGGGCACCCAGACAAAGGCAGAAATTAGGCAGCTCCGCTATCACCACATTGAACACAAGAGAATTATCCAGGCCGCGGCGCCAAAAATGGCCCCTAGGCGCACTGCCAAAAAATAAAAGTTTCTTTGTATCTATGGCGTCGATTGTACAAGGCGACCGGCATACATAACCGGACCTGTAGGAATGCCAATTGGTGACCCGCCAGCGGGTTCCAAACTCACTGAAAATGTCGCGTCCATGTAAAGGTTGGGATCGATATCAGACTCCATCGGCACCATTTCCATATCGTTTTGCGCAACCAAGCCGAGTGATCGCGGTTCTTTCCACGATTCATGCACCATCCACAATTCATAAGACTTGTCAGGCTTCGGCGGTGAAATGACAGTTTTAATCGCACACATATGGGACTTCATATCAACCGTCATTAAGAACGCCGGTGACTGCGATTGCTCCTGGATAACGGCAACATATTTGGCGTTCATATCGACTGCGACCGGACCAGGCCAAATCAGAAAACCAGCCAACGATGCCGCCAACGCTGTCATAGCGCCAGTTGCCATTCGCCAGGGACGCGTTTTTGCGGCAACCGTTTTACGATGCTGAACAAGTGAGATCACCGAAGGCGACTGAGAAACCTGCGACTGAATTTTTCCCAACAAGCCATCAGGTGGTGAAATGGGGGCGACACTTTCCAACAACGGTGACAGATGCTGCTCCCAGCGCGCAATCGCTGCATCCAACGCACTATCGTGCAAACGCCGCGCATTGACTGCCGCACGTTCGCTATTTGGCAGCGTACCGATCACGTACTCCGCTGCGAGTTCTTCTATGTCATCGCGTTCGTTCATTGTTCGAGGCAACCTTTCAACTGCATCAGACTTCGACGCAGCCACGTCTTGACCGTCCCCTCCGGTTTACCAAATTTATGTGCCAAGTCCTCGCGGCTCATACCGTCGAGATAGGCCAGACACACCATCTTTCTTTTTTCTGCTTCAAGGCGTTCTAAACAATCCCGAAGCTTGGCAACATCATCCTGGCGCTCCAGCAACGTGACAGCCGACTCATCATCACTTTCAAGGGTGTCCAACACCCCATCGCCGACAAAGACCTTGCCCGCCATCCGGCGCACTTCGTCCAAAGATCGGTTGCGCACAATCGCCGCCATCCACGTGGTTGGCGCTGCAATATCCGGTTTGAAATCACCAGCGCGATTCCAAATCTTAACGTAAGCTTCCTGTACCACTTCCTCAGCCTGTTCCCGATTACGTAAGATACGCAAGGCAACGGCAAAAAGTTTCGATGAACTAGCGGCGTAGAGGTCAGAGAAGGCGTCTTCGTCCCCTTCTGCAACGCGGGCCAACAATGCGGTAAGTTTAGGATCTCGTGACGGCATAGTTTTTTGGTCATTGTTCTGATTGAGAGTTAGAGCAACCTACGTTTAATTAAACGCAGGTTGCTCTAACTCTTTGAATACCAACACAAGCTTGCGCCGTGTTGGATTAAGTAGATCAAATTAACTGCCTAAAATTAGAATCGATTTTAGGCAGTTTGATCTAGGCTGGATTGGCACCGTCATAACACAGATTTGGGTATGAATAGGACCGCAAAAATGTGCAGACGTCCGCCAAAATCCCCGCTTCAGGCCTTGGGAAACAATTTGGCTAGAGCATCGAGCCTTTTGTTGTACACAGTAAAGCTATTTGCGCGACGCTCAATCTCATGGCTCTTAATCCCATGACTGGCGATCAACTTATCTGCTCAAAGTCGCGTTCCAACTTTTCGCAGGTTGATCTAGGCGATTTATATAGAGTGATGGTGTTGAGACCAGAATCGATAGCTCCTAACCCTAATACCCGTTGCCCGCTCGGTGGATTGGACCCGGGCGAGATCTGCGTTGTTATTGTGGCTCATGGCGATCGCGGTGGACCGGACGAGGCCCACCGCGATGAACGTAATCAGTCACTGGAGCGCCACCGCGCTCGCCTAGCCACAGCCGACATCTTCCAAAGTGTTGAAGCGGGTGTTTTAAAAGGCAGCCCAACGTTGGAGGACGCTCTAGCCAAGGCGCAAACGGCAAAGCCCAAAGCGATTGCCATTTATCCATTCTTTATGGCCGAGGGGTACTTCCTCAAAAAAGTTCTACCGCAACGTGTGGCGAACTTTGGTCTCACCGTGCCGCATGCAACACTTCAGCCCCTTGGACTTGAACCAAACCTGGTCTCCTTGATTGTAACTGACGCCCTCCAACAGGCCTCAAATGCGCAAATAGAAGCAAAAGATGCCCGTCTCCTCCTGGTGGGACACGGCTCTAAATTCGGACCAGCCTCGGCGGACGCGACACGGGCTGTGTTGCAAAATATCAAAAATGCGCACCACCATCTGTTTGCAGAAATCGATGTGGCATTTCTCGAAGAGATGCCGTTCCTGGCCGAGCAATTGGCCGCCCCACAGAACGTGGAGGAAGCGCGTCCGACTATCATCAGCGGTTTTTTTAATGGCGACGGGCTCCATGCCGGTGAAGACGTGCCCAACGCCATGCAAAATGCGTCCGGCTCAACTGTCTACACCGGCCCGATTGGTGCTGCCCCCGCCGTCTCTAACCTGATCAAATCTGCAGTCCTGAAAGCCACCAGCGGCTGCTAAGTCCAACATGCAGTGCGTTGGTCAAAGACCAGTGGTTATGGCATGCCCCTTGAGACAGACAACGAAAGCTGACAGGACGGGCCCCACGCATTCGCCGCGAAAGAGCGGAAAAAGCACAACCCAAAACATAGTGTTTATTAATATTTCTATCTTAGGTTGCATTTTCGGATATTGATTATGGAATTGGAACCCTGAATGTTCACAGGCGCACGCACAGCATCTCGATCCTTCGCCGGTTGGGCGACTGGCAAACCAAGCCCGCATACCCTCGTTGTAGCAGCACTTGATGCTGACTATGAAACCCGCAAGCTGGTCGAGACCATAGTTTGTAACGTCGACTGCTTGGCGCTTGACGCTGCCACAGTGATGAGCGGCATCAACACGCTACGCCACCCTGATACAGCGATGAAGGCCGCTGACATTGCCCGCTTCCTTCCTGTGCGTGAACATCAGTTGCCGTTCATGCTGCTGGCTTTGTCGGAACTCACAGGCGTGCCCTCTCAGTTGCGTGAAGCAGAACCAATGCTGCAAGCGTTTCATGACGGCCACGAGGTCATGCACTCTTTTGTCAATGAGGAAGTCAATATCGGGCGTGAATGTACGCGCATCATCTATGCCGAACGCCTAAAGATTGTCTGGTATCAAGTCTGCGCTTCCATGCTGCAACTGATTTCTGAAACAAACGCTGAAATGCGATTGTTATTGCCACTCGCCTATCGCCAAAATTCGGCAGTTCTCTCAAGTTTACTTGCCGGCGCAATGAATGGGCTCAGCCCGTGCCTCAATGAACAGGGCCAGCTCTATGCACCCCATCTGCCGCAACAACGGAGATGGCCACGCCACACCATCCTACAGAACTGTAGCGTTGAGTTTGACGGTGATACTTTTCAAGCCTTTGTCCAAGATGCTTCAGCAGGCGGTCTCGGTCTAGAGAAAATGCCGAACATGCCGCGCAATAGTCAAATCAAGGTCACAATGGAAAGCGGGCGCACGTTTGATTGCACGGTTGCTTGGTCGAATGGTAGCTGCGCCGGCGTTAAGTTTCCCGCCCCGCTATCGCAAACCGATCCATTGCTTATCGGCTAACCGCTTTCGACGTGGGACACCTAGATCGCGGCACATCAAAAAGAAAAAAGAAAACGGCATGCAAATATTTTTTGCATGCCGTTTCAATTTCATGAATCCAAACCCGTTAAGCGACAACGCCGACAATGCGCACCACCAACAAAGCCACTAGCTGTTAGGAGCTAGCTCTTTACCCGTTTCCTGGTCAACCACTTTCATGGACAAGCGCACTTTCCCGCGCTGATCAATCTCAAGCAATTTCACGAAAACTTCCTGGCCTTCCTTGACCACTTCGCCCACCGTTTCAGGCCGACCTTGTGTCAATTGCGAAATGTGAACGAGGCCGTCTTTCGGACCAAAGAAGTTCACAAAGGCACCAAAGTCCATGATCTTCACGACCTTGCCTTTGTAGACCTCACCGATTTCTGGTTCAGAGGTAATCGCTTTGATGAGTTCCATGGCGGCTTCAATAGATTCCTTCTGAGCCGCAGCAACTTTCACGGTGCCATCATCGTTGATGTCGATCTTAGCACCAGACTCTTCAACGATAGAGCGAATAACCGCACCACCAGCTCCGATGACTTCGCGAATTTTGTCAGTTGGAATCTGGATTGTCTCAATGCGCGGTGCATGTTCGCCAAGTTCGGCACGCGTCGAATCCAACGCCTTTGCCATCTCACCCAGAATGTGCATCCGACCGGCGTTGGCCTGATCCAGCGCCTTGCTCATGATGTCTTCGGTGATGCCTGTAATCTTGATGTCCATCTGCAAAGCCGTGACACCCTTTTCGGTACCAGCGACCTTGAAGTCCATATCACCGAGATGATCTTCATCACCTAGAATGTCAGACAGGACTGCAAAATCATCGCCTTCCTTAATGAGGCCCATCGCAATACCGGCGACCGGACTTTTCAGCGGTACAACCGGCATCCATCAGCGCAAGCGAGGTGCCACACACTGTCGCCATCGAAGACGAACCGTTACTTTCGGTGATCTCTGAAACCACGCGAATGGTATAGGGAAACTCTTCTGCGGTCGGCATCAATGGATGCATAGCCCGCCAGGCAAGTTTGCCGTGACCGATTTCGCGGCGACCTGCACCACCCATACGACCCGTTTCACCAACAGAATAAGGTGGGAAGTTATAGTGCAACAAGAAGCGTTCTTTGCGTGTGCCTTCAAGTGAATCTACAAACTGCTCATCAGCACCTGTACCAAGCGTTGTCACAACAAGCGCCTGCGTTTCACCACGTGTAAACAAGGCTGAACCATGAGTCCGCGGCAGCACATGAACTTCCGACAAGATAGGACGTACGGTATCAAGGCTACGGCCATCAATGCGCTTGGACGTTTTCACTACCGCGCTGCGCATGACATCACTTTCAACTTTCTTGAAAGCACTGGCGAGCAATGTCTTATCTTCAGGCTTGTCTTCTGGAATTTCAATTTCCGAGAATACTTTTGCTTTAACCTCTGCAACCAGCTCGTTGCGCTTCATCTTTTCAGGTGTTGCAAACGCGGTTGCCAAAGCATCCGCTGCAATGTCTTTCACCTTGCTAGTGTAACCGCTGATATCTGGAGCTTGGAAATCCCAAGGCTCTTTAGCCGCTTTTTCAGCCAACTTGATGATCGCATCAATTACGGGTTGGAAGTGCTTATGACCAAACATCACCGCTTCGAGCATTTTTTGCTCTGACAGTTCCTTGGCTTCAGATTCCACCATCATCACGGCGTCCTGCGTACCCGCAATAATAAGATCAAGAGAACTGTCTGGCATTTCATCAAGAAGCGGGTTGAGCACGAGTTCGTCACCAACAATACCAACGCGAGCAGCACCGATGGGCCCTAAGAATGGCACACCGGAGAGTGTCAGCGCAGCAGACGCGGCCACGAGGCCGACAACATCTGGATCATTTTCCAAATCATGTGACAGCACGGTGATCACAACCTGTGTCTCGTGCTTAAATCCTTCCGCGAACAGCGGACGGATCGGACGGTCTATCAGTCGTGACGTGAGTGTTTCTTTTTCGGTCGGACGGCCTTCACGTTTAAAATAACCGCCAGGAATCTTACCGGCGGCATAGGTTTTTTCTTGGTAGTTGACGGTCAATGGAAAGAAATCAATACCGGAACGCGGCGCTTTCGCAGCAACGACCGTCGCTAACACACTGGTTTCACCGTACTGCGCATAAACGGCAGCATCAGCCTGGCGAGCGATGTGCCCGGTTTCCAGCTTCAAGGGGCGTCCGCCCCAGTCAATTTCAACACGATGGATATCGAACATGTTCGGTCTTTCGTTCAGAGTCTCAGTTTTAGTGATCTTCGTCTGGGTAGATTCAAGCGGATCGTTGCGCGGGGTTAGCGCCGACTTGGCGCGACATTCATCAATTATTTCGCCCGTGCTCTTTAGCCTCGTGTGTCACTGAAATGTGAAACGGTGACGATCTACAAAAAAGCGCGCCAGCTTTGCAGCCAGCACCCTTTGCCTAACGGCGAATTCCCAATTTATCGATGATCGTTTGATAGCGGGCTTGATCTTTACTCTTCACATAGTCCAGCAGATGCCGACGACGGCTCACCATTTTCAGGAGGCCGCGACGGGAGTGGTTATCTTTCTTGTGCTGCTTGAAGTGTTCGGTGAGGTGATTGATACGTGCTGTCAGGATTGCAATCTGCACCTCAGGCGACCCAGTATCATTTGCGTTGGTCGCATTCTCTTTGATCAGCTCCGCCTTGCGGCCTGCTTCAATCGACATCGTGTACTCCTTATTTTAGTATTTTGCGTCATCGAGCACATTGCTCGTGGCGTGGCCGCAGCCGGGATGTCGTCCAGCAGGGTCACAAAATTTCAGCACTGGGATCTAACCCCGTGCCGAAGAGGCCGGTTTATACACAAATCCCCTGGATTGGCGAGGAAAATCAGCCCAGTCGGACAATCCGCCCACAAGGCACATGGCCGTGTTAGGGCCCTGGATATGGCCTCTATTTGCCGAAATTAAACACCCGGGTTGGCTTCAATGCCCCTTTGTCAATTTCCCCCAGGGCAATCACCCGCCCCTTGGACATGGCATAGACCGGCCTTGAGGCATCGGGTACATCCCGCCCCCGGATCAGGACAGCCTGCCCGCGCGCCAGTTGCGCAGCATCTGACGGCTCAACCCTAAGGCCGACCAGGGTGTCGAGGGCCGCCTCAATCGGCAGCAATCTGGAAATGAGGGCGTCAGGACCCTCGTCGCGCTCAACAGCGGCTGTGAGATCGTCAATACTCAGCGCATCTTGTTCCAAGAATGTCCCGACACGGGTCCGGCGCAACCCGGTGACATGCCCCAGGCAGCCAAGCTTGCGGCCTATATCGCGTGCCAATGCTCGAACATACGTGCCCTTACCGCAGGTCGCCTCAAACACGGCGCTGTCGGAGCCGTCCATTTCAACCAACTGTATTGCATCGACGGTGATTGCGCGTGCAGCAAGTTCAACCGGCGCACCCTCCCGCGCCAAGTCGTAGGCACGTTGCCCATTAATTTTTATGGCTGAGAAGGCAGGCGGTACTTGGCTAATCACGCCGGTAAACGACGGCAGGACAGCTTCAACATCTGCCTGTGAGGGGCGTTGGTCTGAACGATCCACCTCATCGCCTTCACTGTCGTCAGTGTCGGTCTCAACACCCCAGGCAACCCTAAACTGATAAGTCTTGGTGCCATCGACAGCATAGGAAGTTGTTTTCGTCGCCTCACCAAACGCAATCGGCAGGACACCCGTCGCTAACGGGTCAAGCGTTCCCGCATGCCCTGCTTTTTGTGCATTGAGGAGACGTTTGACGATTGCAAGGGCGCGCGTGGAGGTGACACCTGTTGGCTTATCAAGCACCAACCAGCCATGCACGGGATTGCCTTTTCTACGTCGCGCCATTTGGCTTCGCTCGTCTTGTTGAGTGTGATTTTATTGGTTTGCGCGTCGCTCTAACTCATAAGCTCGACGACGATCAGTCGTTTTCCAGATCCTGCTGCACTTTGCCAGTACGCATGATGGAGTCAATGCGCGACACCTCATCAAAGGTATCATCATAGTGAAACCTTAGATCCGGCATGTATTTGAGATTGACCTCTTTAGCGATGCAACCCCGAATATATTTCTTATTGCGTGTGAGTGCTTCGACAACAACATCACCACCATCGCCACCGAGCGGCATCACATATACTGTCGCAAGTTTTAGATCCGGGGATATGCGCACTTCAGGAACGGTGACCACATACCCTGATAGGGCGTCGTCGTGAACATCGCCTCGCACAAGCAGGCTGGCGAGCACATGGCGGACCATTTCACCAACACGCAACTGGCGTTGCGTTGGCTCTGCACTTGCGGCATTGGAGGAGGAGGATTTACGCGCCATAGGACTTCATCACAGCTTGTCAGCACTCACGCACCAAGAAAGGAAAAACATAATGGATGGAGCAGACTAAAGGCTCCGTGCGATCGACTCGACCTGGAAGCACTCGATGATGTCACCAGCGCGCATGTCCTGATAGTTGGCAAACGCCATACCGCACTCTTGTCCAACAGCAACTTCTTTGACTTCATCTTTAAAACGCTTCAGCGTTGACAGCGTGCCTTCGTGAATCACCACATCATCACGGATGAGACGCACCTTAGCACCGCGCTCGACCTTGCCTTCCGTCACCTGACAACCAGCGACCTTGCCAACCTTGGAGATGTTGAACACATCTTTGATTTCGGCATTGCCGAGGAAGTTCTCGCGAATAGTTGGAGACAACAGTCCGGACATCGCCGCTTTCACATCATCAACCAAATCATAAATGATGTTGTAGTAACGCACCTCGACGCCGTGCTGCTCAGCCGATTGTTTAGCTTGCACATTGGCACGCACGTTAAAGCCTAAGATGACAGCCTTCGAGGCACTGGCAAGGGCAACGTCAGATTCCGTGACGCCACCCACACCGCCGTGGACAATGCGTGCTTGCACTTCTTCCGTACCAAGTTTCTTCAAAGCACCGACAATAGCTTCATAAGAGCCCTGCACATCACCTTTGATGACAAGTGAGAATTCCTTGAGGTCAGCTTCTGTAAGCTGCTGCATCATTTGTTCAAGTGTGCGCGAGTCACCCGCAGCACCCAGCGTTTCACGACGCTTGCGGACACGATACTCAGTAATTTCACGGGCCCGCGCTTCGTTCTCAACAACAGCGATTTGATCACCAGCTTCGGGTGCAGAATCAAAGCCTAAGATTTCAACCGGCTGCGAAGGACCCGCTTTAACTGTATTTGCGCCCTTATCATCGATCAGCGCACGAACACGGCCCCAAGCTTTACCGGCAACGACAATTTCACCGACTTTCAATGTGCCACGCTGAACCAAAACGGTTCCAACAGGACCTCGGCCCCGTTCCAGTTTCGCTTCGATAACGACACCCTCAGCCGACCGGTTTGGATCAGCCTTCAGATCCAACAACTCCGCCTGCAAGTGAATAGCTTCAAGCAGCTTATCGAGATTGGTGCCCTTCAATGCCGATACTTCAATTTCAAGCGTTTCACCCGACATACTTTCCACAACCACTTCATGTTGCAGCAATTCGGTGCGCACTTTGTTTGGATCAGACTGCGGCTTATCAATCTTATTGATTGCGACAATCAACGGCACTTCAGCAGCCCGTGCGTGATCAATGGCTTCGATCGTTTGTGGCATGACGCCATCATCAGCAGCCACCACCAGAACCACGATATCTGTCACCTTGGCACCACGTGCGCGCATGGCGGTAAAAGCAGCATGGCCTGGTGTATCAACAAAAGTCACCATACCGCCAGACGGTGTTGGCACCTGATAGGCACCTATGTGCTGGGTGATGCCACCGGCTTCGCCCGAGACGACATTGGTATTGCGCAGGGCATCGAGCAGCGATGTTTTGCCGTGGTCAACGTGACCCATAATGGTGACAACTGGTGCACGTGGCTCCTGCTCACCTCCATCATCGTCAGAACGGATAAATCCGGTTTCAACGTCAGCTTCCGATACACGTTTTGCGGTGTGACCAAATTCAGTCACGATCAGTTCTGCAGTATCACCATCAATCACGTCGGTGATTTTGTGCATTTCACCTTCCTTCATGAGGAATTTGATCAGATCGACACCGCGCTCTGTCATGCGGTTGGACAATTCCTGAATGCTGATTACTTCCGGAACCACAACTTCACGTGAAATTTTTTCGCGAACTTGCTGAACACCCATCGCCTTGAGACGTTCACGCTCACGTTTGCGCTTCAAAGATGCCAGTGAACGTTCACGTTGCTGCTCATCAAGCGCGTTGTTAATCGTTAAGCGACCACGACCACGACCATCGCGCTGCGGTGTTGAGCGGCCAGGACGGCCACGCTTGTTGGCGCTTTGGCGGTCATCTTCTTGTGCACCACGCGCTGCACCGGCAGGGCGGCCACGCACTTCCTTGGTAACTTTAGTGACCGGCGCATCGATATCCTTTGGCGGCAGTGGCACAACGATATCGGTTGGAATGTCAATCTGCTTGGGACGACCACCCGAACGCGGCATGTGCGCAGCATCAAGCGAGCGTTTGCCCGCACCTGCACCGGACTTTGCAGTCGACGGCGATGTCTTTTTGGCAGTAGGCGCGGCGCCGGCATCTGTTTTTTCTGCTGCAGTTTTTTCTGCTGCAGTTTTTTCAGCAGGCGACGGTTTGACTTCTGCCTTTGCTGGCGCAGCGGGTTCAGCTTGCGCTTCACTAGCAGCGGGCTTTTCTGCAGGTTTGGCTTTAGCTGCTTCGGCTTCACGTTGTCTGGATTCTTGCAAGGCACGTGTGCGCGCGTCACGCTCAGATGTGCTGAGTTTGCTGTCGGCTTCAGGCTTTGCTGCCTTTGGCGCTGCTTTTGCAGTAGCTGATTTTACGGGTGCTTCTGCCGCTGGCGTTTCTGTAGCTATTGGTTTTACATCTTCCGCTGCTTGCTCAGGTTTGGATCCTGGCGTCACCAATTTGCGCGTCCGGCGCTTTTCAACCACAACTGATTTTGATCGCCCATGGCTAAAGTTCTGGCGCACGAGCCCAGATTCCACTGTTCGCTGTAGCGAAAGCGGTTTGCGCCCTGATTTTGTAGCTGGGCGTTTGTCAGCAGAGTCTTTCGTTTCAGACATGCGTTTTCCGTCTACTCGTTTCCAACATGGTGGTTACCGTCCGCCAGCGTGGCGGCAAATCCTTGGCCATATCGCTCCAAGCGCTTGGCCTCAAAAAGAAAGGTTTTGGCCATACCGCTATCGGTTAAGCCAGCATGTACCACATTAGACCGGCCCATGGCCAAGCTCAATTGTCCCGTGGTGAGGATCGTCACAATTCGTTGCTCCGGCACCGATTTTAGGCAGTTGGCAATGAACTTTCTGCTTAGTTTGTCGCGGCCATCTGTCGCCGCGTCACCGGCTTGAATAAGAACGGTCAGCGCTTGCTTCTGGATTGCCAGATCAATCTTGGTAAACCCCGCAATCGCCGCTCCTGCTTTATTGGCCAGCGACAGCGCATCACAAACTCGCTTTGTCAGCAGCGCCTCAATCTGATTTGGTAAATCGGGACTGGCCTTCAAGACCTTTTTCAAGCCGCGGTCTAAAGCTTTTCGAGCAATCGCCTGTCCGATACTGGCTTTATCTGCGGTCACCCAGACACCGCGACCTGGCAGGTTGTGCTTGAAGTCTGCAACAATAATGTCTGTCGGCCCTGCGACAAACTTGATCAACTCGTCGATAGGCCGCTCTATGCGATGGACCGCACACATTCGCCTTTTCGCACGCTTTTCGCGTTGAGAGACGCTGGCATGCGTGTCGCCGCGCGTGCGCGAGGTGCTGCCCGGCACAGGTTGTAACCCTGGTCCTGGAGGCTCACCAGAAGGTGAGCGTTCAGCTGATTTTGGCACTGCGACCAAGTGAGCGTCCTTATCCTCGTCATTGGGATCATGATTGATCCGTTGATGCTGAATCTGTTTCAGCATCTGTAGTTACAGTTTCATCAGGTGCAGCATCTACTGCACCTTCGACTTCGACAGCCTCTTCTTCAGGCTCGTCAGGCAATAAATCTTCAGGCTTGATCCAGCCAGCGTGAACGCGTGAGGCCATGATCATATTTTCAGCATCAACGCGGCCTATCTCAAAGCCCTCTAGAATGCCTTTATGACGCACAGGCTCTGCGTCTTTTTCTTTCTTGCGTTCAATCCAGCCAACCAGCTCATCGGTCGCGCAATCTGCAAGATCTTCAACGGTCTTGACGTCATTCTCGCCCAGCGCAACCATGACTGCCGTTGTCACGCCTTCAATTTCAGCCAAGTTATCAGCAACACCAAGTTCGCGGCGCTTCGCGTCGCGTTCAGCTTCGAGGCGCTCAAGGTGCTCGCGACCGCGGCCTTGAATTTCTTCCGCCGTGGCTTCATCGAAACCTTCGATCTGAGAAATTTCAGAAAGCTCGACATAGGCCACTTCTTCTACCGACGCGAAGCCTTCGGTTACCAACAGCTGAGCAATGAATTCATCAACGTCCAGCGATTCCATAAACATTTCAGAACGTTCAGCAAACTCTTTCTGGCGCCGTTCGCTTTCTTCTTGCTCGGTAAGGATATCGATATCCCAGCCTGTCAGCGTGGATGCGAGGCGGACATTTTGGCCGCGCCGGCCAATCGCCAAAGAGAGCTGATCTTCGGGCACCACAACTTCAATCTTGTTGGAATCCTCATCCAACACCACCTTGCTAACTTCAGCAGGCGCGAGCGCATTCACAAGGAAGCTGGCCGCATCAGGGTTCCACTGAATGATATCGACTTTTTCGCCTTGCAGCTCGTTGACGACTGCCTGTACGCGCGCGCCACGCATCCCAACACAGGCACCAACAGGATCAATTGAGGAACTATTCGAGATCACCGCAATCTTTGCCCGTGAGCCTGGATCACGCGCAACCGATTTAATCTCAACGGTACCGTCTTCAATTTCTGGAACTTCCTGCGCAAACAATTTTGCCATGAACTCAGGTTTGCCACGCGACAAGAAGATTTGCGGCCCACGCTGCTCACGACGCACATCATAAATGTAAGAACGAATGCGATCACCGAAGCGGACATTTTCGCGAGGGATCATTTCATCACGACGGATAATACCTTCCGCGCGACCCAGCTCGACAATCACATTGCCATACTCAACGCGCTTCACAGAACCAGCAACGATCTCGCCAATCCGATCCTTGTATTCTTCGTGCTGACGCTCGCGCTCTGCTTCGCGCACTTTTTGAACAATTACCTGCTTGGCGTTTTGAGCGGCGACACGACCAAACTCCAACGGTGGCAACGCCTCGGCAATCTGATCCTCAAGCTGAGCTTCAGGATTACGGGCCTTGGCATCTTCCAGCGTAATCTCTGTGGCATCGTTTTCGACTTCCTCAACGACGGTGACAACGCGAGTCAGACGCGCCTCTCCCGTTTGTGGGTCGATCTCACAGCGGATATCGTTTTCAGCGCCATAGCGCGACTTCGCTGCCTTTTGAATCGCATCTTCCATCGCCTCAATAACGATGGTGCGTTCAATCGATTTCTCGCGCGCAACGGCATCTGCAATTTGCAGAAGCTCTAAACGGTTTGCGCTCACGCCAACGAGACTCATGGTTGTTCAGCCTCCAAATCCAAGCCTTCAGCATCAGAGCCATCTCCAATGCTAGAATTCTGTCTCTTCTTTGCGCGGGTCAACACCTCACGCACTAACTCATCCGTCAACACCAGCCGCGCTTCGTCAATCAAATTGACCGGCACGCCAATGACTTGAGTTCCAAGATCCTCAAGCTCAACCTCAAGGCGGACCTCGTTATCTTGATAGCCTTCAATATGACCATGAAGGCGTTTGCGTCCATCGATCGGCTGCTTCAACCCGATCTTCGCCTCATAGCCCGCCCAAAGCTCAAAATCCGACAGTCGCACCAACGGCCTATCAATACCAGGTGACGACACCTCTAGGCGGTATTTACCAGCAATCGGATCGTGAACATCCAGCACTGGCGAAAGCTGGCGGGAAATCGCTTTGCAATCGTCAATGTTAATTGTTCCATCTTCACGCTCAGCCATGACTTGAACCGTCATACCGTCCCGGCGAGAGACATCCACCCTGACGAGGCGGAACCCAAGATCTTCCAAAACCGGCGACACCAATTCGGCAATCGATCCGGCAAGGCCAATCTCTTGAATGAAGCGGTTTAGCATCACGCCGCGCCCTGAAACGAAATCCAGATGCCATCCCTCGAGAAAATCGAAATTAAAGCCCAAGTTCTGGCATCATGACCAAACGAACGTGACCAAAACAAAAAGAGCGGATCCGGGGGATCCACTCTCAGAGTTGAGATGATCATGAGCACCTTTAAAATAGGCGAAGACCGGTAAATTTGCAAGCGATTTCAACCCGGGGTATTGGGTTTTCCCATCTTGAGATGGCGAAAGCGGAAAAAGTTGGGTTGGCGGTGCGCACACCGCGCCTTGGCTTCATAACGGGTCGCAGGCCAATCCTTGGGCCTTTCCCGCCAATCTAGAGGCCGCTTGGCAAGCCAACAAAAACCAGGGTGGTTGTGTATTGCTGCCAAAATTTCGGCCGCATAGGCTGGAATGTCTGTCGCGACACGTAACTCGGCGCCGTCAATCAGCACCTGCGACAAAGCCGTCAACAATGCTGGTGAGACCAAACGCCGTTTGGCATGCCGGGCCTTGGGCCAAGGATCTGGGAACAATATAAAGGCACGCGTGATCAGATCTGGTGCCATGGCGCGCAAAAGCTGGCGAACATCACCTGGAAAAACGCGAATGTTTTTTAGTTGCTTTTCTTCAATGGCCGTCAAAGCTTTAACAACGCCATCCTCAAAAGGCTCAGCCGCAAAAAACGCCATGTCGGGATTGCGTTCAGCCTGCCAAATCAGATGCTCGCCACCGCCAAAGCCAATTTCCAACCAAACCTCAGATGGCGTGAACTGAAACAAATGATCAAGCGCTGGTAGCAGCTCCACATCGGGATCAAGCCCCCAGCGCTCTAAGCCAGTGGCAAAAATTTCTTCCTGGCGCGCACTACGTTTACGGCCTCTGCGGCGTCCAAACGAACGCAGCTCCTGGGGCCCATTGTGCTCTTTGTCATCGCTCATCGCACGCTTCGTCCTGTGCGCACGCGCACTTCAGATGCTATCAATTAGACGGCAGCCTTGATCGCGTCAGCAAGATCAGTGCGTTCCCATGAAAAACCGCCGTCTTGATCTGGGATACGACCAAAGTGGCCATACGCAGCCGTGCGCGCATAGATCGGGTTATTCAAATCAAGGTGAGAGCGGATGCCATGCGGTGTCAAATCCATAACTTGGCGCAAAACTGTTTCAAGCTTGGCTTCATCGACCTTTCCGGTGTCAAACGTGTCGACGTAAACCGACAACGGTTGTGCAACGCCAATGGCATAAGCCAGCTGAATTGTGCAGCGATCCGCAAGGCCTGCTGCGACAACATTCTTTGCCAAGTAACGCGAGGCATATGCCGCGGATCGATCAACCTTGGTTGGGTCTTTGCCCGAAAATGCACCACCACCGTGTGGAGCGGCACCACCATAGGTATCGACAATAATCTTGCGTCCTGTCAGCCCAGTGTCACCATCAGGGCCACCAATCACGAACTTTCCTGTTGGGTTGACGTGCCAAATGGTTTGATCTGTCACCCATTCTGCGGGCAACACACCGCGAATGGTTGGCTCGACAATTGCACGCACATCCACCGAGGACAGGTTTTCATCAAGATGCTGCGTGGAAAGAACAATCTGTGTCACGGCGACCGGCTTGCCATCTTCATACTGGATCGTGACCTGGCTTTTGGAATCCGGGCCCAGCTTGCCAGCATCACCCGTTTTCTGTTTGCGTGCTTTGGCTATTTCTTCCAGGATTTTATGGCTGTAAAAAATTGGCGCTGGCATCAGTTCCGATGTCTCACGGCAGGCATAGCCAAACATGATGCCCTGGTCGCCTGCTCCTTCTTCCTTATGTGTACCCGTACCAGCATCCACGCCCTGGGCGATATCTGCTGATTGAGGATGCAAAAGAACTTCAACCTCAACCGTTTCCCAATGAAAACCATCTTGTTCGTAGCCGATGTCTTTGATGGCATCGCGCACCACTTGAATAAGTTTATCTTCTGAGATGCTATCAGGACCACGTGTTTCACCAGCAATCACAACACGATTGGTAGTTGCCAGCGTCTCGCAAGCGGCGCGAATTTGCCAAGGGTCAATGCCAGCGGCTTTCCCTTCAGCATAGAACAAATCTACAATTTCATCTGAGATCCGATCGCACACCTTGTCCGGATGCCCCTCCGAAACAGATTCGCTAGTAAATAGGTAAGATTTCCGCGCCACGTCGCATCCCCTTAATTTGTCACTCGGACCACATATAGTCGGCCGGTTTTTGGCAATGTTTCTATCATCGGTCAAGCGGACATAAATTTGGGCTCGCGGGGCCGAGTAGAAATATTTCTACTTTTGGAGAAAATGCTGACTATTTGCCGTCGCTAGCCAGAGAGCGCACCAAATCAATTATGGTCCGGCGAAGTCTAGGATCAGTGATCTTAACGAACGCTTTGTTGAGTTCTAGTCCATCCCGGCTCGACAAGAATTCAACCACATAACTTTCACTTGGCGTTTCGGAAAAACCGGGGACCGCAGTCGCAGCTGGCGCTTTTCCGGGTGCATCCTCATAAAAGAACTGCACCGCAACACCGAGCACTTTGGCCATGTCATACAACCGGCTGGCACCAATCCGATTGACGCCCTTTTCGTATTTCTGAACTTGTTGGAAGGTGAGACCGAGATGGTCTCCAAGCTTTTCCTGGCTCATCCCAAGCAACATGCGACGCATGCGAACACGGCTTCCAACGTGCGCATCAATCGGGTTTGGCCGGCGTGTGCCACGCAACTCGCCCTTCGACCGCGTATCGCTCGCAGTTTTCGAAGCCATGTATTTTTAGTCTCCTACCTATAGTCGGATTCAAGTCCTAGGTGTGGTTTCCCCAACCGTCAACCATTGGCTTTAAGGCAATTTTGTCCGAAATAACTATTTTGGGACGGTTTGTCAGCCCCGGCGGCGAACTATCACTACACCCTGGCGGCGATAAAGCACGCCGACAATAACAATAACCAAGAAGAGTTGCCCAAAAACAATCCAGTCACCAAGCCGGGAATAGAGCGTTGCAGGTAACAACTTTGGGACTTTACTATCGAGTGTGCCGCGATGATTGAGCTCAAGTTGTTGCCCACGACGTCCCGCCGGACCAATCATTGCTGAGATACCGTTGTTGGCAGCGCGCAATAACGGCACACCTGTTTCAATGGCGCGCATGCGCGCTTGCTGAAAATGCTGGCGCGGTCCGGTCGTGTTTCCAAACCAGCCATCGTTGGTGATATTGATAAACAGACGCGGACGGACATTTGATCGCAGACCCGCCAAAACCTCGCCAGGAAAAATCGCCTCGTAGCAAATCAAAGCTGCAATGTCGCTCAATTGGCCAATCGACAGCAAAGGCCTCGGGCGTGCTCCGGATGTGAAACCACCGCGCATACGCGACAGCTGACGCAAACCGATCGACTCGAGTGTTTGCTGCAATGGCAGATACTCACCAAAGGGAACCAGATGGATCTTGTCGTAGGTCGTCTGCAGACGACCAGCATCATCAAAGACCAGTAAACTGTTATATGCACGTCGCCTTGTTGACTGAGCAAAACGCGCTTGATCATTTTTAACACTGCCCGGTTCGACACCAGGATCACGACGCAACGCGCCGGTTAGGAGATGCGTTCCATCTGGCAGCATGGAACCAATGCGCTCCATCACAACAGGGATTTCAAGTGGGAGAAATGGTATTGCCACTTCCGGCCATATCACATGTGTAACTCCGGCAAGGTTGTCTTCTTCGCCTTTGGAGTTGAGACTCGACAACTTCAAGTGATCGCTAAAAATGCGCTCCTGGTTGGCAGGAATCCATTTTTCACGTTGCGGAACACTGACCTGAACGACGCGCAACTTCAGGTCATCCAAATAGGACAGCGGTGACGTTGAAAGGCGCATAGCGCCAAAGCCCCAAAAAACGGTCAAACAAACAACCGTTGCCAGAAACCCGAGCGATTGGTGCCAGGCATCCTCACCGCGTTTCACAGCGTCAGCCGCTGTGACTGCTGGGAGGGCCGATAGCACAACGACCCAAAGCGTGAGGCCATAAACACCGATCACGGAAACAACCTGGGCAAGCGACAGCGGAGCGGTAAACGCATAACCAAGGATGTTCCATGGAAAACCTGTCAGCACATGACCGCGTAGCCACTCTGCGAGTGTCAGGAGTGCGGCGAGGACGAGAATGCGTGCAAGCCCCGGCAACCAGATGATACGCGCGATGCCCGCCGCGGCTGCAAAGAAGAGCGCCAGCCCGGCAGGCAACAACGTAACGGCAAACGGCAACGCCCACAAAAAATCGTCTGCAGCGACGAGAAAAGCTTCACCGACCCAGAAAAGGCCCGCCGAAAAATAGCCAAAGCCAAACAGCCAACCAATCAGGGCTGCTGACATCGCGCGAGCACTGAGCGAAATTTGATCATCAACACCATCCAGCAACCACACCAGATGAGGGATCGTGACAAACAGAATCGGCCAAAAGAAAAAAGGCGCCAACGACAGCACCGACAACGCCCCGGACACAACCGCAAGTGCAAACCGGCGCCAATCGGTGCTCAAACGCACCTTCCTCGCCCAATTTAGGATAAGCCCACCAAGATTTGAGCCGCCGCTGTGATTTTCACCGACCACCGCCGAACTCCTAAGCGCGTTTATCTGCGGAATCATTGGTGTTGGGAGCTTTGGCATCTTTCTCGGGCTTAAGTTTTGTCTGATAAATTTTAAGCCTTTTTACGCGACGGGGATCAGCGTCAAGCACTTCAAACTCCAAGCCAGAGCCGTGTCTGACGACTTCACCGCGTGCTGGCACGCGACCAACGAGTGTAAATACCAAGCCACCAAGAGTATCTATTTCTTCATCTTCTTCGGCAGTCAGAAATTTGACGCCAAGGTGCTGCTCAAGATCTTCCACCGGCGTTCGTGCTGAAGCGAGCAAATCACCGCCCTTACTCAACGAGATATATACCTCTTCGACTTCATCATGCTCGTCTTCAATGTCGCCAACGATTTGCTCAACCAAATCCTCAATCGTAACCAAACCATCAGTACCTCCATACTCGTCAACAACCAGCGCCATGTGAATGCGCATTGACTGCATGCGAATAAGCAAGTTCATGGCTGGCATGGAAAGCGGCACATAGAGCACGGGTCGGCGAAGCTTAAGGCCGACAATGGGTTGCATAAGATCAACCGATGCCAGATCCAAATTGGCAAGTCCGTTGTTATCTTCCGCGCTCCCATTCGATTTTTCCAGCTTATCAGGTGCGACATGGCCACCTTGCTGCAAAAGCCAGCCAAAAAGATCCTTAATGTGGATCATGCCGTCGGGATTATCGAGCGTTTCCCGATAAAGCGGCACACGCGAAATGCCACCGTCACGAAAAGTTACGACGAGATCGCGAAGCAATTCAGTTTCATCAGCAGCAATCACGTCAGCGCGCGGGACCATGATATCTTCAACTCGACTTGCCCCAAAGCGCAGCAACCGCAACAGCATTTCGCGCTCTTGCGCTGAAAAGCCACTTTGTCCAGAGGCATCATCTTTCAAGGATGCAGCTAATGTTTCACGAATTGTTCCGCCACCGCTTAGGCCGAGTTTTTGACCAACCCGTGCCGTCCAACGCGCCATTGCAGTTGTCAGTTTTTCACCTTGCATTGTGGTTTTATCGTTGCTCATTCTGAGGCTTCGTCCTGAAAAGTTTCTTGATATGGATTTGCAATGCCGAGTTTGGCGAGCAGTGAGACTTCAAGTTGCTCCATCTGTCGTGCCTCGGTGTCCGTTTCATGGTCAAACCCGAGTAAATGCAGCAAGCCGTGGATCACCAAATGACTAACATGCGCGTTGAGACCGCGTTCCATAGTCTCAGCCTCTGCCGCAATCGTTTCATAAGCGAGGACGACGTCGCCCAGATAAGGGTTGTCACCATCATCCAGATTTAGATCTGGCGGTGGATAAGGAAAGGACAACACGTTGGTTGGCTTGTCGAGCTTGCGATAGCTTTTGTTGAGATCGCGCACGGTATCATCATCCGCCAGGACAATACTAACCTCTTGACTTCGTGGGCCCAAAACGTCTGGCAACTCTGAGACAGCACTTACGGCATCGTGTATCGATGCTTTGACATCCACGACATCAGTCCATGCATCAGATTGCATAATGATTTCTGCCAACACCGCATGGTGGACTGAGCCACGTCTTGAGGGATCGTCATCGGTTTGTTGTGGTATAGAGGTGGCCATTGGCTAGCTCTTGCCACCCTTCGCCGTTACCGGACTGGGGCGGTGCTTCTCATAGGATTCAACTATACGCGCCACCAGATCACGGCGAACGACGTCTGATGAGGTAAATGTCACTGCACCAATACCGTCAACATTTCGCAAAAGGCCAACCGCTTCGATTAGGCCTGAAGCTTGACCTGCGGGAAGATCAATTTGAGATGGGTCACCGGTAACAACCATTTTTGAACCCTCACCAAGGCGGGTCAAAAACATTTTCATCTGCATGCTTGTTGTATTTTGCGCTTCATCAAGAATGACAAATGCATTGGCCAGCGTACGCCCGCGCATAAACGCCAACGGAGCAATTTCAATTACGCCGTTCTCGATGTCGCGTTCAACTTTTTCTGGCGGAAGCACATCATAAAGCGCATCATAAAGCGGCCTTAGATAAGGATCGACCTTATCTTTCAAATCGCCTGGCAAAAAGCCTAACCGTTCACCAGCTTCAACTGCTGGCCTGGACAAAATGATTCGTTCTACATCTCCGTGCTCAAGAGCACGCGCTGCAGCGGCAACCGCAATGTATGTCTTGCCTGTACCGGCTGGACCAATACCAAACACAAGATCGGTCTTATCAATCATACGAATGTAAGCGCTCTGAGAAGGCGAACGTGCCTTCACCGTGCGTTTACGTGTTGAGATTTGCGCTTGGCCGTCTTTCACTTGTTTGCCCTTGGAGCCGTGGCGGATCAAACCATCAACGTCACCGCTGGAGACTGTCTCGCCCTTTACAAGTCGCTGATAAAGAGATTGCAGAACGTCGCGTGCTGTTTCACAAGCCGCCTTGGACCCCTTTAACACCACAACGTTGCCATGCGGTTGCGCCTCGATACCAAGGCGGTCCTCAATCAGGGCAAGGTGGGCATCATATTCACCGAGAAGATCGGCCAACAGACGATTGTCCTCGAAGGGCACATCAACACGTGCCTTGGTTTCTGAGGATTTTTTTGTCAAAGCCTGAGTGGCTACTGCGGATGATCCGCGCGGGGTTGGCAAGTTTGCGTCTCCAATCAGCACCGAGCCGAATTCTAGCTATGAGTAAAGTCTACCATAAACCGCCCAAAAAGCGAACTGAGCACACATTGGGTCAGCGCCTATTGCCTGAAACTATGGGTTCGAGATGACACCACTCAGACTGTTGCCGCCAGCATCCATAATTTTGACCTGGTGAATGCCGCCAAGCAATGAGGAAGCCGCAGCCACATTGACCAGTTGCAGATACGGTGAACGGCCAACCAAATGGTCTTCCTTGCGCCCTTGGCGCTCAAAAAGCACCGGCAGGGTTTTACCAACGCAGCCTTCATTGAAAGCCCGCTGTTGAGCAAACAACAATTCCTGCAAACGCAAAAGGCGCTTCGACTTTATCTCTTCAGGCACTTGGTCCGGTAGGCCCGCAGCTGGCGTGCCAGGGCGTGCGCTATATTTGAATGAATACGATTGCGCAAAAACAACGCCTTCAACAACACTTATGGTGTGCTCAAAATCATCATCTGTTTCACCAGGAAAGCCAACAATGATATCTGTCGACAGTGCCAGGTCGGGGCGGGCCTTACGCAGCTTGGCAATGCACGATAAATAGTCTTGCCGCGTGTGTTTGCGATTCATCGCAGTCAAGATTCGATCCGATCCGGCCTGAAACGGTAAATGCAAATACGGCATAACCTTAGGCTCATCGCGGTGCGCACTAATAAGATCATCACTCATGTCGTTGGTATGACTTGTCGTGTAGCGCAAGCGCTCAATGCCCGGCAGTTTAGCCAAATGGCGAAGCAAATCGGCCAGCCCATAGGTTTTACCATCGGGGCCGACCCCATGAAATGCATTGACGTTTTGACCCAACAGGGTCACTTCGCGCACTCCGCGATCAATCAGGCGCTTGAGTTCAACTTCGATATCCAGAACCGGACGCGAATATTCTCCACCGCGGGTATAGGGCACAACGCAGAACGAACAAAATTTATCGCAGCCTTCCTGGATGGTTAGAAACGCTGTCGCTACTTTGGGCTGACTGGTAAGCGACTCTTCGCCCGGCACAGGCAGGGTACGCTCAGGCAAGTGAGCAAACTTTGCTTCTTCAGGAAATTCCGTTTCCACAATATTGCGGGCACCGTCCCTGATCTCACCCAATAGTTTTGGAAGACAGTGATAGCTTTGCGGCCCAACAACCAAATCAACCACGGGCGCACGACGCAAAATTTCAGCGCCCTCCGCTTGGGCAACACAGCCCGCCACCGTAACAAGTGTCTCTTTGCCCGCTTTTTTCCGATCCGCTTTAACCTGGCGGATACGCCCTAGATCCGAATAAACTTTTTCAGCCGCTTTTTCGCGAATATGACAGGTGTTGAGGATCACAAGATCCGCTTCATCAATGTCTGATGTTTCCCGGTAACCATCACCGCTTAATGCCTCTGACATCCGTTCGGAGTCATAGACGTTCATCTGACAGCCAAAGGTTTTGATAAACACTTTGCGCGCGCTTGAAGATTGCGTACCCGAGAACCCTGCGCTTGGGACGCGCGCTCTGTCGTGTGGTTTTGTTGCCAACTTTGCCAAGTGTGATCTCTATTGTCTCGGATCAAGCGCTCGCTGAGGTGCTCAATTGTACAAAGCGGGATGCGACCCTTCACGGCGTCTGCTGTAACAAAGCCCGTTAGGCCTTGGCAATGGGCCAAACCGCTTTTGCCTGCAAAGGATCCTAATGCCTAGCGCCACTTCTTGGGTGGCTTTGCCGCACCCGACGGACTTGAGGTCAGGCGGGACACTGGCGCCACCGCCACACCCGATTCAGAGGCTGGCTTGGCAATGGGCACATTGCAATCATGCGCCAACCCACGCAATTGACGCACGACGTGACTTCTCACATCATCCTCGGTACGTCGAGCGAGATCTTTGCGGTCTTTGTAGTTTTCAAGCGGCTGTGCTTCACCAATCGCGATATCGACATCAAGCGGCCCTGCTTTGAGATAGGCCCAAGCATGGCTCAGCATGTCCATGTCACCATACCAACTGATCATCTTGCGCTCGGCCCGGCTGAGCGGAACGCCGTGTAAATAGCGATAAACAACGGCCACGGTTTGCACTAAGACCTGTTGATCCAAGGCGCGCGCAAATTTTTCTGGCGGCTTTGCAGCGGCAAACAACGAGGTGCGAAAATTTAGTACGCGATTGCCATCACTCGACGTGCCTTCCGGAAACAGAACGATGTTATCGCCGTTCGCCAAACGGTCCAACATGATGCTCATGGCACGACTCACATCGCTGCGTTTTTCACGATCGATAAAGACGCTGCGCTGAAGTCGTGCCAACCACGACACAAATGGCCAACTCGAGACTTCTTTTTTGGCGACAAACGAAACCGGAGCCACGGCAGACAGCACCGGAATGTCGAGCCATGAGCTGTGATTGGAAACCAAAAGCACGGGCCGTGTTGGATCTACGGCACCATTGATCGAAAGCTTGATGCCGAACAGCCGACATACTTGTCGGTGATACCAATGGGGAAACATGCGGGCACGCGTAGGTGAAAGGCACAACAACAGGGCTTGCACCGGAATTAGCGGCACGGTGAGGGCAAAAAATCCGACGAGCAGGGACACGGCTCTGATCGTTGTCATAGTGTCAGCCTAAGACAGCCAGCTTGTTTTATAGTTGAACTCAGCAACAGTTATCACCGACCTTTTTTTCGCGCGATTTTTTCGCCATAAAGTTCTAGCCTGTGACCCACCAGTCGATAGCCTAGTTTGCGTGCAATCGCATCTTGCAGGGCTTCGATGTCTTCACTTTGAAATTCAATCACGCGGCCCGTTTTGACATCAATCAGGTGGTCATGGTGGTCACCCTCGGCAATCTCATATACGCCACGGCCCTCGCCAAAATTATGGCGTTCCAAAATCCCCTTGGCTTCAAATAATTTGAGCGTTCGATAGACCGTGGACAGAGAAATATTTTCATCAACCTTCACAGCCCGGTGATGGACCTCCTCAACATCTGGATGATCACGCGCCTTATCCAAAACGCGCGCGATAATGCGGCGCTGTTCGGTCATGCGTAGGCCTTGTCGCACACAGTGTTGCTCAATGCGGCTCGGTGGCAATTTTGAGTTTTTAGCCATTTGTTACTATGTCGAGGTCAGTTGTCTGCGTTGATCACGCCTTTAGGTGGACAGCGCAAGTGCGTCCATAACAGCGCTGTTGTGGTTGTGGTTATTGCCTAGCAGAACCCGGCGCCAAGGCAAGCACCAGCGCGTCACACGTCGCACCGTTGGGGCGGCGGTAGTAATCTTTGCGCACCCCTGTTTGGTTAAAACCAGCTCCTAAATAAAGCGCTTTGGCCGCTTCATTGTCCGCGGCAACTTCTAGGTAGAGGTTTGCAACCTCAGAATTTGCCATGACACGTGTCGCCGCTTCGACCAGGCGCTTGCCAACACCAAAACGCTGATAAGGCTGAGCGACCCCAATCGACAGAATTTCACCTTCGTCGGAAACAACGCGTGTAATAACAAATCCGACAATCTGATCGGGTCGTCCATCGGTTGCCAGCAAGAGACTGCACGCGGGGTCGTGGCTCAAATCGCGGATAAATTTTTCAGACCAGGCTTCATCAAAAAGTTGGTCATGGAGTTGCGCAATTCTGGCCGCGTGTTCGGCTGTCGCCCACAATATGCTGACCCTAGCGACAGGACTTTCCGGCGCACTGCTCATGGCGATGTCCTTTGAATAGCAGGCTTTGTAGATGGCTTTGCATCAGGTGGCCGCAAATATACAGGCATTAATGGCTCGGACAAAGGGGCCAATTGCGGTGCGACGTGGGCCAGATCCAGGGCATCAGGAACACACGTTTCATCAACAATCTCAGCGTTGCGGCCAAGTTTTTTGATTTCATCGGCGATCCCCTGGGCTGCACTTCCTGCAATACTGATCGTTTCAGTACAACCAAGCTTGGCGGCCTCTGAAAGCGGCAAGAGTTGTGGGCCGGTCTTCGCTTGCGTTCCAGCGGTTAGAGAAAAAACCTGAACATAGACCTCGCCCCGACGGGCATCCATTGCGACAAGAATGTCATGAGCGGCTGCCTGCCGGACACCTTCAAGCTTTTCACGAATTCCCAACGCCAACAGTTCCAAACTCGAACACGTCACAAGCCCCGCATCGCTTGATAGCTTCAAAGCCCGAGCGGCTGCAATACCTATGCGAACGCCCGTAAAACTACCCGGACCACTGGGCACTGCAACACGGTGTAGATCCTGCGCTGATATTTCAGACTGCCGAAAAATATCAGCAAGCATCATCGGTAATGCCTCGGCTTGTCCGGTTGCCATTTCCTCAAAACGATGCGCGACGGTGGTTGGTTCCCCGCCATGAAACTGAACGAGGGCTGCGGAGCAGGCTTTCCAACACGTATCAAAAGCAAGGACGTTCATGAAACTCATCACACAATGCGCGCAGCATCTTCAAATGCATATCGCGGAGACCGACCAAACAGGGCCGAGGCATCACCAAAACCAAGATTGCATAAGAAGTTGGCCTCGACAGTCGTGTCGCCAAAAAATTCAGCATTGACACCCGCTGGATTAAACCCAGACATTGGTCCGCAGTCCAATCCCAGCGCGCGCGCTGCCAGAATGAGATAACCGCCTTGAAGCGTTGCATTACGAAAAGCCGTATCGCGAATTTTCTCATCATTGCCGACAAACCAGCTCTTGGCATCGGTGTGTGGAAACAGCTTTGGCAAATGCTCATAGAACGCCAGGTCCTGCCCGATAATCACAGAGCATGGTGCAGACATTGTTTTTTCTGCATTGCCTTGGGAAAGGTGCGGTTTTAAACGCGCTTTGGCTTCTGGTGATTTCACGAAGACAAAACGAGCCGGGCTACAATTGGCACTCGTTGGTGCCATCTTCACGAGATCAAACAACCGCTTTAGCAGCGCATCGGGCACATCTCTTGGCAGCCACGCATTGTGCGATCGGGCATCCAGAAATAATTGTGCTAGTGCGGCATCTGAAATCGCGTTAGACATGAACCAACCCCTTGGGCTTGAAGAATTTTCGGGCGAACCATAGTCTGGCCGCAAGGCCAACCCAAGCGCTATCACTATGACAAACGAAAAACCCTGTCTTAAAGACAGGGTTTTTTTTAGTTGCTACCACAAAGTAGGCGGCATGAAAGCCGCTAAACAGCCTGTACTTCTTGCACTTCAGGGCAGAAATGCTTCAGGAGGTTTTCAATGCCATGACGCAGTGTGGCTGTTGAACTTGGGCACCCTGAGCACGCGCCGCGCATGTGCAAATAGACGATACCGTCGCGAAAACCTGAAAAGGTAATGTCACCGCCATCCTGCGCCACGGCCGGGCGAACCCGCGTATCAAGCAAGTCTTTAATGGTTGCAACAACGTCTTCATCTTTAGGGTCGTAGCTGGTGCCGGCCTCATCATTGCCTGAGTCTGCAACAACATCTGCACCTGACATATAATGTTCCATAATCGCACCGAGCACCATCGGTTTTAGATTCTGCCAGTCAACTTCGCCTTTGGTGACCGAGATGAAATCTGAGCCCAGGAACACACCCTCGACGCCTTCAATTTCAAAAATGCGCGAGGCAAGCGGTGATGGTGCCGCGTCAGACTGCGTGCGAAAATCAGCAGTGCCCTGTGCCAGCACCTGCTTGCCGGGGGCAAATTTCAGCGTAGCTGGGTTAGGTGTGGCTTCTGTTTGAATAAACATCCGAAGGAACTCCCTCAGGGGTTGAGTGTGGTTCTAGATGGCTTCAGGGCATTTGACCGCTTTGTGGGGCCAAGTGCAGCCCATCTGGCACCGCTAGTTTAGAATTATTCTATAGATTAAGAAGCATCGCAGCAATTGTCGAGGAGTTTTGCATCATGAACCCACCCAAAACCACCTCTGAAACCGGTCATCAACGGCTCTTTTGGCCTGGCGAGACCCAGGTCGGGTCAGGTCAGGTCAGGTCAGGTCATCGCCTAGGCTAAAGCTATGATTTCCTCAAATTCAAGATTTCCCGGCACAATCGTTATGGGGATCGGAAACGAACCTGCTGCTTTACCGGCCGCCAAAGAGGATACCAAGGGCCCCGGGCCCTCTGCTTCCGTAGCCGCGCCCAAAACAAGGATCGCGATGTCCTCATCTTCATCAATCAGTCTCTCAAGCTCTTCTGATTTCACCCCCTCACAGATCACTTCTTCTGAGGCAATGTCTTCAAAACCGGCTTGATTGAGCTTGCGGCGCGCCAACCGGAACTTCGCTTTAGCTGTCTGTGTTTCTTCTTCGAGCTGGGCTTCGCGCACCTTAATCCAATGTTGGAATTGCTGTGGCTCAACCACATACGCCATCACAATGGAGCCAGAAGAGTGCTTGATACGACTAGCAGCATAAAACAACGCGGCATCCACCTCATGGCTCTCATCGATAACCAAAAGGAATTTGCGGCGGTGACCATCTTCAAAACTTCTACGTTTTTTCATGAGACTATGCTGCCATGGCCGAGCTTGACCGACAACACACCAATCGTATGTTTAGCGTGACAAATCCCAATGAATTCGATGTTTTGCGGGTCAATGCGCATCGTGCACAGTCATTTGGCTAACTTTTTGGTCCAACAAAGCCGACAATGTCGCGCAGCTGTTTCATGATTGGGTCCGCAATTGCGCGCGCGCGCTCAGCGCCATCAATCAAGATGCGATCAAGGTCTTCAGGGCTATCCAGCAGACGCCGGATTTCAGCACCAACCGGCTCCAGCTTGGCCACAGACGACTCACCGAGCCGCGTTTTAAATTCCGAGAACTGCAACCCACCGATATCTTTGAGCGCTTCACCAACGGACTTGCTTTCAAGTGCCGCATAAATGCCAACTAGGTTTTGAGCTTCCGGCCGCTCTTTCAGCCCGGCTTCTTCACTTGGCAGTGCCTCTGGGTCCGTCTTGGCTTTCTTAATCTTGCGCGCAATCGTGTCAGCATCATCCGTCAAGTTGATACGCGACAAATCAGATGGATCGGACTTTGACATTTTCTTTTTGCCATCGCGCAAACTCATGACGCGCGTGCCAGGGCCCGTAATAACAGGCTCCGGCATCGGAAAGAAATTGCCGTCTTCATAACCCGCCGCAACAATAGACGGTCTAAAGTCATTGTTGAACTTTTGCGCGATATCACGCGCCAATTCGATATGTTGTTTTTGATCTTCTCCGACCGGCACGTGCGTGGCTTGATAGGCAAGAATGTCTGCGGCCATCAAATTTGGATAAGCATAAAGTCCAACTGATGCTTTTTCGCGGTCCTTGCCTGCCTTCTCTTTAAATTGTGTCATACGATTGAGCCAGCCAAGGCGGGCGACGCAATTAAAAATCCATGCCAATTCTGCATGGGCTGTCACTTGGCTCTGATTGAACAGAATGCTCTTTTTAGGATCGAGGCCCGATGCGATGTAGGATGCTGCCACAAGACGCGTTGCTTGGCGCAGCTGTGCTGGGTCCTGCCACACAGTGATCGCGTGCAGATCAACAACACAATAGATGCACTCGCGTGTCTTCTGCCACTCGATCCACTGCAACATCGCACCCAGGTAGTTGCCAAGGTGCAGACTGCCGGTCGGTTGCATACCGGAAAAAACGCGTTCTTTGTGGGCCATCAGGTCCTCTCCAGAGCAACCTGCCTTTGATAAAAGGCAGTTACGTTGCTCGAATACTTCGATCTAGATATGGCGCGCGTTATGACGTGGCTGTCGGGTGTTGGCAAGCCATTGATTTAGAGCTTGAGGTTGGTGACAAATTTCGAGAACCATTGATCAAACCGCCTCAAATCGGAATCGATTGTGAGCGGATAATTTAATCTACTTCAATAAGTTAGAGCAATTCATCTGCGTTCGATTAAATGCTAGACTTGCTCTAACCGCGGCCGACTACAGCCTTAATCTGACGTGGCGTGACGACGCCTGTTGCCAACAGCACGCTACCAAAGACAGCCAGGCCTGCACCCACCAAGGCGCCGATCGCGCCAAATTGCACAAGCACACCATTGCCAGGCGCAAAAGAGGGATCAAGCACCGCCATCAACCACCAAATAACAAGCCCCATCACCACACTCGCCAAACCGATCATCATCATATTGCGCCAAAGGTCTGCATCAGGGCTGAGTTCCTTAGTCGACCGCAATGTGCGCCACAGTAATATGGCGTTGCACCAACCGGCAACAGAGGTTGCGATAGCGATGCCAACGTGTGGCATCCAACCCCAGGCACGGAACAGAAAGAAGAGACCCAGTGACAACACAACATTGATCACCAAATTAATGCCAGCAAAGTACATCGGTGTTTTGGTATCTTCACGGGCGAAGAACGCCGGTTGCAACACTTTGATCAAAACAAATGCAGGCAAGCCAACTGCAAAAGCAGACAACGCGGCCGCGGCAGGGGGGGTGTCGACGGCTGCAAACGCACCGCGCTCAAACAATACCCTGATAATTGGTTCGGCGGCCAGGTAGAGCGCAACTGCTGCTGGCAGCGTTAACAGCAACGCAAATTCAATGGAACGATTTTGACTGGCCATGACGGCTGCTTTGTCACCGGCGCGTAGGTTGCGCACCAAATCCGGCAGCAGCACAACGCCAACAGCGACACCAACGATGCCGAGCGGCATCTGGTAGAGCCGATCCGCGTAATAGAGATAGGACACAGCACCTGCCTGCAACGAGGCGATTATGGTGCCGACCACAATATTGATTTGTGTGATGCCACCAGAAATGACACCGGGAATTCCAAGTTGCACCAAGCGCCGCACCGACTCCGTATAGCGCGGCCAACCTAGATTCAACCGAATCCCTGCATTCTTTACACCAAACCAAAGAGCAGCAAGCTGAGCGAAGCCCGCTATCAAAACGCCAATCGCCAACAGATAACCCGCCTCAGGGAGACGTGAAAAACCCATCTGGATAGCGAGCAAAATTGTTGCGATCAAAACCACATTCAAAATAATGGGTGCTGCAGCCGCCAACCAAAACCGCTGCATGGCATTCAAGATGCCAGACAGCATCGCCACCAGCGACATACATAGTAAATACGGAAACGCGATCTGGGTCAGGGAAACGGCCAGGTCATACTTGGCCTTGTCGCCATAAAATCCAGGTGCCAAGAGATACATCAGCCAAGGCATCGCCAACATGGCCAAAGCACTAAAGACGATCAGCGCCCACAACAGAACCGAACCCACCTCCTGGGCAAAAACACGGGCACTTTCCTCACCCTCCTCCGTGATCCGTTTTCCATAGAGCGGAACAAAAGCAGCGTTGAATGCACCTTCTGCGAACAAGCGCCGAAACAGATTTGGAAATCGGAACGCAACAAAAAAGGCATCGGCAACGAGGCCCGAACCCAGTGCGGCGGCTATAAGGATATCTCTGAAAAAGCCGAGCACGCGGCTGACCATCGTCAAGCCGCCAACAGTTGCAAAGGCACGATAGAGTTTCATCTTCAGTGAGGCTTACTTGACGACGAACCAGAGGGCAAGGCCCTCCAGTATATAAGAGCTAGGAGCGTTTCACGATATTGAGGACGGCGCGCACTAGATCCACTTGCGAAAAGTTGATCGCCAGTCATGAGATGGAGTCTTGGGATAGAGCGTCGAGAAAATAGATTCGCTGGCATGAGAAAAGGCTCAACACTCTAGAACCGTCGGGCTAGGCTTTCAAAGCTTTCAGCATCTTTTTAGTGATCTCATCCTTCTTGCTCTGACGCGCAATTTTTCCACCCGTCAAATCTGATACATAAAATACGTCAAAAGCTTTTTCACCGTGCGTGGTAATGTGGGCAGAGTTGATGTCGAGGGATAAATCGGAAATCGTGCTCGTCAATTGATAAAGCAATCCCGGCCGGTCAAGCCCCTGCACTTCAATAACAGTGAACTGCTCGGACACGGCATTGTCGATGACGACCTTCGGCTCAACAGTAAATGCATCAATCTTTTTGTTCTTCCTTTTTCTCTGCTGCTTCAAAAGCTCTTGCAGAGTACGTTCACTTTTCAAAATACTGTCAATCGTATCTCCAATGCGCGCACCTCGGCGCAACTCATCGGCATCGTCATCAAATTCACGTTCAAGGTGAAAGCTGTCGATGGCGAACCCATCACGCGTCGTCGCAATATGGGCACCTGCAATATTGGCACTGTTGGCCGCGCAGGCTCCTGCAAATAAAGCCAACAACCTTGGATGGTTGGGGGCATAAATATTCAGGTCCGTGATGGCTGTGAAAGCATCGGTTGTGCAATCGACCGCAAATTGCAGGTTTTCTTCACGCGCTCGACGGTGCAATTTGGCGTGCGCAATCTGACGGTCAAACTCCGTTCTTTGCCAATATTCTGAGAAAAGAAGCGAGGTAAAGGCATAGATGTCTTCTGTCGACCAATCGTGTAGCGCCTCACGTAATTTTTCCTTGGCATCACGAACAACGGCTGTCGGGCTGGTATCATCCGCGCCTTGATCGAGAAAGGTTTTTGTCTCGTGATAAAGCGAACGTAATAGTTGTCCTTTCCAGCCCGTCCATACACCGGGACCAACTGCACGGATATCAGCAACTGTCAGAAGCAGAAGGAGGTTTAATCGCTCAACATCTCCAACAACGGTGGCAAAATCACTGATTGTCTTGGGGTCTGAAATATCGCGCCGCTCGGAAACAAGGCTCATGGTGAGGTGTTCAGCAATCAACCAAACAACTAACTTGGTTTCTTCATCCGTCATACCAAAACGGGGGCATAGTTCCGCCGCGATGCGCGCACCAACAACCGAGTGGTCTTCATCGCGGCCCTTGCCAATATCATGCAGGAAGACGGCAACAAACAATGCGCGGCGATTCTTGATCGTGCCGATGATTTTGGTTGAAAGCGGCACCTCTTCTTCAAGCCCGCCATCTTCAACATCGGTCAGCATCTCGACGGTACGCAGCAGATGCTCGTCAATCGTGAAATGGTGATACATATTGAATTGCATCATTGCCACGATGTGACCGAAGTCTGGCACAAAGCGACCGAGAACACCGGCTTCGTTCATCCGCCTTAAGGTGGCAGCAGGATGATCATTGCTGGTCAACAACTCCAGAAATATTCTGTTGGCTTCTTTATTATTGCGGAGCTTATCGTCAATTAGATGCAGTGAGCCACGCAATAGTCGAATGGCATTTGGGTGCAGAAACGTGTGAGTCGTCTCTGCGTGGAGAAAAAAGCGGATGAGATTGACGGGATCGTTTTTAAATACATTAACGTTCGCGACATTAAGGCGATCACTGTCAATTCGGAAATCTGTGCGCTCTCGAATTTGACGCCGCGTTCGCCAATTCAACGGATTGAGCATCTTATTCATGCCGGGCGATGACTTGAGCTGTTGCATCTCGAGAGCGGTACAAAGAATGGTCGTTAGATCGCCAACATCTTTGGCGACCAAAAAATAGTGCTTCATAAAGCGCTCAACGGACCTCAATCCGCCGCGATCTTGATAGCCAAGCAAGTCTGCGAGAACAGGTTGATATTCAAACGTTAGCCGCTCTTCCGCCTGCCCGGTCACAAAGTGCAAAAAACACCGAACGGTCCAGAGAAAATCTTCACACCGCCTGAACGTCACCATTTCAGCGTGGGTGAAGATTCCATCTGCCACTGCTTCCTCACCCACAGATCTACCGAAAAGATAAGTCGAAATCCAATGCAGCGTGTGCAGATCTCGCAAACCACCCTTGCCGTCCTTTACATTTGGCTCAACAAGGTAGCGGGATTCACCGGCCCGCACGTGGCGCTCATCTCGTTCCTGCATTTTTGCGTCAACAAATGAGCGCGCCGTGCCTTGAACAACATCCTGCCGAAACCGCGACTTCAGTTCATCAAACAGCGTCTCATCACCATGGATTAACCACATATCAAGAAGTGCGGTACAAATTGTGGAATCGTCTCGGGCCAGCTTAACGCACTGATCAACTGTGCGCGTGGCGTGACCAACCTTAAATCCAATGTCCCATAGTATGTAGAGAATACACTCGGTGACACTCTCGCCCCACGGGGTTTGCTTGTAGGGCAACAGAAACAATAGATCGATATCAGACTTTGGCGCGAGAAGATCACGCCCATAGCCACCTGTCGCAATAATGGCCATGCGTTCGGCATCAGATGGGTTTGTCGCCCGATAAACATGCGTTGTTATGTAATCATAAATCAGGCTGATCAGGGCATCTTGAAACTGGGCAAGCCCGTTGGCACAGTGTCGTCCGTTATGATCGGATTCTAATTGTGCCCGCGAACTCCGATGAGCTTCCTCGACAAGTGTCTTCAAGCGCTCAAGAACCTTAGGCCGGGCCGCCTCTGCATTTTCGTTGGCGTTAAAAAGCCCTGTCAGCTCCACGCGCAACGCATGGGGATCAAAAAAGAGATCGTTCTGGGCGACCGGAGTGTCCATTTCAGCCTTTGTGTTGTGTGAGCCGAAGAATCGCAAAGTGTTGGTTTAAATAGTTCAAAACCGGTGATGATTTACGATATGCCCGTCCATCAATAATGGTTACTTTGGCTCCTTCACCTTGTTCGCCAACGTTTTGAGATCATAAAGCGCATCAAGTGCAGCACGCGGTGACATGTCGTCAACATTGAGGCTTTCTAATCGTTCTGTCACGGGACAAGACCGCACAGTGCTATCTGCTTCCTCGCCACCCTGGGCGGATTGAAACAACGGCAGATCATTGAGCTTTTCAGTACCGTCAGCTGTCCCGTCACGACGTGCTTCCAATCGCTTGAGAACTTCGCGAGCCCGCTTGATCACCGGTTTTGGAAGACCTGCAAGCTTTGCGACCTGAACACCGTACGACCGGTCCGCTGCGCCTGACTTAACTTTATGTAGGAACACAATGTCGTCGCGCCATTCTTTTACATCCATCGTCACATTGGTGACGTTGTCCAAACGGTCGGCGAGGATGGTCATTTCATGGTAGTGGGTTGCAAAAAGTGTCCGGCACTGAACAACATCATGCAGGTATTCTACTGCCGCCCAGGCAATCGATAAGCCATCATAGGTTGCTGTACCGCGACCAATTTCGTCCAGAATGACCAACGAACGATCACTGGCCTGATTGAGAATGCCAGCGGTCTCAATCATTTCGACCATGAAGGTTGAGCGGCCACGGGCCAAATCATCGGCCGCACCGACACGTGAGAACACGCGGTCTATGACCCCGATAGTGGCCTCCTGTGCTGGCACAAAAGATCCCATCTGAGCGATGACCGCGATCAACGCATTTTGGCGCAGAAAAGTTGACTTGCCAGCCATATTGGGACCAGTAACCAACCACAATCTGGCTGCCGTTGTTTCATCAAACCCATTTGGCGCCACATCATCACTGCCAAGTTTGCAATCGTTTTCAATGAACGGGGATGCGTTCTCTTTTCGCAACGCCTGTTCGACAACCGGGTGGCGGCCGCCGACGATGTTAAACGCACGATTGACCTCAATACGCGGGCGAACATAGCCCTCGATATGCGCCACCTCGGCTAACGCTGTGACATGATCAAGCACGCCGAGCGCTGTCGCAAGATCCGAAAGGCCTGCTTCTTCTGCCTTCACGGTCTCCACTAAGTCGGAGAAAATTTCATTCTCAAGCTGTAATGCACGCTCTGCTGCAGACGCGATCCGACCTTCAATTTTCGTCAGTTCGATTGTTGTAAAACGCATGGCATTGGCCATGGTCTGCTTATGATGAAAGGTCTCACTCAGCGGTGGCTCAAGAAATGCTTTGCTATTGGCCTGTGTCACTTCAAGAAAATAGCCAATGACGTTGTTATGGCGGATCTTCAGCGTTTTAATGTCGGTTTGAGTGATGTATTGCACCTCAAGGGAGGCCATAACCTGGCGGCTGTCATCTCTTAGCGCGCGCGCCTCATCAAGGTCGGCATTGTATCCTTGCGCAACAAAGCCGCCATCGCGCTTGAGGTGTGGTGGCGCATCAATCAACGCCGCGTCGAGTTTGTCTTTAAGCTCACTGCCCGCAACAACTAAGCGCGCCACTAAACGGGCCAACCCTTCAGGCAACCCTATCGCATCAGGGCTTTCATGCAGTGCGTTTGCACAAGCAGATGCTATTTTCAAACCGTCACGAATGCCCGCCAAATCCCTCGGCCCACCCCGGCCAAATGAAAGCCGTGACATCGCGCGGGCAACATCAGGCGTCCCCAGCAAAGTTTTACGCACGGTCTCGCGTAACTGTTGGTGGTCAATCAAGTAGGCCACATCATCAAGGCGTGTTTCAATTTCTTGGGCGTCAACGATAGGGCTTGCCAGACGAGCAGAAAGCTCCCTGGCACCGGCACCTGTCACCGTGCGATCAATAGCATCCAGTAGGCTGCCGCGTTTCTCGCCATTGGTTGCGCGAATGAGTTCTAGACTGGCGCGACTTGCCGCATCGATCAACAATGCATCACTCTGACCAACAATGCGTGGCGGACGCAGCACCGGGCGTTTGCCAATTTGCGTTAAATCAACGTAGCGCAGCAAGCTACCGACAGCGGCCAGCATCGGTCGTGAAAATGATCCAAAGCCCTGCAGATCAGAAACGCCGAGTTGCTCCTTGAGTTGGCGTTCACCTGATAGGGAATCAAAAGACGGTGTCGGAACAGACGTCGGTGCCGCACCTGCAACCGTAATCCATTGTGAGACGCCCGGGTCAGCCAATAGGACCTCTGCAGCAATAACTTCACTCGGTGATAGGCGAATAAGTTCACCCGGCAAATCACGGCCTTCTATTTCACCGACCTCAAATTCACCTGTTGAGATATCAACGGACGCGATCGCCAAACTGTCATCGCGCTCAATCAGTGACCTGGCGTCGTGCCTCGACCCACCTTTATCCTTGGCAACGGCAAACAGCGCTGTCAGAAAATTACGGGTGCTTGAGTCTAACAATGCGTCTTCTGTCAACGTTCCGGGCGTCACCAAGCGCACGACATCACGATGGACAACAGCTTTAGACCCACGCTTGCGCGCTTCAGCAGGGTCTTCCAACTGCTCGCAAACCGCAACGCGATAGCCTTGCTTGATCAACTTTTGTAGATACTCGTCTGACTTGTGAACCGGCACACCACACATGGCGACATCTTCACCAAGGTGTTTGCCGCGCTTGGTCAGCACAATGCCAAGCGCTTTCGCGGCAACTTCGGCGTCCTCAAAAAAAAGCTCGTAGAAATCGCCCATCCGGTACCACAGCAAACTATCCGGATTGGCGGCCTTGATCTCGAGGTATTGCGCCATAGACGGCGTGGCACCCTCAGCAGACCGCACAGGGGCTGGTTTGGTGTTGCTTTGCGATGTCTTTGATTGGGCACTCACTGCCTGATGCCACCTTCATGCGCCATGTGTTAAACCGGCCCAATATCACGTTTGGGCAATCCTCAATTCCGGTCCCATTGGGGTCAGAATAATATATCCCAAGCCTGGAATGGCACCAAAGTCCAAGAGTATGCCTCACCTTTAATCAAACGCAGATAAGATGCTCTAACACTTTAAACACTTTAGAATAGAGCATCCTGCTTTCAATCGAGCCCAATTAAAAGCAGTTTGATCTAGCGCGCGCCAATGCCCTGTTGAGTCCCAGCCACGCACCACCTATCATGGCCGCTGAAACCTTCTCAGGTAATGGTCCGTGCCACCTGCACCTGCCTAACCTGTCATTTACACGCCATAGGGACCATGAAAAGCAAATTTGCAACTGCGCACGTCACAGCGCAAGATGCCCTACGCTTTCACGCACAGGGCAAGCCCGGAAAACTCGAAATTACGCCAACCAAGCCGCTCGCCACCCAGCGCGATCTGTCGCTCGCCTATTCGCCTGGTGTTGCAGCTCCCGTCGAGGCGATTGCTGAAGATGCCTCTGCGGCCTACCAGTACACCAACAAGGGCAATCTGGTTGCTGTCGTCTCCAATGGAACAGCGATTCTCGGCCTCGGCAATCTTGGTGCCCTGGCGTCAAAGCCGGTCATGGAAGGCAAAGGCGCGCTGTTTAAGCGCTTTGCCGATATCGACGGCATTGACCTTCTCGTTGACACAGAAGACGTTGATGCCTTCGTCAATTCTGTACGCTATCTTGGCGCCTCATTCGGCGGCATCAATCTTGAAGACATCAAAGCACCCGACTGCTTTTTGATCGAAGAGCAATTGAAAGAATTGCTTGATATTCCGGTGTTTCACGATGATCAACACGGCACGGCAATTATCGCAGCTGCAGGCTTCCTCAACGCCGTAAAACTCACCAAGCGCAATATCAAGGACGTGACATTGGTGGTCAATGGTGCAGGGGCTGCCGCGATCGCCTGTCTCAACCTATTGTGCACAATGGGTGTGCAAAAAAAGAATGTCATTCTATGTGACACCAAAGGCGTCATCTATCGTGGCCGCAAGGCCGGCATCAATCAGTGGAAGTCTACCTACCAATCCGACACCGACGCCCGCACGCTTGCAGACGCGCTGAAAGGGGCAGATGCTTTTTTTGGACTATCTGTCAAAGGCGCAGTCACACAAGACATGGTTGCGTCCATGGCCACAAATCCGATTATTTTTGCCATGGCCAACCCCGATCCCGAGATCTCACCAGAAGATGTGAAAGCGGTACGTTCAGATGCCATCATGGCAACGGGCCGCTCTGACTACCCCAACCAAATCAATAATGTCCTCGGCTTTCCCTTTATTTTCCGCGGTGCACTTGATGTGCAGGCCTCAACCATCAATGAAGAGATGAAGATCGCGGCCGCTGAGGCATTGGCGACATTGGCGCAGGCCGAAGTGCCGGATGAAGTGACCAAGGCATTTCATGGTCGACGCCCTACTTTTGGGCCGGAGTACATTATTCCTGCGCCGTTCGATCCGCGGTTGATATCTCACGTGCCACCTGCGGTTGCTAAAGCAGCTATGGAGTCGGGCGTCGCCCGCATGCCGATTGTCGACATGGACGCCTATGAAGCCCGCCTCAATGCCAGGCTCAATCCGGTTACCGGCTGGCTACAATCAACATTTGATACAGTGCGCAAAAACCCCAAGCGGGTCATCTTTGCAGAAGGCGAAGATCCAGCCATTATTCGTGCAGCAATAGCCTATCTTGCCCAGGGTTTTGGCGCACCTATCCTCGTTGGCAGCAAGGACGTGGTTGCAGAACGCTTTGCTGAAGTTGGCATTAAAATGCCTGATGAAATTGAAGTGCATGACATCAGCACCTCACCCTACGCCGAACCATTCACAGACAAGCTTTATGAGCGCATGCAGCGCCGTGGTCTTCTGTATCGCGATTGTGCCAGGCTTGTGCGCAATGAACGTAATGTGTTTTCTGCACTGATGGTCACCAATGGCCATGCCGATGCAATGATATCAGGCGCGACGCGCAGTTGGACCAGTGTGTTCAGAGATGTCCGGCGGGTCATTGATCCACACCCTAATCGTGAAATGATCGGCGTCAGCCTCGCATTATGTCGTGGCCGCGCAGTGCTGATTGCCGATACCAGCGTGCACAACATGCCAACGCCTGAAGAACTGGCCAACATTGCCGAGGAATCAGCACGTGCGGCACGTAATTTTGGCTTAGAGCCGCGCGTTGCCCTGCTTGCCTACTCTAATTTTGGCAATCCACGCGGGGAACGGTCCGATGAAGTGCGCGAAGCCGTTTCAATTCTCGATTCGCGCAACGTGGATTTTGAATACGATGGCGACATGGCCGCCGATGTTGCCCTCAATCCAGACTTGATGGCGCACTATCCATTCTGCCGCTTGACTGACACAGCCAACGTTTTAATCATGCCCGCCTTCCACGCCGCAGCCATCTCAACCAAGATGTTGCGCGAGTTGGGTGGGGCCACTGTGATGGGCCCTCTTCTCGTTGGTCTGGAGCATTCGGTACAAATCTGCACACTGGGCGCGCTCGACGCTGACATTATGAATCTGGCTGCCCTTGCGGCCTACAATATTGGCGATTGAGCTAGGGGTTGCTGATTAAGAGTCCGAAGGAAAAACAACGATATCAACGATGCTTCCCTGTTTTCGCGGCATGTTCACGGTAGTTTGCGGCATTGAATAGTTATAGATTTACTTTGGACAGGGAAATATCCACGCATGCAGTTCAATGGAAATTCACTCGTGAAAATTAAACCCAAAAAACAAAAAAAGCCCCAACAAAACTGTTGGAGCTTTTGCACAAATTAAGAAATACACAATCGGCTAGCAGTCCACCAAATTTTTATCGTTTCCTTTTTGCACGCTTCGCGGTCGTTGCTTTCTTGGCAGCTTTTTTTGTTTTTCTTGACCGCGCTCCATTGCCGTTCCGATTTCCTCTGCGAACAGCATCCAGCTCGGTATTGGGCTCTTCGTTTTTGGTGGCGGCTTCATTTTTCTCATCCTCAAACTTACGCGAACTATCCGCCCTAAATATGGCATGTGGGCTGCGAACACTGAATGTAATTTGCACGAGTTTGTGAGTTAATTCAGTCAACTTTTCGGTTGGTTGATCTACCCGCACAAATAGGGACTCCGCTTGCTTTCTGTCAATAATAAAATCGTGCGACGGATAGCCCGACACCAGCTTGTGTACGGCCCTAGAACGGGCGTTTTGGGAGCTTGCAACCAATAACTCACCATATTGTGTTGCCACCCTTAAATCACGCAAATCACTGCCAAGGACGTCTGGATTGATCTGCGAATAAACAGGCGACATCACACCAGACACAATTTGAGTGGCAACCGTAGAGGCACGATCCAGACTTATGTTTCCAGCGCCTTCGGTTTTTACCCGCATCAGAATTCGCTCGAACAACTCAAAGCACTCATCCGCGAGACCATCAAACGCGGAGCGGACAACCAACCCTGATTTCCTTTCTCCGATCTCATCAGTTTTCAAAAGTTGTACGTCGAGCGGACCGAGCTCTGCGATTTGGCTCATAAACAGATCGGTTGCCCCTAGAGCAACAAGAGTGCCCGCACTCTTACAGCGTATCGGCACATGCAAATAAAATTTTTCGGATGTATCTTGTAGTACACGCGCTATTTGAAATGCAGCATTTGCATCGCCCCGTGCGTCGTGAGAATAAGCAAAGAATTCGGCCGATACTTAACTACTTTGTCGTCAACTTGCATCGCCTTCACAAGCTTGATGTAACCCGGGCGATCGATGGCGCCGCTATAAACATAAACTCTAGCGTCAAAGTGTTCGGCAACTTCATTTGCTAGATCTTCGTAGTGACTAGGATCTACCATTAGCTCTTAAAAATTCCTCTTGAGAGGCACATGCTTAAATTACTCATCTGCCTACATTCCTGTTCCCAATCGCTGATTGTCAGTCAGCAAGCGTCCAATTGCTCGCCTAACGATGGCCACAGCACGCTGCAAACCGGCTGGGATATGCAGACTAACAGAACAAGAACAGAACGTGAAACAGGGAAACATTTTCGCAACTGGGAGGGCTAAGCTCTTGAGATCGTTGGTGTGTGCGCAATGATTTGAACCTTGGACCCGCTGATTAAGAGTCACGGCACCAGCATAAAGCGCCCTATCACGACACTAAACGGCTTTGATGTTCGGTTGGTGCGCCGAAATACTCAAAGTAGCGTGGATTAATTTTCTCAACCGGCAACACAATAAGCACGTCGGTTGTGCCGAACTGCGTGTCGATCACAGCACCATCCCCGACAAAGGCACCAAGGCGCAAATATCCCTTGATCAAGGGTGGCATTTGGCGCATCGCGGCGCGCACATTGATGTTGTCTTTGGCGACGCGATTCATGTCTTGATATAAATGTGCATGGGCAGCACAGCGCCACTCTTCTGGCGCTCTGGCATGATGATGCAAAAAGCTCAAAGCGAGTGCGTGGGCATCAACGTCGGTGCCCGAAAAACTTGCACAGCCAATCATCACATCAATGTTGTGCTCGCGCACATAGGTCCAAAGACCGTGCCAAAGCAATTCCACCGACCGCTTGTTGCGATATGGCTTTAGGACACACGAGCGGCCGAGTTCCATAAACCGATAGTCTGGAGATTTAGCCCCAACCAATGGTGCAATGTCGTATTCTCCCTGGCTGTAGAACCCTAACGTGCGTACAGCCTGCTCCTGACGCAGCACACGATAGGTGCCAACCACTTTGGCACGACGCCCTGTCCGCCACACGTCGCTAGTTTCGCTCGCCCGTGCGTGATCAATAACCAGGAGATGATCACAGATCGCATCATAGGCGTCATGGTCGCGCTTGCGCATCGTCGCTACCGGCCCGGCCGATGCCGCCATTTCCTGATAAAACACCTGATAGCGTAAGCGCTGTGCCTTGACGATGTCGCGGCGACCTTGGCCAAGGCGCACTTCAAGGCTACCCATGCGGCCATAACTGTGCACTGATCGGCGGCGCTCAAGTCGGCCTTTTCTAGAGTCGTCTTGGGCCAATCTTGGCAAGCTAGAAAGCGCGCGCTTGCCAGTCACCTTGTCAAATCCATTGTGGAACAGAAGAGAGTGTTTGCTGGCACGGGCTCGTTGGCGTCGTTGTAAAATGGTCATTCGTTTTTCCATCATCCAATCGGCCGCTAAGATAGCCGAATCATCAAGAAGGTAAAAACTATAGATCACGACTCCAAGACGGTTTTGCGACATATCATGGGTTCGAATTGACCGTGTAGGTCTATGCACGTGTTGTTATCGAGAAATTGAGGAAAACGACACAGAACGAAACCTAGACCACGTTCTGCTTAGGTTGAACCCGTGGGCGTACTCTATCGTTTGGTTTTGGCTTTTTGTTTTGGACCATGTGTCCTGGTGTAAAATCACCCAACACAAGCTTGCGCAGTGTTGGCCAGACCCAACACAAGCCTGCGCAGTGTTGGCCAGACCGACCACCACTTTTGGCTCGAACATGACCTAGCTAGCAACTGCTAATCAAGGTTACAGCGTGCCAGGACAGAGCTCAACATGTGCTGGTCAAATGGTTTCGCCAAATAGTCATCCATACCGGCGTCCAGACAGCGCTGTTTGTCCTCATCGAATGCATTTGCGGTCAGGGCGATCACAGGGGGCTGACTGTCACATGTCGCGGCAGATGCAAAAAGCTGCTTGATCTGACGGGTCGCCTCTAAGCCATCCATCTCCGGCATCAGGACATCCATCAAGATGACATCAAACGGTTCCAATTCCCCCGATATGACCTGCTCCATAGCCGCAACCGCTTGAGTACCATCGCTCACGTGTTCAATTATGTGGCCAAGTCGCTTCAACTGATGGTCGACGAGAAGGGCATTGATGTCGTTGTCTTCGACCAAAAGAAACCGCAACCCGCTGGCGGTCGGCTGTTGCGGGGCATAACTTATCTTGCTTGGCGCTGAAATGGTCGCGGTTTGATTGTTTCGCCGCTCTGCAATCAGTTGTTCAAAAACAGTTTTTGGACGCACAGGCCGCACGAGATAGGCGTCATACCCAACTGATTGGAACGCTGGCAGCGTTTCCCGCGAAGATATATTGACAAGGACGAGCCCACGCACGTCATGCGGCTTCAATCCGGCCGCGCATGCCGCCTCAATCATCGTTTTTAGAGCCGACGAAGCAGCTGTCGGATCATCGTCGGTATCAACAATGATACGGCTGAACGGAAGTCCGTTTTTTGCGGCCTGCTTGGCAACGGTTGCTGCCTCGTCAAGTGAACATTCGACAACCGCAATGCCTGAATCACTCAATACTTCTGCTAATGCAGCGCGCTCAAGAACACGCTCAAAGGCGAGCAGCACTTTTAACTTTAAGGTATCTTGAAGCGTTGCAAAGGTATGTCCGGCTGAAGCACCAAAGATGGGCTGCAACTCCAACCTGGCGATAAAAGTTGAGCCGGTCTGAACATTGCTCTCCACAGTAAGACTGCCACCCATGGCCTCAGCCAGACGTCTGGAAATAGCAAGCCCGAGGCCAGTTCCGCCAGCTTGGCGTTTGATTGCCTGATCTGTTTGAGAAAACTCTGAGAACAGTGCGCATTGATCAGCTTTAGACAATCCAATACCGGTGTCAGAGACACGGATCTCAATTCTCTTCGGTGCGTCCTGACCGCTATTTGCCACATCTTCAGCGCTGACTGACACACGCACCCCGCCATGATCTGTGAACTTGACTGCGTTCGATACCAGATTGAGCAGTATTTGACGCACACGGGCCCCATCACCGACAAACTCACCCTGCGCCGCACTATCAACCGTCCAGGCGATCTCCAGTCCTTTTTCCTGAGCACTGGGTGCCAGTAACTCCACAACGGACAACACGATGTCTTCGATGGAGAGATAGCGTTGTGAAAGCGTGATCTTGCCAGCTTCTACTTTTGAGAAGTCTAGGATCTCATCAATGATCGACAAAAGATTGCGTGCAGACAAATCAATGGCACTGACATAGGTTTTCTGTTTCTCGTTCAATTGTTCATCATTGAGCAAATTTGCCATACCCAGAATTCCATTCATGGGTGTGCGAATCTCATGGCTCATGGATGCCAGAAAACGTGATTTTGATCGGTTGGCGGTCTGCGCTTGATCTCGCGCCTCCTCCAACGCTTGATGCGCCTGCACTGCCTCGGTGACATCGCGACCTGTGTATTGAACTTCCAAGTCTTCGCCGGTGCCTACTTGACGCGATTCCCATTCAATCCATCGCTCGCCATCAACCGTTTCCATCAAATCACGATAACGGCGTTCAGACGCATCGGCGTCAGGCTCAACATCTGATAACAAGGAAAGCTCGACGCTTTCAATTGCTTCTTGTTCGATGGGTTGGCCAAGCGTTGCTTCAAGAACAATGTCAAATTTTCTACAAAACGCACGGTTGGCAAATGTGAGAAGTCCTGCACCATTTCGGCGCACAATCATATCGTGATGTTGATCAAGGAGATCACGGTAGTGGGCGGCGCTATCGCTCAGCTGCCATTTTGCGTCTTCGAGTTGCTCCATCTTTTGATCAATGGACTGAAGCACAGCTGGGTCAGAGGCCGGGCTGCTGTCTGGTTTCGGCGCAGTGCTACTGTTGTACCACTCGCATCCGACCCAATAACTCAAGGCAATTGCCAACAGACATAAAACGCGGCCAGCAATATCCGGCGCTGGCAACAAAAACAATGTAGTACCAGAAACAGCCATGGCCGCACCGGTCATACCAAATATGATGATTTTATTATGCAGAAGGCCACCGGCGTTGCTGGCAGCAATCGGCGAACGCATGTCCCGACCCTCGTCCGGCACAACGATTTCCGTTCCAGCACTCGTCGCGGAATTTTCGCCGAACCTTTCAGCTGGCAAATTGCTGTTCCCCGTTGTCATAACCACCTAAGAAGTAAAGTCCTTTGATCACAGAGTGGAGATCATCACACCGTGTTTTAAATTCTCTGAATTGATATGGTTAATCGGTGCCTCACAATTAGGCATGAGGCGCAGCTACGCCCTCGCACAATTTAAAAAACTGAGAACCACATTCTATTGGTTAATGAAAGACTGTCACCGACCGCTCTTATACAGCGTTTACTTCAACGCAGATTGCTCTCGATCAACCTGCAAAAAGTTGGGTTAGACTTTGAGCAGATAAGTTGATCGCCAGTCTTGAGATGGAGTCTTGAGATGGAGTCATGGCGATAGAGTCATTGGATAGAGCGTCGCGCAAATAGCTTCACTGTCTACAAGAAAAGGCGCGACGCTCTAGCGCTTGGTCGCTTTGGAACGGGCCCGTTCTGCATCGGTCAACGCTCGCGCTGCCTGTGGCGTCATCAAAGGCACGCCATTGCGGATTGGAAACGCCAAATCTGCACGATAACTGATAAGTTCCTGACTATCGGACTTGTATTCCAGTGGCCCCTTTGTCATTGGGCACACAAGAATTTCGAGGAGCCTTGGATCAATCTGGCGCGCCTGCCCGTCAGCTGGAGGCTGATTGCTCGCTGCGTCAGAACGTACCGAGTGCACATCATCATTCCGGTTACCACTCATCGCAATCCTCTACACCATTTCAAATCGAGCGCACGGGCCTCATGCTACTGCAATGTCCCGGCTCCACCAACACCGGCTGCCAATTCCATCTCAGCCAGCGCTACTAAAACATCAGCCCGGGCACTCAAGGTCGTGGCTTCAAGCAACGCTTGTTTTTCTTCAGCCCCAAACGGCGACATGATCGACAACGCATTGATCAATTGTTCACTGGAGGCACGCTGAATACTTTCCCAATCTGCTGAAAGTTTATTTGCATCTAGGTAGGCTTTTAAAACGCCTAAGAGTTTTTCGCGATCGACCTGGGCCTCCCCAAGTCCAATGGTGAAGTCCACGACATAAGGGTCATATTTCGTTGCTACCGAACGATAAGGAGCATCTATGATCGGTTCACTGATGACTTCAAATCTGGAAATTCCGGACAGCGTAATCATTACGCGTTCGTCCTCCATCTCCTGATATGTAGTCACACGGCCAACGCAGCCAACACGCTGAAGTTCAAATTCTTTTCCCATTGGGCTTTCGTGTTCGCCATCGTCATCCGGAAATTTCGGCTGAATAACACCAATCACCCGGTCACCGGACATAACATCGTCGATCATTTGCAAATAGCGGGGCTCAAAGATGTTGAGCGGCAGGGTTGCGCGCGGCAAAAGAATAGCGCCACGCAACGGAAACACCGGAATACGCGCTGGCAAATCAGTTGGCTGTCGATACCGTCCCGTCATGTCCTGCCTTTAGACTCAAGCTTAACTGACCTTGCACCTGCTTTAAGAGAAGAGAAGCGATGAAAGGCGGCGGCGACCCTCATTTGTTGCCGGATCTTTTGGACCCCAAGCGTCGAACAGTGTCAGCAAATGTTTGCGGCCCGCCTGATCGCCCCACTCACGATCGCGCGTTATTACTTCTAATAACTGATCAATCGCACCAGCCTTGTCTCCATTTGCAGCAAGCGACAGGGCGAGATCAATGCGTGCTTGAAGATCACCGGGATTTTCGTCCACTTTCTGTGCAAGCTCATCAGCTGGACCCACCGACTCAGCGACCTTTGCAAGTTCAAGTGCAGCTATTACGCTTTCAACCTTTGCAGATGTACGTTTGGCCGGCGACACCAATTCGATAGTTTGTTTTGCGCGGATTGCATCACCGCTTTTTAGGTAGCAGGTCGCAAGCCCGGCCAGCGCGTCGCTGTTTTCCTGGTCAGCCTCCAGCACGGCTGCAAATGCTTCAGCAGCGCCTTGCAGGTCACCTTCTGCAAACGCTTCTTCTGCCGATTGCACCACAGCTGCAATTTGTTCCTGCTCATCCAGACTGACAACACGCTGAGCAAATTCTTTCAGAGCACTTTCCGATTGCACACCCATAAACCCGTCAATCGGCTTGCCATCTTTGAACGCAAGCACAGTTGGTAGCGATTGAACGCGCAATTGGCCTGCAATTGCCTGGTTCTCATCGACATTGATTTTGACCAACCGCAACTTGCCGCCATAGCTGTTAACGAGCTTTTCAAGTGCTGGCGCCAACTGCTTGCAGGGTTGACACCATGGTGCCCAAAAATCGACAAGCACTGTCTGCTGTTTGGACGCCTCAATGACATCCACCACAAAATTAGCCGTTGAAGAGTCTTTGATGAGATCGCCACCTGGTGCAGCGCCACTCATTCCAGCATCTAACATTTTACCTCACATGGGTCGCACTAAGCAACTGTTTGTATTTAGGAGCAAGCCTTCAGCATTCAAGCTCCTATCTGACAGGGTATGCATCTTGAACCCTTAACCGAGATCTTGTGCTTTCAGATCAACAATGGTCGGCTCATGGCCTGTGGCGCGAATGAAGCGCAAAAGGTCATCACGCGCAATGTTTGTTGTCGCATTATTCTCTAGCGGATGACAGTTGACGCTATCAAATTGCATCAAGTCTTCGTCAAGCACGACCTGAACCTGATGGTCCCGGTCATTCAACACTGCGAACGCCGTTACCGAACCCGGCGTGACACCTAACACATCAAGTAGCAGGTCCGGTTTGCCGAAACTGAATCGCGCCGCGCCGACGCGTTGCGGCAATCCTTTCAGGTCAACCTGGGTCTCGACATACGCAACCACCAAGTAGAGCACTCCTTTAGCACTTTTGAGAAACAGGTTTTTGGTATGACCGCCCGGCAGGGCTCGGTCAACGCCAGCGCTCTCAGAAACAGTGAACACCGGCGGATGCTCAACCGTTTTTGTCTCGATGCCAAGGCCATCAAGGAAGCTAAATAGGCCCTCACGTCGTACGGGTGGCATCTTAAACTGGGTCCAAAGTGGCAAAGCATTGGGGGGCACGGCGGTCAGCGATGTACCTAAGGTCGCAGGCCCCTGGCGACAAGATGTTTCAGGGCAGTTTTTGGCTTTAAGGCGGTTGCCAAGGCCGAGGCGTTGGGCCATAAGACGAGCCTCGTCGACCTTCGGCGACACCCATACCCAAGGACGCGGGCGTAGCTCAGGGGTAGAGCATCACGTTGCCAACGTGAGGGTCGTGAGTTCGAATCTCATCGCCCGCTCCAATTTTATCACATGGCCATAGACCACAGATGCCATCAATCGGATGCGCCGATTGGGATCGGCACCGGTAATGATTAGGCACGGCATAGAACTTTTTTCAACCCCAATTAGGCAGCCGTGAAATTAGGCGCAGCTTCCGATGTCACGTGCTGGCCAACAAACGGCTGGCCAGCATCAAGCCGTCCTAGCAATTCCAAGCTCACCTGGCGCAACGCACTGCCCACTGCGCCAGGGTATTTTGCAAAATAAGATCGATGCTCGGTGGTGAATCGGGCTGCATCTTGCAGCGCTGCAACGCGCGGCACGGCCTGATCAAAACAGCGATGTTCGCGGTTTGATTTCAACCAAATTTCGTAGTCGGCTTCAGAACGCGAATTTGCATCGCGCATATTGATGAGGACGCCAAGGTTTTCAGCAAACCCCATCTCCGGGTTGAGCGCTTGAAAACGGCGAAAAACCTCAAGACCACAAATTGAAACGTAATCCGCTTTTGTCGGCGAGATGTGATAATCGGTCTCGCGCAACCAGCATTCTGTCAGAACAGATAAACCAGGCGAACAATCAATCAACACGCAGTCGAAATGTTGCGCCACATCGTAGACCAGCTGAGACACACTCATTCGCAGTTCGGTGTGCAAGGATTCGCGAGATACCTCACGCTCAAACAACGTCAATTGCATATCGCTCGGGATAACGGACACCGAACGCGCATCATCAACATCTGATACATCGCTGACAACAAACTCACGCCAATCAACAGGCTCATTGCGCAGCGTACGGGCGATCAAATAGTCAACCAACGTATCTTGACTGGCTTGCAGACGATGCAGGTCACGAATTGCCATAAACATACTTGAAACACTGGCTTGCGCATCACTATCAATGACCAGTACTTTTTTATCGTGATAGGCAGACAACGTCTCGGCAATCGCCATCACCATGGTCGATTTTCCAACGCCGCCTTTGGCGTTCATCATAGAAACAGTTTTACACATTTCAACCCGCATCCCCTTGCCCAAAGCATGCTGCAGTGTTGTCAGCAGAACGCCAGCGCTTCTCATCCAGGGATAGCTGTGCCCTGTGATTGTGGCAGCCTCACGAATGCAACGCGCGAAAACCAGAAGCCAAGCTAGATGCAAAAGCGCGCTCCACAATGCTCAAGGCGATGAAAACGGTTGCCGTCCTGCCCACGCCTACACCAAGCAGGCCCAACGGAACCAAGGAGCACCAACGAAAAAGGCGCCGCTTCGAAAAGCGACGCCTGATTTTGAGATTGAATTTAGCTCTGTCCGGTGTTGGCCACCGGCATCAAACCTAGAGTGTTGCGCCTTTTGTTGTACGCACTGAAGCTATTTGCGCGACGCTTTATCCCATGACTCTATTCCATAACTGACGATCAACTTATCTGCTCAAAGTCAAACCCAACTTTTCACAAGGCCGATCGAGGCCTAGTGGTGGTGGCGAACCCAATGTGTGCGGCCACCACGCACCCGCACCTTGTGATGCCGGGTCGTGTAAACAGCTGGCGTGCGCTTGACACGGCGCGTGGCAGGACGCACCACGACTTGGCGTGACGACCAGCCATAGACAGGCGGTGTGTAGATGCGTCGTGCTGAAGCCGGACGCACAACGACACGTTGGTTAACGTTGCGATAGACCGCAGGCCGCACATGACGAATGCGGCGACCTGGTCTCACCATCACACGTTGGCTCACTGTGCGTGTTACAGCCCGTGTCGTTGTGTAAGAGGCCGACGCCGCGCGAACCAATTGACGGCTCATGCGGGTGCGATAGACAGCTGGTGTCGAAATCGTGCGCCAGCTTCCTCGGCGGGTTACCACACGTTGACGCACCGTTTTCACGACTGCCGGGGTACGCACCACACGGCTAGAGGCCGGACGCACGACAACTTGGCGCGCTGACCAACCATAAACCGCTGGTGTCACGACACGCCGCGTTGAGGCCCGGCGAACCACAACGCGCTTAGCGACATTGCGATAAACGGCTGGCGTAACATGGCGCACACGACGTGCCGGGCTGACCATCACGCGTTCAGTCACGGTGCGCGTTACAGCCCGTGTCGTGGTGTAGGAGACACGAGCTGGTCGCACCAGTTTGCGGGTTGCGCGTGTGCCATAGACTGCTGGCGAACCTACAGTGCTCCAGCGTCCAGGGCGGGTGACCACACGTTCACGGACCGTTTTCACAACCGCAGGCGTGCGGACCGTGCGGCTCGAAGCACCACGAACAACAACTTGGCGTGACGTAAAGCCATATACCGGTGGGGTATAAACCTTGCGTGACGAAGCTCGTCGAACCACGACACGCTCGGTGACGTTGCGGTATTTGGCAGGAGCGGCATGACGCACACGACGTGCTGGACTGACCAATACCCGCTGTGTAACGCGGCGGGTTTTGCCTGGGATGCGCACCAGACATTTAACAAGATGCCCGTGACGGTCACGACGCATCGTCCATTTTGTGCGGCCTCTATTGACCACAACTGTTTTGTGAACGGTGCGATAAACGGCCGGTACCGTCGAGTAAGAAGCACGCCCTCCGCTGACCAACTGGCGTCGAACGCGTGAGCCATAAACAGCCGCTGTTGAAACCCTGCGCCAGCTTCCCGAACGGGTAGCAACACGCTCGCGGACTGTTTTGACAACCGCTGGTGTGCGGACCGTGCGTCTTGATGCTGGACGCACCACAACTTGACGAGAGGTAAAGCCATGGACAGGTGGCGTATAAACCTTACGTGACGATGCCGGTCTAACCACGACACGCTCCGTTACGTTGCGATATTGAGCGGGCGTAACATGGCGCACACGACGCGCAGGGCTGATCACCACTGTTTTGTGAACTGTGCGGTAGGTCGCCGGTGTCGTGGTGTAGGAAATACGTGCCGGACGAACCAATTGCCGGGTGACGCGCGAGCCATAAACGGCTGGCGTTGTCACCGTACGCGCGCTTGCCGGGCGGGTCACGACGCGTTGGCGCACTGTTTTAACTACGGCTGGGGTACGCACCACACGGCTAGAGGCGGGACGCACGACAACCTGGCGAGAGGTAAAGCCATACACAGGTGGCGTATAGGCCTTACGTGATGATGCGGGGCGCACCACAACGCGCTGCGCAACATTTCGGTATTGTGCAGGCGAGACATGGCGAACACGTTGAGCGGGACGCACCACAACAGTTTTATTGACGTTGCGATAAACTGGAGCTGTCGTGCTGTAGGAAACGCTTGCAGGGCGCACAAGTCGACGGGTAATGCGCGAACCGTAGACCGCTGGCGTTGAAATAGTACGCCAACTTCCTGGGCGCGAAACGACACGCTGGCGGACTGTTTTTACAACCGCAGGTGTCGTCACTACACGGCTACGCGCGCCACGAACAAGAACTCGTTTTGTGACTGTCTTATAGACACTAGGTGCGCGCACTTGCTTATAGCATTTGGTAGCGCGCGGTGAACATCGATGACCTGCCTCAGCGGTAGCCGCCATCATAGATAAGCCTGCTAACACCACTGCTGCGCGGTTAACGCTCAAACGCATAACAACTCCATCCCTTTTACTGAATTAGAACGCTTAGTTAAATTCCTCGCCGTACCGCGCTAACTGCCGCACCAGAAATTTCAGGTGTCCTGCGGCCAAAACGCAAACTTGGTATCGAAATTATCAGACGGCGTCCTGACACCGTAGACAAACGCTAAGGTAGGGTTAAAGGTCGAGTAGCGCAACCAAAATACTCAATTTGTCATTGTGATTTTCTACAAATATTACAGACTGTTATATCTAATTGATTAGAGTTTGTCTGAGCGGTAACGGCGGCCCAAACCTTGCCAATGCTCCGTGAAGCTCCTACGACGAAGGCCTGACAACACAGTCGGCCGTCCCTGACGCCAGGAGATCCTCCAAAATGCAATCCACTCAGTCCCGTCGTTTGTTCCAGATCCCAATACTCTCAGGCCTGGTGGCACTTGCGATGTCGCTTTCCGGGTGTGGTGTCAACAACATCCCGACCTATGAGGAAAGTGCCAAAGCAGCTTGGTCTGAAGTGCTTAATCAATATAAGCGCCGTGCTGATTTGGTGCCGAACTTGGTTGAAACTGTCAAAGGGTTTGCCGAACAGGAACGCAAAGTCCTGACAGAGGTCGTCGAAGCACGGGCCAAGGCAACGCAAGTCCAGGCCAATATCCCGTCTGACGTTCTCACCAACCCGGAAGCCATGAAAAAATTGCAGGACGCGCAAAACCAACTTGGGGGCGCGCTAGGCCGTTTGCTGGCAGTGATCGAACGCTATCCCGATATTAAGTCGGGCCAAAATTTCCTGGCGTTGCAAAGCGAACTTGCTGGCACAGAGAACCGAATTTCAATTGCGCGTCGCGACTATATTCAATCCGTTCGGGTTTACAATACGGAACTAAAAACCATCCCGGGCCGCTGGTGGAAGTCCTTCATGTACCCAACCGCCAACGAGATGGCGACGTTTGAAGTGCCAAAAGAAACTACGACCACACCTAAGGTCAGTTTCTAAGAGCCAACACGACACATGCTGAGATGGGCGTAAGGTTTACTATATCCTTGCCGCCCATTTGGACCATTTAGGGCTTGTTGCATGCTGCCATCCTGCCAATACCAACATAACGACGCACAAACCAAACTGCGTTTCACCAAACCTGGGCTGCATCTGGTTTTGCTTGCAGTCATTCTAATCTGTGCATTTGCACGTGTTGGCGTCGCTGAGCCGACCTATCCAGATTTAACTGGTAGGATTATTGATCAAGCAGGACTCCTGACAAGCGCCGACAAGGCCCAGATCGAAACGGAACTGGCTGCCCTTGAAGGCACGTCAAGCGACCAGCTTGCCATCGTGACCGTAAATTCTCTGCAAGGCTATTCGATTGAAGACTATGCCATTGGGCTGGCGCGCAAATGGGGCATTGGTCAGAAGGACAAAGACAATGGTGTTGTCCTTTTGGTGGCACCCAACGAGCGTAAAGTACGCATCGAAGTCGGCCGCAGACTCGAGCCAATGCTTACCGACACCATGTCAAAACTGATCATTCAAAATGCAATTTTGCCCGGCTTCCGTCGTGGCGACTTTGCAGGCGGCATACGTGCTGGCGTGCGTGACATCAAGGACGTCTTGCTGGGTGATGCAGAAGCTGTGGCCAAACGGGCGCGCGGGCGCAACCAGAATGCCATCACTACCGAAGAAATGATCATTTTGGCAATTTGGTTGGCGATCTTTGCCTATATTTTCTGGCAACAATACCAACAGGCCAAACGCATGGGGCCACATGCCAGACGGCGCAGACGGCATCTTAATGATGGCTCCGTAATCATCATCCCAGGTGGTCACTCAGACCATTGGGATGGCGGATGGTCAGGTGGTGGCGGCGGTTGGTCTGGCGGCGGGGGCAGCTTTGGTGGCGGGGGCGCTTCGGGAAGCTGGTAAGACTGAAGGATGACATGTAGCGCCAAGATCAATCAATCACATGCGCTGACAAAGAATGGGAATGCAGATGGCGCTTTTTTCACAGACAAACGAACAGCGCATCGCCAAGGCGATCGCATCATCGGAAGCAAAAACATCTGGTGAGATAGTTGCCGTTGTTGCGCGTGAAAGTAGTTCCTACCTCTATGCACCGTTTTTGTGGGCGGCGATGACAGCGTTGCTGGTTCCCTGGCCGTTGATCGTCTTTACCTGGTGGCCGGTGATCTGGATTTTCGGGCTGCAGCTATTGGTGTTTCTCGCCCTGCTGTCGCTTCTTCTGATGCGCCCCTTGCGTTATGCGCTGGTGCCGAAGTCGATTAAAGAGCGCACCGCACACCGACGCGCCATGGAGCAATTTCTCGCTCAAAACCTCCACACAACGACAGGGCGCACCGGAGTATTGATATTTGTGTCGATTGCAGAGCGCTATGCAGAGATCATTGCCGACACCGAAATAGATGCCAAGGTTTCCGATGCAGAATGGCAAGCCATTGTCCACGACTTAACGGATACGATCGGCAGCGGCAAACCAACAGAAGGGTTTGTCAAAACTATTGAGCGCATTGGCAAACACCTCGCCAAATCATTCCCACCAGGCACAGCCGATCCAAATGAGCTGCCCGATCATCTGATTGTGCTTGATGACCTTGAGGAGACCGACTAACCCAATACCTACCCACTTTGAGTCGCGCGTTCTTAAGACAATCAATCATAGGCTATTTGAGATGATTAGAAACCGGCTTGAAAACCTCGTTGAGGGGCTGATTTTTGCCTCGCGTTGGATATTGGCTCCGTTTTACCTTGGGCTCGCCGCCTCGTTGGTAATTCTGCTGATCAAATTTATGGGTGAGTTTTACCACATTGCATCCCACGCCTTCACACTTACAGAATCAGAAGTCATCGTTGGAGTTCTCGCCCTTGTTGATTTGGCGTTGACCGGGTCATTAATCATCATCGTTGTATTCTCAGGATACGAGAACTTTGTTTCGCGCCTTGATCTTAGTGATCATAAAGACTGGCCAGAATGGATGGGCACCATTGATTTCTCGGCCCTGAAACTCAAATTGCTCTCCTCTATCGTTGCGATTTCAGCAATCCAATTGCTCAAACAATTTATGACCATCGGCGACGTCAGCGATCGCGACCTTCTGTGGCTGGTCATCATTCACGTTGTTTTTGTTGTTTCCAGTGTGCTGCTCGCACTTTCAGATAAAATCTCTGGCGCCGGACACCACGGGACTTCAAATGGAAACGGCACTGGCAAAACGCCAAACCCATCCACACCAACCGGTGGCAGCCAAGGTGGCAAGGGTGATGATAAACCCATCATGATCGCATAAACAGACAGCATTGACGTCAGGAGAGAGACGTCAGGAGAGATTTGTCGTGACACGCATTGTTGTCGTTGGTGGCGCTGGTTCTTTTGGTGCCCGCATAACTGAGCGATTGACCAAGATAACAAATGTTGAAGTTATAATTGCGGGCCGCAATTCTGACTCGTTGACGAAAGTTTCTCAAAAGCTCAATGCCTCATTAAAGGTCCCAATTCAAACTGTTGTTGTCGACAGTTGCTCTGTCACGCCCGAGCAGTTGGCTGACATTGGTACCGACATCGTTATCAACGCCTCAGGCCCGTTTCAGGACCAAAACACCCGCCTTGCCGAAGCAGCCATAGCCAACCGTAGCCATTACATCGACCTTGCAGACGCCCGTCCCTTTGTCATCGACATTGAGAAGCTTGACCAAAAAGCTCGGGATGCGGGTGTGTTGATTGTCAGTGGGGCAAGCACTGTCCCAGGCATTTCATCAACCGTGCTGTGCCACCTCGCTCAACAGCTCGCCACGATGGACAGTGTTGCGATTGGCATCTCACCGGGAAATCAGTTTGAGCCTGGCTCTGCCACAACGCGTTCTGTGTTGAAGGGACTAGGCAAACCCATTGAGACGCGACGCAATGGAAACAGCGCAACCCTCTACGGCTGGCAAAATTTGAAACGCGGTAACTTCGCTAAACTTGGCAAAAGGTGGCTTTGCAATGTCGACGTACCGGATCTAGAGTTGATCCCGAGGCACTTTCCTAAAATCAAGACCGTGTCTTTTCAGGCTGGAGCGGAACTGTCTATCCAACACCTTGGTCTGTGGGCACTTTCATGGGCAGCACGCGCACGTATTTTAGCGCACCCAGAAGGTCTAACCGATTTTCTGCTCGCTCTTAAGGGCCTCACCAAATCTTTTGGCAGCAATACCGGCGGCATGTTCGTTACCGTAACCGGGCGCGATCATGATGGTACACGGCTAGAAAAGCGATGGACGCTGGTTGCCTGTGAGGGTCATGGACCATTTATCCCAACCTTGGCCAGCGTCATACTCGCAAAGGCGCTTGCAAGAGGTGAGCAGCCGATGACGGGGGCACGTCCATGCTTTGATCTCGTTTCCTACCCGGCACTTCTTGAAGAGATCTCTGATCTTTCGATCACTTGCACGATTGATCAGGCCATGCGCTAATCCAGGCACGTATTACACATTTACTGTCGCTGAACCCTAAGATCCAACTGCGGCAGCGCAGGTCAGGAGACATCCCGTTGCAGACTTGGCAAGGTGACGATCACGAACCCACCCGGCACCAGAAACAAGGCCGCCCGAACGGTGGCACGCAACGGGCACCAAATTCCGCACTCGCATCGTGGGCCCTCTTCGATTGGGCTGCACAGCCATTCTACACACTGGTCCTGACTTTTTTATTTGCGCCCTATTTTGCCAATCACGTCGTTGGAGATCCGGTGCTCGGTCAAAGTTATTGGGGCTATGCCACAGCAATTGCAGGACTTTTGATTGCAGTTGGAGGTCCAGTCCTTGGCACACTTGCTGACCGGCAGGGTGCACGCAAACCCTGGATTGCTGCGTTCTCAATTGGGCTTATATTGTCCATGGCCTGTTTATGGTTTGCAGCACCCAATGCGAGTGGCACCACTGTTTTACTCGTCTTGTTTGCTTTCGTTGTCGCAACAGCGATGGCCGAATTTGCGACCGTCTTTTCAAACTCAATCATGCCTTCGCTTGTTGGCCATCATGAAATTGGACGCTTATCCGGTATTGGTTGGGCAACGGGGTACGCGGGCGGTATGATCAGCCTCGCAATCATGGCCGGCCTCGTGGTCGGCGATACGGCAACCGGCAAAACTATTCTCGGCCTCGACCCAGTGTTCACGTTGGATCATTCGGCCCACGATGGTGACCGTTTGGTCGGCCCGTTCTCTGCTCTTTGGTTTGCGCTGTTTGTGATTCCGTTCTTTTTATTCGTGCCCGATACCGGCACGGCCACGCCAGGCGAGGCGAGCGACCATATAAACCCGTTTGTTGAGCTGTGGCATACGATACGGACACTGCCGTCGTTTCCCGACATGTTGTTTTTCTTGGCCGCGCGGATGCTCTATTCAGACGGGCTGGCTGCTATTTTTGCTTTCGGCGGCATTTACGGTGCTTCCGTCTTTGGTTGGGGGCCGCTCGAACTTGGCTTGTTCGGCATCATCCTCACCCTTGCTGGCATTGTCGGCGCACTGGTTGGGGGTTGGCTCAATGATCGCGTTGGATCACGACGTGTCATTTCCACCGCGCTTGGCCTTCTCATCCTGGCCGTGCTCGGCATTCTGTCCGTTGACAAGACCCATATTTTTTATGTTGTCGACGTGGCGACCAAAGCCATTGACTCAGGCCCGTTCACCTCAACCGGCGAGCACGTGTTTGTAGGCTTTGCAATTCTTGTCGGATTGGTGGCAGCACCTGTGCAGTCAGCAAGCCGTGTTCTCCTCGCCGGGCTGGCACCGGAAGACAAACGCACACAGTATTTTGGACTGTTTGCTTTTTCAGGAAAAGTCACAGCGTTTTTAGCGCCGTTCCTTGTCGCAACAGTTACGGCGATCACATCCAGCCAGCGACTTGGCATGGCGGCCATTGTGCTGTTCCTCATTGCGGGTCTGATCTTGTTGCGCCGCGTGAAACATGAAGCCTAGAGCATCGCGCCTTTTGTTGTACACGGTGAAGCTATTTGCGCAGCGCTCTATCCCAAGACTCTCATCTCATGATTGGTGATCAACTTATCTGCTCAAAGTCGAACCCAACTTTTCGCAGGTCGATCTAGTGCCGGAAATGACGCACGCCAGTAAAGATCATGGCAAGGCCTCGCTCATCAGCCGCCGCAATCACCTCATCATCACGCATTGAGCCGCCAGGCTGAATGACAGCCGTTACGCCTGCGTCCGCTGCTAAAATAAGCCCATCTGCAAATGGGAAAAAAGCATCGGATGCGATTACGGACCCTTTGGTCAGTGGCTCGGACAAACCGGCTTGTTCTGCTGCAGCATCGGCTTTCCATGCTGCAATGCGTGTTGAATCGATGCGGCTCATCTGGCCTGCACCAATGCCTGCCGTCTGGCCATCCTTGGCATAGACGATGGCATTCGACTTGACGTGCTTGGCGACTTTGAATGCAAATTTCAAATCATTGATTTCGCTCGCTGTTGGCTGGCGCTTCGTGACAACCTTGAGATCAAGGTCTTCGACGGATGCATTGTCGCGGGACTGTGCGAGAAAACCACCGGACAGCGTTTTGACAAACTGACCGCCCCCACGTGGATCAGCAAGACCTCCCGTTGTCAGAAGACGCAGATTTTTCTTTGCTGCAAAAACAGCTTTCGCTTCATCGTCAGCATCTGGTGCAATGACAACCTCGGTAAAGATTTTGACCATCGCTTGCGCAGCCGCTTTATCAAGCACACGATTGACAGCAATAACACCGCCGAACGCACTCACGGGATCACAGCGCAACGCCGCTTCATAAGCCTTTACCAAGGTCTCAGCCGTTGCAACACCGCACGGATTGGCATGCTTGATGATCGCAACTGCTGCGCTGTCATTGGACTGGAACTCACTGACGAGTTCAAAGGCTGCGTCGGTGTCGTTAAAATTATTATAGGAAAGCTCCTTGCCTTGATGTTGCATCAAGGTTGCTACACCAAAGCGCTTTTCACCTGTCGCGTAAAACGCAGCATTCTGGTGTGGGTTTTCGCCATAGCGCAAGATTTGCGTCAATTGCCCAGCAAGCGTTTTCCATTGTGGCGTGTCGTCACCAAGTTGACCGGCAAACCAATTGGAAATTGCAGCATCATACGAGGCTGTACGGGAAAACGCCTTGGCTGCAAGCTTCTTGCGAAATGCGAGCGTGGTCGAGCCATTGTTGTCCGACAATTCCTTCAGCAAGCCAACATAGTCTGCTGTCTCAACCACAACGGCCACACCAGCATGGTTCTTTGACGCCGCGCGGATCATCGCCGGTCCGCCAATATCAATATTTTCGACACAGGTCTGATAGTCAGCGCCCTTAGCGACGGTTTCTTCAAACGGATAAAGATTGACCACCAACAAGTCGATGCCAGCGATGCCGTGCTCTTCAGCAGAACGCTCGTGATCGTGATTGCCGCGCACGGCCAACAGCCCACCATGCACTTTTGGATGCAGCGTTTTCAGACGCCCGTCCATCATTTCAGGAAATCCGGTGACGTCTGCAACATCACGTACACTCAGGCCAGCTTGTTGCAGTGCTTTTGCCGTTCCACCCGTCGAGATGAGTTCAACGCCATGGCCCGCAAGCGCCTTGGCAAGGTCCAGCAAACCTGTTTTATCAGAAACTGAGATGAGTGCCCTTTTGATTGGCTGGTACGCCTCGCTCATGGTCGATTTTCACTCCTCAAAATCGTTTGGCTTCACATGTAGTGGTATTGTGACGGCAAGCAACGTTCTTCACGTTGAACAGACGGGCTCAGACGATAAAAGAAAGTCGTCGCTAGAGTTTCCTGCCTTTGATCTAGTCGATGCGCTCAACAATCCAACGTACCTCTGATTCGCCAAAGGTTGCACCGCGCGCGACAATTTGCAGGGTCCGTCGAGGCCCCGAAGAATCTGCAAAGAATGTACTGTCTTCTATCGAGAGCTGTGCGCCCTCGGCAGAGAAATTCCATTTGTGGCCATTCATCAAAGTCAGATCAATTCCGTCAGCTTCACTACCCTGTCGACACGACACATCTGGGTGCAAATGGAAGTGGATGGCGAACGACGCATCCTGACGCAGCCGCACTTTAACTTTATGGCCCTCAATGCGATCAACGCCAAGCAAGCGGCGTCCTGTTTTGTGCAACACCAGACTACGTCGATGGACAAGGCCTGCACTTTTTACATAGCCATCATGCAACGCATGCAATTCGATCGCACCGCCATGCTCCTCGAGCTTGGCTTCAACACGGCTTGGGCCAACAATTGGCTCAGCGCCGAGCATCTGAGCGAGCACGGGGTGACGCACAAGCGTTGATGATGAGTCCTCACCAAAGCTCAATGTACAATGACTGGCCGTGCTACGCGCTACAGGTTGCCAGCTTGCATCCGATGCTGCGGGTGCGCCGCAATTGACAAACAGCGCTGAGCGCGCCGAACTCATTTCGAAAGATAGGCAGCCCGCATGGGCTTTCGCAGCAGCCTCCAAGGGGGGCGGTGTACCAACGTCACAGATGACAACAGTACCCTCACGCTCCAGGCGCGCATATCCAGACTCTGGCGCATCTTGCAAAACCGTCTCTGGCGCATCGTCATAGCCCAGAATTGTAGCCAATCCTGCAAGCGCTGGCACAGATACACCGTTAAACCGCGACAGGCGACCGTCACCTAAACGCATAAACCGCAACATTGAGATCATTTTTTGAAGTGCTTCTAACAACGCAGGTGGCACGGGGCGTTCACGCGACAGAAGACACTGCTTCAACGGCAACAGATCAAGCACAAGATCAATCAGCACGGCTGGGTTTCTGCTGATGTGCCCACCATCAGGCAAAATCTCTTTTGAAAGCTCATTTAAAAACGCACGTTCTATTGTCGGAATCTGGCGTTCCTGTCCTGCCATACATAGCTGCGCCAACAGCAAGGCGATCAAACTCTGCAAACGCATCTCACCGGTTGGTGCATCGTGCCATGTCGCGGATAAGCGCACAATTTGCGCGGCAAGTGAACGCGTGATGGCATCATAAAGACGCGCATCAGTTCCATCGAGCAGAAACGATGCATGTGAGATCCATGAAATAATGCGACGGGCAATGACGCTTGGCTCCCAGGCAACCCCGGTCCCACGACGCTCACGGATCGTCCACTCAACAGCAAGCCGGGTCGCCGTGTCTCGTGCATCTTCCGTGCCGACCGCCTCAAGGTGGCGCAGCCAACCAAAGCTGTGCAACGCGCGCGCCCAACCATCATTCGGCGGATCTAATTCAAACGGAGATTTATCGTCGAGATGGACAACGGTTCCAGCAAGACCGAATTGCCCCAATTCAATCTCATGGGCAAAGCTTGGGTCTGCTGTGCGCAAGTCCTGTGGCACGATAAGCAGGTTGGACACGGAAGCCGACGATAAGCGCCAACGAAATGGTCGCGAATAGAGCAAGCGAGACACAGTGGCGCGACGAGATCGCTCCATCTGCAAGCCAGCTATTCTCATTCGCTCCGACAAACTCAAGTTCCGTAATCCGTACCAAAGATAACGCACTTTGAACCAAACACAGCGAACCAAACATAGCGTCAAAGACCCACTCTGTGCCAGGGCACATCAAGCGCGCACAATCACTGCCAGACACGCATTTTCAAATTGCGTTGTAAAGGCCCTAATGGTGCCAAGCAGCCGTGACAAGCCACACCAAGGTCTGACCTGTGCATGGCCTGTGCGCAGGTTTTAAGATGACCGTGGTTGACGCACGAGGCGGGCCGCAAAGAAGCCATCGATTCCTGACAGTTCCGGCGTTTGGGCAGGAAATAGATGGGGCAGCGTGCGCAGATCCCCGTCAGCCGTAATCCAGTCCTCCTGAATGCCAGCCTCTCCTGCTTTGATGGGCTTGCGGACAAATTCAGGACGCCGCTCAAGGAACTTTTCAATCTGCGCGCCACCTTCTTCCGCTTGCAGCGAACAGGTACAGAAGATCAGCGTGCCGCCTGGGGCGACAAAATCGGCCGCACGACGCAATAGACCCGCCTGTAGTTTGGCCAGCGCCGGAATATCGTTTTCACGCTTAACGTGCAGAATGTCGGGATGGCGTCGGATCGTACCTGTCGAGGTGCACGGCGCATCCAACAATACGCCATCGAACTTTGCATCCGGCATCCAGTCAAAAATATCAGCCGAGATACCTGTCGCGCTCAACTTTGTGCGCGCCAGGTTTTCTTTTAAACGATCCAGTCGTGTCAGCGAAATATCGACGGCGACAACCTCAGCGCCACGTGCTGCAAGTTGCAAGGTCTTGCCGCCTGGTGCTGCGCACAGATCTGCCACGCGCTTACCCTGTACGTCACCAAATAACTTGGCAGGCAATGATGCAGCCGTGTCCTGCACCCACCAAGCTCCGTCTTGGAAACCTGGAAGCTCTTCAATACGGCCCGACACGTTGGCGCGCACCGAACCGGTTGGCAGCACAATACCACTAAGCTTTTCAGCCCACTCAGATTCGTTCTGCGCCACAGTAATATCAAGTGCCGGCTCAACAATAGATGCTGCAGCGATGCCTTCCGCGGCGGCCTCACCATAGGCCCTGACCCAGCTTTGCAGCATCCAATCTGGAACATTGCGCGCAGCACCCGTGAGTGACGCCAGAATTTCTGCGCCGGTTTCACTGGTTCGACGTAAAATAGCATTGACCAGTTTTGCAAAACGTTCCGCACTTTGGTCCGTACGTGCCACGTCAACAGACAAACTGATTGCAGCGTGTGGTTGCACTTCAAGTATAAGTAACTGTGCGGCACCTGACAGCAAGATAGGCCACACCTTACCCTTGTCGTCAGAAAGAGGTTTGCCTAGAAACGTATTGAGAACAGCAGCCAAGTCGCCGTGACGACGCAGAACAGTAACCGCAATCAAGTGCGCCAGTGCGCGATCTCGCCCCTCAAGGGCTTGGCCAACAGGGCTTGAAAATTCGCGGGCCACGGCGGCATCAAAGGAGCGCCCGCGTACCACTACATCATGGATGATACTGACAGCGATTTTGCGGGTATCAAAACCAGATCCATATGCGATGGCCGGCTTTGGTGCTGAATTGGAATCGCGCCTGTCATCTGATCGATCACGGCGCGGGCCCTTTGGGATCCCTGCGGAAGGAGGTCTTGAAGCGTGGGGTCTCTTGGACTTTGTCTTATCGGTCTTGGGCCGGGAAGAGTGTGGTCGTCCTGAAGGGCGGCTTGAACGCTGATTGGTCGTATTTTCGTTTTTCGCCACCTGGGGCTGCTCCTTGGGATGAGATCGGCTTATACCTGTAGCAGCCTTTGCCATTAACTCCAGGGGCCGCTTCGTCGCGATGCACTGCGCTCAGAACGACGCGCCCACGGACTCATCTTGCGCGGCTCGACAACAGATAGTCTCGATTGACCAAGGTCTCCCAATGACCCCTGGCCCAACTCTTGCGCCAGAACCTCAAGTTCTGCGATACGGTTTTGAACATTAGGATGGGTGGAAAAGAGACTGTCGACACCACGCCCAATCAACGGATTGATGATAAACAAGTGCGCCGCGGCCGGGACGCGTTCCGCGGTCATGTTCGGAATTTTTTTTGCCGCGCGGTGAATTTTAACCAATGCCGATGCCAACCAAGCCGGATGACCAACGATCATCGCACCGAGCCTGTCGGCTTGGTATTCGCGCGACCTTGAGATCGCCATCTGCACCAGCATGGCCGCCATTGGAGCAACAATCATAGCCACAAGGGCACCGATCCAGCCGAGCCAACTTGAATCGCGGTTGCGACCGCCAAACAGCATGCCAAATTGCATGTACTGAGCCAGCATGGAGATCGCACCCCCAATCGTAGCGGCAACCGCCATGGTTAAGGTGTCATGATTTTTTATATGGGCCAGTTCGTGGGCAACGACGCCAGCCACTTCGTTATCATCTAATACGTCAAGCAAGCCTGTAGAGACTGCGACCGAGGCATTTTCAGGATTGCGTCCCGTTGCGAAAGCGTTGGGCTGCTTGTTGTTGATAATATAAAGCTTAGGCATCGCCAGCTCGGCGCGCTCTGCCAGGCGCCTGGTCATACGATAAAGCTCAGGCGCTTCTTGCTCCGACACCCGTTTTGCCTTGAACAATTTGAGCACAACGGTATCTGACTTCCAAAGGCTCAAAATATTCATCACCAGGGCAACGACAAATGCCACCACCATGCCCGTTTGGCCGCCAACAGCTGCCCCGAACAGAACAAAAATAGCGGTCAACAGTGCCAGCAACAGAGCTGTTCGCGCATAATTCATCGGCATCGTGTCAAATACTCCCTAACTACCCCATGCTCTGCGGACACCCCAAGCCAGACGGACGCGTCACGCCAAAATGACAATGCCCCATCCTAAAACGCGCCACAGATCCATCCGCAAAGTTGGCACGCTCTTGCCTCTCAGCTCCCTTTATATGGTATGGTCAATGGACCACCACCAGGGTCTTGGTTAAAAAAGAAATGCGCGAAACTGCAAGCAAAGCCGCTCAAACGCCCGATGATGGCGACACCAGATCTCAAGAAAATCAGCCCCTAACATCTGAGGCAAAGCGCGCTTTGGCTGAAGCTGAAGCGCGACGCCAAGCCCAAAAAAGCGCCAATTCCAACCAAAATAGCGACCAGGACAAGGAGATTGGTGGGCGTAAGGGCCCAGATCCCATTCGCTTTGGCGACTGGGAAAACGGCGGCATTATCTCGGATTTCTAAATCAGCACCGTTGAGCCTGCCTGACCATTTGGGCCCAATAGGCGTTAATGTTTGAGCAACCATAAACACAATCCATATGCCGGATCGTGGCATCACAATCGCAACCGGCATTGACCTTGCATCTGTCACCTCCAAAGGCCTAGTTCATTGGTTTATGGAGAGAGCACATGTTGAGCGCGTTTTTAGAAACCAAGCGCGAATTTGCAAATGACGAGCGCGGCGGTGTCGCCATCATTTTTGCTGTTATGTTGATCCTCTTGAGCTTCATAGCCGGTATGGCACTCGACTACAGCCGCATTGTTCACACCAATTCCAAATTTGCCGCCGCCGCTGACGCCGCTGCACTCGCTGCGGGTAAGGCTCTCCTAGATGGTCGCTATAGCGATGCGGAAATCCAAAATCTTGCCAAAGCCTACTTCCAAGAAAACATTGCCAGTTCTGGCGACGGCTTTGGTAACATCAATGATCTCAAGGTCACGGTAGACCACTCAAATTCGACAGTGACATTTGACGTTGATGCAGGCGTGCCAATGACGCTGACCAAAGTTATGGGATTCGACAAGGCTGATCTCCCGGTAACATCGACGGTTGTCTTTGAGCAGAACGATATTGAACTTGCCCTGGCCCTCGACACCACTGGCTCAATGCGCGGCAGAAAATTAGCTGAGCTGAAAACAGCGGCCAAAGATCTGATTGACATTTTGATACCGGACACTGGCACCTCACACAGCGTGCGCATTGGCATTGCGCCTTATGCTGCCTCCGTCAATGCCGGCCCTTACGCTGACGCCGCGTCAAACAACACCAGCGTCGATGGCTGTGTCTGGGAGCGCAGCGGTCCGCAGGCGTTTACTGGTGCCGCTCCAGGCCCAGGCGCGTTTCTGACAGCTGGCCCGACACCTGTAGATATTGACCCAACTGAAGGAACCTCTTCGTACTCATGCCCGAAAGCCACTGTAACGCCGCTGAATTCAGATAAGAAATCGTTGAAAACTAAAATTAGTTCTCTAAACGCAAGTGGCTCCACTGCAGGCCATATCGGTGCGGCTTGGGCCAGCTATCTGGTGTCACCAGAATGGAGTGCAATCTGGCCAGCCTCGAGCACACCTGTTGCATACAACGACACCAAGACTATCAAGGTTGTGTTGTTGATGACGGACGGCATTTTCAACACCTCCTACTTGAATGGCACATCAGATTATCAAGCAGCTGAAGTTTGCAACACGATAAAGTCAAACGATGTCCTGATCTATGCCATTGGCTTTAAAGCGCCATCCGGTGCCGAGTCGACCTTGAAATCCTGCGCAACCAGTAACGATCACTACTTCAAAGCTGATGACGGACAAGAACTGCGCAGCGCATTTATCTCCATTGCCAAGCAACTGTCGAACCTGCGACTTTCCAATTAAGCCGCCCACAACATTCCGAGATGCCTCTGAAAAGAGGCAATGAGGCAGTAAACGCCAGTCACAACGCCCCAAGGCGATGGCTGGCGTTTCCTTTTTTGTTGGGTTTACGACATTGCCCTGCAACACCTCCAAACAAAACATCTCATGTGCAACATCTCGGTTGGAGCTGACAGCGATTGTCGTCTACAACAGGCATTGTGATGGGTGGGGTCTTCATTTCAATGCGAAAACGACGTTCGATTGCTTTGCCACTTTTTGTGACCATTCTGCTTGCTGGGGCTGCGATTGCAGCGTTCTGGTTTGGCCGCATTCCCAATGCCATGAGCCCGTTTCCAACCATATCAATGCAAAAGCAGGGGCAATGGTTTGTTGATCCGCGCCTTACAACGCTGCGCTTTGACCGTGACTTGTGTCGCAAAGTTTTGTCAGGCCCGCATATCAAAGCGACGCCGATTCCGCCAAGACCTCTCAGAAAAGGCTGCGGCTGGACCAATGCATTTCGGGTATCAAAAGCGGGTAGCGCCTCTATCTCAATCAAACATCTCACCTGCGAAACGACTGCGGGGCTAAGTCTTTGGGTATTGGACGCCGTGCAGCCGATTGCAAAACAAATGTTTGGCAGCACCGTGTCTTCGGTCCAGAATTTTGGTACATATGATTGCCGCAATATTGTTGGCAATCCAATGTGGAAAGACATGCGAAGCCAGCATGCTAGCGCCAATGCGATAGATATTTCTGGATTTAAGTTGGCCAACGGTACCGCGATAAGTGTCCTCAGGCACTGGAATGACAAAGGTCCCAAGGGGCGTTTTTTGCGCCAGATCCATCGCAAGTCCTGCCGCTATTTTCACGTATCTCTAGGGCCAAACTTTAATCCATCGCATCGCGATCACTTCCATTTTGATCGCGGCCCGTTTTGGACCTGCAAATGAATCAAGCGTGTCATTTCGAAACAAAAATCATGCGCCATTTTATTACCCAGAGCCGGGTTTATCCATTTGACAAACCTGCTTGAAAGGCATCGTTGGCAAGCGTTTGACCTATCGACGGCCTCACTAAAAATTCATGATATGTTCTCTATTGACTCTTGACGAATCGGCAGTGATTCGCTATGTTTCATATGGCGAGCATGCGCCGGATTAACCCCAAGTTGCCCTACGGGCGGCAGCACCCTTCGCGGTGTGAACCAGGGGCCGGGGGCTCGCTTTTTTATTATATGCTGAAGCTTTCAAAAAAGCTTCTTTGGTCAACGTTTGCTTGGCAGCCTCCAAGACTTGGAACCGGGGTGATACCATAATTTAGTGCGTTGCCGTTACCGTGACGTAAAACGGTATTTCTCAAATTGTCAGCATAACTAAGTTCGAAGTTTCCATAACGATTAGGTTCTACTGCTGCGAAGAAGGAACTTGTGACTACATCAGCCAACTGAAGCCCCGCCCACTTACTGTGATTTTCAACGACGATGTTTGCTGGGTCAAGAACAGCCCAATCTATGGACCGAACTGGTCTGATAAGTTCTCTGCCGTCTCTCATTAGCTCCATATAGCCTCGCATCGCTTGATAGTTTGTGCCACCGCGACGAGAAAAAACGACTTTAAGGTTGCAGCACTGTAGGCCCTGCTCAGCGGCGTCTGAGGCACAAAAAGTGGTAATTCGTTCCAATAGCCATCGTGTCATATAGTTGTACAAATAACCTGGTTGCTTGAAGATCACAGCCCATCGCGTCCCAGGAAGCGTAATTTTGTGCGAGAATGTAACACAGGAAAAAATAGGGTTGTTAGCAAGCTCCTGACTAGCAACAACTCTTTGATCGTGCTTCAAGTCTTTAAAGTGTAAATCGCGTCTTGTTTGCCTATTTAGGCGATTCAATATGTTGTTACGCCAAGCGGGAAGCGACAAGTCATCTGACTGGCGAACAATGGCGGCACCAAGCAATAGCCAATTAGACTGGCCACCTTGGTCTGGGTTTCTCAACTTTCCGAAGCCCTCGTCACCAGCTTCATCAACGTATGCTACGTGAGAATATGCCATAAAAAAAACGATGTCTCTCCAGATCGGCAGGGCCGAGAATTTATAAGGGTAGCAAAAGAACTTGAATGCAACGAGTCAGCAATGAAACCAGGGCGTTGTGATTGCGGTGTTGACGACTAAAGTTCTTCGTCAGGATTACCGCCCATAGCCCTGTCACCGCGTTTGTAGCCAGGGCGAGGGCCTTCGAATGTTTCGTCCGTCACATCAAGACGGTCGATCCTATCGAGCCTGAACAGTTTCCAATGTTCATGTTCACCAGATTGGCTTGCGCCACTGGTCTGATATGCACGTAACAGATCATTACCCTTTGCAGAGCTACCAACCGCGTACGGTTCAATAGTCCTGTCACCTGGCGGGTAGCTCAGATGAATAACGTTCTGGTTGCGGATTGCTTCTGCAATTTCGCGTTTCATATTTTACATCCTCATCAACAGAGAATGCACCCGGCACTTGAACTCGGGACGCGAACAGGTAATGTAGTGTGGCAATAGTTTTCTGAGCCGGATGCATTCGTTTTCGGGAAACGCATACTGGAAAAGCGACCGTCTCAATCACGGTCGCTTTTCTCGTTTAAAATATTCGTTTCGAAAAGTCGAATCCTCAGAGTAAAACTCAACAATTTAAGTCACTTAGATTCGAATGGTTTGTCAAATGGATAAACCCGCCCAGAGCCATTAAAATTCTAGGGGCTGAAGTAGCTAAGACCTGATCTGAGCGCAATATTCAAGGCGATTACTGAAGGATTGAGCGAGCTTGCCATCTCTGGCTAGCAACTATCAAATTTGCAATGATGTTTAGGCACCCGGCAAGAAAAAACGCGGCTTATTAGGCCGCGTTTTTTTTCTCAACCGTCTTGTTTGTTTTGCCTATTGGAAATCAGGTCATCAACCACGGCTGGTTCAGCCAGCGTCGAGGTGTCTCCCAAATTGCTGAACTCGTCCTCGGCAATTTTGCGCAGAATGCGGCGCATAATTTTTCCGGAACGCGTTTTGGGAAGGCCTGGCGCAAACTGGATCTTGTCTGGTGCCGCAATCGGGCCGATCTCTCCACGCACATGCTTGACCAAGTTTTTGCGCAGGTCATCATCACCGATTTCGCCATCATTCAGCGTGACGTAACAATAGATGCCCTGACCTTTGATATCGTGCGGGTATCCAACGACCGCCGCTTCAGCAACCTGAGGGTGAGCAACAAGCGCGCTTTCCACTTCTGCTGTTCCCATGCGGTGGCCAGAGACGTTGATCACGTCATCAACACGACCTGTGATCCAGTAGTAGCCATCTTCGTCGCGGCGCGCACCGTCACCGGTAAAGTACATACCCTGGTAGGTCGAGAAATAGGTCTGCACAAAACGCTCGTGATCTTCATAAACCGTGCGCATCTGGCCGGGCCAACTATCCAGGATGACCAGATTGCCGTTGGTTGCCCCTTCCAGGAAGTTACCCTTATCATCGACCAATGCCGGTTTGACACCGAAGAACGGACGCGTTGCCGAACCAGGTTTCAGATCGGTGGCCCCCGCCAATGGCGTAATCAGAATGCCGCCTGTTTCGGTTTGCCACCAGGTGTCCATAATTGGACAATTCCCTTTGCCAACAACGTCATAATACCATTGCCAGGCCTCGGGATTGATGGGTTCACCGACCGAACCAAGAAGGCGCAGTGATGAACGATCGGTGCGGGTGACGAAGTCATTACCAGCACCCATCAACGCCCGAATAGCTGTTGGCGCGGTGTAGAATATGTTGACGTCCCACTTATCAACCACATGCCAGAACCGTGATGCTGTTGGGTAGTTAGGCACACCTTCAAACATCAACGTCGTGGCGCCATTGGCCAGTGGGCCATAGACAATATAACTATGGCCGGTCACCCAACCGACGTCCGCCGTACACCAGTAGATATCACCATCATGATAATCAAAAACGTATTGGTGGGTCATTGAGGCAAAGAGCAGATAACCACCTGTCGTGTGCACCACACCCTTCGGCTGACCTGTTGAGCCTGACGTGTAGAGGATAAACAACGGATCCTCTGCATTCATTTCTTCTGGTTCGCACTCAGCCGAGACCTTGACCAGTTCTTCATGCAGCCAGGTATTGCGATCCGGATCCCATGGGACGTCATTGCCAGTACGGCGTACAACCAAGACTTTGACGTCATCAGAGCACATCTTAAGTGCAGCGTCTGTGTTCTTTTTTAGGGGAACGGTGCGTCCACCACGCAGACCTTCGTCTGACGTGACAATCAACTTTGAAGTGGCCCCTTCAACGCGGTTATGCAAACTGTCTGGCGAGAAGCCTGCAAAAACGATGGAGTGAACCGCACCGATGCGTGCGCACGCAAGCATTGCATATGCGGCTTCCGGGATCATCGGGAGGTAGAGTGTAACGCGGTCGCCTTTTTTGACACCTTGTGCTTTGAGCACGTTGGCGAATTTACAAACCCGCTCATGCAACTGTTTATAGGTAATCTGTTCATCATCTGTTGGGTCATCACCTTCCCAGATGATAGCAACCTGGTCGCCGCGCGTTTCGAGATGGCGGTCGATGCAGTTGACCGAGACGTTAAGAGATCCATCTTCAAACCATTTAATGGATACGTCTGGAGCCTCGTAGGATGTATTCTTGACCTTCGTATAGGGCTTGATCCAGTCAAGGCGCTTGCCCATCTCACCCCAAAATCCGTCCGGGTCGCTGACCGAGCGGTCATAGAGCTCTTTGTAGCTCTCATTATTGACCCAGGCTTTTTCCGCCCACTCCGCGGAAACAGGATACAGTTTGTCTGCCGACATTAAATTTCCTCCGCCAAAATCTTTATATGGTCCGTGTTAGCGCTAAATAACCAATCGTGAAACCTTGCTCTGGCGTCCTTCGCCTCATAGTAGATCAAGATATAATCTCTTTTCGGCGCAGATGCTCTTATATCTTTCTACAGTATTGGGCCATTGAAGCTGGCACAACTCGTTCGTTGGTCGAATACGATTGGTTGCACAGTGAGCCCTCGCCACAATGATCAAATGTGGTTCTAAACGCCAAGATAACCAATAATCGCCCCTTGAATAAGCAACACACCGAGCCAATGAGCCCCATCTACTAAGGGTTAAAGCGCCGCTTGCGCCCTGGTAGCCATGGAAACCATGGTTACCACTAGCGTGGTGGCGACAAGTCCCAGCCAGGCAAATGCTCCTGAGAGCAAACCATTCCAGGTTGTGTTGTGACCTGGCCGCTTCCCAGATGCCCTATGAGACCAGCGAGCACGCAGGCCATTACCAACAGGGCGTCCAGCATCATTGCCAGATCGGCAAAGACTCTTCTGCAAGATAGAGCTTTATCTCTGGCACCAGCGCTGGCGCTAAGATTTTGGTATTGGCGCGGATGAACGCCATCACAGCTTCATGGTCATCAATCGGTAGCACAGGATCCGCCAAGGCCTGATCGGGGGCCTGCGCGTCTTGATGCTGTGTCATCGCTTGATCTTTTTGGGATCAAGACCACCCATTTTGCAAATGTCACCCCATTCTCGCGCACCAACTCCCTGCACAGATAGACGCATTGAGGTCACCAGTGCCATTTCTTTTAAGCGTGGGTTAGCTTTGACATCGGCCAATGTCACGGGGTTTGGCATATCACAAACGGCGCGCACGTCGACGCACTCCCAGCGCTCATCATCAGTGGTTGAATCAGGATGCGCTTTTGCGATGACTTCGCAGATGCCAACAATCTCTTTACCGACATTTGAATGATAAAAAAACGCCAGATCACCTTTGTTCATCCCGCGCATAATGTTGCGAGCCAAGTAGCTGCGTACGCCATCCCACTCTTCGCCTTTTTTGCCTTTAGCCTTAAGGTCATCAAAAGAAAATACGTTGGGCTCCGATTTGAAAAGCCAAAAATTTGACTTCTGACTTGGTGTTTTTTCGGCGGGTTTTTCTGCAGGTTTCTTTTTCATTTTCATCTCAGGGCTTGGCTCATGGATCAGCTCATTATGATTGCGCTCTAGATCAAATTGTTTGCGTTTCATAAAACGCTAGGCTGATCTAGTCTTCCGCTTTTTGTGGCCGCAACATCAAGCGCTGAATTGCGTCATCAACGGAAAGATTGCCATTAAGTATGCCGGCTGTGGCAACTGTGATTGGCATTTCTATGTTTTTCTGCTGTGCGATGCGCGCCACAGCACCTGCCGTATAGACACCTTCTGTTACAGCGCGACGACCGCCGAGAACGTCAGCCAGGGATGTACCTTCTCCGAGCGCGACGCCAAGGCTCATATTGCGCGACTTTGGCGAACCACAGGTCAGGATCAAATCTCCAAGACCAGAAAGCCCCATTAGCGTTTCAGGTTTCGCGCCATGCGCCTCACCAAAACGGCGTAGTTCTGCAAAGCCACGGGTCACCAATCCGGCATGCGCGCTGGTGCCAAGCGCTTTACCCTCAACAATTCCAGCTGCAATCGCCATCACGTTTTTAAGTGCACCACCAATCTCGACGCCCGTGATGTCGTCGGTCCAATAAATACGAAACTGCCGATTGCCAATACCATCCGCCAATATCTGACCCAGCGCTTTGTCTCGACACGCCAATGTCACCGCGGCGGGCAGACCCCGCGCTACGTCAATGGCAAAGCTTGGGCCTGACAACACCGCAACTGGATGGCCAGGCATGACGTCTGCCAACACCTCGACCATTTGTTTGCCCGTTGCCTGCTCAATACCCTTCGCACACAGCACAATGGGAACTGAAGACTTGAGATGCCGGCTCAGATGTTCACCAACGCTGCGCACATGCTGGGCTGGTGCCACCATCAAAATCGCATCCGAGGCAGCAAGGTCGGCCATGTCATGTGTCGCAACAAGACCAGGCTCTAACGCGACGTCAGGCAGAAAGGGTCGGTTGACGTGATCAGCATTAATCGCTGCCACCGTCTCAGCCTCATTGGCCCACAGAACGGTGTCATGACCTGACGCAGATAACGTTTGCGCCAATGCCGTACCCCAAGCACCGCCACCAACAACGCCAAAGTTAGAAAACGTCATATCCGATTTTGTCCTTCATCGACGAACGGTGACCAACCAGCATAACCGCTTGCCACAGGCGAGACCATGCCGGAGCGCGGCTAAACTACGTTAAGCTTTGACGCCAGCACCGATGGCCGGTGGTGCATCAGGATCAAGCGGCCAACGTGGGCGCACCAGAGTGTCTAGCGGATCAGACAATCCAAGATGCAATCGCTCGGCTCCAGCCCAGGCAATCATCGCACCGTTATCAGTGCAAAGTTCACTTGGCGGTACACTCAAGTGGTAACCCATATCAGAGCAAAGTTCATCTAAAGCTTGGCGCAACCGAACATTTGCTGCGACTCCACCGGCAACCACCAAAGCGCGCGCCACCTCACCTGACCAAAGGGGCTCGGAAAGCGCCATGGCGGTAGCAACGCGGTCATTGACCGTATCGGTCACGGCACATTCAAAGCTGGCGCAAATGTCCGCCAAGGTTTGATCATCAATAGGCTCAAGCGATTTGGCGAGTTGGCGCACAGCGGTCTTGAGACCTGCAAATGAAAAATGCGCCTCCTTGCGTCCGATTAAGGGACGCGGCAGGGCAAACCTTTTGCCATCACCCAGCGCGGCGTGGCGAGCGACGTCAGGGCCGCCAGGAAATCCAAGACCAAGCAGCTTGGCGGTTTTATCAAACGCCTCGCCAAGGGCATCATCAATGGTTGTGCCAAGACGGACATAATCGCCAACCCCTGTCACGAACAACAGCTGCGTATGTCCACCAGAGACCAGCAACATCAGATAGGGCGGCTTGCGATTTTCGGTTAGGCCTACCGTCAGGGCATGGGCTTCGAGGTGATTGATCGCCAAAAAAGGCTTGCCGTGCGCCAGCGCTAATGTTTTGCCTGTCACCGCACCCACAATCAGGCCGCTGTTCAAACCGGGGCCCGTCGTCGCGGCGACCGCATCCAACTGATCAAATGTCATCTTTGCCTGGCGCATAGCCCCATCAACCAGCACGTCAAGGCAAGCGACATGCGCACGCGCGGCAATCTCCGGCACAACGCCGCCAAATGCGCGGTGTTCATCCCACTGCGAACGGACAACATTTGCTAAGATTTCACCACGCCCGTCCACGTCCCGACATACAACAGCGGCAGCGGTTTCATCACAGCTTGTTTCCAGGCCCAACACGCAAATGCGGCCATCAGTCATGTCGAGCCTTTGGTGGTTAGCAACGTAGTCTTGATCTAAACTGTCGGCCATGGTCATGTCCCGAGACCGACACCCGTAATCCCACTTGCTCTAACACCCGCGGAGCCCCCCGTGCAAGAATCCCAAATCCGACTTGGTACCCGTGGCTCCCCATTGGCCATGGCGCAAGCTGACGAGGTCCGTGACCGGTTGTGCAAAGCCCATGGGCTCGAAAAAAGCGCTATTGAAATCACCATTATCAAGACCAGTGGCGACGCCATTACAGATAAACCCCTTGCCGACGTTGGTGGCAAAGGTCTGTTCACCAAAGAAATTGAAGAGGCTCTGCTCACCGAAACGATTGATCTCGCTGTCCATTCGATGAAGGACGTTGAAACGACATTACCTACCGGGTTGGTGATTGCAGCGCTGCTGCCGCGCGAAGATGTTCGTGATGCCTTCATTAGCCTCACGTTCTCAGATCTGGCAGACTTGCCATCGGCTGCGCGCGTTGGCACGTCATCTCTGCGCCGTAGAGCACAACTCAAACGCGCCCGGCCCGATATCGAAGTCATCGATTTTCGTGGCAACGTTGGTACGCGGTTGGAAAAGCTGCGGACAGGCCTAGCTGACGCAACGTTTCTTGCCTGCGCGGGCCTCAATCGTCTTGGTCTTTCAGATACGATCACCGCGGCCATTGAGCCTGATGTGATGCTGCCGGCCGTCGCACAGGGCGCCATCGGCCTTCAGATTCGGCAGGATGACAGCGTAGCGAGGACACTTGTTTCCGCTTTAAATGATGCAACGACAGCCTCTTGCGTGACGGCGGAACGCACCTTCCTGAAGGTTTTAGACGGCTCGTGTCGTACACCGATTGCAGGCCTTGCCAGCCTGCAACACGGCAAACTCATATTTTCAGGCGAGACATTATCACCAGATGGACAACACCATCTCGGCACGGAAACATCAGGTCCTGTCGCAAGCGCGGCTGAAATCGGGGAACAGGCCGCCCAGGACTTATTGGATCGCGGTGCCAAGGCGCTAATCGGCTAAGCCATGCATGTTCTCATTACCCGGCCCTATGACGATGGCGTTGCACTGCAAGCCCGATTGAACACCGTTGATATTCAGTCGACGCTTGCGCCATCGCTGACACTTGAATTTGAGGATTTGTCCGACCTTGACGCCGACGACGTTCAAGCCCTCGTCGTCACCAGCCGCAATGGTTTACGAAGCCTGGAGCACAATAGGCTTATTGAAAAGCTATCTTCAAAAGTTCTCTTTACCGTCGGCTCCGCAACGGCTGACTACGCAACGGCACTCGGCTTTACCTCGGTGCGTTCCGGCCCCGGGACAGCGAAAGGGCTTGGCGAACAGATTGTCAAAGCCTGCAACCCCGATAAGGGCACCATCCTCCACGTGGCAGGCGCACACCTGGCTTTTGATCTCAAGGCCGCGTTGGAAGCCGGTCGGTTTACAGTCCGCGAAAAAACGGCCTATCGCGCCCTACGGGCACGATGCTTTCCAGAGCCCGCCATCACCGCGCTTAATGAGAAGAAAGTTAACGGTGTCATATTGATGTCCGCGCGCTCTGCTGGCTCCTTTGCCCAGTTGGTCAAGCAGCATAATTTGACCCAGATCACATCTCGGCTGCATTATTTTTGTTTATCTTCCTCGGTTAAGGACAGTCTGGTTGCAGCATTGCCAGATGTGCAAGAGACCTGCCTATTGGTTGCTCATCGTCCCAACACGGAAGAATTACTTGCCCTCATCGCCCGCTTTGCGGCAAACTATCGCCAAACCCTTTGAGTTTAGACACCTTGAGCGTCGGACAAGCTGAGGCACCCCCACGCCGTGCCGAACTTCAACCTAGCGTGGTGCAATAAAGCCAACACGCCCATATGCGTATTCGGAGACCAGACCCCAATGACCTCGAATGATGACTCTCGTGACGGCAAGAAGCCAACGGGATCGAACATCTCAGGCAAACGCCCGCACGCCACCTTGGATCTAAAAGCGGTTGAGATCAAAGACCGCTCTGGCAGCCGGACGCGATCAGACTCAAACCCGTTGATTGGGTCAACGCCCCAAAAATCTGATGGTAGCAAAGGCGCACCTGAACCGGCGTCCAAATCACAGGCGGCTTCTGGTATGACCAGTTCGACATCCACGTCCTCAACACCCCCATCGTCATCTTCAAAGGCGTCAACGTCAGGTGCCTCGACCTCTGCAAAAGAGACAGCTGCCGATAAAGCCCCGCCGCCGCAAATCGTCAAACGCCGCGGTGGATTTTTTGGTCCTCTCCTCGGAGGTATTATTGGAGGAGCATTGGCACTGTTTGGTGGCGACTATGCTATGCAACGCCTTGGCCTGCCAAAATTAGCAGGTGCCGAAACCCGTCATATGGACGCCATTGAAGCCCGCATTGGTGATTTGGAACAACAGGTCACGGCAGTTGACGGTCGAACCGATGTAGATGGAAGTGCGGGATCACAAAGCCTGGATGTCATCACCAGCGAATTGGAAAAACTCAAGGCGCTTTCACAAACAACTGCCACTCTTGTTGTGCAGCAAACCAAATTGCGCGAGCAAGTCACCGCACTCTCTAATCAACCTACAGCCGCCGTCTCAGGTGGCGAAGACTTCACCAAGCGCCTGAGTGACCTGGAGCAACGGATTTCCCTGGTATCGGCTGCCGCCGAAGCGAACCCCAACGCAGGACCTATCCCGCAAATCACAGCGCTATCCGATAAACTTACTGAACTTGAAACAGCGGTCGCCAATCAGGCCGCAATACCGACCACAAGTGGGCTCAGCGAAGATGCCGATACCCGCTTGAAGGCAGCGGTTGCTGCCTCTTCGGCCGCGAATTCTGAAACGCAACGATTGGATGGTGAATTTGCAGTCGTCAAAAGCACCGCTAACCGCCTTGATAAACGCGTTGAAGCGCTTAAATCCGACTCCGATAAGCTGTCTGAGGGCATCAAAATTCTCAACGAGACAACATTGAAAATGTCATCTGAGATCTCGACACTGCGAGCAACGCTTAAGTCTGAGCTTGGCACAGTTGCCCGTCCGGCCGACATCAACGCGGCGGTAACACCCTATAAGGACCGCATTGCAAATCTTGAAAGCAATCTGAAAGCCCTTGAAAAACTTGAAGCGCAGCGCGCGGAGCAAGCCAAGTCTGTTGTGTTGTCGCTTGAACTGGCCAGCCTGCAGCGCTCCGTCAATACCGGCAAGCCGTTTGCCGAACACCTTGGCAAAGTGAAAGCTTCGGCTGGTGATCAGGCCGATTTGGCGGCTCTGGATAAATATGCTGTCCAAGGCGTGCCAACGCTGGCAACGCTGCAAGACAGCTTCCGTCCGCTCATCCACCAAATGCTGCAAGCGACCAAACCGAAAACGGACACTTCAATTTTGACCCAGCTGTTGGATCAAGCCAAGTCTGTTGTCCGGGTACGTAAAGTCAATCACGAAAGTGATGACAACAGCGTTGAAGCCGTCATCGCACGCATGGAAGAAAATCTTAAGACAGGTAAACTTTCAGCTATCAATGATGAGGCCAATGCCCTGCCAGACGCCAATCGGGTCCCGGCACAATCCTGGCTCGACCAGGTTGCCGCTAGAACTACCGTTGATAGCGTGATGCAAAACTTACAAACCGATCTGAAATCGTCGCTTAGCAAGACCAGCTTAACGCCGAGCCCGTAATCTGAGGACCTCTTTAAGGAAACTGTTCTAATGATCCGCCTTGTTGTGTTCCTCATTGCCATTCTTGCTATCGCCAGCGGTCTCGCTTGGCTGGCGGATCGGCCCGGCTCATTGGTCTTGAATTGGCAAGGCTATAAGATCGAAACCAGCGTCTTTCGCGCTATCGTAATTTTATCTCTGCTGGTCGCGGTAGGATTGTTGGCCTGGAATGCCATCCGCACCATTTGGCTGAGCCCAGCGTTGCTCGGCCGCTACATGCGCAAACAGCGTCAACGCAAGGGTCTTGATGCGCTTTCAAGCGGCATGATCGCTATTAGTGCTGGCGACCGCGCATCCGCGGGCCGATACGCACAACAGGCGCGCAAGTCGTTGCCCAATGAGCCGCTGACACATCTACTACGTGCCCAAACCGCACACCTGACCGGCGATCGCGCCACCGCCAAGCGCATTTATGAATCCATGCTATCTGCCCCTGACACCGAACAGCTCGGGCTACGTGGGCTCTATCTTGAAGCCACAGATATGAATGAGCCAGAGGCCGCGCGCCATTTTGCTGCCCGCGCCTTGGCTGCAAATCCAGCTCTCAGCTGGCCGGTCGATGCCACATTCAAGCACCAAGCCCAAGAAAAGAACTGGGTTGGTGCATTAGAAACCCTGGCGACCGCACGCCGTTATGGTCACGTTGACAAGCCAACCGCTGATCGTCGCCGTGCTGTCTTGCTCACCGCACAAGCACAGGTATTGGAAGATAATCGCTCTGAGGACGCCTTAAAGCTGGCGCTTGAAGCTCACGGCCTAGCCAAAGATCTTGTGCCCGCCGCTGCTATTGCGGGTCGGTTGTTGGCCTCAAAAGGCAACACCAGTAAAGCTGCAAAAATTCTGCAAAAAACCTGGGTGCAGGCACCGCATCCCGATCTTGCAACGGCGTTTGCCTATGCCCGCATTGGCGATAGCCCGAAAGATCGCCTGGAACGGGTCCGCAAATTAGCCGCCCTGACGCCAAAAAATCCTGAAGGGCCAATCGCACTTGCCACGGCCGCCCTGGAAGCACGCGGCTTTGATGTTGCACGCCATGCCCTAGCCCCGCTACTCGAAGACGGTCTTACTCAGCGTGTGGCAACATTGATGGCGCGTATTGAGGGTGAACAAAACGGTGACAAAGGCCGTGTCCGCGAATGGCTCGCGCGTGCGATCACGGCTGGTCGCGATCCGGCCTGGACCGCCGATGGCGTCGTATCAGAACAATGGGCACCCATTTCACCTGTCACGGGCGAGCTTGATGCTTTTGAATGGCGCACGCCCGTCGCACGCGTTCCAGGACAAAATACACAAAGCCTGACTGCAAATGCAGAAGAACTGATCGCAGTTCTGGCCGCTGCACAGCAACAGCCGACCATTGAGGCTGTGAGCGAGTCTGCACCTTCAATGAGCCCCGAACCAAATGCGGACAAAGATCCCGTTGTTGTTTCAGACAAGGCGAAAAACGTGCAAGCCCCCCCGGCAGCTGATCAGATAAAAATAAAACCAAAAGACCCGGTGAGCGTATCACCCGGCACCACGCATGAGGCCACAGCAGACGCTGAACTCGTTGCCGCAAAACCGAGCGTCGGCCAGTACACATCAAAAGGCAGTCGCAAAAAGAAAAAGAAGTTTCAGCACCAACAGGCTTCCGTTGCTATCAAGGCTGAAAAAACTGCACCGCCATCTAAAACGAATTCTGCTGAAAACGCTGATACAAGAATAGACAAAGACGTAAAAAAGGAGCGCGAGCCGTTTAAAGCGCCCCATGCTCCTGATGATCCGGGCCCTGACGTCAGCGATCAAGACGTCACACCACCAGCCTTTAAAGGCTATCGGACGGCATCATCTTAACGACCAGATGTGGTTATCAAAAGCGTGAATATAGCTTTGGCGCAGTTGCTCAACAAATTTGATGCGCACTCGATCAACCTGCGAAAAGTTGGGATCGCGACTTTGAGCAGATAAGTTGATCGCCAGTCTTAGGATAGAGTCATGAGATAGAGCGTTGCGCAAATAGCTTAACTGTTTACAAGAAAAGGCTCGACGCGCTAGAGCAAAACCCCTTAAATCAGAACCGATTTTGGCGGATAATTTGATCTATATAAAAAAGTTAGAGTAAGCCGCACATTTAGTTAAATGCGCGGCTTACTCTAGCGCTAAGGGACCTCAATGGACTGGGATAGACTGCGCATCTTTAACGCTGTCGCAATAGCGGGTAGTTTTACCCACGCAGGTGAAACGCTCGGGCTCAGTCAATCGGCAGTATCGCGCCAGATCTCGGCACTAGAACGCGATTTAAAAACACCGTTGTTCCACCGCCATGCGCGTGGCTTGGTAATGACAGCGGACGGGGAGATATTGTTTCAAACCGTGAGCGAAGTTGCCAACAAACTCAATCTCGCTGAATCACTTCTGTCACAATCCCAGAACATGCCATCAGGTGAGTTGAAAATAACGGCACCTGTCGGCTTTGGCACAGTGTGGATCACGCAGCGCCTGAATGAGTTCATGACACAGTACCCCGAGATCAGCATTGAACTGCTCCTTAATGATGAGCAGATTGATCTGGCAATGCGGGCAGCCGATGTGGCACTATGGACCAAAGAACCGGACCACCCCGAACTGATCCGGCGCCCCATCATGACCTCTAAGGTCCGCGCCTATGCCTCCAAGGCATATGTTGAGAAATTTGGTACCCCCAATACGATCGCTGGCCTCGATAACCATAAGCTCGTGTCTTACTCTGGCCATCCTGCGCAACATTTGGCGGCTGTTACCTGGCTTGCCACGATAGGACGCGAAAATAAGCCTCCAAGACCGGCGGCTTTTCGGGTGAACAGTGTTGTGGCCATGAAGTATGCCATTCGCGCTGGCCTAGGAATCGGCATGATCCCAGATTACCTTACTGAACAGGAAAGTGACTTAGTAGGCGTGCTGAATGAAATTGAGCCACCAAGACTCACGCTTTACTTTGTTTACCCTGAAGAGCTCAAAAATTCCAAAAAAGTGCAGGTAATGCGTGATTTTCTTGTCGCCAAAACGCGCAACTAGAAGTACAGATATGGTCACGCGTCTTTCGGTGATCCGAACGGAAACCGAGTTGCGTAGATTGTTCGTCTGAGGAGCGAGCTGAAACGGTTGTTTGCCACCACCTTTCAGTGTCACCTGTGGACGAATTTAAAACTTAACTCCGGGCTTCGTGCCCGGTTTTTTTTTACCCAAATTTTGGCCGATTGATCCCAATTCGGGCCAGATGAGATGACAGACGCAGGATGGGCGCGGTCGATTTGTCTGATTTGCAGATGTGCCCCTCGGGCGCTATCTAGTGATCCAAATTGCGGGTCACTCAGCTATGCCCCGTTGTGATCCACACCATATATGGCCAAACAGATGCAAAAAACGCTCTACGACAAAATCTTCGATGACCACATTGTTGATCAACAGGATGATGGGACCTGTGTCCTCTATATCGATCGCCACCTGGTTCATGAAGTAACCTCACCACAAGCCTTTGAGGGATTGCGGATGGCGGGCCGCAAAGTTCGCGCTCCGCAAAAGACCTTGGCCGTCGTCGATCACAACATACCCACGACTGACAGGTCCAAGGGCATCGATGATGAAGACAGCCGCATTCAAATCGAGACACTGGCTCACAACGCTGCTGATTTTGGCGTTGAATATTTTAATGAGCGTGATCCGCGTCAGGGTATTGTGCATGTTGTAGGGCCCGAGCAAGGTTTTACGCTACCTGGCACCACAATTGTTTGCGGCGATAGTCACACCTCAACACACGGTGCGTTTGGTGCCTTGGCACATGGTATCGGTACCAGCGAAGTAGAGCATGTGCTTGCAACGCAAACATTGATCCAGAAAAAAGCAAAGAATATGCGGATTAATGTTGATGGCAAGCTGCCCGAAGGCGTCACCGCAAAAGACATCATCCTTGCCATTATTGGTGAAATCGGCACGGCTGGCGGCACGGGTCACGTTATAGAATACGCTGGCGAAGCCATCCGCGACCTGTCGATGGAAGGCCGCATGACGATCTGCAATATGTCGATTGAAGGCGGCGCTCGTGCGGGCCTCATTGCGCCAGATGAAAAGACCTATGAGTTTCTAAAAGGCCGCCCGAAAGCGCCAAAAGGTGCTGCCTGGGATATGGCACGCAGCTATTGGGACACCCTCGTCACAGACCAAGGCGCCCACTTTGATCACGAAGTGACCTTGGATGCTGCCAATCTGCCACCGATCATCACCTGGGGCACCAGCCCTGAAGATGTCATTGCAGTATCCGGCAACATACCTGATCCCGCAGCCGCCAGTGATGCCAACAGGAGAGCTTCCATTGAACGTGCGCTCAACTATATGGGTCTTGAAGCGGGTGCAAAAATTACAGATGTGCCGCTTGATGTAATTTGGATTGGCTCGTGCACCAATGGCCGTATCGAAGATTTACGTGCCGTAGCCAAAATCGTCGAAGGTCACAAGATTTCATCGCGCCTCAATTACGCGATGATCGTGCCGGGTTCAGGTTTGGTCAAAGCACAGGCAGAAGCTGAGGGTCTTGATGCTATCTTTACAGATGCAGGTTTTGAATGGCGCGAACCGGGGTGTTCGATGTGCCTAGGCATGAACCCCGATCAGTTAAAGCCTGGCCAGCGCTGTGCCTCAACCTCAAACCGCAACTTTGAAGGCCGCCAAGGCTACAAAGGTCGTACCCACCTGGTGTCGCCTCAAATGGCGGCAGCAGCAGCCATTGAAGGTCACTTCGTGGATATCCGGACGTGGAAAGTCTAAGGTTTTGGGGGCAGACCTCAAGACAAGGGCCTAGCTTTAGGGTATGGGCTTCGGGGGGCAACGGTTGGGGTCAACTGTGGCTGGGGTAACCCGGCGTCGGCATTTGGTGTGAAAAATTCACATCCCTGCCTTGTCTTTGCCCCGTGTCCGGGTGATCTTCACCGCCGTGATGCAGAATCTAATCTAAAGACGGAAACCCGCCAATTTTACGCCAGATGATCAAACTCCCGATATCGTTTAATGAGCATCTCAGCACTATGTGGCGCATGCCGCGCGCGGGCACTCGACTTGTTATTGCACTCACGGTCATCATCGGCCTGGCCGCACCAACCTTGGGTGATGGCCCGCCAAGCCCGGAAGAATATGTTTCGCATGTCGGGGGAAATGCCAAAATTATGGCTCCTGGTGAATTCAAACTGGATGGCAATCGCCAATGGTGTGGCAAACGCCCAGTTGTGGTTGACGATAAGCTTGATGACTATGGTGCCGCCTATCCAGGCTTCCTGATATTCAACTCCAAACTCATGTCACAGGTGTCAACACCAGTAAAATTTTGGATTTTTGCCCATGAGTGCGCCCACCAATTTCGTGGGCCGGATGAAAAAACCGCAGATTGCTTTGCCGTCCAACGTGGTCGCCGCCAGGGCTGGCTAACCATCGACGGTGTTGAAGAAATCTGCCGGTTTATCTCGCCCGCCAAAGGCGACGTGATGCACTTTTCAGGCTCACACCGCTGCGAATACATGCGCCATTGCTACACCGATGTTAAAGTGCATTGACGCGCGTTCACCGATCCGGCCAACTAATCCCCGCCCCAAGCCCGTGCCCTTAAGCTAAGTCATCTGACTTCCTCTAAAGGGGCATGGCATGCGCTTTGCCGACTACACCAAGCGCCTTTTGAGCCTCGCGGCGACGCTGCATCGCTGGATCGACCTGCTGTCATGCCTAGATGCGGGGCGCAAAGCCAAGGTCGCCGTCTATGCCGACCAGGTGGCCGATACCCTGGCCCGGGCCGTTTTGGCGATTGAGGCGTTGAAACAGCAGCCCCAAAGCGCCCCGGCACGGCGTCAGATGCTGCGTGAATTTGGCCGCATCAACGGATATATTGAAACCATCGTCGAAACATTGACCAACCACCTTGACGGCAGAAAGCTTGCTGGCGTTAAAAGACGGCTGGATCAGCTTGATGCGCTTGGACCGGATGAAAGCCTCGACCCACTGACCGCCAGTCGCCGCTTAGACCGGCTGGTTTCGTGTGAAGGGTATTTCCGAGCTCTTGGCGATGCACTGCGTGCCTAAAGCGTGTCGCCAAAAAGTGGGCACCGGTTTTTGGATAAACGATACGCGAAGACAAAGACTTAAAGCGTGTCTCCTTTAATTGGTTTCACAGACATGCCTTAGATCAGCCGTTACCCGATCTGGGCCAGCACTTTGAGGACAGAATGAAAAAATTTAACGCTCTACGCGCAACCGCTGCGCCCCTGCCAATGCGCAATATCGATACTGACATGATCATTCCAAAACAGTTTTTAAAAACCATCAAACGCACTGGTCTTGGCGCATCGTTGTTCTATGAATTGCGCTTTAATGAAGATGGCACAGCCAACGAAGATTTCGTGCTCAACAATCCGGCTTACAAGAATGCAGAGATTTTAGTCACCGGTGACAACTTTGGTTGTGGCTCATCACGCGAGCACGCGCCATGGGCGCTGTTGGACTATGGCTTTCGCTGTGTCATCGCACCCGACTTTGCAGACATCTTCTATAACAACTGCTTCCAGAATGGCATCTTACCAATCAAGCTGCCCCAGGAAGAGGTTGATAAATTAATGGATGACGCTGAACGTGGTGCCAACGCTGTCATCACGGTTGACCTTGAAGCCCAAGAAATTCGCGGTCCCGATGGTGGTGTCATCAAGTTTGACATCGATCCCTTCCGCAAACATTGCCTGATGAATGGCCTCGACAACATCAGTCTGACGTTGGAGAAGACAGAGGCGATCTCATCCTATGAAGAAAAGGCGGCCACTGCGCGTCCGTGGGCCTAGCTCAACACCGGTCTACCGCGTGTTGGGAATATTCTTTGGCCAACATTTCCTAAAGTCATGTTGGGCATACTCAACACCGGTCTACCGCGTGTTGGGAATATTCTTTGGCCAACATTTCCTAAAGTCATGTTGGGCATACCCAACACCGGCTTGCTGAGTGTTGGGAATATTAGGAGACAATCAATGGCAAAAGCAATTCATATGATGGTGCGTGTATTGGAAGAAGCGCGCTCAGTTACATTCTATGAAAAAGCCTTTGGACTGACCGTCGCCGATCGTGTCGACTTTGAGGACTTTACGCTGATCTATATGTCCAATCCTGAGGCTCCCTTTGAGATCGAACTGACGGTCAACAAAGGGCAAACCGAAGCCTATGATCTTGGCCATGGCTACGGGCATGTTGCTTTTGCCGTTGACGATCTCGAAGCAAAGCACGCACGCCTCATCGGCGCAGGCCTGACGCCCGGCGATATAAAACAAATGGCACACAACGGGCGAGCCTTTGGCAAATTCTTCTTCATCCAAGACCCGGACGGCTACAAGATCGAAGTGCTGCAAAAGGGTGGCCGGTTTGTTTAGCGCAGGGTGATTGTTATCGCGCGCAAAACGGTCACCGTATCGGTAATCCCGATCGCTGCGTTCACATGAGTCCGAATCTATACAGGAGAAGTCTTCAGTCAGCAGTTAGCTGTGATTTCGATCGTGTCTGCTATTGGTAGAAGCGGACATTTCGCTGGAAGTGGAAATCAACGCGATGGGCCAGAAGGAGACTAAAAAGGGGAAGGGAAAGCCCTTACTGATTGTTATGCTGGTGTTTTTTACAAAAGTATCCAGCCGTAGAAAATCGTTACTCCAATAGTATACGCAGCAAGAATGAAAACATTGACTGGTTTTCCAGAAAGTTTTGGCGTTTTAATCTGCGACACATTCAAGGCGGCAAGCCCTAAACCACTGATACATAGAACGACAGCAAACACGCCTTGGCTAAACAAACTTTCGAACAGAAAAACGAAAACAAGGAATAAACTATTATTATCAATGGCCAGTCCGGTGTAGTTAGCACTATCGTCAAGACCGAATGTGCTGAAATAACTCAGCCGGGTCACCCCAGTTACGAGCATTACGAATACGACGGGAAGAAAAATAGGGTCAAATTTCCCATAACTCAAAATCAAGATGGCAGGCGTGACACCGTAACTTACGACATCTATTAGCAGATCAAGTTGCCCTCCAAACGATCGGTCGGCACCTGTTCGGCCTTTCATTCTGCGCGCAATCAGACCATCGGCCCAGTCAAACGCGACGGCCCAGATCATACCTATCATCGCAGCAGAATAATTACCTAAAATGATGAAATAGATGGCCAACAATGAGCAACCAAGACCTGTGAACGAACAAATGTTGGGGATATCCCTGACATAGGAAAGTATCGGTTTAGGCTGCAGTCCTTGAGGGGATGAATCATCAGTTGTCATAGTGAGACCTGAATGTTAGACAAGTGAAATCCTTTCATCAAAGTTGACATGATATGATCTATGCTTCGCACCGTTTGGTTCGAAGGCTTGTTGGTTCGAAGGCTTGTTGGTTCGAAGGCTTGCAGTTACCGAACATTCCACTGCTCCTGACTCTTTCGCAAGCCTAGCGTGATCCAAGCTCAACGGTCGTGAGAATGAGAGCAGTTTCTCATTGTCGGAAAATAGATGTTACCTAATAGCATTCGGACAGATCATGACAAAGGATAAAATTGAAGAATGATTGTCTATACAGTGGGCACGTTTGATCTTTTGCATGTCGGTCATCTTGCCTTGCTAAACAAATGCAAAACAATGGGTGATGTTGTTGCGGTTGGCGTCGCTTCAGATGACGTCGTAAATCAGTACAAACCTAACATCCCTATCATCCCTCTGGCCCAACGAGTGGAAATGTTGGAAGCATTGGGTTGTGTCAATATTGTTCGCCCCTACTACGAACTCGAGTATGTTTCTGCTTGCAAGGAATTGAATGTAGATATTTTTGTGATCGGTGAAGATTGGGGGAGAAAACCCCATAATCTTGAAGTTGAGAGTTATTTAAAAGACGCCGGAAAACAGATCGTTCAAGTTCGCTATGACCCCAAAACCTCATCAACAAAAATAAAGCAAACGATCAATGCCCAATTCCAAGCGGGCGTGGAGAGTGCATAACCAGACTGTCCGTTTTGGGTCTTGGGCACGCCTCAGCTTGCCCTGTCAGTTTTGACAGATCTACCTTCAACAGCAGAAAGTTTAGCCGAACGAGCGGTTATCTTCAGCTCTGGCCTCAGCTGCTGACAATTTCACCCACACCTGCAATCGTCACAAAGGGCCATGAGCGGAAAGTTCACAACAGTGCGTCTTGCGTGGTAAAGATCAGATAAGTGCTACGACATTGGAGAACATGTACCTTGGCTGATCTCATAGCAACATCAGTTTCAGTGCTGGCTTTAGTCATATCGTGCGTAACAGCATGGCTAACCCTTTTTCGACGTGGCGCTGTAGAGATGACTCAACCTACTGTGATTTTTTTTGGACCAGACTCCCCGCGCAATCCAAAAGTTTTCGTTCGAACCCTACTGTTCTCGACATCAAGGCGAGGACGAATAATTGAGAGCATGCATGTTTGCGTTGCGAAGAATGAAGGAAAACAGAATTTCAATATTTGGGTTTACGGAGATGACAAACTTGTCCGAGGAAGCGGACTATTTGTGGGGGAAACTGGCGTATCAACCAATCATCACTTCCTAGCGCCGAAAGACGTTGGTGAGTTCCGCTTCACACATGGAATATATATGCTTGAGGTGCATGCAAAATTGCTCGGTGACCACACGACAAAGAAACTTTGGTCGCAGTCACTATCGATTTCTCCCGAACATGCAAAGGGGCTTGGAGAACCCGGAACTGGATTGTATTTCGATTGGGGGCCGGACTCGAAGCGATATATTCCTCACGTCAAAAAACTTCCACCTAGACCTGAATTTGACGATTTTCTCAAAGTTATCGGGATGGATACTCGCGGGTAGGAAAATGTCCACTCAGGGTCTTGGGCGTGTAAAAACGCCTGAGCGATTACGCGTTGATCATCAATCTTCAACTGTCCCCTGATTTTCAGATTTTCGAGCCTCTGGAGGCTTATCTGGGCGCCTGAGGTCGATTTAACCAGCTGTGAGGCGTGTTGCGCGCGACAATGGGCCGTTTTATGCCCGGATCGCCGCCATCAGCGGTTTGATGCCGATAATGTTCATGACGCGCGTAAGATTGTAGGCGAGCACGTGCAGCGCCATTTCAGTTGCGACATTCTTTAAGCGTTTCATCGCGAAGTGGGTCGCTCCCATGCGGGCTTTGATGGTGCCAAAGGGATGTTCAACCGTCTCGCGGCGTGTGCGCATGGCTTGCGGGTTTTCATCAAGGCGACGCTGCACATCTTCAAGGACATGCTCATGTTCCCAACGGCTGACACGGCGTTCTTTGCCGGTTGTACATTGATCCTTGATTGCACAGTTGGCGCATTGAGTGGTCCAATACCGATACAGCTTCAGCCCCTTGTCCTGTGTTGTCACGCGACGTGAAAGTTCTTCTCCGGCAGGGCATACGTAAACATCTTTGTCCGCCGCGTAGAGAAAGTCGGCTTTGACAAATCGTCCCTTGGCCTTGTTGCCAGACGTCTGTGGCTTGGGCAACGTGACAGTGATTCCAGCCTGCTCGCAGGCCAGTATTTCTTCACTCTTGAAGTAACCGCGATCAGCAACGACATTGAGTTCGTCGACTTCAAGCGTGGCTTTGGTCAGCTTCGACATGCGCGCCAGTTGGGAGGTATCGTTGCCGGTCATGGTCACGTCGTGGGCGACAATCAGATGGTGCTCGGTATCAACAGCGGTCTGGACATTGTAGCCCACAACGCCGGACCCACGGCCACTTGTCGCCATCATGCTGGAAGCATGTCTCCGACATGACGAACGGGCATCTGGATCAGTCAAGGAGATCTGCCTGTCTTGCGCCTCCAGCATCTGCGTCTCAACGGTCTTCAACCGCTTGACCTCCTGACGCAGGATATGGATTTTTATGGAAGTCAATGGATTCTGGGCGTATTCCACTGGAAAAGGCCGGAATGACAGCGCACGCACGTCGATTTGGGTCAATTGCCGCGCGGGCATGCGACGTCACCTCGCGACCATTCAGGCCCGAAGGTTTGCGCGTGAAGCAACGGTGTGTCCGGGGAGCGGAGCAGCGGCGCCTCTTAAAAAATGTTTCGGATGCAGCGCAAGCTGCTCCGCCGATGAAAGGACGGTGACCACCACGTAACGGTCCGCGCACCCTGCGGACTTCACCAACGTACACAATCGATGGCGGCAGAAAGTCCCTCGGCAGAGCCTATGCCCCGAGCCGCGACCCCTTCATCTCCTGCTTGCAAACGGATACCGGCGCGCACCCAGATCCCCGAACAGTCAAGCGGGATGGATAAGAGTTTAATGTGAGAAGACAGAGTGGGGATTAGTTGCGTCCGCTTTTTTTACCAACAGCAAACGTAGTGAATATGCGTTTCCACACAGCCTCGGCCGATAGTGTTGCGAAACTCCCCATTGCGCTCGTTGGCGAACCGTGGCCTTCCGATCAACACTGGCAAAGCCAAGTGCACCAAGATCCAGTTCATCGATGAAGGTATCAATCACCCGAACCGGGTTGTCATCGTCGATCCAGTCTTCCAGACACTCGGGAAATAAAGTGCTTTGGATGCGATCCGCACCCTCAACAAACCGCTTCATCTGATCCTCCCCCGCAAGACCCCGAGAATCATACCATCGTTCGCGTTTTTACACAGCCTGGGTCAACTTGAGACGGTTTCGGCGCAGGCCTGACGCCCGGCGATATAAAACAAATGGCACACAACGGGCGAGCCTTTGGCAAATTCTTCTTCATCCAAGACCCGGACGGCTACAAGATCGAAGTGCTGCAAAAGGGTGGCCGGTTTGTTTAGCGCAGGGTGATTGTTATCGCGCGCAAAACGGTCACCGTATCGGTAATCCCGATCGCTGCGTTCACATGAGTCCGAATCTATACAGGAGAAGTCTTCAGTCAGCGGTTAGCTGTGATTTCGATCGTGTCTGCTATTGGTAGAAGCGGACATTTCGCTGGAAGTGGAAATCAACGCGATGGGCCAGAAGGAGACCAACGGCATCGCAACATGTTCTGGGTATACAATGGCAGCTGCATCGCATTTGTGGAAATTTAGACGCCGAAGCAGCAGCGCAGAAATTGAATCGTCATGATTTCCGGTGCCAGGGGAAGGGCGGCAGTGACATTCCCATTACAAGTTCAGCGGCGCGTAACCCAATAGCAGTAAACAGCAACTACATTAGTTTTGGGCTGAAATGCTACGCTGTTGCAAATCACTGCTGTGGCTCGGTGATAGTCCCGACCGGGATGGCCTCATGCGTATTTGCCAGTCAAACTAACCCGACCGGGTTAGCTTCATCAGATTTACGGATTGCAATGTTTGGCAGTAGTTCCCAGGCACAGTTGCCACTTCGACTACTTGTGGTCACATTCAATAGCATCAAGGAATTGGCCAAGCCTTTTGACCATCAATATAGGTTTCGATGACGCGGCTGGACGCGAGATTGGGGGCGCCGTTCAGGATGACGAAATCTGCAGGCGCACCGGGGTTGAGGCCAGCAGCAGATTGACCATGAATGGCACGGTGTCCCCCTGTGGTATAAGCTGCAATGGCCTGCTGCAGGCTTACTGCTTCGCGACCGTCGACAATCCGGCGATCCTCCAATCGTCTGGCGACCGCGTCTTGGATATTGGCAAGCGGATCAAGTGGTCCGCATGGGTTGTCCGATGAAAGTGCCAGGGCTACGCCGGCCCTCAGCAAGGATGCCGCTGGGAATGCCCTGAGGTCCGGGCACAAACGACGATCGAGAATACTTGGGCCAAATTTATGCATAAAGCCCGGTTGCAGTGACGCGCCTGCTCCGGTTGCGGCGACAGCCTCGATGTCCGCATCCGACAGGAACGTCAGGTGTTCCAGGGTAGCGTCGCGCACACCGGCATCACGTAGCGCCTTGCAGGCACAGCTTGCCGCGTGATTGCCTACAGCATGAATGCGCGTCTGGACACCTTTGTTGCTCAGTGCTTCTAAACGTGCGAACAATTCATCGGGTTCGATCCTGAGATAGGGCGTATATATTTGCCCAGATCGGTATGTTGATCGATAGGAAAACATATCGCGCAATGGTGCAAATCGTCCACTAAGCGCGGCTTTTGCAACGCCGCCCATCATCTTCAATACTACGCCGGGGTTCAGACACAGAGCACATTTATGTGCGCCGTCAACAAATAATTTGGCGCTTGCCGGTCCGGTTCCGCAGGTCTCGCAAATGTTGGAATCTGCGGCAGGCTCCAAGAAGCCTTCCTCCGCTACGGCCGACCAGGACAGGCGCAACGGCGTAACCTTGCGCAGGCGCTCCAGCAGGACATTCATCGAGGCCGGTACGCAAGGGTCATGACAGGCAACAATGCCGAGCGCCAGATGACGTGTCGCTTCGTCTTTTAGCAACGTCTCATGGCCTAAAACGCCAAGCTCTTTACTGAAAGCTCTGAGCGCCGCGGTGATGACTTCCGCAGCCGGCGTTTCCCACAAAAGACCGCTTGCCCGGCCTTTTATCGTGTCCACATCATCTGCGCGATGCCGGCCCGAAACCGCTATATCGCATTTTGCACGAGCAGCACTCGAGGCGAGGCAGCGGTGCAGCGAAAAATCAATAATAACGGCAGGCATACCGCCCGCTGCCTCGTCAAGCTCGTCAGGTCCAGGCAGACCACCCTGCCAGCTATCAAAGTCTGCACCAAGTGCCATGATCCAGCCGCCATCAGAACGCGCCAGCCGGCAATCACGGATGGCGGAGAGGGCGTCTTTTGCACTACGCCATCGGGTGGCCTCCAGTGCTCGGGGCATCCATGCACTCACCGTCAAATGTGAGTGGCAATCAACAAATCCGGGTAGAATGTGATGGCCTAGTAGACTTCGAGCTGCAGGGTCGTGAGCAACCTCGTCCGCAGCAGGATCAATGCTTGTGATTTTTCCATTTATGAATGACAGCGTTGCGGATGTCGGGACACAGTCCGGCCCCATCCAGAGCGTGGCACCGGCTATTGTGTTTACCCCAGCCAAATACTTTCTCCCTGCGGGTGCGCACAAAACAGGGCTGTGCTCCTTCGTGATCTTTCGAAGGATTTATGGTGCACAGAATATTAAGTTAATTCAAGCATCATGCTAGCGCTCCACGGGAGGTGTTGATTTGTTCAAAAAATTTGTAACAGCACTGCGTCAGGATTTTATTGATCTTGAGCTCGGTGTTGCTGCAAATATTACGGCGCGCGTCATCGAGCGACCCGGCCTGTGGATGTCAAACCAGCAAACTGACCTTCTTATTGGTGACATTAGATCGATCGCCGCCAAAACCGTTCAGAATGAAACGCTTGATTACGGAATTCTTACGGGTGCGTCCGACCGCCTTAAAAAATCTGTTCTCACAATTCTTTATGACAATGAAAGCGGACAGCCGGTGGCCTTCAATGCTCTGGTGACGATGGATGTTGATCTGCATGGCAGTAAAACCGAAGTCGTGCATCTGGGTCTCGTCATGGTCGATCCCAATGTGCGCAGTAAGGGATTTTCCTGGGCGCTCTACGGCCTCACTTGCCTGCTGCTGTTTGCCCGCGGTCAACTTCGTTCCATGTGGCTTTCAAATGTAACGCAGGTTCCTGCAATCATCGGCATGGTCAGCGAAAGCTTTTCCGACGTATATCCCAGACCGGCAAGAGAGGCGCGGCGTTCATTTGAGCATCTCTTGCTGGCAAGGCAGATCATGAAGGATCATCGGGGTGCTTTTGGTGTTGGTGACGATGCGGAATTTGATGAAGAGCGGTTTGTGATCATGAACGCCTATACCGGTGGCTCTGACAATCTGAAAAAATCCTTTGATGAAGCGCAGAAGCATCGCGATGAGAAATTCAACGTGTTTTGCAACGAGCAGCTCAACTACACACGCGGTGATGATGTCCTTCAGCTGGGGCGTCTTGATATCCAGGCTGCGCGAGGTTTTCTGGTCAAGAATGTGCCGCGCAGATCTCTCCTGGCAGTAGCGGCAACGCTGGCGGCAATCTCACTGAGACGGCTCGTATTGCCGATGGTTTACTGGTTCAGCACCGACCGCCCCTGGGGTATTTTGCGCCCAGTGCAGTCGCGATAAATGGCGGTAAAAAGAATGACTACGAACTTTTCATATGACGAGCTGACGACACGCAACATCGGCTTCATAAGCGCCGATCAGCAGGAGCGTCTGCGGGCATCATGTGTGTTCATCTGTGGTGTCGGCGGTATGGGTGGTGCAGCACTCATGTCACTTGCCCGGGCAGGTGTGGGGCATTTCATCATTGCCGATCTGGACCGGTTTGAAGTCTCCAATCTCAATCGTCAGGTATTTGCAAACCTCGATACCGTGGATGAGCTAAAAACAGAAGCCGCGCGTGATCAGATCAGCCGCATCAACCCCGATGCGACCGTAGAAGTGTTCGATCACGAATGGTCAGCTTCCGTTGACGATATTATGGGGCGGGCCAGCGTCGTTGTGAATGGTACCGACGACCTCGCGGCAAGTCTGCTACTCTATCGCAAGGCTCGGGAGCTGGGACTTCCAGTGATTGACGCCTATGCCTCGCCATTGCCGTCAGTTTACGTCACAAGGGCAGGTGAGAAAACCCCGGAAGATCGCCTGAACTATCCCACCATCGATACGAATTGGGACCAGGTTAATGACGAACAGCGAGCTGCAGCCTTTCAGGAAGAAGCAATCCACGTTCTGGTGCACTCCACGTCGCGGCACTACATTGATCTTGATGCGGCAGGTGAAGTGGCTGCAGGTCGTCGCAGCCGCATGTCCTTCGCACCCATGGTCATTACGACGGGCAACCTGATGGCCTATGAGGCCATCGCCTTTCTGTTGGGCGAAAAATCGGGAACGGATAATCGTGGCTGGTTTTTCAACCCTTATCGCCCCGCGCTTGAGCGCCCCAAACCCGAACTGGTTGCGGCGGTTCTGCGGCCGATCATTCGACGATTCCTCAACAAGATGATGCAGGCGTCATGATGTTTGTCACCGACCCCAAAATTGTCGCGGATATCTGCGTCAACCTGCTGGGAGCGGTTGGCGTACTGACTGTTGCTGTGGGATTATTCTTCAGCAATCCGCAGGCGCCGGTTGTTGTCAGAATCCGCTGGGCGCTTGTGCTGGTGGCGGCGCTGTTTCTCTTCCGCTCACTCGCCTGGGGCTTGGGCAGCTCATGGCTTGAAACGCTCTCAGCGCTCACCGCCATTGCCACGCCGCTTGCCGCCTTGATTGTCGCGGAAGGGCTTGCGCGCCGCCATGCCCCATTGCTTGTTAAATCCCTCATTTCCGGGGCCTCGCTCCTGGCAATGCTACTACAAATCATACCAGCTGTGCCGACGCCTGTAGCAGACGTTGCGCTCTTGATCGCTGTAGGAGGAGGTTTTGCCCTGGTTGGCTTCGTGCTGGCCATTCGCGATACCGGGTCATTGAGCACGGCTGAAAACTCCAGTGTCAGGCGCGTGATGTTTGCGATGTGCCTGCTGGTGCCGCTGATTGCCACCGACTTCAGAGGCCTGTTTCCCGACATGCCGCTACGTTTTGGCGCATTGGGCAGTCTGATCATGCTGTTTCTGGCCTTTGGCCCATCTGGGACAGCCTTTAGGATCTGGGAACGCTCACTGGCGCTTACATTGTTTGCGGGGATCGCCTGCATATTTGCGCTTGGATATGTTTCCAGCACGGCTTCATACGACAGCGGGCAGCTCATTCGAACTGCAAGCGTTGGGATCGCCGGCCTGATTGTAGCGGGATTGTTTTTTGAACTGCTGGGTACGCGGGCAGAGCGGCGCAAGTCGGCTGACCCGCTCCTGATGGCCACATCGACGGCTGACCTGATGGATCGTTTGCGCGATCATGATACGATTAGTGGAGCAGTTCGTCTGGGGCCGACACAGCTTTCACATCTGAGAGATCCGGCATTCGACCGCCTTTTGAGTGCCCACCGCGTTTTGCGTCTGGAAGATGCGCCCTGGGGACGCTCGGAAATCGATCCAGGGACTGAGCGGACACGTTCGCTGCTTACGACCTATGAGGCAACGCATGTCCTCGTTCTTTCTCAAGAGCCACTGGATCTTGTCGTTTTTCATATTCCCCCTTCGGCAACAGATGTGCGGCTCGAAAGTGAACTCCAGGCGGTGCAGCGGATCGGGCAGTTACTATACGAACGCAGGCAGGATGCGGCGGCATGATAGAAATAAAAACCGGTGATCTCCAGGCAGCATTCGACGTTCCCTTCAATGTTTATCGCGCCAGCAGCCACTATGTTTCCCCAATGCGCTCAGATTTTATGCGCATTCTTGACGCCAGCAAGAACCCCTTCAGCCTGAACAACCGTGGGCATTTCGAAGTGTTCACGGCCCACAGAAACGGTACTGCGGTTGGTCGAATCGTTGCGGGAATACATACTGCCTCGAATAAGCGCCACGGCACGCAGCGAGCGCAGTTCGGATTTTTTGATTGCGAAGATGACGTTGAAACGGCTGATGCACTGCTGGCGGCGGCTGAAACTTGGGCCCGTCAGAATAAAGCTATTGAGCTCGTCGGGAATTTTAATCTTACCGCGATGCAGATGGTCGGCGTCATGACCGGTGGCTTTGATCAAGCTCCCTATACCGACATGATGTGGACGCCGCCACATATAGCTGAGCACCTGCGCCGTCGTGGCTATGCTAGTTCATTTCCCATGACGACGTTTGAAACGGACCTCACATCACTTGACCCCGGTGATCTGCTGGGTCCCAAGCAGCGCGAAATTTTGCGAGACACATCCTACACCTGGTTACCAATCAACCGCCGTGATTTTGCGACGCGGATGGAAGACGCACGTGAGCTGCTGAATGACGGCTTTGAGCACAACCCGATGTTCGTTCGGGTTACCAAAGGCGAGTACAAGTTCCAGGCTGGCGAGATGATGTGGATCATGGACCCGCGTCTTTCGATCGTCGTTCACAACAAAGGGGAGCCCGCCGGCGTCATCGTCTGCATTCCGGATTTGAATCCGTTTCTGCGCATAACCCGCTCGCGCCTGTCACTTGCCACGCCCTATCACTACCTGCGCCATCGCATGACACGCGACCGCGCGGTTATCATATACTACTCCGTCGCCTCGCGACTGCATGGCAATGGCCTCAATGGCGCCATGCTGCACAAGCTTGTGACGCAAGCCCAAGAGGCCGGCTACAAGCGGATCGGTACAACTTGGATCGGCGACGTCAATGGGGCGAGCCTGCGCCAGATGCAGCGCCTTGGCGCTCAACCCTTGCATCAGCTAGAGCTATTCAGTCGCGCAATTGTCGAGGATGCCTGATGGAATTGACCAATGAGATTCTGGCAAAGCTGGTAGCCGAGGTCCGGCTCGCCCCCAGTGTGCACAATGTTCAACCGGCGCGGTGGCATTCTGGCGACGGGCGGATACAGCTGTTGGGTGATCCCGATGCCGCCATCCCCGTCGCAGATCCGCAAGGGCGTGACTGGCGTCTGTCACTGGGTGCGCAGTTCGAAGGGCTGGCTATCGCTGCTGCCGGTATCGGCCTAGCCATCAAAGACGTGCCGATAGAGACGGCGCAAACCAAAACGGATTTTGGACGGTTAGTGAAAATCGCCGATGTGCATCTACGCCCGGCCAGTGCCGATGATGCTCAGGTAGTCGAAGAACCAGTAACCTCGCGGACAAGCTGGCGTGGGAAGTTCGAGCGCGCTGATGAAACTGTAGTATCTGCTCTGGATAAACTCCAAAGCGAACGCACAGATTGTCTGCTCATTTCCAGCAAGGGAGAAATTCGCAAAACTGCGGCACTGGCAGATCGCGCAGCGCTACATTTCCTGCGGGACAGGGACCACCGTAAGGAACTGGTTTCCTGGTTGCGGTTGTCGCGCAAACATCCGCGCTACCTTATTGACGGCCTCAACGGTGAGGCGATGTGTTTGTCTTCGCTGGAGAGCTGGGGTGCCGGTCTTGTCCTTGGGGCACTGTTTGAGCCACTTGACAAGTTGGGGCTGGCAGCGCCTTTGGTCAATGAAGCCTCAAAGACCGCTACCGCCGCCACTATCGTACTATTTCATCGCCCGATCGGAGAAGATTCATTCCAGTCTGGCCGCGCTTTTTACCGCGCGTGGCTAGCCATGGAGCGCGCTGGTCTGGCTGGCTGCCCGATGTCTGTATTGGCAGATTTGCCTGACGCACGCGATACGCTCGCCCGTGATTACGGCGTTCCGGAAGACCGGCAGATTGTCAGCGTATTCCGGATTGGCCGCCCGAGCGGCTCCCGTAAGTGGTCGCACGCACGTTTACCGGTTGAGCAACTGATTGTCTGATGTCTTAATGTGAGTAGCAGCTATAGAAGCTTGAGATACTCGATCAAGGCATCACGTTCCATGATAGTAAGACCTTTAACATCTGCATCGTGACCTTGATTGGAAAACCCTTTCTGGGCGGTGTCAATTACGACTGGTTTTGAATGGGGAGTATATCCTTTTGGATACTTAGAGACGCCATCTTTTGCCAGCACGTTCAATATGCCGAGATTGACGAAGTCAAGCGCATGGCCTCCAACTGAGAAAATTTTGGCACGTGTTGCAGGCTCTAGGATCTGGCGTACTGTCGGAACAGAGCCGTTCGTAAAGTAGGGGGCGGTTGCCCAAAGACCAGTCAAAAGAGGGGCTGCTGTTTTGCCGGTATGTGCGGCATCGATGACTTTTCGGCCATGGCGCGTTTTGGATACAGCTTCGCTGAGTCGCGGAGAAAACGCCCTGACGCGTGACCTGTCTGTGCCGACATCGCCTGCCCAGTTTGGAAACTTGAGAAGTCGCGGCTGGACCAGAGATCGATCATATGTGCCGTGGCATCTGGCGCACTGTCGCACATAGATCCCGCGCCCGGCCGCTGTCAGTGATTTATTGATCTTCCCGGGAAAGTGCGGCGGCCGCAATTCACGCAGGTAATGCATCACCTGCTCTAGATCGGGAATTGCTTTCTCGACGCGAGCATCGGTCATGCCCATGCTGGGGACCAGAAAGAATGATGCGACGTGGGCAAGGGCGTGGGCATCTGTCTGATCGGCATCAGCTCGGGTTTTGGCTTTGAACCGCGATTGTCCCTTGATCGCATAGGCGCCGTCGGTAAGAAGGGCACTTCGAAAGAACCTGTCAAAAAGTACTGGGATGGATACAAAGCCAGCCGAACTGTCAAACTCATCTGTCTTAAGTATCCCAAGCTGGTTTTTCAGGGCAGCAACACCGTTGGTTAGGCCTGGTGCGCCATTTGAAAAGGGCAGCGGTCTGTCGCCAGTTGATTGCAATTGTTGCAATTTCTGCTTTGCCAGGGGCAGGGCAAGCCAGCGCATGGTCACGCGCTCAGCCAACACCATTTGTGGAAACAATCGCGCGATGGTAGCTAGGAGATCATCCGGAATTGCCGTTGCGGCTTTTAACGCGGTATAGCTGGTCAGCGTAAACGCCTCGAGGTCAACGGATGTATTTGGCATCCCTGGCACCGCGAGTGTCGTGTCAGGGCTGCCGTCTGGTAGATATGCTGGTCCAGCGTGACAGGCTGGACAACCGATGTTCAGCACCTGCAAACGCAGCGGTGGTAAAACACGTCCAACGGTGCCCACGGAAAAACCATAGGGCACTTTGCTCGCGGGCACTGTGCCGGAAAGACCCCGAATTTGCATAGGATAGAGAAAGCCAAATCTCTGGAACGCGGCTTCAACACTGCTCCAAGTCACTGCTGCTACTTTGCCGCCTTCTTCATGCAATCCTAAACTTGCAGCCAGCAGTGGCCACGGCACAGCAGATGTCGCAAGTACATCCAGATCGAGCGCCCCGAAATCCCCATAACTAAACAGTGCAGCACCGCGTTCGTTGGTTGGCGCACCGGATTGCTCCCAATTGAGAATCCGCTCCGATCTGGCTGGTTTAGCACACGAGAGATCCCACCATGCGCCGAGTGTCAGCGCCAGCGTTGCTGCAACCATTCCCAGGGACCAGAATTTGATGCGGCGCTCATTACGCATGAAGTTATCCAACTGCCAAACCTAAACCTTGTCAGTATATCCGAATTTAATTTAAGAATATTTAGTCACACGGCAGGTAATACAAATCCCCACCAATGGGTTATATATTGGCCCCGTCATTCGCTACGATGACCTCAAAATCCTCCAATCCTGATTGGTATCAAAATGTCTCATGATTGCTGACGGGGGACAATCAATGTCAGCGCATACGCGTTTATTCGCAGCCAAGAGCTATACAATATCGAGGGTCAAATTGCTCAAGTTGAGTCAGGCAAACTAAACCTGAGCTTTCCACCAAATTCGAAGCTCATAAAAGCTCAATGGCGTCCGATTCAGGAAACCGACAAGCCCGATAAAAGTATTCAAGTGCGCGTAGTTTTCTTCGTGTCATTCGATTGGCGTCACTTAGCAGTTCTGAGAGACCCTTCAACCAAACATGATCTTTTTCTGTGAGTATGATGTTTTCCATTAGTGGCGGTGTATGAACGTTATCGAACGACGTTTCATAATTGTCCGAGATCGTGCAGTAGCCACCGAACATTTTTCGCCCCGAACACATATAACGGGATCGTGGCGGGGGCGTCAGAGCCAAAGCACCAAGAATGATTGATCTATATTTTTTGGCTACCTGGTAAGCAGGGGCACGCACGCCAAGCCAAGATGTTGGATTTCCAACCCTGCCTTTCCAGGATTTGGTGAGAGGAAATTGTTCCGGCGACAAATAACGTGCTTCAGTATCGGTGAAGTTGGCAAAGGCCATGAGTTTTTCTGGTGAGGAAAAAAAGAAAATATCACTAGTGAAAGAGCTTTCCATAGTCACTGGAATGAGCGGGAATAGAGTGAGGTCTGATCTCGGTCGGAAAATGTCTGAGGTAGCAATTTTGTTTGCAAGAATATCTCGGGTTTGCACCGAAATATTCTCGGCATAAGTGCCGTCAAACCTTTTAAAGAACCACTCTTCAGAGATGTACCAATAATTGTTTATGATGAAGTCTTGCAAAATTTTTCTAACATCTTCGATGGTCAAATATTTGAGATAAGAAGGTCCGCTATCTCTAAGAAAAAGTGCTGCGCGCGTTAGCTTTTCGGCATTGAAATAGATCTCTGTACCAAAGCCCTTGTGACCTAAAGGGTCATCAGGACAACCATACATGAAAGAGGCTCGAAACCCTGTCCCTGCTGTTTGAGACATGGCGTCGAAAAGAAGGTCGACGGACGCCTGATGAATTGGCGTAAACATTATTTTCCTAGAAATACTTCGGTCTATTCTGCACCATACACACGCACAAGGTCTTTGCAGCGCTGCCAAATCGCATTAATGAGTGGATCCAATACAGTCATCGGTGCGTCTGTTTTTTTGCAAGCATCATAAATTGCAAGACTATGGCCTGGAATTTCTATGAGTAAGTTTCGAATATGGGCAATCATGCGTTCAGCGTCATAATTTGCATCTTGTGATAAGCTTTCCCAGTGGCGCGGCTGCACGGCTTCAATCTGATATTTGCTGCCAATTTTCATTGCCATTTTCACTTTTTTGAGAGTGTCGGCATAGGGAAGGAAGCTTGCGACATCATAAAGGGGCGCCAGGCGAACTTGCTTGCCGGGCGCAAGGACGAGAGAATAGTTTTTTGCATGGGCGTCCGTACCAGCAATAATGAAGTTGAAAGCCTGGGCACGCATAAACCGATCCCTATCCTCTTCAGAACGGGAAGAAGAATCACCTAATAATTTCATAATCTGAATTATGCTTGGACCACCCTCGTTTTCATATTTTTTGGAAGAGTTCACAGCAAGTGCTTGGCACATATCCTCCTGATGAACGCGAACGATTTGTCCTTTTTTATTTTTTTGTCGGTCATAGCGAGTGGATGAAATAACGGGAATGTCGCCGATCATCAAAATCTCGGTCATGACGCTTGGTATCTCAACACGACGCGCTAATTGCAGACAAAAATGCTCGTTCTGCACTTGACCTTCTAGATCACCAACGGCTGGTTTAAGAATGTGGGTAGTCGGTGTCCGGCCTTTGGGAATTCCCCATCTTTCACCGTCAAAATAAAGGGCGGTTTTGGATTGTGCGCCTGCTAAACTAAATTGGCCAGACTCGCGCGCTGCCGGGCGCCCGGCGCCCGGGTTTTTCACCAAGTCAGAGATAATTTTCTCAAGCTCTTCTTCCTCAAGCCATTCTGGGTCTGCGCGTTCTTCCAGTTCATCGAGGGCGTTTGGGAATGCAAATTGGATCGCACCGGGACAGTCTTGACCAACAGCTCCCAAAAGCGCAAAGCAATTGCGTGGGGAAACGTGGTGGCGTTTTCCCCATTCATTGAGTGTCACTTCATTGTCAGGCAATAAACCCCACATGAACGCCGAGATCGCTTCATGTCCATGGACACGCTTGGCAAGAGGCATGGATAATGAAAGCGGGAGCGCTTTAGGACTGCGCCGCCATTTTTCTTCATATTGAAACTCTAGCTGCGCGTTATCTGTTTGCTCTACCGACCCAACGTGGCGTCCGTTTAACAGAACAACCAATGTGCGATTTTTTTTACTCATCGCTTGAGCCCTGTGTCTGCGATTGCATCAAGATCAATGCCGTCGTCATAATCTGGTTCATCGGTGATCGCAGTTCTACTGTCCTCGGCGTTTTGCTCAGTACCGATGTGAATATTAAGATCAAGAGCTGCTAAGATCCGCAAAACGATTCCGATTTGTGCAGTGTCTTTGCCGCGTTCAATCTCAGATACCTTGGGCTGATGTATGCTCACCCGCTCCGCCAACGCGCGTTGCGAAAGCCCAAGATCGTTTCGCGTATCTCGGATGAGCTGACCAATTTCGGTGGCATCACGGACTATCATTTGCATTCTCATATCAAAACGAGTATAAAGGATCATATCCGATCCGATATTACAGCAAAAAATATACTTGATCAAGTATAATATATTATACTATTCCCGATATATTTTGCAGCTTGATACCCTAACCGTATCACTGCTCTATATCCGATACGATATATATCAAGCTTGATATCAAATACCGATCAGATCCGAATCGCTTGATATGAAAACCCAGCCAATGGCAGAGGGCATCGTTTGAAGCGAGATACGTTGCTCATTGGCCGTGCCAACCCGGAAGGCAATCTCCCCACAGTACGACGTGATACCATTCGAAATCACAGTCTCAAGGTTTTGTTCCAGGCGACTGAAGCAAGCGTCTGAAAGCTGATTATGGGGAACGGAATCCAAATCACCACAGCCAAGAAATATGCGAACATATTTCAACGGAGAAACGTGCGTTCGATCCGCATCTACAGACACGTCACTGATCGCTAACTCAGATTTTTTCCAACAATGTTGGGGAACATATCAATTTGTATCTTGGCCAACAATTATAGGACCTCCTACAATTTAGGTAGGAGAACTATTTATGAAATTACAAAAGATAAGATTAGAAGATTTAATCGTTAACAAAGCCAATGATCGACACGGCGAACTTACGAATGAACACACAGCCATTGAATGGCTGCTAGAAAATAAATCCGACCACATGAAAAACCTTGCTAAAGACATCGTTGAAAGCAAGCAGATATATGAACCGCCTTTAGTTTCAAAGGAAGGCAATAGATATGTCGTTTATGATGGAAACCGACGAACAACGACGTTAAAGCTGCTGAAAGAGCCAGAGAAGTCACCGAGCCAATCGTGGGCCGATTATTTTTCTAAACTAAGGACTACTTGGGAAGGCAATTTTCCCAATGCAATCGATTGCCAGATAGAAGATGATAAAGAACGATTAGACGAAATTCTATATCGACGTCACACAGGCCAACAAAGTGGTATTGGGCAGAGTCAATGGGATCCTGAGGCGAAATCCAATTTTCAAAGGCGGACAGGTAAGGCTACCAAATTAAATGTTGCTGAAGAGATTGAGCAACTTTTGAGGTCAAACGGACGTCTAAATGAGGACGAACGGCTTCCACGATCAAATCTCAATCGACTGCTTTCTGCCGAGCAATTTCGCAACCGTGCCGGTATTGCTGTGGAAGGCAAAAAACTAAAACTCACTCACCAGGAAGATGCGGTGCTGTCGGCATTAGAACAAATCGCTCGAGATCTGATGAGCCAAAAAATTACACTCGATGATATATGGGACAATGACGCCAAGCGACGATACCTCGATGATTTGTCCGTTCGAAACATTCTTCCTTCAGCAGAACAGGCCCTGTCAGAACCAAAAGTTGTGAGTTCGCCACAGGCGACTTCTCTAAAGCCTTCCCCCCCAACTCGACCACCTGAAAGATCTACGGATATTGAAAGTAGGAAGACACTAATAAGGAATATTCAATTTCATCTCGAACCAGCTCATGACAATAGGAAGGTTTTGGACATCTGGAACGAGTTGCAACACCGCCTTATTTTTGGTCAACACGACAATGCCATTAGTGTCCTTTTTCGCGTCGTGTTAGAACTATCCATCGACATATACATAGAAAGACACAAAGTCCAAGAACTCAGCAAGTCAGCTTCTCTCGCAGATAAATTTAATCGCATACGCCAGCATATGTTAAGCAAGAAGCTCATTGACAAGAAGTACCATGACCATTTGCAGAAATTTGAAATTGGTGAAGAATTATTTTCCGCGAACACATTGAATGCTTACGTTCACAGCAACGACTTTTTCCCCTCAGAAAATCATCTGAAGAATATGTGGGATACGGTGGAGAAGTTCGTTACCATTTGCGTAAAGTAATTCCTGTTCATTTTTAGATTTTTGCTCTGTCAGATTCTGGCCTTCTAAATTGTGGCAAACTCTTATTCTGCCGACGGGTCTCCATGCGGAATTCTGCGGCTCCAGATATTTCTTAGGTGCTTGAGGACGTCGATGCAGGTGAAACGTTCATTGTGTGGGATGACAGAATTGAGGCAGATGAACTTGCGTTAGCGGAGGTCGCGAGAGCCATTGAGATTGAGGGTATGGAGACCTTTGCCAATCACAAATACCTCGCGGGCCATCGCAACGCGTGATTTATGGGATTTGGTCAACAAAAGTGCCCTCACCAAAACGGGTGAGCTCCGTTACACGCGCTATTGGTTGAATATTCCGACATTAAAGTCCTGAAAACCTAGGAGGGAACTATTGGTCAATAACCCAAGAAGGTCGTGATACTCTGCCTGAGTCAACGACAAATTCAACCCTTTGAATCTTGATCTATAGGATGCAGTTCAGTGACAGATAATTTTGTCTCTAGATATATTGAAAAGGAGTGGCTCGCTGGTCCGTTTGGAACCCCAGATGCCTCTCGCGCAGATGCAAAAGAAGACTATCTGCAAATTCCAGGCGCGACACCTGATTTAAAGGATGTAGCCGGACGATTTCGTGAGAGAATTGTGATTGGAAAAAAGGGAGCCGGGAAGACGATGTATTTGCGGACACTACAGCAAAAGCTCACAAATCAAGGCTTCAACAAAATAGATAACGAATTTGAACAGTTCAACGAGTGGATTGTCTTCAGTGAGATATTTCAATTACAGAGTCAGGATGTAATTGATTTATCTCGAACCTTTAAGCGTGCACACGCAATGCTGATTAGCAAAAACATTTCAGTCGACCACAAATCACGAGCTCGAGAGCTCTGGACCCGCGTGTGGGAGTGCGCGCTGACAGCTTCGATATATAAATTGATTTTCTCGTCAACAGATAAGAAAGTACTCACAGATTGTCAGAAATATGTGCGACAAACATCGCCTCTGAACGAGAAGTATAGCTATATAGAAAAGTTTTTCTCTGACTTGCCGCCTGCCATTTCTCCAGTCATTATGATTAAACATTTTAAATCAACGCATTCCGATGACATCGGAAGCTTGCGGGATTATCTTAGCTCACCCCACTGGGACATTCTCTATGAATTGCTTTCCTCCATTGTAAATCGCGTCCCACAAATCGCGATTTTTATAGATGCAATAGACGACTCATTTGATCAGGCACCAGAATCTTGGCTTGAATGCCAAGAAGGACTATTCCGAAGCATTTTTAGAGTGCTCAATCGTGGAGATGATTTTTCGAATAGGGTTCATGTTATTGTTGCATTGCGTGAGATTGCACTTTCATCTTTACTGCACTCGGAGCACGCTAGCCGATATCTCTCCGACAGCCATGTTCGGTATATTTCTTGGGACGAATCCACTGCAAGATCGTTCTTATTTGAGAAGATTTCTCATTTTCCAAAAAGAAGCACCCCAATTAAAAATGAAGAAGTTGATGTTTCCCGATATCCTTTTGATTACTGGTTGGGCATGAGCCGTGTGGTGAATGTCGAGAGAAATGTGAAAGAACCAATTTCAGATTATATCTTAAGACACACGCGACTTCTTCCCCGCGATATAGTTATTATGGGAAACGCGATTTCTCAGGCTTCTCAAAGGCGGGTCGCAGAAGGGCGGGAGTTTAGCGAAGCAAAATTACGCCAAACAGTTCATGAGGTTTCGAAATCAATTTGCCTTGAAGCAGTTTTTTCAAGCGTCAATGAGTTTTTGTCGAGCATGGATTATGTTGCAGAGATTTTGTTGAGCTCAGAAAAAAGCAAAAATATCTTTGATGAGTTTAGATCTGCGGCATCTGGAAACCGGGAGAGGTCTCTAGAAAAGAGATTAAACGACCATTCGATTGATGAGGTTGTAGACCTCATTAGAACGTCGGTTGAGGGGCAGGTGAGCCGTTTTTTTTTCCCAAGTAGGTCAAGAAACATTCACCTATGATGCGATTAAGACAGCGTTAGTAAACTGTGATCTCGCTACTCAGGACGAATTTGAACTCACTGGTAGGGATTCATTCTTTCGCTTCGACAATATTCTATATAGGCATGGTTTGTTAGCGTACCAGACGAGAATCGGAACTAAAACCAGATGGCGGTTTTGTTGGAGGTCAATCCCAAGCCTTGAAAGTTCATTGTTGCCAAAAAAGGAGTCTGTGTATGGCTTTCATTCATCTGTGCTTGATGCGTTTTCGGACATCTCGATATCAAGTAAGGGACCTGTCTATTAGTTGTTAAGTTTGGAGCATCTTAGGAGATGGATTTTGAACCGGTTATTGCAGTAGATTTTGCTTCTTGGAAGGATTTCAAGGGCACTCTTTTTGAGCGCCTTGATGCGATTAAAACGAAATTATTAGAGTCAGAGAGTTCCGGACCGAGATCTTTTCTATTCAGAGGGCAGGCTTGTGCGGCTTGGCCACTCTGGTCGAGTTTCGATCGACTTATAGAGGACAATGCTACGAGCATATTGTCGAATCCAGCTAAACTGGAGACGCTCTATTTGTCCGCGTTAAAGGATTTCTATGTAAATGGAATTGAAATTGGGGTCCTTCAACGAATAGGCAGGTATGATGGAAAGATTGAATTTGAACAGCTGAAAAAGGACCAATCTGCTTTTAACGAATTGCAAGCATTGGCTCAGCACTACGGTCTTCCGACACGACTATTGGATTGGTCATCTAGCCCCTACATTGCCGCCTTTTTTGCTGCATCTGAGCCCGACAAATGTTGTTCTAAACAGATTAGTATTTGGTGCCTCGATGTTGTTGGCTCGCAAAATCTATTTAATGATAATGATCTTGTTATACAGGACAGAGCTCTGGATAGCGAAAATAGGCAGGTTTGGCAGAGAGCAAGCTTTACAATAAACAACACTAATCTTACCCGAACGGATGAGATGTTTCTTCGTAAAAAACAATAAATTTAGAATGGAGCCCCGCCATCCTGTCTTGTTTAATTGCCGTCTTCCGATGTCTGAATGCCAGAAAATTGTTTGGGATCTAGATTTCATGAGGATCAATTTCTTGACAGTATATCCTGATGTTGAGGGTGCCGTTCGATATGCAAAACATCGATTGCAAGAGCAATTTTCAGAAGAATTGTAGCTGTTTGGCAGCGTAGTGATTTTATCCTCTCGAGGAATATTCTTTGTTAAAAACGCGTGGCATTATAGGTTGAGCGTGAAACCATCATCCCCCCTTTTCTTGGTGTTCTGAAGGGGCTGACCAACAATTTTATGTGCTTTGCGTCTTTCCATACCAATATAACGGGCGAGATCCGTGTGAAGCGCTTGGACGTGTTCGGATTGCATTTCGCGAAATTGTTTCAATTCCTTACGATGACCTCAAACTCCTCCAATCCTGATTGGTATCAAAATGTCTCATGATTGCTGACGGCGCAAGCGGCCATGACTATGGACAACGCGGTGCTCGCCTTAAGAAACACTTCAACATCTAATGCATCCAGCCGTGAAGCAACAAAACATATCAAGACAAATGTCACACCCCACCTGAGGACATGTAAAAACCGACTGCGCGATGTCGTGGACACTGATCTCGTCCCCTTCAGGTTGGGCGTTTGGGGCCGGTAATTAAATCAGCGAGCGGATCTATTGCGGCCATTCGTGTTTGAGTTTGTCGTTCACGACAACGGCAAGATGCTATAAGGCGCCGTGGTGGCAAGTGCAGTCTCCGCAGAACAGCCCGCTGTTAGCACGGAAATTCTAGCGTGTCAGGCATTTGTAGGCGGGCGCACCCTGGAAACGAAAAGAAGAGTTTGTTAGGACAGGATACCGGGGGAATCTTTCCGCCAAGATGGATCAAAATGGGCAAGATGTCGGTAGTACGCCGTGGCGCCTTTTTGGCTTATTTAATATTTGGAAGAATACGCCTGCACCTTAACCGAGCATCTATCGCATGCTGGTATGACTGACATCGTTTGTAGAGAAGACCCAGTTGGAGATAGTGTCGAAATCAAAGTTGTCCGGGGCGGTTATGACTGGAAGTCCTTTGAGGAGTTAGAATGGAAGGGCAGAAATTAGATATTGAGGTAGTGCAAGACTATTGGCATGAGAATCCGGTCGCGGCGGAAAATATCGATGCGCAACCCGGTTCACCCGAATTCTATGAAAAATTTGATTCCGCACGAGAGGCGGAGGATTGCGAACCGTTTTCATATTCAGATCTGATCCACGGCTACTCAACGTCTAAAGGCAAGAATGTTTTGGATATCGGGTGTGGGAATGGATATGTGTTGTCACGATACGCGCAATATGGCGCGAACGTGAGCGGAGTTGACTTGACTGAAAAAGCTATCGAGCTGTCAAAGCGTCGGTTCGAATTAGTGGGCCTCGTTGGCAATTTCCAAAAAATTGATGGCGTTAACTTACCGTTTCCCGATAGTCATTTTGATATCGTTTGCTCGATGGGCGTTTTGCATCACATTTCTGATCCCAGACCAACTGTAGATGAGATCTATCGCGTGCTTAAACCAGGCGGCAAAATGATAGTGATGCTCTATTATCGTTACAGCTATAAATATGTTGTTCTATTCCGCCTAAAGCGCCTGCTTGATAAGCGGTATCGTGGTATGTCGCAGCAACAGGCACTCAATCGGAACGACGGGGAGGGCTGTCCACTTGCAATGGTCTATTCTAAACCGGAAGCTAAGGCGCTTCTGCATCGATTCACGCAGCACAGGTTTCGACTAAACCAATTGTCGTGGCGCCAGTTATTTCTTCTTCCTCACAACGTGGCGGCAGCCGCAGAAAGAGTTTTGGGAAGTCCAAATAATCGCTGGTTAGCACGGTGGTTTGGTTGGAACCTCTACATAAATGCGATCAAGCCCGGGTCGTCAAAGGTTGGCTGATTAATCTTGGCTTTATCCGTTAGTCTGTTATCGGGACTTTCTCGATGCCTGGCTGTGCGACTTAAGAGACGCATCTGTTTTTGGTGAGTAATAGGGTTAGAGGCAGCCCAGGAGAAAGTTTTCTAACATCCTATTTTTGCAATTCACAATAAAGGTCAAGGCCGACGAAATGACCAAACGTTTTGAGCAATAGTGGACGTGGCACAAAGCGCAGTGGCCCTTCTGCGCCAATATTTTGTTGCGTAATTTGGCATTGGTGAAAATTCTGACAGCGACGCCAAAGCTCACGCGTTGTCACAAATTCGGTTTCTGGCGCTGCGCCTTCTTTGCTTGAATCATAGACTCTACGAATACGTTCAGGTGTCGGTTTGTTGCGATGATCATCCTGCCAGGACATCGCGCGACGAACGGTGTGAATTGGTTCTAAGAGGAGATTTCGGTAGGATAAACCATTGTAGACCATGATCAATGCGCGCCCGCCTTTTGTTAATAGGCGGTGGACCTGTCCGATAGCCGAAGTCATATCACCCGTGTGATGAAGACACCCTATGGAAATAATCCAGTCAAAAGTTTCATCGTCGTAAGGTGGCGCTAAGATGCTGCCCTGTTGAGCCGGTGCAGGAAGGTCAAGGAGGGCGGCTCGATAGTTCACCATTGAGACCGGACCTGCTGCAATGTCCAAACCATGATAGTGTGCACCAGCGTTCATCAGCAACTGTGCCACGGTTCCAAACCCAAGCCCAATCTCCAGCACATTCGTGGCGCGCATTTCGCGCACGGGTAGGTAGCGTCTGAGATAGGGATACAGATTTAAATATTGATCATCAAATTTCTGCAAGCTTTCTGGATTGTGGTCGGTAATTCCTAGAGATTTGGCTAATGATGAGCCACATAATTCGTCCCAAAATACTTTATTTTTGGCGTCGATGGCGATCTGCTCCGGGTTATCCGTGTTGCTCATAAGATGCTCCTTTTATCAACGTTCTAATGGCGGTTGCATGCTGGCACTTTCATCGCAAAACTAAATCACTTTATGCCTAATAGAATTCGGCGGAGTAGTGGCTTGCATTTCCCCTCGACCAAATCAATAAATCGCACCAAGCGCATGCCTATCTTATCTGGGAGCGTGAAAAGAACGATTTTCTCAGTTAAAAATACTAGATAACTTAAAGACCTGGCAATAAAAAATCCTAACTGTTGTTGTCGTTTGGCCGTCGTTATGGATTGAGCTTCAAGTTTGACATACTGGTCTTCGTCGTTTGTGATTTTTCGACTGAGTTTTGATGGAATACAAAATGACGTTTTTGTGAATTGTTCGCTGGCGACCGAGTCAAAGTGTTCAATAAAAGCTTGAAGCAAAAGTTTTGGCGACTGTGCGACCTCGTGGTAGGCGTTGTCGATAATCTCAGATGCTCTTTCTGGATTACGTAGTACACCTACAACTTCATTCATATTTGAATGATCATGCTCTAGCACTACGTAATGGCGACCCGCTTTCAAAAGGCCGGAGTAATTGCCAGGATACAGGATCAATAGAGTCCGCAACGCTGCGGCTTCAAAAACCCTAGGCGAGATTACACTGATCGTTACTCTGCCGTCCCTGCCTTCAAGAAATCTATCTTTTAGCTCTTCAAACGGCGTGTTCGGGTTTTTAGCCGTGTACTTGTCGATGGCAGGTGCGACCTTTCCGCTATAGTCGATAAAGCTGGATCCGCTCTCAGTACCGAGGCAGGCCTTGGAGTTGGCAAGGAATTGAATCCAGGCTTCACCATAGATGCGACTACGCTCCGACATCGAAATATCGCACTTAAGTTGATATCGCGGCGCATCTTCTAGGAATTGCTTTCCGATTGTAAATTTTTCTTGCCCTAACGCGCCACACCAGGCGGGCAGTCGGCGCGCTCTGTAAGAGACGTCAATGTTTCGCTCTAAATAGGCTGGCACCGAGCGGTCAAGTAGCTCTTCAGAAACAAAGCCAGTAAGTGTTGCTTCAAAACGAACGGTGTCGAACCAGTCTGCTCGATAGATATCGCGAATTGCTTCCTTATTTACAACCGTGAAAATAGTCCCAATGCCAAGCAGCTGTGCAACGGCCGTGGTATTGTCAACCCAACGATACTCGTCCTGAATACAAAGAATTTTGGGGCCCAAATAGGATGATATTTTTTGCTTAAGCTTAGAGTCCAAATTTTGTTCATTAGTTATATTAACTGAGTAGTGTATAACGATGGCATCGAAAATATCTAAATTTAGCTCCAGTTTTTGAGCTGCGATAGAGTCGACGAACACCACTCTGTGGCGACTGTACTTTTTGAAAGACTCCAGATGGTCTTTTACGTTGCCGGTTAACATGGACTGATACCGATAAAGTAGCAGTACGTTGAGATTGGCAGTCATTCGGATTCAACCATTTTTTGTTCTATTCGAATTTCACAAGGATAAAACGAATGTTTGGTGATTGAGGTAAAACAAACATGCGATGTATAATATAAACTGTACAACACCAAAATTTTAGTAGTCCAGTGGGTGCGTTGTTCATTTCCACAATCAATCGATTTTTTAAAAAAAACTATTGACGCACGTTGGATGAGTTCGTCTTGGTCTTGTCCTGCCCCCTCGTTAAAAGCCACTTCGCTGTAGAGTTTCAATGCTCGTCTTCGCGATGAGCTCCTAAACGGAGAAATCTTCTGCACGCTAAAGAGAAGCTCAGATCGTGATTGAGGATTGGCGTCGTCACTACAATCACAAACGCCCGCATTCATCACTCAACTACCGGCCACCAGCGACAAAAGTTATCATCCTGTTGCCAAGGGAGAGGGCCATGATCTAACATTCAAACCGAACCCGTTGATCGGTGTGCCCGACATGCCAGGATACGCCCTAGATTCATCAAAATTTCAATGGATCACAATAGCCTGTATCGTTCGGCATAGAGGCGAGCGCCGATGCTCGCAACATGGCGTATGTGATTTGTTTACTGATTTCTTAGAGACCACGTACTGGCTAAACTTACCGAGATTCAAAGCGCGCCAATCCGACCAACTAATTCCTTATACACAAAATCTTTGTCGAATTTCTCAACCGCTATTCTTCGACTTTCTTTACCCATCTTCGATATTGTCTCTGGCTCTTTGATAAACATTTCCATGGCATTAGCTAACGCTTGCGCATCGCACACCGGCACCAGATAGCCATTGACGCCATCAATTACTGTTTCACGACAACCAGGTGCGTCGGTCGTCACAATTGGCCGTCCGACAGACATCGCTTCAAGCACGCTGCGCGGCGTCCCTTCCCGATAGGAGGGAAGCACGTACACGTCGCATTTGTTCAGCTCCGGACGCACATCGTCAAGCCAATTTTGGTGTTCGATCCACGTCCACGCGCCCAGCTCATCTGCAGACACCGACGTTGGGTTGCTATCCAACGAGCCGATGAGAGCAAACGTTGCCTTAGGGTAAATCTTAGAAAGCGCTTTGGCAGCCTCCGTATACTCAAAAACACCCTTGTCTTTTAGGAGCCGCGCGATCATCAAAAACCGTGTATGCCCTGGCACGGCGGGCGGGAGAACTTGAGCGAAATGAGACTTGTCGACACCGGAACCGTTGATCAGAGCGACTTCTGTGTTCCTTGGCAGCGCACCGAGGCGACGCAGCTCACATGGATCATCCGGATTTTGAAAATAGACAACATCGGACAACTTAAAGGCCAGCCAATAGAGCTTACGAACAAGGAACCGTACACCACGCTGTCGTAGGCTACTTGGCGCGCCAATAAACATCGATCCCAATCCGGTGACCAATGGAATGGCATGTCGATACCCTGCCAGCTTAAAGGCCAAGGTCCCAAAGATCACCGGAATTATGGTGTAGGCCACCAGCACATCGCAACTGGCCTCTTTCAATGCTTTATGCATGGAGCGCAATGTGCGCAGGTTTCTTACAATCCCGATACTGTTTCGATCGATTTCAATGTCAAAAATTTGCACCCCAAGTTGGTTCAGGCATTCAATATCACTGCTGCTAAACTCAGCGCACTTGGCCCCCACCGCAACCCTGTGCCCCGCAGCCCGCAATTGCTCGATGAGCGGCAATCGAAACAGGATCAAGGAGGGAGCAAAGCCAGCCAAAATAAATATGGAACTTGATGTCTTTTGAGGTGTCATTAACCCACCAACTACTGACGGCGAATCCATGGATGTTGTGCCGCACGTGACCAAGAAACGAAAACGTTGGCATTCGATAACAAAGACGGTAGAAGATCACAAATCTAATAGGATTCAGGGCCACGCACATATTATGAATACTAGAAATGTAAGGGTTGGTGTTCTAGGGCTTGGATACGTTGGCCTCCCGCTGACCGTTTTGCTGTCTTCAAAATTTCCAGTCGTTGGATTTGACCCCAAGAAACTCCGGATCGAAGAGCTCACAAAAGGCATCGACCGTACCCATGAGATTACACCCCATGATCTGAAGGCCACCAGCGCAACATTTACCTCTGATATCGAAGGCCTCAAGGACTGTAATTTTTATGTTGTAGCGGTTCCAACTCCCATTGATGAAGCCAAAAATCCAGACCTCAGGATTTTATTGTCGGCGTCTCAAAGTGTCGGCAAGGTTCTCTCAAAAGGCGATATCGTTGTCTTTGAATCAACCGTCTATCCTGGAGCCACAGAAGAAGATTGCGTTCCTGTTCTCGAACAAACTTCAGGCCTAACCTTCAACAAAGATTTTTATGTTGGCTACAGCCCAGAGCGGGTCAACCCTGGTGACCGCAAAAATACGATCGATAAGATCATCAAAGTAACATCAGGCTCGACACCTGAAACGGCTAAACTGGTCGATGCTGTTTATGGCTCTGTTGTAACAGCAGGCACGCATATGGCGGATTCAATTCGCATCGCTGAGGCGGCCAAGGTCATTGAGAATACGCAACGCGACGTCAATATCGCGCTGGTCAATGAACTTTCCGTATTATTCTCAAAACTTGGCATCGACACCGGCAGCGTATTGGCTGCGGCTCAAACCAAATGGAACTTTTTGCCATTCAGCCCAGGCCTCGTCGGCGGGCATTGCATTGGCGTAGACCCCTACTACTTGACCCACAAAGCTGAAAAAGTCGGCTACCACCCTGATGTCATCACGGCGGGCCGTCGCATCAATGATTCCATGGGTCGGTTTGTGGCTTCCAGTCTCGTCAAAGAAATGCTGAAACGAAAATTGAGCCTGACTGATGCCCGCGTCGCCGTCCTAGGCATGACGTTTAAAGAAAATTGTCCTGATATACGCAATTCCAGATCTATAGACGTGGTCCGCGAGTTGCAGTCCTTTGGCCTTCAAGTTGACATAGATGACCCGCTCGCAGACAAAGCCGAAATTGAAGACGAATATGGTATTAAGTTTCCGGAAAGCCTCCAGAAGGGGGCGTACGCAGGTGTTGTTATTGCAGTTGGTCACGACTCGTATAAATCCATGGGCCCGGACGGCATACGTGCACTATTGGCACCAAATGGTGTACTGTTCGATGTGAAATCCATTTTTCCATTGGGCACTGCTGACTTACGCTTGTAGGAGAGAGAATTGCGCTATCTGGTTACCGGAGCCGCAGGCTTTATCGGATCAGCAGTTTCTAGCGCGTTACTCGATAAGGGCCACGATGTATCAGGCATCGACAATCTCAATTCCTACTACGACCCGGCGCTCAAAGAGGCACGCCTTTCGCGCCTCACAAACAGAGATGGTTTTAATTTTCAAAAATTAGATATCTGTGATCGCAATGCGATCGAAAGCTTGTTTCAAGATCACGTCTTTGATCGCGTCATTCACTTGGCCGCACAAGCTGGCGTGCGCTACTCGATCTCGCATCCTCACACCTATACGGATTCCAACATCACTGGCACCTTGAATATTCTTGAAGGCTGTCGTCACAGCAAAGTTGGGCATCTGATTTACGCGTCTTCGAGCTCAGTTTATGGCCTGAATGAAAGCATGCCGTTTTCTGTATCTGACAATGTTGATCACCCGGTTAGCCTTTACGCGGTGACAAAGAAATCCAACGAATTGATGGCGCATTGCTATGCCCATCTCTACAAAATCCCCGTAACTGGGTTGCGCTTCTTTACCGTGTATGGCCCCTGGGGCCGTCCCGACATGGCACTGTTTATATTCACCAAGAACATTCTTGAAGGTAAACCCATCGATATTTTCAACAATGGAAATCACGCACGAGATTTTACCTACATTGATGACATTGTTGACGGCGTAATCAGAGCGGCTGGGGTGCCACCAAGTGGTTCTGAGAATTGGAGCGGGCGCGCACCCGATCCCGCAATTTCAAAGGCCCCCTATCAGTTGTTTAATATCGGCAATGGCAATCCGGTGCCATTGTTGGACTTTGTCTCAGCCATTGAAGATGCACTCGGCATAAAAGCACAAAAAAACCTGCTGCCAATGCAGCCCGGAGATGTCGCCAAGACATTTGCAGATATTTCTCATCTGAAGAATGTCACACAATACACTCCCAAGACAGACATCCGTGACGGCGTAAAAAAGTTTGTCGATTGGTACAAAAACTACCATTCAAAATAGAGCCGCCGAATCGCAACCATGCCATCTCGACAAAGCGCAGCATCCTACTTGCGCCCAATGAAGTTGCTATGGGTTGGGTGAATTACGCTTGGACAAATGCAAAGATGTGTAAACGCACATAAGACACAAAAGAATAATACTCCACGTCTGCCAAAGAGAATGCGTTGCTAGCGCAAACAAAACATACATAGAAATTCCTGCGACGATGGCTGGCTGAACAGAGACGTCCAACGAGGCAACCTTCTTCCAAGCGAAATAGCAAAAAAGAAGCGCAAACAACACACCCACTAAGCCCATATCCATCCAGATCTGCACAAACATATTGTGCGGGTGGGTAACCTCATCGCCTTTATAATATTTCTGTGCGAAATCAATCGTACCTATATATCGGGTGGATTCCAAACCATGCCCCAAGAGTGGCTTTTGCAATGAAAGTTGAGCGATCTTGTCCCAGATTTCTGCGCGCACCAAAAACGTCGTGGAACGTGGCAACGGGAGGCCTTCCGCCACTTGATACCAAATTTGAAAAATCCAGGGCGCAAAAAGTAGCAACGCTGCGATCCCCAGGAACACAAGGTTAGTCATCAATTTTGGCGCCAAGCAACTGACGAGAAAGAGCGCAACCACAAGCGGCAAACCAAACTGTACAACATCGCTGGCTGTATACGAGACGAACACGCCAGCATCAGTGCCTTTGTATGATCCATAGGTCCAAAAACTTAGGACCATAACCAGCGCCGACAATCCAACTGAGAACATCACCCGCCTCGGGCGATTGATCACGCCACCAGCTGCAAAGAAGAGCAAAACAGAAAGGATCTTTAATTCATCATTCAGTGAATATATCGAAATTGGAATTGGAGCGAGCTCTAGCCCGCCCTGCTGATGAAAATTCGTGAAAACAAACCAATTCCATGCCGACACTAACGTGACACCGACCAACCCACCAATCATTCCATAGAATAGACCATGGACGATGCGCTGTTTATCGAAAGAGTCTTGATGCGCCCAAACATAGGCAAACACCATCAGCGCCAACAGGACCATTGCTGGCTTTCCAAGCAGTCGCAAACGTTCATCATCGAAAGTCATTCCGACAATGGCGTAGACAAACACGACCGCAGCAAACAATAGAATTAGGATACTTTGTTTTGATTTAAGCTGCTCAAGTATTGCAGCCCTAGGCTCCGCTCGCATTGCAAATCTCAGGCACACCAACAGACCGAGTACGATAAACGGCGCTTGGAAAACGTGGCGTCCAAACATGCCAACAAACGTTGATAGAAAACCAATGCATCCATAGAACAATGCAACAAATATCTGGTCCGAGAATATTCCAGACCTACCTGACAATATTTGTCTTTCTTCAGCCGAATTCGCTTGAGAAACGCCCATTCCAGATCCTGAATGAATTTTGGGCTCGTGTCTGCATGAGCACCTGTGATTACAATTTTGCAAGAACCTATACGCCACTTCTTGCTGATGCGCCTCATCTAAATTTTTAATGGCGAGGCCCGCGCAAACGTCGCTAAAGCCGTTGGACCCGACGTGAACCTCAACTTGATCTAACGCGCTGCGCGGTCTGGGATTTCGATCAAGAACGTCGCGCCCTGATCTCTGTCAAGAAGTTCAATTGTGCCGCTATGCGCACCAACAAGTTCTGCAGCAATCGCCAATCCGAGTCCTGTGCCGCCCTGGCGCGTTGAGCCTTGAAAGGCTTCGAACAGATGGTCGCGCGCCTTAGTCGGCACGCCCGGTCCATTGTCGCTGATTTCCAGTGCAACCTTGCGGCCGTTCCGTGTTGCAGAAACACGAATCACGCCTTCGCGTGGCGCATCATGACTTTCTAGGGCTTGCATGGCATTGCGAACTAGGTTGGAGAGTATCCGAAACATATTTTCACGATCTGCATCAACCCGAAGATTATCTGCAACATCAATCACCCATGTCAATCGACCTTCAACCGGCAATCCGAGGCCATCACCAACATCTCTGAGCATTGGTTTAAGCCGAAACAACTCGCGTCTGGGCTGGGCTTCTTGAGCGCGACCAAATTTAAGTGTGTCATTGCAAAAACCAATGGCCCGGTCGAGCGATGCAATCAGTTTGGGCGCAAAGCGTTGCACAGTTGGATCTTCAATATCTGTGAGGCGATCTGAAATCAGCTGCGCATTGGCCAGCATATTGCGTAAGTCATGGTTGACCTTGCTCACTGCAAGACCCAACTGGGCTAATCTTGTTTTTTGCAACAGCAATTGCGCCAGCTGCTTTTGCATGGCTGCGAGTTCTGTTTCAGCAGTTCCAATTTCATCTGACCGTCCCGATGGCGTAACGATCCGTTCAGGGTCTTCCGGGTTCTTGCTGAAATGCAGCATATTCCGCGTGAGTCGTGTCAGCGGTCGGACAAGTAAACCCGTCAACGCCAGATATACGAGCGCCGCCGTGAGCAGAGAAATAATGATCGACAGCCCAAAAATATTTGAAGCGTTCTCGCGCATTGCGCGTTTAAGAGGTGCCTCTGGCAACACGACTTCGATGACATCATTGCGCCTTGGGCCCAACAAACCAATGATCCGTAACGTGCGATCATCATTGGTAAAAAACACCTGTAATGCATCACCAATTTGCTCAACACTGACCCAGAATCTAGTGCGCAACGACCTATCCTGGACCGGACGCAAATCATAAGTCTCGTTGATATTGAGCGCCATGACAGGCGGCAGGACCAAACGGCGGCGGCCACTACGACGGATAGCAACAGCACGTACAAGCGCTGTCCTCAAAAGCTCGCTTCTCAAAGATGGTGGGATATTGCCGTCAGGCGTTGCATCCGCCGCAAGTGCTGATACGTAACTTGTGGTGATGCGGTCACTCAACCAATCGATACGAAACTTGGCAATCGACGGTAGGAAGATCAGAAGCTCAGCGACCATCACAAACGCAATGGTCATGAGGAGCAACTTACCCGACAAACCAAAGCGCAGCGGGCGCTTACCGAACCCTACGACGAATTCCTTCAACGCCTTGCTAGCCGATCGCAATCGATGCGCAATCGTGCTCAAAAAACCATTGTTGTCTGGAGCTACCAACATGCAAATCCGCTCACTACCGGGCATCCGGGACTGACTCTGGCATGCCGGGGCGATTCTGTCAGCCGCCTCCGTCCCCAACCATGATCAAGTGCGCCATACCAACGGCGTTAACGATACGCATTTTGGCCGATTAACGGAAACTGACGCTGAAACAGCAGGATCAACCAAATTTTGACAGCAGTGAGATGACCGACCGCAGCACAGGATTTGATGGTGCTGTTGCGTACTGCTTGTACGACACACGCTTGTTGATTTCTGACAGCGTTGGATAAGGCGAGATCCACTCAGTCATGGCTTTGATCTTCAGCCCTTGTGAAATCGCAAGCGACCACATCTGGATCAACTCACCTGCATGCTCACCGACTATTGAGGCACCCAAAATCTTGCCACCCTTGCCAGTAATAACTTTGACATGGCCTTTGGTAGCGCGTTCGGCCTGCGCGCGGTCGTTCTCATGATAAGGCCAACGCAAAACGCTGATCTTGTGGCCTTCTTCTTTCGCATCTTTTTCCGTCAAACCAATATGCGCCATTTCAGGTTCTGTATACGTGCACCACGGTACGGCGTTGTTGTTGACCGACACAGGCATGCGGAAAAGCGCGTTTCGGATGACAAGCCCCGCGTGATGATTGGCAACGTGCGTAAATTGCAATCCGCCCGCCACATCACCAATCGCATAGACTTTGCGGTTCGATGTCTTCAACCCTTTATCAACGGTGACACCGCGCCGATCATATTTAATACCTCCGGCTTCCAGATTGAGATCAGATAAGTTAGGTCTGCGGCCAACCGCCAACAATATATGAGAGCCTTCAATCTGTTGTGTGTCATTGCCAACTTTGAAATAAACTTTGACGCCCCCGCCAGTGCGCGACTCGACTTTTTCAACCCGTGCATTCTCACGGATATCAAGACCTTCATCGCGCAAACTCTGAAGCACAATTGCTGTCAGCTCCGGATCATCTTTAGCAAGGGCATTTGAGCCATCGAGTACTGTCACCTGACTACCCAGACGATGATGGGCTTGTGCCATCTCCATGCCGATGGGGCCGCCGCCGACAACAATCAAATGATCAATTTTGTCTTTGTTGTCGAAGATCGTTTCATTGGTGAAATAGGCGACATCATCAACGCCGGGAATCGATGGTACAAAGGGCGCGGACCCTGTTGCGATGACGAACCGGCGCGCTTTGATTTCGTGCTCGCCAACAACAACCGTGCGCTTGTCCTTAAACTTGGCCGCACCGAGCAAAACCTGAACACCAAGGCCGGTAAATCGTTCAACAGAGTCGTTCGGCGCTATTGCCGCAATGATACTCTTGACGTGATCATGCACAGCGCGTGGGTCGACTTTGGGCTTTTCATTTTGAATACCAAACGGCTCTGCGGTTTGCATCAAATGGGCGCGCTTGCCAGATGCGATCAGAGCTTTTGACGGTACACAGCCGTAGTTCAGACAGTCACCGCCCATTTTGTGCTTCTCAATGAGCACGACCTTGCGGCCAAAAGCTGCCGCGGCCGCAGCAACGGAGAGGCCACCAGAGCCGGCGCCAATGACGCAAAGATCAGTTGATATTTTTTCCATTGATATTTTTCTTTCAGACCTAGCCAGCTTTACGAGCTTTCCACTTGTTTAAAAAGACAGGAATAAGCGCAACCACACCAAGTAACACGAAAGCTGTAATGATTTCTGGTGTAATAATCGAGCTGGTATCAATCGTATATGGGCAGGCAGCTTCAGATTTTAACGCTAGACATTCGTTATAGGATGCATTCTGCTTCTCAACGACACTACCGAGCCCAGCGCCTGCAAAAGAATAAGCGAGTGTTCCCGGAATAATGCCAAACAATGTTCCAAGCACATAGGTTTTAAGCGGCACACCCAAAAGCGCAGGCGCCAGGTTGACCACAAAAAACGGGAAAGCAGGCACCAACCGCAAGAACAACAGATAGCTCAGCGCATTTTCCTTAAACCCATCACGCAGTTTTGCCAGCCACGGTCCAGCCTTGTCAGCAAGACCCTCGCCGAATGATGTTTTGGCAATGAGGAAGAGAATGGTTGCGCCGATTGTTGCTGCGATGATGGTGGTCGGTGCGCCAAGTTTCCAGCCGAACAACAGCCCGCCCGACACGGTAAGGATGAGCCCGCCAGGCAATGACAAGGCGACTACAGCGATATAGAGCGCCGCGAACGCCGCCAGTGAGATCAGCAAATTGTCTGAAATGAAACCGCGTAGAGCTTCATAGTTGAGGCCAACAGTCTTAAACGAGAGATACTTGTGCCAGCCCATCGAAAACGCCAAGGCCATGAGGCTGGCCAAAAGGATCAGTGGCAGCCAACGCCTAATCCCTCCAGACGATTTTGCTTTGGTGTCGCGCTGCGCTTCATCTGTTTTCTCAACCATGTGCACTATGCTCCAAAGAGTGGCGTTTTGAGTTTTTTATAATTGGGATCTCATTCGAACATAGAAACGACCCTCTATTTGGCGTCGTTTAAGCCCCAATCATAGTCATATCCCGAAATCGAATTAACGCCCTGGAGCGCTGCTTTCAGGTCGCCGCCAGCGTATTTCCGTGCATGCTGCAACACGCCAGAAGCACTACCACCAAAATCTTCCTGAAACCACTTGTAGATAGATGAGGCGGTGACCTTGCCGCCGCCTGCAACCCGCACGCCGCGGGGGCTGTTGACATAGGCTCGCGCGGCGTCATCAAGCTGTGCTTCCAAGGTGGCACTGGCAAAAGCTTGATTGGACAGGTTTGGACAGCCGATCGATGCGCAATTCACAGCAAAATGAACGCGCGGGTCTTTGAAGATCTTACGCAACAGACCGTGTTCGATATCATCAAGGCTAAGATCTTGACCCGCCACCTTAACGACTTTCGCTTTCCAAGGACCGCCTGTCACCAACGCTGTGAAACCGCCACCCAAGCTGATGTCTTTGATGGATTTTACCGGATAGTGATCAAGAACAATATCAATTGTCTTAGCATTATAGAGATTAGCCCAAAAAGAAAACTGCTCTGGCCGATTCAAGGCGGCCACGTCGACACGTTCCATCGATGCAACATAAGCTTTCAGCTTGGCGTGGCTTTCTGATTTGAATTTTTGATAATTAACGCGATTGAGACCATCACTGCCAACCACAACATACCTACCAAGCAAAGCGTTCCACGCAGAATGGTCAACCGTTGTCGCTGACCCAGCGCTATGTGCACTGAACATTTCAGCAACCGATTTAGCCTTAACCGGTGCGTTGACGGATTGTAGGGCTGTGACCAGCGCCACGGACACGGTCAGCAACGCAAAGTAGCGCATTTTTCTAAATGCGTTTAGCGGCAGGCGACAAATTGTGGGTCCATAATTCATAGCTGAGTAGCTCCAGAAGTGTGGTCAGGATTGTCCAAGGGCGGCAGCCACCAAGACCCGGTAAGACGTGACTGGTGATCCGATGTCTGCTGGGGGGATACGAACGCACCCGTTGACAGTTTCACAAGATGCTGGCGGGACAACGATGAGGGCTTTTGGCTGGGACAACCTGAAGCATAACAGGAACGGGCCCAAAGCCCTGGAATTGTTGACTTCGGTGGCCCTCAGCCCTATATACGCGCATCATTCTCACGACCGTTCAGGCGAGACCCGAGGCCGATCACATCGGAGTGAGACCCGTAAAGCCATTCAACAGACCATCCTGTCGTCGCACAAATGTGCCCAGGACAGCGTCTTGAAACGAACATTTGGAGTTTTCCCGTGAAACGCACCTATCAGCCAAGCAAGTTGGTTCGCAAACGCCGCCATGGCTTTCGCGCACGCATGAAAACAGTTGGTGGTGTTCGCGTTCTCGCACGTCGCCGCGCCAAAGGCCGTAAACGCCTTTCAGCCTAGGTAACCCCAAAGCGGGCCTTCCTATGGCCCCTGGCTGCGAGAGAGGACCTGTCTCGTGCAGCTCACCACCCTGAAGAAGCGAAAAGAGTACCTGCGCGTGCGTGGCGGTCAACGCTGCCAGAATGTCGCATTTATTTTAGAGACGAAACCTCGGGCCGTCCCAGATGTAGCCGCCACTGACGCAGCAAGGCCAGAAGGCCCGCGATTCGGCTTCACCATCACCAAAAAGATAGGCAACGCTGTGACCCGTAACCGGATCAGGCGGCGTCTCAAGCATGCCCTCGCTGAGCTAGCGAACGAATTTGCCAAGCCTGACTACGATTACGTCGTGGTCGGCAGACGCAGTGCGGCGACTCAGCCCTATTCAGACCTCAAGAAAGACCTTGAACGCTGCCTGCAACGCGTGCATGACCCACGGGGTCTCCTCGCCGGTCGGCGTAAACAGGGCTGAGATGACACAATGCGGCCCATAGCGTTCCACCGCCTGTTGTCTCCACCCCCGCCCCTCACTATCTGAGGGCGATGCCCATTTTAACCACCTTCAACTTCCGAGCCATGCCTTATGTCGTCCCAAACGCCTGACAATCACAACAATCTTATGATCGCCGTTGCTTTATCAGCCTTGGTTATTCTTGGATGGGAATACTTTTATATTGGGCCGAAGCTTGAAGAGCAGCGCGAAAAAGCGCGCCTTGAGCAGCTTGATAAAACCAAAAGCTCTACCGCCAGCCAAGCGCCAGATACTGTGGCCGCACCAACTGGCCCGGGCGCCACATCTGCCTCACCCGATATCAAAACAACACCCCGTCTGACACGCAAAGCCGCCCTTGCAGGCTCCAAGCGTGTCGCAATCGAGACGCCGGCGCTGAGCGGCTCTATCGCTCTCAAAGGTGCGCTGATTGATGATCTGACACTCACTAAGTATACCGTGACCTCTGACCCGGCGAGCGCAAAGGTGACGTTGTTCACCCCGCCAGGCGCACCCGATGCCTACTTTGCAGAACACGGCTGGAAGCCATCAGCGGCCGGTGCCAAAGTTCCGACCAGCGACAGCATTTGGACACCTGAAAACGCTGCCGCCAAACTGACACCCACCACACCAGTTACTTTGACCTGGAACAATAGTGCGGGTCTGACCTTCAAACGCACAATCAGTGTCGATGACAACTACCTGTTCACGATTGAAAGTTCCGTTGCCAATGCTTCCGGTGCTGACGTGAACTTAACGCCTTACGCCCGCATCTATCGCTTTGGCACACCGAAAGTAGAAGGATTCTTTATCCTTCACGAAGGTCTTGTGGCCGTTGCAGGTAAAGATGGTTTGCAAGAAATCACCTTTGCCGATGCGCTCGAAGATCGCGGCGCAACGTTCAAAAATAAAACCGGTGGTTGGTTTGGTATTACCGAGAAATATTGGACGTCGGCGCTGATCCCGGATCAGAAGTTGACCTATAACGCAGCGTTGCGCTCCAAAAAGCCTGATGTGGGCCAATCCGAACTGTATTGGGTTGATTATGCGCTTGCGCCCGTATCGATACCGGCAGGGGCTGATACAAAGCTAACCTCTCGCCTTTATGCGGGCGCTAAAAAAGCAAACATCATCGAAGGCTACCAGGAAAAATACGGTATTGAAAAATTCGATCTGATGATTGACTGGGGCTGGTTCTACTTCATCACCAAACCGCTCAACCATCTGATCACTTGGCTGTATGAATTTCTTGGCAACTTCGGTGTTGCGATTTTGGCAGTGACGGTGCTCGTTAAACTGGCGTTTTTCCCTCTGGCCAATAAATCGTATGTGTCGATGGCTAAAATGAAAAAGCTGCAACCGCAAATGGAGCAATTGCGCGACCGCTTCAAGGATGACAAGGCTCGCCAACAGCAAGAGCTGATGACACTTTATAAGAAAGAGAAGATCAATCCGCTTGCGGGTTGTTTGCCGATCTTGGTTCAAATTCCAGTGTTCTTTGCGCTCTATAAGGTACTGTTTGTTTCGATCGACATGCGCCATGCGCCGTTTTTTGGCTGGATCCAGGATCTTTCGGCACCCGATCCAACGTCCATCTTTAATCTTTTTGGCCTGATGCCGTTTGACGTACCGTCATTCCTGGTGATCGGTGTATGGCCTTTGCTGATGGGGCTCACGATGTGGGTCCAGATGCAGCTCAACCCACCGCAACCAGATCCTGTGCAACAGCAGATCTTTTCGTGGATGCCGGTGCTGTTTACGGTTCTGTTGGCGTCATTCCCAGCCGGACTTGTGATCTACTGGGCTTGGAACAACGTGTTGTCCGTCATTCAACAGTGGTACATCACCAATAAGCAGGGTGCAGAAATCCATTTGGTGGACAATATCAAAAGTAAATTTCAAACCTTGAAAAACCTGTTCGGTGGAAAAAAAGAAAAACCGGAAGCCTGATACCGCTGCTTGGCTCTGCAAACTGAGCATGCAACAAAGCCCCGCAGCGTTGCCGCGTAACAGGTTTTAAAAAGTGCGGTCGTTGGAGCCCTTAGTTTGTCATGACCACTGACCCATTTAGCGCGGCTGAGCTTGCCGATGGTGAACGCCTTTTTGAACAACCTTGGCATTTCGTAAAAGGTGTCGTTGACCTCGACAATTTGCTTGATGAGCAATGGCCAGAAGTTGCCTTTGTAGGGCGCTCTAACGTTGGAAAATCCAGCCTCCTCAACGCGGTCGTGCGCCAAAACAGTTTGGCCCGCACCTCAAACACACCTGGTCGCACGCAAGAGTTGAATTACTTTGCACCTGAAAGCGGTGGCTTCCACCTCGTCGACTTGCCAGGCTATGGCTTTGCCAAGGCGCCCAAAGACAAGGTCGCAAGGTGGACGGAGTTCATCAAAACCTATCTGGCAGGCCGACCGCACCTGGCTCGTGCCTTTGTTTTGATCGACTCGCGCCACGGCATCAAAGCGGTGGACAGAACGATTATGAAACTCCTGTCTGAAACAGCAGTGGCCTATCAAATCGTAATGACCAAGGCTGACAAAATTAGCTTCAAAGCACTTGAAGCTACACGCGCCGAAGTCGAGCGCGAGGTCGCCAAGGCACCAGCCGCCTATCCGGTGGTCATCACAACGTCTTCTGAAAAGAAAACAGGCATAGCAGAACTGCGCGCGACTCTAGCTAAAGTTCGGCACGACTTTTCATAATGCCCGTTGGACTAAACTGATTAGCCACTGATCTTTTCAATAAGACCTTTGGCAACATCAAACGCATCCTCGCCAAAGCGCGCCAAGACACCGCCAAAGACAGCAGCAGCGAGCCAACCCGCCGCACGTTTTGACTTCTGCCCATAGTTGATGCTCACACGGACATCAAACAGCTGATCAGGAAGCGCGGTTTCTGCGGCCAGTCCGTCGGATCCTACGGTGCGCGCAGAAACCACAAGTTGAAGCTTTTTGTGACCAGACATTTTAGGCGTTACTGTCCAGCGCCAACTGGCATAATCATCTGTCATCACACCCAACACGTTATCGATCCACTGCGTTTCAGGCGAAGCAGCCTCGACCCAGAACCCGCCATCCGGTGCACGTAGCTTAACCGACATAGCCTTTGTGATCATCGCTTCCTGTTTGTAGGCCGCGCCGCCGCCTTGCAACCCTGTCGCCAGCGCTTTTACGTTGGCTCTGGCAATGCGCACTTCAACCAACTTGGGAATCCCGGCCTTCATTTTAGGCTGGATGTTATGGACTAGCTGTCCGGTCTCAACATGGATTTGTGTTGAACGCGGACGCTGTGCATGAACGTCGGCACGCCTGGGTTGTTGCGCTGACAAAGACGGGGCCTGTGGTCGCCCTCGCGCGGTGCCAGCATCACCACCGACCCAAGGCGGTACGTGTTGCGAACGCTGTCCGTTGCCCAGGGCCTGTGGCTGCACAGACAGTGGTGGTGGTGCTTGGCCCGGCGCCGGACTCGGCATCGGCTGTTGCACACTTTGCGTTGCAGCAACTGAGGAGTCAGATTGCGAACGCGGTGGTCTCAGCCCCGCATCAGGTGGTAGCGGTGGCGGCACACGTTGCAAACGTGGCGCCGGAGGCCGTTCTAGATTTTCCGTAGGCTGCGGTGGTGCCCAATGCGTTGCGTCAGCTTCAGTGTTCACCGGCAGCGGCGGATTAGATGCTGGTGGAAGTGAGGGCGGCGGCTGCGCACTCGTAGGTAGAGGTGTACTAATATCTGCCAATTCATCATCAGCACCATTGTCAGCACGCACACTCAAATCTTGCGCGCCTTCAATCGCGTCTTGAACGCCATCGGATGGCGACACAACCACGGGGGTGGCGGGCTCCCATTGCGGCTCAAGAGAGGGCACGACAGATTCAGTTGTGAGCGAACGTCTGCTGTTGACCCGCTCACGCGCCTCAGCCAACACATCGTCTGCCGTCGCGCTTTCGACATGGCTTGGCGGGGCGGGGGGCGCGTGTGCAGGCTCTTGTCTGGGCGGCTCAGACTGAGGCGGCATTTGTTGCACCGTATTGCGCAACGCCGCGATGGTCGCTTCAAACGTCAGACCCTGGGCGCGCAAAATATGCGCTGCCGTGCTGCCACCGTCACCGATGATTGCGGCCAGCAAAATAGCACCGTTGATCTCACGGCGTTGTCCTTGCTTGGCAGCTTCCGCGGCAGCTTCCAAAATGCGCTGAAGATCGTTTGACGCATTGACCGGTTGTGGACTTGCCGGGTCCTGGCGCTCGTTGATGTTACCGAGGTGGTTGGACACATCCGTTTGCAGGCGTTCGATATCCACGTTTGAGCTACGCAAGATGACGCTCGCTTCAGGGTCCTCAGCCAAGGCAAGCAGCACGTGCTCAAGCGACACCGCTTGGTGCGCCTGTGCTTCGGCATATTGTGCAGCCCGCTGCAAGGACGCCGCCAAGTATGGCGACATCGGAATCTGGGCAAGGTCTTCAGCGACCATCGCCGTCATCGTGTTCACGCTCCTAAAACGGTTGCCTACTAGACTGCTGGCGGTGCTCGTGCCACCTGCAACGGTCGAGAGTTCGGCTCGTCATCTGGTTTGAGACTCAGAACCTGCGAATAGGTAAGGTTACCGCAATTTGCCCCTTAGACTCAAAGCCTCGCCAGGATAAACAGCCGAAAATTGTGGGGGAATTCCGTTGTCGCTTGGCGTCATCCGATATAAGTGCTGCTTAGAACATGAAAAGGCGCTGTGACCCAGCAACCACACGGCGCCGGTTAAATCACCGCAAAGACAGGCTAACGCGCCTTATTGCGGTCCATTCGAACGGCTGCGAGAGCCAGGTCAACCAACGCGAACCATAAGTCTTATGTCGAAAAAACCGCCGTCACAGCCCGCGTCATCAAGCCCCATGTTAGCCTCCGCGCACGACAAGGCGCGCACACTGGCAGAAGCACTGCCGAATATGCTGCGTTATGACGATCAAATCGTGGTCATCAAATTTGGTGGCCATGCCATGGGTGATCAGGCGCTATCGGATGCCTTTGCCCAGGACATTGTCTATCTCAAGCAGTCAGGCGTGAACCCAATTGTTGTCCATGGTGGCGGGCCACAAATTGCAGACATGTTGAAAAAGCTCGCCATACGCAGCGAGTTCGTCAACGGTCTCAGGGTCACCGATAAGCCCACCGTTGAAATTGTCGAAATGGTTTTGTCGGGCAAAATCAACAAAGACATTGTTTCCGCCATTAATCGTCAGGGCGGAAAAGCTGCAGGCATCTCCGGCAAGGACGCAAATTTGGTAATTGCAGAAAAAATTACCGAAATGTCGGACCCTGAATCAAATTTGATGAAAGCGGTTGATATCGGCTATGTCGGCGAACCAAAAACAATCAATCCGCACATTCTTGATGTCATGTCACAGTCGGATTTAATCCCCGTCATTGCACCTATTGGTCTGTCGGCCTCTGGCGAAACACTCAACATCAATGCAGACACGTTTGCCTCGGCTCTCGCCGCGCGTATGAAGGCCAAACGTCTGCTTCTTCTCACCGATGTGCCAGGTGTGCTCGACAAAAAAGGCGAATTGATCCAGGAACTGACGCCTAAAGAAGCGCGCGAGCTGATCCGCGACGGCACAATAACTGGTGGCATGATTCCTAAAGTAGAGGGCTGTATTGAAGTCGTCGAAGCAGGCGTTGAAGCGGTTGTGATCATCAATGGTAAAGTCCAGCATTCCGTCATGCTTGAATTGTTGACCGATCATGGTGCCGGCACGCTGGTTGGCGAGCGCCGCAACTAGGCAATGGTCGATCTCACCCATATCACAACGTGGGTCTTTGACCTCGACAACACGCTTTATCCTGCAGACTGCAATTTGTTTGCTCAGGTCGACCAGCGCATGGCGGCTTATATCGCCAAGGCGTTAGATTTGCCGCTCGCCCATGCCCGATTTGTACAAAAGGACTACTACAAGCGTTTTGGAACCACATTATCCGGCCTGATGAAACTTCACGGCATGAAGCCAGAACCGTTTCTCGACTACGTCCACGATATTGATGTCACGGTGGTCGCCAAAGCACCCGAGCTGTCAACCGCCATTTCAGCATTGCCAGGGCGCAAATATATCTACACAAACGGGTCGCGCTGCCACGCTGAGCGCGTTGCAGAGCAGCTTGGTATCCTTACCCACTTCGACGACATCACAGACATTGCATCTAATGGTTTTTGCGCCAAACCAGACCTGGATGCCTATCGCAGCTTCTTGAACCATCACGACGTTCAACCATCCCAAGCCACGATGTTCGAGGACATGCCGCATAATCTTGAAGCGCCACACGCACTTGGCATGGTCACCGTTCTCGTGCATTCGAATTATATCGATCACCCGGTGCAAAGGGCGATGAAGAGATGGACCTCATTGCCCGAGCATATCCACCATCAAACCAAAGATCTAACCGGATTTTTGAAGTCCGCGATCATTAAAAAAACCACATAAAAATTAGAGCCGCACAACAAATCCACACGCAAATCACAATCCAAATTCCCCACCGTATCGGTGCAACCTGATCGCTTTTTTGCGCCAGGACAAGAAACTCTTGCCAAAGGGGCTCAGGAATAAATCGCACGGCTATCATAATGCCTACCGGCACCAAGATGACTTCGTCGAGCAGCCCAAGGATGGGAATAAAATCTGGAATGAGATCAATTGGGCTCACCGCATAGGCAACAACAAAAAGCGCAATGACCTTGGCTAGGCGCGGCGTGCGTGAATCACGCGCTGCAATATAAAGTGTCACCACATTTTGCTTAAGACGCTCAGCCCAAACCTTAAGTCGGTGCATCATGTTCGTCGATCCACGTGCTCAACCACGCCCAATAAAGGGCATCTTCGTTGCCATCAAGGTCATGAACTGAACATTTGCGTCGAGCGGTAAGCTCGCCATATAGAGAACTGCATCTGCGACATGTTGCACATCGATACGCGGCTCTTTTACGAGTGCACCGCTGGGCTGGGGAATACCTGCCGCCATCGCATCGGTAAATTCCGTTGCCGCATTGCCGATATCAATTTGTGAACACGCGATGTTGTCAGCACGGCCATCAAGCGAAATGGATTTTGTTAGTCCAGTCAGCGCATGCTTAGTCGCGGTGTAGGGCGCGGAATTGGGACGCGGGGCTTGCGAAGAAATAGAGCCGTTGTTGATGATGCGGCCACCCTTGGGGACTTGTGATTTCATAATCTGAATAGCGTGTCTGGCACAAAGAAACGCGCCGGTCAGATTGGTGTCAATCACCTCCTGCCATTTCTCCAGCGACAAATCTTCAAGGGGCACGGCGGGCGCGGCAGTACCCGCATTATTGAACAACACATCAACGCGACCAAACGCATCCAACGCATTGGAAAACAGTTTTTCGACAAGCTTGGGATCAGTTACGTCAGCTGGGGCAACACGCATATCACCCCCGAGCGGATCACATTGAGATGCCGTTTTCTCAAGCGCGGCAGTGCGCCGTCCTGCAAGCACGACATCAAACTTGTGCTTTTGTAGAGTCCTCGCAACGGCGCGGCCAATTCCAGACCCAGCGCCGGTGATCACCGCAACCCGTCTCTTCACCGCCATACCTTGATCCCACATCCGGCAACTTCAATCACAGGGAGAATAGAACAAATGGGGTGAAATCGAAATCAAAGAGTTCGATTGAGAGATAGACTCAAATAATTGCGAATTATTGCTATCGCGTAGGAACCGGGGTTTCACCGCGATAGTCATAAAATCCGCGTTGTGTCTTGCGTCCAAGCCATCCAGCTTCAACGTACTTCACCAACAACGGACATGGCCGATACTTGGTATCGGCAAGACCTTCATAAAGCACCTGCATCACAGCAAGACAGGTATCGAGACCAATAAAATCAGCAAGCTCCAGTGGACCCATGGGGTGGTGGGCCCCCAACTTCATGGCTTTGTCAATTGCCTCAACCGTGCCGACACCTTCGTAGAGTGTGTAAACCGCTTCATTCAACATCGGCAACAGGATGCGGTTGACGATGAACGCAGGAAAGTCTTCCGACACCGCCGTTTTCTTATTGAGGCTATCAACGAACCTGCGGGTCTGAGCAAACGTTGTATCTTCCGTTGCAATGCCGCGGATCAATTCTACCAGCTCCATCAGGGGCACCGGATTCATAAAGTGCATACCGATGAAATGTTCGGGTCGATCCGTCGTGGCAGCCAAACGTGTGATCGAGATCGACGACGTGTTGGTCGCCAAAATGGCATCTGACTTCAGGTTTTCACAAAGGTCTTTGAAGATCCGGCACTTAATGCTCTCGTCTTCTGTAGCCGCTTCAATGATGAGATCACATTCAGACAGCGCACCTAAACCATCGGCATAGGAAATCCGCTGCGTGGTGGGCACAATCTGATCGGTCTTGATCACACCTTTTTTGGCTTGCCGTGCAAGATTGCCTTCAATACCTTTGAGCGCCGTTTCGACCACGTCCTTGCTCAAGTCATTGAGTTTGACGTCATAGCCAGCAAGGGCCACCACATGGGCAATGCCACTTCCCATCTGGCCAGCACCAATCACGCCAACGGTTTTTATTTCCGTCACCGCTGCTGTCTTTGTCGGGGTCGTCATAAGCGAAATATCCTTAAACAGAAAAGCCTGCGCTAAATGCCTGCTTTTTCAAGTTCTGAATTCAGCTCCGGTAGGGCTTCGAATAGATCCGCGACCAAGCCGTAATCGGCAACCTGGAAGATCGGAGCCTCTTCGTCCTTGTTGATTGCGACAATGATCTTGGAGTCTTTCATGCCAGCCAAATGCTGGATCGCGCCTGAAATGCCAACAGCGATATAGAGCTCCGGTGCAACAACTTTGCCGGTTTGGCCAACCTGCCAATCATTGGGTACGAAGCCCGCATCAACGGCAGCGCGCGAAGCACCCATGGCTGCGCCTAGACGGTCTGCAATGGGTTCGATCAGCTTGCCGAAATTCTCACCGTTAGCCATGCCGCGACCACCAGAGATAATGATCCGTGCAGATGTCAATTCGGGCCGATCAGATTTGGTGAGTTCCGCGCCAACAAATGCGGATACACCAACAGCCGCTGGGAGGTCTACATCTTCAATTACAGCCGAACCCCCTTCTGCAACCGAACCAAATGCTGCCGTACGCACCGTAATGATTTTCGGTTCCTCGGCAGATTGAACGGTTTGGATGGCATTGCCTGCATAAATCGGTCGCTCGAACGTGTCGGCTGATACGACCTTAATAATGTCGGAGATCTGCATCACGTCCAATTCAGCAGCGACACGCGGCAATATGTTTTTGCCCGTCGTCGTTGCAGCCGCCATCACCACTTTGTAGGATTTGCCAAGCGAGGCCAAAAGCCCTGCGACTTCTTCCGCTAAGCTATGAGCAAACTGCTCACCATCAGCAACAAGAATCTTTGAAACGCCATCAAGCTTTGCGGCAGCTTCTGCAGCCGGGCGACAGTTATGTCCTGCCACCAGAATCGTAACGTCACCACCAATTTCTTTTGCCGCGGAGAGCGCTTTTGCTGTCGCAGCGCCAAGCTCAGCGTTGTTGTGATCTGCTAGGAGTAAAATGCTCATGACAAAACACCCGCTTCATTTTTGAGTTTCTCAACCAGTGCTGCAACGCTATCGACCATGACACCAGCCTCGCGCACGGGCGGCTCTTTCGTTTCCAGAACCTTAAGGCGCGGCGCGATATCAACGCCGTAGTCGGCTGGCGTTTTTGAGTCCAAAGGCTTCTTCTTTGCCTTCATGATGTTAGGGAGCGATGGATAGCGAGGCTCATTGAGCCTGAGATCTGTTGTAACCACCGCGGGCAGATTTAGTTTTACGGTCTCAAGACCACCATCAATCTCACGTGTGACATCCACTTTGCCATCCGCCATCACAACCTTTGAAGCAAATGTGCCTTGACCCCAGCCCAGTAACGCAGCCAGCATCTGACCCGTCTGGTTGCAATCATCATCAATCGCCTGTTTGCCGAGGATGACCACGTCGGGCTTTTCCTCCTCAACAATTGCTTTGAGTAATTTTGCAACTGCCAACGGCTCCACGATGTCGTCAGTTGCAACATGAATGCCGCGATCAGCACCATAAGCGAGCGCCGTGCGAATTGTGTCCTGAGCTTTTTGTGGCCCAATGGAAACGACAACGACTTCGTCCACCGTACCTGCTTCCTTTAACTTCACCGCTTCTTCTACGGCGATTTCGTCAAACGGGTTCATGGACATTTTGACGTTTTGTAATTCAACGCCTGTGCCATCGCTCTTCACGCGGATTTTGACCGCATAGTCGACCACCCGTTTGACGCCAACCAAAAGCTTCATATCGTGAGGCTCCCATCCTCAAGTGCCCCTCCCCAGGGCCAACGGCCGGTTCAGGGGGAGGTCTCAGATTGTGCAGCGCCACCAGCAAAAACCAACTCGGTTCCCCAAATTCGGCTAGCGGGGTGCGTTTCCTTATTCGCAGTTGCGAAATCCAAACCTACGGGCCGGGTTTTATCAAGTCAATCACTGACGGCGCCGCATCCAAGGCTGACCGACCAGTTGGGATAACCAAACTGCGACTTTGCATATTTGTGCTGGGATAAACCGCGCACTGGTGTGGTGCTGTTTAACCAATTTAGGCCGGGTTCAAGCTTTGATCGAATAACTTCACCCCGCGTCGACGCAGCAAGATGATTAACACGGCCCCTGCGACCAGCCCGCCGATATGCGCCCACCAGGCGACCGGGCCGACCTGAGGCATCACCACCATAACGATCTGCCAGACAATCCAAGCACCAAGTGCAAACAAAGCCGAGATCTGCATCGGTATCGCTTTCAACACGAGCACCCAGACTTTCACTCTAGGATGCAGCATCAGGTAGGCTGCAATGACCCCGGCCACCGCACCGCTGGCACCAATTAATGGAACGGGTGAATTGGCGGACATCCAAGAATGAACAATAGCTGCAACAACACCGCATGCCAGATAGAAAAATAAGAACTTGATATGGCCAACGGCATCTTCAACATTATCGCCGAACACCCAAAGGAACAGCATATTGCCGCCAAGGTGAAATATATCGCCATGGAAAAACATGTAAGACAGCAGCGTAAAACGCTCAGGCACAGCAACGCTTTGCACCACAATGCCTTGGCCAGGGTTTTCACTTGGTAGCGGCAGGGGCAGGGGCATCGCACCCGCGCCAAAAATATTTACAGAAAATAATTCCTTCGGAACAACAGCAAAACTGGCAATCATCGCATCCGTCATGCCGGTTGCTTCGGCTGCAAATATCGCCACATTAAGCGCGATCAACAACACCGTCATGTATTGAAAATTAATGGATGATAAAGCGTTATCGTCGCGCAGCGGCACAAACATGTGGTGGTTCCCAGGTCAAGGTTCAGGTCAAGGCTAACGTGGCATCAAGACTCCCGTGTCACTCCAGGAACCCATAATACATCATTCTTTCCGTAGTCGTTTGCGACCCGTGCGGCAACAAAAAGATAGTCTGACAGGCGATTGATATACTTCAATGCCGATGCGCTCACGACTTCTCCCTCTTCGCCTGCAAGCAATGTCATCTCCCGCTCAGCCCGACGTGACACGGTACGCGCCATATGCAGCGCGGCAGCCGAACGCTGGCCGGCTGGCAAGATAAAAGACTTTAAGGGTTCAAGGTCTGCATTTAACGCATCAAGGTCACGTTCCAAACGTACCACTTGATCTTCGGTTATGCGTAGCGGTTCAAATTCAAGTTTTTCACCAGTGTCGGGCACACACAAATCAGCGCCCAAATCAAATAAGTCATGTTGAATGTGCATTAGTTGCTGGTCGAGATCTTGCATATCCGCTGACAATTCCGTGCGCGCTAGGCCAACGGCGGCGTTCGTTTCATCGACGGTGCCGTAGGCGGAAATGCGTGCGTCATGCTTGGCAACACGTTGGCCTGTGCCAAGTCCGGTTGTGCCTTTGTCACCGGTCTTGGTGTAGATCTTGTTGAGCTTAACCATCTAGGTTGGGCCTATCCGTAGTCACAATTGTTGATCGGCTTGTGCAGGCACAAACGCTGGACGTTGTAGTTAGCCAGCCAAGTTGGAGACAAAGACATAAGCTGCGATAATAACGATAGCTAGAAACTGAAGAGCCACCCGCCAGCGCATCAACTTTTGGCTGAGATTAGGGGTCTCGCCTTTCAGCATCGTCCAAAGACCGAGTGCCAGAACGGCAACGACTGCAAAAACCAGAAATATTGTGAGATAATAGAGGATCGTTTGCATCTTAGATCGGGCCTTTGTAAGTGGCAAAGCTGGTAGCTTAAGGGGTTGGTCAAATGGGGGCAAACACTCAACCGATACCGCCTTATATTGAGGTTGACACCTTTAACCCACTCTGGCTCGGTCCCTAGTTGAAGAATCGCCGCAATTTTGGCCTCTTAAAGAGACGTTGATTACCTCACACGACCATTACCTCAGACGATACTGTGCCTCTGGTCAGGATAGGGCAACCACAAACCCTACCCCCGGCAAGACCCCCTATTAGCCCCACGAAGGACAGGCAGTTTGCGCCGACTTTTCCAGCCCACGCACTCCGTTAATGCCATCAACCGCTGGCCAATCGGGGTCGACCTCGGACTTGCCTGTCTTGTCTCCGTGGGCCTCCTTGTAAGCCTGCCTACGTCATCAAGAGCACAAACCAGCGACCGCGGCACCCTCCTCTCCCAGTCCCTTGAGGCCAAGCACAACGCCCTCAAAAAGAAGCAAAATCAGGCTCAGACCTTAAAGCAGGACCTTGAGTTGATCCGTCAGCAGCGGGCGCGACTCAACAAACAGTTGATCGACACTGGTGCTTTGATCAGCAAAAGTGAAGCACAGCTTACGAAGATCGAGGCTCGGGTCGGAGAGCTTGAGGCGCAGAAAAACATCCTCAAAGGCTCGCTTGAGCAGCGCCATGCCTCGATTTCAAAACTTCTCTCTGCCTTGCAGCGGATGGGCCGCAACCCACCGCCTGTGATGATCACTGCACGTAAGGATGCGCTCCGCATGGTCCGTTCTGCGATGATGATCGCGGCTGTTTTTCCAGAAATGAGGGGCCAGGCGCTTGATCTCGCCAAGCGGCTCAAAGGGCTTGTCCGTGTGATGACGGACATAAAAAAGGAAGGCACGCGCCTTAAAACCGAGTCCGATAACCTCGCAACCATGCGGGTCCGCCTGTCCGGCCTCTTGGTTGAAAAGAAACGAAAGATCACGGATCGCCAACTGGAATTGCAAAATGTCCGTCGTGCAGCCGTTGAAATATCTGAATCTGTCAATGATCTCAATGAGTTGATTTCTAAGCTCGATACCACCGTTAAACGCAATTCATCGATGGCCAATTACGAGGCCAAAATCGCCCAACAGCAAAATTCTGCGACCGGCGGCCATGAATCAACGCCTTCAGCAGGCAGCATTGCTGGCCAGCCCGGACCCGCGCCACCTGTGGCATCTGGGCCAGCCCAGAGTGAAAAAGAACGCGAAGTCGCCGGGCTAAGACCTTCGATTCGGCCAACAACCCCACCAATCGCGGAGCTCGCTCCAAGCAGTGGCTCTTTCGCACCCGGGCGCACAGATCGCATTGAGCCCGTAATCCCATTTGCTAAAGCGCGCGGAAAACTACCCAAACCCGCCCATGGCAAGCGAATCTTGTCTTTTGGAGAAAAAACCCAGTATGGAGGACGGTCTAAAGGCATGGTGCTTGAGACCCGCGCCTTTGGTCAGATTATCTCTCCAGCGGACGGATGGGTGGTCTATGCCGGAAAATTTCGAAGTTATGGCAAGCTCTTGATCATTAATGCAGGCGGCGGGTATCATATCTTGCTCGCAGGCCTATCTCGAATTGATGTAGAACCAGGGCAATTCGTACTTGCGGCAGAACCAGTTGGTGCCATGCGGGGGACACCGCAAAGGGGTCAAGGTGCTGCCCAAACAATCGCGCAAACTAATGCTCCAGTCTTGTATGTTGAATTTCGCAAAGCTGGAAAACCGATTAACCCCGACCCATGGTGGGCGAAGAGCCGTTTGAAGGTGCAAGGATGAAGCGAAGCAAAGATTACGCATTTTGGACATTCCTCCTGATGGCCGTGCTCGCGGGCACAACCACAGTGATGAATGTGTCGCGAACTTACTCCGCAACATCCGACAATTCGGAGCTTTATCGACAGCTTGATTTGTTCGGAGAAGTTTTTGAACGCGTACGTTCAGACTATGTTGAAAAGCCCGAAGGTCGCAAAATGATTGAGTCAGCGATCAACGGTATGTTGACCTCGCTTGACCCCCATTCATCTTATCTTTCACCGAAGCACTTCCGCGATATGCAAGTTCAAACGCGCGGTGAATTTGGTGGCCTCGGCATTGAGGTCACGATGGAGAACGGTCTTGTTAAAGTCGTGTCCCCAATTGATGAAACGCCAGCTGCACGCGCCGGCCTGCTTGCAAATGATCTCATTACCCATCTCGACAATGAACGAATCCAAGGCCTGAGCCTTGAGCAGGCTGTTGAGAAAATGCGCGGTCCCATCAACACACCTATTACCTTGACGATTATGCGTAAGGGAGCGGAAGAACCCTTCGATGTAAAAATCGTGCGTGACAACATCCGCATCAATCCGGTGAAAGCGCGCGCGGAAAATGATGTCGCCTATGTCAAGGTGTCAACTTTTAACGAGCAAACACATCAAAACCTAGTCAGTTCTGTGACGGACTTGAAGCGTGAAATTGGTGACAACCTCAAAGGTTATATCATTGATTTGCGTAACAATCCTGGCGGTCTTCTTGATCAGGCCATCGCCGTTTCCGATGACTTCTTGGACAAAGGCGCTATTGTTCTCACCAAAGGTCGCAACAAAGAAGAAACCCAACGCTCGCAATCGCGAGCGGGTGACATTACCGACGGCAAGAAAGTCATTGTCTTGATCAATGGTGGCTCGGCATCAGCCTCCGAAATTGTTGCTGGTGCGCTTCAAGACCACGACCGGGCTACGATTATTGGTACGCGGTCATTTGGCAAAGGTTCGGTTCAGACCATTATCCCGCTCGGCGCTAACGGTGCCATTCGCTTGACCACAGCGCGCTACTACACACCATCGAACAGATCAATTCAGGCCAAGGGCATAGATCCTGACATTGTTGTTGAGCAGGAATTGCCAGACGAGCTTAAAGCTAAAATGAAGAAGCTTAAGCCGCGTGGCGAAGCCAGCTTGCGTGGCCATCTGGCAAGCGAAGGTGAAAAAGATAAGAAGAAAAAAGAAGAATCTGGCTCATCGGCTTATGTTCCCAAGGAGCCTGAAAAAGATACCCAGCTCCAATATGCGCTGAACATTTTGCGCGGCAAAATAACTGAAGCAACGATCGCAAAAACAGACACCAAACCTGCTGGATCGATCGAAACCAACCCTGCGCAGAGTCCATAGTAACTTTCGCTGCTGCGCGTTGCAAAAATTCAAAAAAGGCGCTGCAGGTGTGCAGCGCCTTTTGCGTATCATCTCTAGAAATTTATCAACTGTATTAAGCCCATGACTAATGAACACGATCACCTCCCCTACCGACCTTGCGTTGGCATCATGCTGCTCAACGCTGACCGTAAAGTCTGGATCGGGCGGCGCGCCGACGTCGATCCCAAACGGCGGGACTACGGCACGTGGTGGCAAATGCCACAAGGCGGCATTGACAGGGGAGAAGATCCGTCGCCGGCTGCGCTGCGCGAATTACAAGAAGAAACCGGTGTTATTTCGGCGAGAATTATTGGCCAGACCTCTGATTGGTTGACCTACGATCTGCCACCTGAACTTTTGGGAAAAGCCTGGAAAGGTCGCTACAAAGGTCAAAAGCAAAAGTGGTTTGCGATGGAGTTTACTGGCTCTGACAACGAAATTACGCTGGATCAGGGCCCACCTGGAACGCACCCAGAATTTGACGCGTGGCGATGGGCCGAGGTCAGCGAAATCAATTCGCTAGTTGTGCCGTTCAAACGCGATGTCTACAACAAGGTCGTCGCTGAATTTCGTCACTTTACGGTCGATGGTGTAGACTGATCTCATCATCCAAGCTCGTCGGCGTAACCTATGGAACTGTGCATACTGATGGGTCCAAGGACACTAACATGCGCGATCGGTTTTCAAGACCATACCTAGTACAAGCAGTCTTCATTGGCGCGCTTATCTTCAATCATACGCCCTTTAGCCTTGCAGCTGCCAACGTGAAGGTCCGCGATATTGTTGCCGCGTTGACCCAAGCCACCGATAAACAGCCAATTGACCTGTCCGGCAAAGACCTCTCAAATCTTGACCTGTCAAAACTTGATTTCAAAGCCGCCAATCTAGACTCGAGCAATTTGTTTGGCGTCAATCTATCCTCATCCAACTTGCGCAATGTCAGCCTAAAAGGTGTCACGCTGGATCGCGCCCAGCTTACAAACGCCAACTTTACAAAGGCGGACTTAAGCGGCGCATCAATCCTTGGGCCTGCAATCCATCACGCTTTAGAAAGCTACATCTGGCACGCACCAATTTTTCGTGAATCAAATCTGCAAGACACGCGTTTGAGCGGTAATTTTGATGGCACAGACTTCGGTGCTGCAAATCTAAAAAACGTAAGGTTTGGGATTCGCTCCAGCTTGGAGCGGTGCGAATTTTCTGGTTCTAACTTGGTAGCTGCCCACTTTTATCGGGCCAGACTGACCTATGCTCGATTCCTGCAAGCTGACCTGCGCAATGCGGATTTCCGCGATGCCAAATTGATTTGGGTAGATTTTACAGATGCTGATCTACGAGGCGCTGACCTGTCCGGCGCAGATCTTTCGATGGCGATTTTTGATGGTGCAAAGCTTCAGGATACCAAGCTTGATCGTGTCACAGGTTTAGAAAGTGCGCGTGGATTCACAAAGCGCTAAATCAAACAGCCTGAACCAGCCTTCGACCCAACGCGGACCAATAGCTCTACGATTTAGAACATAAGGCAATGGTAACTCGGAAGGGCTTACACCAAGCTCTTCAATTGTTCGATCGTGCGTTCCGCCAACGCTTTGGCGTCATGGTCGTCGCCTGCATTGGCAAGCATGCGTTCCGCAGTTGAGATTTCTTCTGCAATGCGGCCTGAATCAAGGTCTTTCACGTCATGTGCATCCTGCGCAAGCACGGTGCAGCGTGCACCGTTGACTTCCACAAGACCTGCTTTGACGAAATAACGTGCTGTCTTCTGTTCTGGAAACACAACGTGGATTACACCGGGACGCAACGTTGAAACAACTGGCGCGTGTTGCGCGAAGATCTGGAAATCACCGTCAGTGCCCGGCACGACAACGCTTTCAGCTTCGCCTGATGCAAGCAGGCGCTCTGGGCTGACGAGTTCAAAGGTAAACGTTGACTGCGACATTGCGCAAATTCCTCAAGCTTTAGTGTCGTGCAAACAGGTGGCCGGATTGGCACCTGACATTTTTTAGGTCATTTGAGGCGGGCTGCCCTCAGAAGACGGATCATCTGCGTCTTCTTCATCGTCGTCGTCGTCGTCTTCTTCAGTCCCGACAATTTCGGAAACGCCTTCTTCGGTTTGCAATTCGGTTCCGCAAAAGGGGCAGAAAAACAGGGGATGATCAACCATGCCTGGTTCATCATCATCCTCAAGGTCGACCATGCCGACCGACAAGTAGAGAATACCATCATCGCCGACAGCAATTAGCGGTTCAAACTCCTCGCCAACCATGGTTTCCTTGAGTTCTTCACAGCAAACGCCAAACTCATGCTCATGCTCGGGTTCATCGCCGCTTGACGGTTCAGTGGGTATGCCATTGTCCATAACCAGTCCTCCGTCTTTTAAAATTTAACGGCGCACAACACGCGCCACCATCAAATCGTTCTGTCAAACTAAGCAGCTTCAGCCAACTCTTCAGCCTTTGCCACAGCTTCCTCAATTGTGCCGACCATGTAGAAAGCCTGCTCTGGCAGGTGATCATAGTCACCGTTGCACAGACCTTTGAAACTCTTGATGGTGTCTTGCAGACCAACAAGTTTACCTGGTGAACCGGTGAAGACTTCCGCAACATGGAACGGCTGTGACAAGAAGCGCTCAATCTTACGGGCACGGGCAACAGCCAGCTTGTCGTCTTCAGAAAGCTCGTCCATGCCGAGAATGGCGATGATGTCTTGCAGCGATTTATAGCGTTGCAGGATCGACTGAACCTGACGAGCCACTTGGTAGTGCTCTTCACCAACAATGCGTGGGTCCAACATACGTGACGTCGAATCGAGTGGATCCACAGCCGGGTAAATGCCTTTTTCAGCAATGGTACGCGAAAGAACGGTGGTTGCATCCAAGTGGGCAAACGAGGTCGCAGGTGCCGGATCAGTCAAATCGTCGGCCGGCACATAAATAGCCTGCACCGAGGTAATCGAACCTTTTTGCGTGGTTGTAATCCGCTCTTGCAACGCGCCCATGTCGGTCGCCAGCGTTGGTTGATAACCCACAGCCGAAGGAATACGACCAAGAAGCGCGGACACCTCAGAACCAGCCTGGGTGAAGCGGAAGATATTGTCGACGAAGAACAGCACGTCCTGACCTTTGTCGCGGAAGTCTTCAGCAACGGTGAGACCAGACAGAGCCACACGTGCACGCGCACCTGGAGGCTCATTCATCTGACCATAAACCAGCGCGCATTTGGAACCTTCAGCCGAACCGTTATTTTCGGCCGGATTGACGTTCACATTACTCTCGATCATTTCATGATAGAGATCGTTGCCTTCACGGGTCCGTTCGCCAACACCGGCAAATACAGAATAACCACCGTGGGCTTTCGCAACGTTGTTGATCAACTCCATGATCAAAACGGTTTTGCCAACGCCAGCACCACCGAAGAGGCCGATTTTACCGCCCTTCGCATATGGGGCCAGCAGGTCAACCACTTTAATACCGGTGACCAGAATTTCAGATTCCGTTGATTGCTCTACATAGGCTGGAGCTTGCGCGTGGATCGGGCGACGTGCATCGCCCTTGATTTCACCGGCCTCATCAACCGGCTCACCGATCACGTTCATAATTCGGCCCAGTGTGGCATCGCCAACAGGGATCAAAATCTGGTTGCCGGTATCTTTCACGGACTGGCCACGAACCAGACCTTCGGTTGAGTCCATCGCGATCGTGCGCACGGTGTTTTCACCAAGATGCTGAGCGACTTCAAGCACCAGGCGATTGCCGCGGTTTTCTGTTTCCAACGCATTCAAAATCGCTGGCAGTTCTCCATCGAATTTAACGTCGACCACAGCGCCTGTGACTTGCCGTACTTTGCCGTTATTACCTGACATTGCGTCTTTCCCTATTTCTAACTAGTCGTGTTAGAGCGCTTCGGCGCCCGAAATAATTTCGATCAGTTCTTTGGTGATGTTGGCCTGACGCTGGCGATTGTATGAAATCGTCAGTTTATCGATCATTTCACCAGCATTACGCGTTGCGTTGTCCATTGCCGACATACGTGCACCTTGCTCAGATGCTGCATTTTCCAGAAGTCCGCGGAAAACCTGCGTCGACAAATTGCGCGACAACAAATAGTCGAGAATGGCTTCATCATCCGGCTCATAGTCATAGGCCGACTGAGCAGCGTCGTTGTCTTTGGCGTCTTCGCCAGAAGCTTCTGGCAACTTCGGCGGAATCAACTGCTGGGCGGTTGGCACCTGATTGATGACCGACTTGAACTCAGAGAAGTAAATCGTTGCTACATCAAACTCACCAGCTTCAAACATCGCGACCAGCTTGTCTGAAATACCTTCAGCATCGCTAATCGCGAGACGACGAATGCCCCGCAAATCAACGTGATCGATAAATTTGCTTCCCAAGTCTCGACGCAGATTGTCAGCACCCTTTGAGCCGACGGTAATGATTTTTACGGTCTTGCCATCGCGCAGCAGTTTTTGTGCATCTATACGGGCCAGTTTTGCGATGCTGGAATTAAAGCCACCACAAAGACCGCGTTCTGCCGTCATGACGACAAGCGCATGCACATCTTGTTTGCCTGTGCCAGCCAGTAAGGGTTGCGTCGCACCTTGCTCAACAAAACCTCGTGCAACGCTCGCTAGCACTGAGTCCATACGTTCAGCATAAGGGCGCGCTGCATCAGCAGCTTCTTGGGCACGACGTAATTTCGCCGCGGCGACCATCTGCATCGCCTTAGTGATTTTACGTGTCGCTGTCACCGAGGCGATACGACCTCTAAGTTCCTTAAGTGTCGCCATTAAGCGGGTCTCCTATCGAGGCTTGGCTTGCTTAAGCCGAGAAGCCTTTGGCGAACTTATCCAGGAATGCAACGAGCTGTTTTTCAGATTCAGCCGACACTGATTTTTCTGAACGAATGGTCGAAAGAAGCGATCCATCATCTCTCAACGCACGCAGCAACTCTTCTTCGAACTTACCAACAGCAGAGGTATCAATGTCGTCGAGATAGCCGCGTGTACCAGCAAAGATCACAGCAACTTGCTCTTCCATACGAAGTGGCGAGAACTGAGACTGTTTCAGAAGCTCTGTCAGACGGGCACCACGTGCCAGCAATTTCTGGGTCGTCGCATCAAGGTCAGAACCAAACTGCGCGAAGGCCGCCATTTCGCGGTACTGCGCCAGCTCACCCTTAATCTTACCAGCGACCTGCTTCATAGCCTTGGTTTGTGCAGAAGAGCCCACACGCGACACCGACAGACCAACGTTCACAGCCGGTCGAATACCTTGATAGAAGAGATCGGTTTCAAGGAAGATCTGGCCATCGGTGATCGAAATCACGTTGGTTGGAATGTAGGCTGCCACGTCGTTGGCCTGTGTTTCGATCACTGGCAATGCGGTGAGCGAGCCTGAACCACTGTCTTCATTCAACTTTGCAGACCGCTCGAGGAGGCGGGAGTGAAGATAGAAAACGTCACCGGGATAAGCTTCACGGCCTGGCGGACGACGCAAAAGCAACGACATTTGGCGATAGGCGACAGCCTGCTTGGAAAGATCGTCATAGGCGATCACTGCGTGCATGCCGTTATCGCGGAAGTACTCACCCATGGTGCAACCGGCGAATGGTGCCAGGAATTGCATTGGAGCTGGGTCTGATGCGGTTGCAGCAACAACGATCGAATATTCAAGCGCACCGCGCTCTTCCAAAATCTTCACAAACTGGGCAACGGTTGACCGCTTCTGACCGATCGCGACGTATACACAGTAGAGCTTTTGTTTTTCATCGTCCGAATCGTTGATCGATTTCTGATTGAGGAACGTGTCGAGGATGATCGCGGTCTTACCGGTTTGACGGTCACCAATGATCAGTTCGCGCTGACCACGACCAATTGGGATCAGAGCATCAACCGCTTTCAGGCCCGTTGCCATTGGCTCATGCACAGATTTACGAGGCAGAATGCCAGGTGCCTTTACGTCAACCAGGCGACGTTCGTCCGATTCGATCGGACCCTTGCCATCAATTGGATTGCCAAGACCGTCAACAACGCGGCCCAGCAGACCCTTGCCAACCGGAACTTCCACAATGGCACCAGTCCGCTTAACGGTGTCGCCTTCTTTAATGCCACGGTCATCGCCGAAGATCACAACGCCAACATTGTCGGCTTCAAGGTTCAGCGCCATGCCCATGATATTGCCAGGAAACTCGACCATCTCACCGGCTTGAACATTATCGAGACCGTAAACGCGAGCGATACCATCACCCACTGACAGCACTTGGCCGATTTCAGAGACTTCAGCCTCTTTGCCAAAATTTTGAATCTGATCCTTGAGGATCGAGGTGATTTCCGCGGCCCGGATGTCCATCAGTTGACCTCTTGTCTTACCTAATCTTGTGTTCTTGTTTGCTCAGGCTGGGCGCATAAAAAACTGTTTCGTCAGCTTTCTGTGCGGTTGTCCCATCCTGTCGATAAAAACCGCCAAAGTCCGTTTGGGCTTTGGCGGTGAAAACTTTAACTGTTAAGCGCTGCTTGAGAGCGCTACCTTCATCGTTGCCAACTTGGTGCGTAGAGAACTATCGACCATGCGGCTACCAATCTTTATGACAAGACCACCCAACAAGGACGGGTCCACTTTGGCAGTCAGCTGCACCTCTTTGCCAACGCTATCTTTCAAGCTGGCTTTGAGTGCGGCAGTTTGTTCATCATTCAAAGCAGTCGCTGAAATCACTTCAGCAGCAACTTCGCCGCGCGCCTTTGAGGCCAGCGCTTTGAAAGCGCGCACCACATCGCCTGCCACTGGCAAGCGGCGGTTTTGGGTGATCAGCTTGAAGAATTTTATGGTCATGTCGCTGGCGTCCATTTTGGCCAGCACGGCTGATACGGCGTTGCCTTGCTCATCCGTTGAAAGAATTGGACTTGCGAGCACTTGACGCAAATCAGCGCTCTCGCTGAGAACGTTCTGAAAATTGGTGAGGTCGCGCTCGACATCCCCAACTACATTTTTTTCCGTTGCTAATTCAAACAACGCCGAGGCGTAACGGCCCGCCACGCTTGCCATAATTGGTTCGTTTGTCGCCACGTCAGACGCTCTTTTGCTGTCAAAGGGTTTGAGACCTTAAGACCCCGCGGCCAAAGCCACAGCCTTGTTTGGAGAAATTCCATCTTGAAGTGCGCTTGCACACGATTTTGCCAGCCCGCCCGTCGATGAAATCGCCGTGTCTCTACCATGGGTGAGGGTGAGCTTCAACGGGCTCAGGGCGGGCCCGAATGCCGCATTCAGCGGCTATGCACAGGTCAGTATCGGTAAACCTGAACAGCTGAGGACCCAAACGGTGCTACAAAGTCGGAAATTTGTCCGGGTTGCACCTGAAATATGGCGGTAAATAGGCATTAAGTCATTGTATTGGCTTATTTTTTTGAAAACATCCTAGCATGTTCACCAGCCCTTTGAACATGAACAGGAGCTGCAAGCTCCTTTCAGATCCCGTTCAACCGCGCTGGTGTTGAATAGCAACTATCGCCGGTGAAAGCCGGTTGAGTGTTGGAACACAGACCCGGGCTAAGGGGGCCTTAAGTCTCATGACTATCAAAACGAAATTGACATCGCTGGCCGCCGCAACCGCAATCGCCGCATCAACATTTACACCGCTGGCCGCTACATCTGCCCAGGCAGGTGGTCTTTACGACGGCAACGGCGCCAAACTGCACTATGTTGGCAGCCGTGGCAGACGCCACTTCAACCGTGGCCACCGTGGTCGCCATTTCAATCGTGGTCATCGCGCGCGCCCTTACTACTACAAGAGAAAGCGCAACCGCACTGGCAAGTATGTTGCCCTCGGTATTGGCGCCCTGATGCTTGGCATCATCGCTTCGCAAGCTTCACGCAGTCACTATCGTTCAAACGATTACAATGATTACGACTACTAGATCAACCTGAGAAAAGTTGATCGCCAGTCATGAAATAGAGCGTCGAGAAAATAGCTTAACTGCGTACAAGACAAAGGCTCGACACTCTAAACGTTAGCTGCTTCCTCCCAAGCATGCTCTCTCAAAGCCGGGCGTCATCGCCCGGTTTTTTTTGCTTTGCGGTTGCAGTCAAACGGTAGCTACCACTGGCTTTGGTGTAGTAGTCATGGACACGGATGTAGACTTTTTGTTTTGCCGGAATTGAAACTGTGAGCTCTACGTCTGCACCCGATGTCGTACTGTAGGTATTTTTGATGCTGTTCTTTCGCCCATCATAAATGGTGATCGATGGATGAAGCGTGTTTGATGTGTTCTCAATTCGCACAGTAACATCATCAACAGTATCAGATGATGAGAGCGCATAGTAATCAACGTCTCGACCGTCCATCACACTCGCTTCGATTATCACGCCACGCTGTACGGACCTGGCATCCAAGATGCGTTCATTGGGTTCAAACTTGTCATAGGCTTTGCCAGGACCGGGTAACGCCACAGCAAGTGGGTCTTTCGATTTGGACGACGAGGACGCGATGGGTTGAGACGCCCGGCATCAAGAACCGTGCAACAGGTTTTTAAGTTCACTGCCTTATTTGCCTAAAGAAAACTATACGGGTCCACATCAACGGTGAGTCTGAGATCGCCCTTGGCTTGTGGCGCACGTTGCAGCCACTGGCGACAATAGGCCTGAACATCAAGATCCTTTGGTGCTTTGACCAACAAACGCCAACGATGGCGACCTCTAACAACAGCAATGGGTGCTTCAGCAGGGCCAAGCACAGTCAGTCGATCCGCAGCCGGTGCCGAGCGCGCCACGTCGCGCGCAAACTGTTCTGCCAGTTGCTTGTCACGCGCCGACACGATCAACGCCACGAGACGACCAAACGGCGGCAAGCCACCGCGTTCGCGAATGCTGATTTCTTTTTCTAAAAATGCCTCACGGTCGCCAGAAATGATTGCCTGCATTACGGGGTGCTCAGGCATGTAGGTTTGCACAAAACCCCTGCCCTTTGCCGCGGCGCGGCCAGCGCGACCCGTTACCTGATGCAACAATTGGAATGTGCGTTCGCCGGCGCGTGGATCGGCGCCCATTGCCAAACCAAGATCACCATCAACAATGCCGACAAGCGCTAGGTTTGGAAAATGATGGCCTTTGGCGACAATTTGCGTGCCAATAATGATATCGGCTTCGCCTGCTTCAATGCGATTGATCAGACTGCGTAACTCTTTCAGGCCCGGCACGAGGTCTGAGGACAACAACACCGTGCGCGCCTCAGGAAACCGTTCGCCAACTTCTTCTGCAACGCGCTCAACACCAGGTCCACAGGCCACGAGAGATTCTTCACTGGCACACTTGGGACACTTGTTCGGGATCGGCAGTGTAAAGCCACAATGATGACAATGCAGACGATGACGAAAGCGATGTTCGACCAACCAAGCTGTGCATTGCGGACATTCCACCCGGTGACCGCAGGTCCGGCACAATGTCAATGGCGCATAGCCGCGTCGATTAAGAAAGAGTAGGGCTTGCTGTTTTTCACCAAGCGTAGTCTCGATTTCACTGACCAACTTCGGCGATAACCACTTGCCAGTTTCAGGACCATCCTGGCGCAAATCAATCGCACCGACATCAGGCATCGTTGCGCCGGAATAGCGGCTCTTCAAAACCACATGGCGATAGCGCCCATGTCGTGCGTTGACGTGACTTTCAATCGACGGCGTTGCAGAGGCCAAAATAACCGGAATGTTACCAAGGCTGCCGCGCACCACAGCCATGTCTCGCGCTTGGTAGTGCACGCGGTCATCTTGCTTGAAACTTGTGTCGTGCTCTTCATCGACAACGATCAGCCCCAGATCACAATAGGGCAAAAACAATGCGGACCGTGCACCAACTACAATGCGCGCCTCGCCGGTACCAACTGCGCGCCAAATGCGACCACGTTCCGGACCTGACAATGCTGAATGCCATTCAACGGGCTTGACGCCAAAGCGAGCTTCAAAGCGGCCAATAAACTGACCGGTCAGTGCAATTTCTGGCAATAGGATAACCACTTGGTGGCCACGCTCAATGGCCCGTGCAACGGCTTCAAAATATACCTCTGTTTTGCCAGATCCGGTGACACCGTCCAACAACGATGTTGAAAACGTATCCCCGTCAACTGCCGACACCATGGCGTGCGCAGCTTCAAATTGATCGCTTTCGAATTCAATCTGCGCATGATCAAACTGCGGTTGCCCAAAGACGGGTGCGGGCAGCGCGCATTCAACGAGCACCCCCGCTTTCACAAGTCCGTTTATCACTGCGGTCGAACACGCTGCATCCGCTGCAAGGTTGGCTTTGGATCTCACTTCACCGTCCCGCACCACATCAAGTGCGCGTTGACGCGCATCGGTTATACGCACAGGTAAAGGTGCGCCAGCAACAAACCGCACGCCAAACTTTGGTTTTTGGACTTCAAACGCTGATTGCGCACTCATCATCATTCTGAGCACCATTCCAAGATCACTCAGAGAATAGCGTGCGATCCATTCTGCAAAACGAAGCGACAGGATTGGCAGAGGTGGTACATCCAGGCGATCTTGAATAGTTTTGAGCTTTTTGGGATCTACTGGCTTATCCGAGCCGCCCACTTGAGCGTCCCAAACCACACCTGTGCGCACTTGTGGCCCAAACGGGACCCTTACGAACATGCCAGGCGCTACGTCAAAGTCGTCTGGCACCTGATAATCATAGGTTTGATCAAGCGCGACCGGCAGCAAAACGGGCACACGGGGTAATGCCGCAGTCTCCTGATCAGAGGTCAGGTCAAGTTGGCCGGTCTCTCGGATTACCAAATTGAAAGTCCACGTGTTGCTGTGAGAATTGATCTCATGCGTCCCATCGAACCCTGGCCTTGGCACCAAACGGGGCCCAAATCAAATTTCCGCCTTAAATCAATTTCGATTTACGATTTAGACTTTGCTCTATACCAAGGTATGAGGTCATCCCTTGCATGTCGGCCTTTCCCCGGTTTACTTAGGGCCGATCAACCGCCGATCCAGAAACAGGACCAGAAATGAAGTTTTTTATCGACACTGCAGATACGTCTGAAATCCAAGAGCTTGCCGACACGGGCCTTCTCGATGGCGTCACAACCAATCCTTCTCTGATCGCCAAGACGGGACGTGACTTCAAACAAACGATTGCTGAGATTTGCGAGATTATACCGGGGCCTGTTTCCGCTGAGGTTACCGCGATCGATGCTGACGGCATGGTCACCGAGGGCCGCCAGCTTGCAAAAATCGCCAAGAACGTCACCGTCAAAGTACCGCTGACAATGCCTGGCCTCAAAGCCTGCAAAACACTGACCTCAGAAGGCACCATGGTCAATGTCACGCTGTGCTTTTCTGCCAATCAGGCCTTGCTTGCTGCCAAGGCTGGCGCAACATTTGTGTCTCCGTTCATCGGCAGGCTGGATGACATCGGTCTCGACGGCATGGATCTTATCCGCGAAATTCGTGTCATCTATGATAATTACGATGATCTCGAAACTGACATTCTGGCAGCGTCCATCCGCACCGTGGGTCACGTCAAAGACGCAGCACTGATTGGCGCTGATGTGGCAACCGTACCGCCAACCACATTGAAAGCGCTGGTAAAACATCCACTGACCGATAAAGGCCTTGAAGCGTTTCTCGCCGATTGGAAAAAAACCGGCCAATCGATCACCTAACCAGCACGACAGATTTAGCGATATAAATCATGCCGCGTCGGTGGAAGCGGTGGCGAGCCTTTGGCGCTTTTCGAAACAAGTGTTTGGAAAAGGCGTGCTGATCCGCGCTTGAACGCCAACGAACAGCCAGCCAAATAAGCAAGCCAGATACGCACTGTTTCAGATCCGACAATCGCTTCGGCTTCGGCACGCCGCGCATAAAGCCGTTCTGTCCAAAGTCGCGTTGTCTCGGCATAGTGCCAACGCCAGGCTTCGACATCTTGGATCTCAAAGCCAACTTTTTCCATTTCCTGCAATGTGTTGCCGATGTCGTCGAGCTCACCACCGGGGAAAATATACTTCACCAGCGCGCGCTGCTCAGGCCGCGACACGAACTTTTTCTGATTCTTTTTTGCCCGCCGTGAAATGGCATGATTAAGAAACAGACCGTTTGGTGCCAACACACGCTGCACGGTTGCCATATAGCCAGGTATGTTTTTTAGCCCAATCGCTTCATACATCCCGATTGACGCAATCTTATCATAGCTACCGGTGAGATCTTGGTAGTCGAGGTACTCAACCGTGACTTTGTCTTCCAGACCCATCTTCTTGATACGTTCTCGCGCCAAATCGAGTTGCTCGTTGGATAGCGTAATGCCATGGGCTTTAACGCCGTAATTCTTGGCTGCGAAGCAAACAAGCGCACCCCACCCACAGCCGATATCAAGAAAACGCTCACCCTCTTTTAATCGCAACTTGCGGCAGATCATGTCGAGTTTTGAGATCTGGGCCTGATCTATTGAATTGCCCCACTTTTCGAAATATCCACAGGTGTAAACCATCTCAGAATCAAGAAACAAACGATAGAAGTCATTGGAAACGTCGTAGTGAAATTTTATGAAATCCTGATTGTCTTTGCGTTTGCGACTATCACCAACAATATCACCTGAAAATTCGCGTGTGCGGTTGGGCCTGTCCGCTTTCGCTGTCAAAAATGGCAAAAACAATTTGGCTAATTTCGCTTTTGGCAACTGCTTCATACCGTGGCGCACTTCAGGGCTAGAAACTTTGTTACCGAAATCAAGCAGCGTTCCGTTTTCAAGATCAATATCACCGCGCGCGTAGTGCTTGATCATCCGATCAAGTGTTGGCCAGCGCAGAATCGACGCGATCACACCGGGGCTGGCAATCGTGATCGCTAAATCATTGCTGACATTTTGGCCAAGTGGCGCAACGCTGCCATCCCAAAGACGCACAGAAGCATCAATATCCGCAGCCTTAGCGACTTCTGCTACAACAGCTCTGGCGGCATCCAATAAACGGCTATCTTTGCTTTCGCTCATTTCACCTCTGCTCTTAACGACATGATTTTTTATAAGCCCCCACCTGTACCCCTGCGTTTTTCCTGCTTTGAGCCGTACGCGGGCGTTCAAGATGTCTGCCCTTGGTCAAAAGCAGATATGTTGCTCTAACACTTTAGAGGCAATTCAAAAAACTGCCCAAAAATCAATTCCGATTTTGGGCAGTTTGAACTAGGGTCTTATAAGACAGGATTTATGTTTTGAGGCAATGACCTAGATGAGCAAGGCCTGGTTTGATTTTGATTTGTTGGAACAGGGCGGTTTCAAGCTGCGCTCTTTTGCGGCCGATGAGAAAATTTTCCTGGCAGGTGATACAGGCTCTGAAATGTTCGTTGTAAAAACGGGCAAGGTCCACATCATAGCTGGTGGTGCAGTGGTTGAGCACATTGAAACCAACGGCCTGTTTGGCGAGATGGCACTGATTGATGGTTCACCACGCAGTGCCACAGCTAAAGCCGTAGAAGCGACGGAAGTCGCCCCAATGGACAGGGAAACATTTGTCTATCTGGTGCAGAAAAATCCAGACTTCGCCCTTGAAGTGATGCAGCTTTTGACAAAGCGCATCCGTCAGATGAACGAATATCTTTGAGTCTTAGCCCCACGTTTCTGGGGCTTGTAGGGTGGGCATTAACCATTGGTTAACCAATTGCCTTCGATGGTCTGCGGGTAGGGAAATCACAAACTCAAGGCACTGTGAATGTCTGGACCTCGGGACGATGCAGAAAGACAAGACGCAAGCCTTTTGGTTGGCGATCCCGAATTGATGTCTGCGGTTTCAGACTGGTTGACTCACCTCGAGCTTGAACGCGGTCATGCCAAGACAACATGCGCGTCTTATGAACGCGATGTGCACCAATTTCTGCTGATCCTAAAATCGCGACTAGGGCGCACGCCACGTCTCAAGGATCTTGAGGTCCTTTCGGTGCGCGATATTCGTGCCTTTATGGCCCGGCGTCGACAACAGGGTGTATCAGGTCGCTCATTGGCACGCACGCTATCAGCCTTGCGCACCTTCTATCGCTGGCTCGAGTCGGAAAACATCCTGACCAATCCGGCCATCCGACACGTTACGATGCCGAAGATCCCGCATTCAGTTCCCAAACCTCTGACCGTTGCCGATGCCGCAAAGACGATGGGACAGATGCCATCTGACCACCCCAAGAACTGGATCGACAAACGAGATACAGCAGTTTTGCTATTGCTCTATGGGGCAGGCTTGCGCATTTCAGAAGCCTTGGGACTGAAACAAGAAGATGTCGCAACGGCGAAACATGGCGTGCTGCGCATTGTCGGAAAAGGCAACAAAGAACGCGCTGTTCCAATTCTCCCAGTCATCACCGAAGCGATCACGACCTATCTTTCAGCCTGTCCGTTTGAGGTGGATCAGGGCGAACCCATTTTTCGCGGTGAAAAAGGACGCGCCTTATCACCACGCGTCGTGCAGCTCAAAATGCAGCGCCTACGCCAACAGTTTGGATTGCCAGAAACGGCAACACCACACGCCTTGCGCCATTCCTTTGCAACCCATCTGTTGTCATCCGGTGCGGACCTGCGCCAAATTCAAGAGCTCCTCGGCCACGCCTCGCTGTCGACCACGCAAGTCTACACCGAGGTTGATCGCGATCATCTGCTGTCGGTTTACGATGCCGCTCATCCTCGTGCGTAATAGCCCTCCTTGGTGGGCCAATTCCTAACCCCATCGAAATGCCCACGTCATCGCGGTAACCCTCAATTCACCTTGTTGGACGGAAACAACTGCGCGCCTGCCGTATTTTTGGTCCCCTGTACCGCGTTGCCCAAAAATGAGAACCTGTTGATCCAACACAAGCTGCGCAGCGTTGGATCGTTTTGCGATCGACACCGCGCGTAAACACAGAACGACAGCATGACATGAGGTCGAAGCCGTGAGCCGATCCGAGGACACTACCATGACAAGCATGCAGCAAGCGCGCCGTGCCATATCTCTTTTTATTGTTTGTATCGTGTTTGCAGCTTTCGGCCCTGATGCCTGTGCCACACCAAACACAACTGGCACCACAACGGCAGCGGCAAAAACAGACACCGCTGGAGCAACGGCTTCTTGCGGCGGCAAAGACATGCTTGCTGAATTTGCAATAACAGATCCCGTGCGCCACCGGAAGATTGAAGACGCCGCTGCACGAAGTGAAAACACGGAAGCCATTTTTTGGCACATCTCAAAACCTGGCACGGCACCATCCTATCTTTTTGGCACCATTCATTTGACGGATCCTCGTGTCACCAAACTTTCACCAAGCGTCACAAGTGCACTCAAAAACGCTTCCACTCTGGCGCTCGAAGTTGCAGATCTATCTCCGACCGCGATGGCGCAGGCACTTGCAGCTGCCCTCAAACTGGCCATCTACTCGGACGGTCGTAGTCTTAAAACAAAGCTCAGCCCAGAAGAGTACGCCATAGTTGAACGCAAGCTCAAAAGCTCAGGGATGCCCGTTCAAATGGCGCAGGTGTTCCGACCTTGGGTCGTCACCATGCTGCTTTCAAGTTCCGATTGTGAACGTCGTCGCGCCGCACGTGGCAAACGCGTGCTCGATATGCAGTTGGCAGAATTGGCGAAAAAAAATAATGTTCCAGTCATCGGACTTGAGACAATTAGCGGCCAAATGCAGGCATTGTCCGCCATTCCCAATCAAGATCAATTGGCCATGTTAAAAGCGGGGCTACCCTACGTTGATCGGTCCAATGATTTAATTGAGACGTTGATCCAGATCTATCTCAAGCGAAAAATTGGTGCGACGTGGCCGTTCCAAATTGCATTGGCTGAAAAAGCTGGCATTTCAGCCGCCTCTTTCAATAGTTTTCGCAGGCTTCTTATTCTCCAACGCAATCGCCAGATGCGCGATAAGGCCGTGCCCCTGATTGAAAAAGGGGGTGCGTTCATTGCTGTTGGCGCGCTTCACCTAGCGGGCAAAAACGGCCTTGTCGCACTTTTGCGCAAAGCCGGATTTAAAATTACTGCGGTCGAGTGACATGACGTCGAGTGCGCACAAACCGGGATAGCGACCCATGCCTACATATGAATTGGGCGTTTTGCGACAGCCAGCGCCGCCTCTTTAACCGCCTCAGACAAAGTTGGATGAGCGTGACAGGTGCGTGCGAGATCTTCCGCCGACCCGCCAAATTCCATGATGACCGCAGCTTCACCGATCAACTCGCTGGCGTGCGGTGCGATCATGTGAACGCCAAGAATACGATCCGTTTTCTGGTCCGCTAAGATTTTGATAAAACCATCCGTGGTTCGGTTGACCTTGGCGCGGCCGTTGGCCAACAACGGAAACTTTCCAACATTATAGACAACGTCGTCGGCCTTGAGCTCTTCTTCTGTTTTTCCGACGGAAGCAACTTCTGGTGAGCTGTAGATCACATTTGGAATGACGTCATAGTTGACATGACCAGCCTGGCCAGCCAGCACCTCAGCAACTGCAACACCTTCGTCTTCTGCTTTGTGCGCCAACATCGGACCTGCGATAACGTCTCCAATGGCATAAACGCCTGAAAGGTTTGTTTCAAATTGTGCGTTCACTGAGATCCGACCACGATCATCCATCTCAATGCCAACGTCTTCAAGACCAAGCCCTGCGGTGCACGGTGTCCGGCCGACGGCGACCAGAACAGCATCAGCTTTGACCGTTTCAACCTTGTCGCCGTCAACGGGTTTGATTGAAACTTTCTGTTTTTCACCTTCCGCTGTGACACCTGTCACCATCGATGACAGCTTGAATTTTAGACCTTGCTTGGTCAGCGTTTTCTGAAATGTGCGCGCGACATCCAAATCCATGCCCGGTAGAATGCGATCAAGATATTCAACAACCGTCACCTCAGAGCCAAGCCGTGCCCAAACAGATCCCAATTCCAATCCGATAACGCCTGCTCCAATAACCAGAAGTTTTTTCGGCACCTTGGAGAATTCAAGTGCGCCTGTCGAGGACACGACCTTCTTTTCATCAATCTCAATGCCTTTGAGCATTGCTGATTCAGATCCTGTTGCAATCAATATCGATTTTGATTGGAGCTCTGTTATCGCTCCATCGCTTGCTGCAACATCCACGCGACCCTGGCCCACAATACGCCCCGCCCCGTGAAAGGCGTTAATCTTGTTCTTCTTCAGAAGAAATGCAACGCCATCAACATTACCTTTGACGCCTTCTGCTTTGAAGGCCTGCATCTTGGACAAATCAAGCTTGGGCTTAACGGAAATCCCCATGTCAGCAAAGCTATGGCCGGCCTCATGATAGAGTTCAGAGGCATGCAGCAGCGCTTTTGAGGGAATGCAACCAACATTGAGGCATGTGCCGCCATATGTGGCCCGTTTTTCAACCACTGCCACCTTCAAACCCAGCTGCGCCGCGCGTATTGCGGCGACATAGCCGCCAGGACCCGTTCCAATGACAATAAGATCAAAGGACTTCATTGCACTTTCTCTCCAAGATTTTCGCCGTAGTTCGTTTCAACAGCCATCATGCTGCAGAGCCAACCACACCCTGTTGCCACCGACCGAAACCAATCCAAGTCAATACTGGCTTGCCTAATTGGTCGCTGATCCAGCGCACGACAACATAGGCAAGATAGGGAAAACCGACACCTGCAACAGTTCCCCAAAACAAAAGCATCTCATTCTCTAATAATCCGTTCTTTGACAGTAGCAGCCGTACCAGACCGATAGCAAAAACGTGCAACAAAAAGATCACCAGAGAGGCTTGCCCAATGCGGACCAACCACCCACTGAATGCTCCCCAACTTGATTTGTCGAGAGTGGCGGCTGCAAAAATGACCATCGACGCACCTGCGATGGCGGTCAGAAAACGAAGCGTTGAAACTTCACCTATCCACTTCACAGACAATAAACCAACAAAAACAACGAGCGACACCATGACCATTCGACCAAGCCGGGAAACGCCAGACATCAGTTGCTGCAGTAACAGAAATCCAAAGCCAAAAAATGCGGTATTTTCGATAAAGTGCGCTAAAGCCAGCCATTCTCCAGCGATGAAACGAAGCCCATGGGAGGCGGCAACTAGGACTACAAACACGGCCATTTGCTGTGTCCTATCCAACCAGCTTTCTGCCAACAGCCAGATGAAACGGATCAAAGCCAAGTGATAGAGAAACCAAAAATGGTCCACCGGCATCCACAAAATATGCCACAAGTCTGACAGCTGAAGCGATATGTTGACGACGCCACCAGGCAAAAGCGATTTGCACAAAATCCAAATTATGGACCAGATGATATAGGGAATAATGATTCCAATAATAAGGCTACCTGCGCCGTTGCGCCAACCTGACCGCGCCAGCTTAGAAGACACACCCGCCAACACGAAAAATAACGGTACGTGAAACGAATACAGCACCGTATCGAGCGTTTTCAGAGCATCGGTCCAGGTAAGAAAAGAACTACGATCAATTGACCAGTTGGCATGGCCAACAACAATCAAAATAATGCCAATGCCCTTGGCAACATCCACCCAGCCGATACGCCGAGACACAGCATTGCCAAATGGCATAAGTTCACCCTAATTCAATTTTTTGATCTTATTGAATTCTTAAGGCCACATGATCGGTCTGATCAATTGTCGGTCTATCTGATGGCAAACGGATTGTAACCTAAAGCTCCAACATGAAACGCTGCGGGTCTTCCAGACATTCCTTAACGCGAACCAGGAACGTCACAGCCTCTTTACCATCGACAATGCGGTGATCGTAGCTAAGCGCCAGATACATCATGGGCCGGGCCACAACTTCTCCATCACGCACTACGGGACGTTGCTCTATGCGGTGCATCCCTAAGATGCCAGATTGTGGGGCGTTGAGGATCGGTGTGGATAGCATTGAACCATAAACACCGCCATTAGAAATGGTGAACGTGCCGCCTTGCATATCTTCAATACCGAGCTTGCTGTCCCGCGCTTTGCGACCGAAGTCAGCAATACGCGCTTCAATTTCTGCAATCGTCATGTGCTCAGCTTCGCGTAGCACAGGTACCACAAGACCACGCTCGGTACCGACAGCAACGCCAATGTGATAGTAATTTTTATAGACGATTTCATTGCCTTCAATTTCAGCATTGATCGACGGAATTTCTTTCAGCGCCTGAATGCAGGCTTTAACGAAGAAACCCATGAACCCCAACTTGATACCGTGGCGGCGTTCAAAGAGATCTTTGTACTCTTTGCGCAGATCCATGATGGCCGTCATGTCGGCATCATTGAACGTCGTCAGGATCGCTGCAGTATCTTGGGCATCCTTCAAGCGATGGGCGATGGTCTGGCGCAATCGTGACATCTTCACGCGCTCTTCGCGTGCTGCTTCATTGACCGTCGACGGCAGGCGCATATCGGGCGCAGGTTTCAAAACTTCGCTGCGCGTTGCCTTAGCCAGCAGCTCACGCTCTGGCGTGGCCTGAGGTGCCTGGCGTGCTGAGCTGGTGCTCGCCAATTTGCTAGACAGTTTGGCTTGTCCCTCAAGGGCGCGCGCAACGTCTTCTTTCAGGATTTGACCATTGCGTCCCGTGCCTTCGACGTCAGCCGCAGTCAGGCCTGCTTCTTCCAGTGCTTTACGCGCCGCCGGACTTGGTGGGCGCGCGCCACCGTCTGTTTGACCAGTTTCAGACGGGCTGTTGGGTGTTGCTGCTTTTGGCTGCGGTGCCTCGTTTATCTTTTTATCAGCAAGCGTCGGGGAGGACTTTGCTGTAGTACCTCCTTCGCTTAACGCACCAAGAAGTGCGCCAATCTCAACAGTTTCACCTGCAGCGACTGTGATCTCTGACAAGACACCATCTTGCGGCGCAGGCACCTCAACCGTCACCTTGTCGGTTTCCAGTTCGACCAGAGGCTCATCGGCCTTAACTGCATCACCTGCTGATTTGAACCAAGAACCAACGGTCGCCTCGGTAATCGATTCACCCAACGCAGGAACGCGAATCTCAACTGCCATCGCTCAAGCCTTCTATGCTCTTTCGTGACCCATGCGCTCATTCTAACTTGCGCGCTGAATCCCATGCCTATTTATCTATTCCGGTCAAAGCATCTTCGACCAGTGTATTCTGCTCTTTCAAATGTCGGCTCATTAACCCGGTTGCTGTCGCAGCAAGAGCCGAGCGCCCAGCATAACGGACCGTGCTCTGCTTGTGACCAACACGCTCAAGGGTCCATTCAATGTTTGCTTGAATAAAGAACCAAGCGCCCATGTTCTTTGGTTCTTCCTGACACCAGACGATATCAGCATTTGCAAACCGCTCAAAAACTTCCATCACGGCGCGCGCTGGATAGGGATAAAGTTGCTCAAGGCGAATGACAACCACGTCGTCAATCCCAGCCGCTTCACGGCCCGCATAAAGATCGTAATAGACTTTACCCGAACACAACACGATGCGGCGGATGTCTTTGTCTTTTTTCAGCTTAATCTTTTGATCAGGTAGGCTATAGGCATCGTCCCAAAGCACACGATGGAACGTGGAATTCTCGGCTAGGTCTTCCAGCTTGGAGATCACACGCTTGTGACGCAGAAGCGATTTCGGCGTCATGAGAATGAGCGGCTTACGAAACTTGCGGTGCAATTGTCGACGCAGGATATGGTAGTAGTTTGCTGGCGTCGTGCAATTGGCAACCTGCCAATTGTCTTCCGCGCTAAGTTGCAAAAATCGCTCAAGACGCGCTGAAGAGTGCTCGGGGCCCTGACCCTCATAGCCATGCGGCAACAGGCAAACGAGGCCGGACATTCTGAGCCACTTGCGTTCGCCAGAAGAGATAAACTGATCAAACACGACCTGGGCACCGTTGGCGAAGTCACCAAACTGAGCTTCCCAGGCCACGAGAGCATTGGGTTCTGCAAGCGAATAGCCATACTCAAACCCAAGTATTGCTTCTTCAGACAGCATCGAATTGATCACTTCAAACATCGCCTGATCAGGCGCGACATGCCTCAGTGGTGTGTAGCGGCGCTCATTTTCCTGATCGATCAAAACAGAATGACGCTGCGAAAACGTGCCCCGTTCGCAGTCCTGACCTGACAAGCGCACTGGAAAACCTTCGCGAACCAGCGTGCCAAATGCCAAGTGCTCGGCCATTGCCCAATCAATGCTTTCACCTTTTTCGATCATAGCGCGGCGGCGATCCAGGATCTTGGAGATATTCTTGTGCGCGTGAAAATCAGTTGGCACTTTGGTGATATCGCGACCAACTTCTTTCAAGATATCGCGTTCGACACCCGTTGCACTGTTCGCTTCCTCATCGCCAAGCCCTATTCCGGCCCACTTGCCATCAAGCCAATCGGCTTTGTTGGGCATGAAGCTGTCGGCGGCTGCCATTTCAGCTTCAAGATGTGCACGATAGGCAGCCCACATTTCAGTCACTTCATCTGCCGAACGCAACACACCTTCTTCCACCAAAGTCTTGGCATAGGTTTCCACGACCTTTGGATGGTTTTTGATCTTCTTGTACATCAGAGGCTGGGTAAACAGCGGTTCATCAGATTCGTTGTGTCCGTGGCGGCGATAACAAAACATGTCGATCACCACCGGCTTTTGGAATTGCTGACGAAATTCCGTTGCAATCTTCGCGCAATGCACGACAGCTTCTGGATCATCGCCATTGACGTGCAGAATCGGCGCTTCGATCATGCGGGCCACATCTGAGCAATACGGCGAAGAGCGCGAGTAACGTGGATTGGTTGTAAAGCCGATCTGATTGTTAATGACAAAGTGGATTGAGCCACCTGTTCTGTGTCCCTTGAGACCTGAAAGCCCAAAGCACTCAGCAACTACACCTTGGCCAGCAAACGCTGCATCGCCATGAAGAAGAAGCGGCATAACAGGTGTCCGCTGACCTGGTGTACAGCCATGCTGGTCTTGCTTGGCGCGGACCTTGCCGAGCACAACCGGATCAACAATTTCAAGATGCGATGGATTGGCTGTTAGCGACAGATGAACGTTGTTATTGTCAAACGTGCGGTCTGAGGAGGCACCAAGGTGATACTTCACATCACCCGAACCTTCAACCTCCTCTGGCTTCCAAGAACCACCTTTGAATTCATGGAAAATGGCGCGCAGCGGTTTGCTCATCACATTGCCGAGCACATTCAGCCGACCGCGATGAGCCATGCCAAGAACAATTTCTTTGACGCCGAGCTGGCCACCACGTTTGATGATTTGCTCAAGAGCTGGAACAAGCGCTTCCGCCCCATCCAAGCCAAAACGTTTGGTGCCGGTGTATTTCACATCGCAAAAGCTTTCGAACATTTCCGCTTCAATAAGCTTGTTCAAAATGGCTTTCTTGCCGAGCAGCGTAAATTGAATGTCTTTTTCTTCACCTTCCACCCGGCGCTGGATCCAGCCCTTTTCTTCAGGCGAGGTGACGTGCATGAACTGATAGCCAATCTTGCGGCAATAGGTACGTCGTACAATGCGCAAGATCTGGCGAACTGTCGCGGTCTCTAATCCAAGATAGCGATCAATGAAAACCGGCCGGTCAAGGTCAGCTTCCGTAAAGCCATATGTTTCAGGTCTCAGTTCATTGTGCACTTTGCGATCAGCAAGACCTAGCGGGTCAAGGTCAGCTGCCAAGTGGCCCATGACACGGTACGCGCGGATCATCATAATGGCGCGAATGCTATCTTGTGTTGAACGCAGCGAAGCGGCTGGCGTCATTTCAAAACCGGCATTTTGCGCACGCGCGCTGATGCGCTCTGAGAGGCGTTTTTCAAGCCCGCCATAATCGCCAGTTAGCGCCGAGACAATTTCGTCATTTTCCTGCAGCATATTGAGGGGAACCGCCCACGATGGCCCTGTAGTCGAAGCCGTCGCTGCAATAAACTCACCATCATCATCATAATTGCCAAGATCTCTTTTCAAGCTTTCAAAGAACAGTCGCCATTCATCGGAGACCGAACCTGGATTGCCGTCATAGAGCGACTGCATCTCTTCGACATAAGCAGCACTATGGCCACTTAAAAAAGAGGTGCGATGGAATCGCTCATTTGAGGATTGGCGCGACATATGGGGTCTCAGACTTCGCTCATTAGCGATGAAACGATATGCCGAAGGACCCGAGCACGTGTAGTTACGGATGCCTTCGGTTTATGTGGCAACATATAATACCTGACCAAAGCTGTCTTATGAACCTTAGGTCATAGTCTAGAGCACCTCAGCTATAATTTGAATCGCATTCGCGCTCTAGATCTTTGTATTTGCGTGTCTTTATCCCAAAACCGGCTTCCACTTTTGGGAGACACGCCCTTAACCTTTGAGGACGTCTGCCAACGTCGTTCCCAGTGTGGCTGGGCTATCGGCAATCGCAATACCGGCACGCCGCATGGCTTCGAGTTTATCCTCAGCCTTACCCTTGCCGCCAGAGATGATGGCGCCCGCATGGCCCATGCGCCGTCCTGGAGGCGCGGTAACACCGGCGATAAAGCCAGCCATCGGTTTTGAGCGACCCTTCTTGGCTTCTGCCCGAATAAACTCAGCAGCTTCTTCTTCTGCAGACCCCCCGATCTCGCCGATCATAATGATCGATTTTGTTTCAGGGTCGGCCAAAAACTCTTCCAGCACATCGATGAACTCTGTTCCTTTGACCGGGTCGCCACCAATACCAACCGCCGTGGTCTGGCCAAGGCCCGCATCTGTGGTTTGCTTCACCGCTTCATAGGTCAAGGTTCCCGAGCGCGACACAATACCAACGCTGCCCTTTTTGAAGATGTTGCCCGGCATGATGCCGATCTTAGATTCATTCGGTGTCAGAACGCCTGGGCAGTTGGGCCCGAGAAGGCGCGACTTCGAGCCATCGAGCGCACGTTTCACCCGCACCATATCAAGCACCGGAATGCCTTCCGTGATGCAAACAATGAGCGGCATTTCCGCGTCAATCGCTTCCAGAATTGCGTCCCCGGTAAAGGCGGGCGGCACATAAACCGCAGACGCCGTGGCACCGGTTTTTTCTTTCGCCTCAAGAACCGTATCAAAGATTGGCTGATCAGCCAGTTCGCTATCAGGATGCGCCGTGCCACCTTTGCCAGGCGTGACACCACCGACCATCTTGGTGCCGTAAGCAACGGCCTGCTTGGTATGAAAGGTGCCTTGAGCACCGGTAACACCTTGGCAGATAACCTTGGTGTCTTTGTTGATCATTATGGACATCAGGCCGCCTTTCGAACTTCATCGGTGATTTTCTTCGCTGCGTCGCCGAGGTTGTCGGCCGGAATGATGGCAAGGCCGCTCTCGGACAAGATTTTCTTGCCAAGCTCAACATTGGTGCCTTCGAGGCGCACAACCAGCGGCACTTGAATGTCCATCTCGCGGGCAGCCGCAATCACGCCTTCGGCAATGATGTCACAGCGCATAATGCCACCGAAGATGTTGACCAAAATCCCTTTGACCGAAGGGTCCGACAAAATGATCTGAAACGCGGCTTGGACTTTTTCTTTCGAGGCCCCGCCGCCGACGTCGAGGAAGTTTGCGGGCTCTGAACCAAACAACTTGATGATGTCCATGGTCGCCATCGCAAGACCGGCACCATTGACCATGCAGCCGATATTGCCATCGAGCTTGACGTAGGACAGATCATGCTTGGAGGCTTCAATCTCCATCGGATCTTCTTCCGCTTCATCGCGTAATTCAACAATGTCTGGGTGGCGATAAAGCGCATTTGAATCGAAATCCATCTTGCCATCGAGGCAGACGAGTTGATCATCTGTTGTCACAACCAGCGGGTTGATTTCAAGAAGGCTCATGTCCTTCTCGCTCACCAGCTTATAAAGATTGCCAATCATCTTGCCGCATTGCTTGGCGAGATCACCTTTGAGGCCCAGCGCTTGGGCGATCTTGCGGCAATGAAAGGGTTGCAGATCGGTTGCCGGATCAATCGACATGGTCATGATTTTGTCAGGCGTCTCTTCGGCGACCTTCTCAATATCCATGCCGCCTTCGGTTGACGCGATAAACGCAATCCGAGACGTGGCGCGATCAACAAGCGCAGAGAGATAAAGTTCGCGTGCGATCTGGCTGCCGTCTTCGACATAGATCCGGTTGACCTGTCGACCAGCGTTTCCCGTCTGAATGGTCACAAGTGTGTTGCCAAGCATTTGCTCAGCGAACGCTTTGACCTCGTCGATGGATTTAGCAATGCGCACGCCGCCGCCGTCACCGGCTGCATCTTCTTTAAACGTGCCTTTGCCACGGCCACCTGCATGAATTTGCGCTTTGACCACCCAAACTGGGCCCGGCAACTTTTTTGCAGCAGCAACGGCCTCATCAACAGAGAATGCTGGGTAGCCAACAGTGGTGGCGACGCCATAGGCACGGTAAAGCTCTTTGGCTTGATATTCGTGAATATTCATCGGCTATTTTTTGCTCGTTTCATTTTGAAATTGCAGGCACGTGTTCCTAAATGCGCATCCACCCGCCATTGAGACGACGGACGCGCAGCAAAGACTTAAGAGCCAAGATGCGGTGCGATATTGATACACGCATCAACCAGGGATTTGACGCTTTCCACGGACTTCATAAACATGGCGCGCTCGGTTGCATTGAGATCAATCTCAACAATACGCTCAGCGCCGCCTTCTCCGATGATCGTTGGCACGCCGACATAGAGGCCCTTTACGCCAAATTCGCCGTTGAGATAAGATGCAGCTGGCAAAATCCGGCGTTTGTTTTTGAGATAGCTTTCCGCCATTTCAACCGCTGAAGCCGCAGGTGCATAATAAGCAGACCCGGTTTTCAGCAATCCGACAATTTCACCGCCGCCTTTGCGGGTGCGGTCAACAATTTCGTCCAAACGCTCCTGGCGGATCCAACCCATTTTGACGATATCTGGCAACGGAATGCCAGCAACTGTCGAATAGCGGGTCAGTGGCACCATGTCGTCGCCATGGCCACCCAACACAAAGGCGGACACA